>CAWCLI010000008.1:0-429563 GCA_963796345.1 Nitrospirota bacterium | reverse complement strand
AATGTATTGCTATCTGGGATACGCCGATATTTTCGATGTTATAACCGGCATTGCCGCCCTTGAAATGGTGCTGAAGGAACTCGGTTATAATATTAAGCTTGGAACAGGCGTTGCGAAAGCGCAGGAGATATTAATGCAATGATCAATTAAGAACGAATAATGAACAATTGTGGTAAGAAGATATGATCCTTAATTAGTCATTCATCATTGTTCATTCATAATTCTTTTTTTGAGGAGGACTTTTTGATGAAGGTTCTTGTTAGCGACAGCATTTCACCTCTTGGTGTTGAAATACTTAAAAAAGGGCAGGGCTGGAAGTTGATGTCAAAACAGGCCTGAAACCCGAGGAGTTGAAGGCCATTATCGGAGAGTACGATGGCCTGGTGGTCAGGAGTGCGACTAAAGCCACGGCTGAAATAATAGAGGCTGCTGCAAATCTGAAGGTCATCGGCCGCGCCGGTTCCGGTCTTGACAACGTAGATAAGGCTGCCGCATCCAAGAAAGGCATTGTGGTGATGAACACCCCTGGCGGCAACACGATTACGACTGCCGAGCACACCATTGCCATGATGTTTGCAGTTGCCCGGAAGATTCCACAGGCAAAGGAGTCATTAGCTGCCGGGAAATGGGAAAAGAAGAAATTCATGGGTACTGAACTTTTCAATAAAGTGCTCGGTATAATAGGCTTGGGCAATATCGGCGGACAGGTGGCAAACGGGCCCAGGGCCTTGGCATGCAGGTAATCGCCTACGACCCTTTCTCAACGAAGAGAAGGCTAAACAGACCGGAATAGAGAAAATCGAAATCCCGGAACTCATAAAAAGGGCCGATTTTATTACCATACACACGCCGTTAACGCATGAAACCAGGAATCTTGTCAGGGCGGAAACTATCAGGACCATGAAAGATGGGGTGTACATTATCAACTGTGCCCGCGGCGGTATCATTAATGAAAAAGACCTCTACGAAGCACTGGAGAGCGGAAAGGTTGCCGGTGCGGCCCTGGATGTTTTCGAAAAGGAACCACCGGTCGATAATCCTCTTGTAGGGCACCCTAATGTTGTATGCACCCCGCACCTTGGGGCCTCAACACAAGAGGCGCAAGAGAATGTGGCAGTGGCTGTTGCAGAACAAATAGTGGACTATCTCGTTCGCGGCATAATAAGAAATGCCGTTAACTTCCCGTCAATTCCGGCTGATCAGATGGCTGCGCTGCAGCCGTACATTGCGCTCGCAGACAAACTCGGAAGTTTCTCTTCCCAGTTGTTCGTCGGTGAAGTCTCCGGCGTTACGCTGGAATACAAGGGAAAGGTTGCGGACTTGAACATTTCGCCGCTCACTATCGCGGCAATCAAGGGACTGCTTGATCCGATTTTGCTTGAGACGGTGAATTTCGTCAATGCACCGTTTATCGCCAAAGAACGCGGGATCGAGGTCAATGAAACCAAGAGCAGTGATGCAGGCGATTACAACAGCATGATAACAATTACAATTAAATCCCGGAAGAAAGAGATTGTCGTGTCAGGCACGTTATTCAGCAGAAAAGATCCGAGAATAGTGCAGATAGACAATTACACTGTCGAGATTGTGCCCGAGGGGAATATGCTGGTGATGTATAACAATGACAAGCCCGGTGTCATAGGCAGTATCGGTACAATCATGGGGAAAAATAATATCAATATTGCCCGGATGCATTTCGGCAGGGAGAGTGCAGGCGGCAATGCAATATCGGTTGTCAATATAGATTCTTCGATATCCGACGAATTGCTGGAAGAAATAAAGAAATTGCCCAATATACTTGATGTCAAGGTCATAAATCTATAAAAGAGGTACTACTATGCTTACAGTCGTTGTGGTTGGTACGCAGTGGGGTGACGAGGGAAAAGGGAAGATCGTCGATTGTCTGACCCAGAAGGCCGACATGGTCGCACGATATCAGGGGGGAAATAACGCGGGTCATACTGTAGTTATTAAAGACGAAAAATACATACTCCACCTCATCCCGTCGGGAATCCTTCACAAACGGAAGAAATGTATCCTCGGCAACGGCATGGTGATCAATCCTGAAGCTCTTATTTCCGAAATAGGCGCCCTCAGGGAGAAAGGAATTCCTGTAGATAACAATCTGCTGATATCAAAGACCGCCCACGTCATTATGCCTTACCATAAGGCCCTGGAGCGCGAACATGAGAACGGGAAGGGGAAGTGTAAGATCGGCACCACCGGCATGGGAATCGGCCCTTCGTATACTGATAAGGTTGCAAGGCATGGCATCCGCATGATGGATCTGTTGACTCCGCGGATATTCAGGGAAAAACTGACGGCTAATCTTGTTATAGTCAATTTCCTGCTCGAGCGTTTTTACAATTCAGCGCCTCTTAATGCGGATGAGATATACGACAAGTACATGGACTACGCCGGGCAGCTCGCAAAGTATATAACAGACACCGATATTATAGTTAACGATGCCATATCAGCAGGCAAGAAAGTGCTTTTCGAAGGTGCACAGGGAACATTACTCGATATAGATCATGGTACATACCCTTTTGTGACCTCATCGAATACTATAGCCGGAGGCGTATGTACCGGCCTGGGCGTGGGTCCCACAAAAATCAGGAAAGTCCTTGGGATTACGCAAGGCATATACTACAAGGGTCGGCGAAGGCCCGTTCCCTACCGAGATGAAAGACGAACTTGGCGAATCAATAAGGAAAAAAGGAGGGGAATTCGGGGCCACGACCGGAAGACCGAGAAGGTGCGGCTGGCTTGATACGGTTATCCTGAAACACTCTGTCCGCATCAACGGACTGACCGGAATTGCCCTGACAAAACTTGATATCCTTGACGGACTGGATACGATCAAAATCTGCACCAGCTATAAATATAAGGGTACCAGGTATAAAAACTTTCCAAAAGAAATCGAGGTCCTTGAGCAGGCGCAGCCTGTTTATGAGGAATTAAAAGGATGGAAAGAGAGCACTGCAGGGATCAGGGAATTCAAGCAGCTCCCTGTCAATGCAAAGAAATATATTAAGAGAATAGAAACGCTTCTCGATACAAAAATTCAGATAATTTCCACAGGGCAGAAGAGAGACGAGATCATAGTACTTAAAGAACCTTTCTAGCCGGAGCCGTGGATTGGACATTCTGAATCTGCTTTTTCCCTCAACCTGTCCTGTATGCGGCAATGATTCGGACAGTTTCAGGCATAATCCGATCTGCAAATCCTGCTGGAAAGGGATTGAACGGTATTCAGGCCCTGCATGCCGGACATGCGGCATACCGGCAGTCTCAGCCCATGCAAGGCACTGTGCATCGTGCCTGAAAGTGCCGCCGCCTTATTCAAAAATTATTTATTACGGCATTTATGACGGCGCCTTGAGGAAGGCCATTCACCTTCTTAAATTCAACGGACTCAAGAGGCTTGCCCGGCCTATTGCGATGCTGCTTTCTGAACTGGCGCTCCCCGAGGCTGACGGCATTGTTCCGGTCCCTTTGCATCACGGAAGACTTAGAGAAAGGGAATTTAACCAGACCGCTTTAATCGGCAGACATATTTCACGCGCTTGCGGCATCCCGCTCTTGCTTGATGTCTTAAAAAAAGAAAAGGAAACACCGGCGCAGATCAACGTCACCGGAAAAGAACGGCTGAAAAATGTAAAGAACGCATTTAGTGCAGGGAAAGCTGTAAACGGTCTCAGGCTTCTCCTTGTGGATGATGTCATCACGACCGGGGCCACAGTTCATGAATGTGCGCGAGTGCTGGTAAAAGAGGGAGCAAAGGCTGTCACTGTTGTAGCACTTGCGCGCTCACTGCCGAAGTATTTATAATAATAGCCTTAACCTGCTATAATATTAAACGCAGAGCCAAGCGTTACGTTTCCCTCAACGCTGCATGCTTGACGCTCGACGCAATTGCCGAAGTGGTGGAACTGGTAGACACGCACGTTTGAGGGGCGTGTGGGGCAACCTGTACGGGTTCAAGTCCCGCCTTCGGCATTTTTTCTTTTCTCCCTGACTAATCCTGATTCCGGATATCTAACTTGCTTATTCCACCTTTTTGATGTATTGGGGGAAAATACCCACTTTAGATTTGGAAATGATAGAGCTGCGCAAGTGGCTGGTGACGACATGAAGTGGTTGTAAAAAGCCGAAAAGCGAAATCACACTGAATACCGTCAGTGCCCCGAGAAGTTCGGGCGAATGCAGAATGGAGACAGTAATCGGACCTCTCAATCGGCTGGCAACAAGGGTATAGGTGCATACCAACGGAAGCGTCCCCAACACGTTACTGGCAAGAAAAGTGGAAAAGGGCACCCGTGCCATGCCACAGAATACGTTAATCAGCGGACTCGGGAACCATGGTGAGCAACGTAACAGCACCAGCATGAGGAAAACGTTCTTGACTTCGGGCCTCTGCAGCACCGGCGGTGATGACATGGTTTTGCGAAAAAAATAAAGCGAGGCCACGGATCCCGAAGTGGCGGCAATGACGGCAGTACGCTCCCTGTTACGGAGCCGAACAGGTACCCCGCGGCGAGATAGAATAAAGGGTTGGTCGGCACCGAAAAGAACACGGTGCCGGCAAACAGCAGGATGAATATCCCCATGCCGAACACCAGTGGCCAGGAAAGGGGCTGGTGAGCAGCCGCTGACTGCAACAGTGCAAAAAGTTCGTGGCTGCTGGTCAGGGCATAAACTATCCCTGCTGTTGCGACAGCCAGATATCCTGACAGTACGTATTTGCCGGCGTTAACAGTCATAACGCTTCCCCTCGTATCTTCCGGTACGCATCCACCAGCGCGCGGATCGGTTCAGGAAGCGCCATGATCCATTTGTGATCTTCTGGCAACAGCGTGTTCAGCGGAAAACGCTGGTAGGTATTCCAGAAAAGCGCGCTCTTGTTCTGCAACAGACTGTTCTCGGCGTAGATCCTGAGCGTGTGAAACGACTTTGCCGTGAATGTGTTGTCCAATACCAACCCTGCACTGGCGGCCGCGGTTGCCTCTCTCTGGTTCTCAGGCGTCACTTTCCCGTACTCCGGATGCCAGCTCACGTTGTCGTAGATAAAACCCCGCCTCAGCACGTCCCGACCTGGGCAGGCCTGCCGGGTATCGGGTACAAGTCCCATGCGGTCCAGCCATTCAAGCGCCTTATCCAGAAGCGATAGGGCATTGGCCACCAGAAAAGGTGTGTCAATGTCCCCGTTCACCGCCAGCCGGGCGGCCCAGCCTTTATCTTGCGAACACGTTCCCACCACCTTGGTGGGCCATCCCAAAAGATGGCAGCCGAGCACCAGTCCCACCGTGGTGGCGCCACTGCCCAAAGGGACGAAGATATAATCCGGAGGAGCTGTCAACGAGCAGTCGCCGCTCTCTACCTCCTCCGCAAGTTCCATAAGTGCTTCAACGTGTCCCAGTACCGTCAGTGGCGAGGACCCCCCCGGCGGGACGTAGGCCTCGTCTGACTCCTCGGAAATGTAGGGCTTCACTCGTTCCATGAGTATCGAGAGCCCGACCGAGGTGTCCCCCTCCAGAAAACGGAGCGTCGCGCCACTTGCCACCAACAGCCTTAGCTTGGTGATCACGTTTTCCGTGATTTCCCTGCGGGTAGAGTATCAACTCTACGTCTATCGGCTTGGCATCGCCCCCAGGTCTGAAATTTCCGAAGCGCGCTGCCAGGACTATATGAGCGCAATGATTGCTTCCGAAGGCGCCGTGAGTGTATACCTTCTTTACCCCACATAGAGCGAGGTTCGGGAGCAGAAACTCGTACTTTCTGATCTTGTTGCCGTACAGCGGGAACAAATCGCTACCCTCATCCTTGATGTAGAGCCTGCTCGTCCCGGCAAGTGCTTTCAACGCGGAATTAGCCTCGTAAACCAGTGTCGGCCGCTGGAACATCTGGATCCATGGCAGGAATCTGCCACCCGCATCAGTCTCGAACACACACTCGCCTGGCAAGCCGGAGGTCCGCACCCTTGGCAAATCTTCGTGAAGGCTGCTGATATTGGCTATCTGAACCCGGCCCCCAGGCTTTTCGCCGAACCTCAACCAGGGATAGCGGCGGGTCAAGGCGAGAGAGGTGTAGGCTTGGCACGGTAGTCGAGGCAGTATCTCCTCCTTTATCGGTTGACCCCGGAAGGCAGGTGCCGCATCGGACCAGATGCCTCCGAAAAGGTGCCGGGACTGGCTGGTAGCGAGGCCTACGGCGGTTGCCGCAGATATTTTCAAAAAATTTCGTCTAGTGAACAGTTGGACCCTCCATGTGGATTATTTATGATGTCAATCGGATAAGTTATTCTCTCTCAGCACATTCACTCATTAACAAAATAAAAGGCCGAACTGCCCAATCAGTATAGGCAGTTCGGCCATCTCTGTTACAAGATCCGGAACTTTCCGCCCCCTCCTCACAAAGGGTTCGGCTTTTACAAATTAAATATAACAGATGAAATTGCAACTATACAAGAAGCATATTCATTAATGTTTTAAAGAGTCGTAGCTTTTTGATATACTTATTAAGCAGGAAGCTGTAGCAGACGAGACGAAGAGACAACGGAAGCTTTGAAAAAGCTTCCGTTGTCTCATGCAATATCAAAGGGAAGAGAATCCTCGATGCCAACATGGCTGCGACGATGATTGCTAACGGCATCTTAAATCTTCTTACGGTGAATATCGATGATTTTAAGTCCTTTAAAGAAATCAAACTGATAAAGATACGTTACTAATACGATATAATTCATCTCGCACTTACTGTCGTGTCTGCTAATATCTGCACGTGATATGAACCGGAATGAGAAAAAGGCATATGAGCATACTCAAGAAGATACCCAAGTTTAAGAGTGAAGCAGAGGAAGCTGAGTTTTGGTCAAGTTTCGAGTTTATATGGAAGAAACCAAAGGAAGCATGACCGCTAAGCGCACTGCCTTCAAAGTGCTTGGCGCGATCAGCTTTTCACATTTTCTAAACGACACGATCCAATCATTGATCGTTGCCATCTATCCGCTGCTCAAGGGCAGGTTCCAGCTCAGTTTCGCGCAGATCGGCCTCATTACGCTGAGTTACCAGCTTACCGCTTCCCTGCTCCAGCCAATGGTCGGGCTCTACACCGACCGCCATCCGAAGCCATACTCATTGGCCTTCGGAATGGGTTGCACACTGGTCGGCCTTCTGGTCCTGGGGAACGCACCGAACTATGGCACGCTTCTCTTTGCCGCCGCACTCGTCGGAACAGGGTCATCGATCTTCCACCCGGAGTCCTCGCGCGTTGCCCGTATGGCATCAGGTGGACGGCACGGGCTGGCGCAGTCGATCTTCCAGGTCGGCGGCAATATGGGCTCCTCGATGGGCCCCCTGATGGCCGCGTGGATTGTTATCCCTCGCGGGCAGGGCAGCGTTGCATGGTTCTCACTCGCTGCTCTGCTCGCTATCGCAGTGCTCTGGAAGGTGGGCGGCTGGTATAGGCGTCGCCAGGCGCTTACTGCACACAGGGTCACAGCTGATAAAGGGTTGCACCCGGTTTTGCCGGCGCGCACGGTTTTTCTGTCCATGCTAATTCTGCTGGTGCTGATATTCTCCAAGTTTTTTTACCTGGCCAGCCTGAGCAGCTATTATATTTTTTACCTGATGCACCGCTTCCACCTGTCTGTGCAATCTGCGCAGGTGCATCTTTTCGTGTTCTTGTTCGCAGTTGCCATAGGCACTCTTTTTGGCGGGCCTATCGGCGACCGCATCGGCAGAAAGCGCGTGATCTGGGTATCAATACTGGGCGCTGCACCGTTCGCTTTGGCTCTGCCCTATGCAAATCTGGCCTGGACCGGCATACTCGCTTTTATTGTCGGACTCATCCTCGCTTCCGCTTTCTCGGCCATCCTCGTGTTTGCGCAGGAGCTTATTCCGGGTAAGGTGGGTACTGTCTCGGGTCTCTTCTTCGGCCTTGCCTTCGGCATGGCTGGAATCGGCGCCGCAGTACTCGGCAGACTCGCTGATCATTATGGCATCGAATTCGTTTATCATGTGTGCTCTTATCTGCCGTTGCTCGGTATTTTTACCGCATTTCTGCCGGACCTCCGACGCAGGCAAAGAGCCTGAACTGCCCTTCTTCAACGCGAGGATACCTTCAGACCTTCACAACTATTTTTCTTTCTTTGCCGCATGGATCGCCAGACAATCATACACGACTCTTTCTCCCTGGTAAACGGTGCTGCTGCGGCGCACGATCCGCCATCCCTTGAATTCATGAGAACCCTTATCAGCGATCACGGAAGCCAACGTCTCGTCGTCCTTGGTCAGATCGGCCAGTTCGCTGCTCTCAGTCAGAATTACAGTCCTGATTCCGGCTCCGGCAACAATCAGCAGGGGCTCAATTACCATGTTTTCCAGTTCCAGCATAACTGCAGGAGCTGCAATTGCGCGCGTCTTCAATTGAATCATCCGGGCGCGGGTATCGGTACCAGCCTCTTCCATGGCAAAGTGGGCCATATCAAGCAGTCTCAGACGGACAGCGTTCAAGTCCGCTATCTGTGCAAGTTCCTTGCATTCAGGGTGATTTGTCATAACCTTGACAAGCGTCGAAACTTCTTTCAGATATGGGGTCCTCTGATTTTCGGGGACCAGGAACATAATGATAAGCCGCACCAGGGGTTCGCCGGGTTTTCCGTAATCCATGCCCTGAGGACACCACCCGATAGCGCACAGCAAGTCTCCATCGAATGAGACCGGAGCATGCGGACAGGCCCAGCCGGACCCAAGGGAGGTATTGGATACGCTCTCACGGGTCAGAACAGCTCCAACGATATCGGTCCCGGCCGGCACAGAGGGGACTGCTTCCAACAGGCTTGCCAGTACCTCAAGCGCATCTTTCTTATTGTAGTCCGGCAGTTCGATCAAGCGGCCTTCTTCCAGGGCTTCAAGGATAGTATTTAACATTTATACACCTCCGAATCGTTTAAAGAACCACGTCTTTACGAAATGAGTAAGCGTGCCATAAGAGAGCAGAAACGCAGCGATCCATCCCCAGTAGCTCAACGGCAGGGGAACAAGGCCGAAGTTGGAAGCAAAAGGAGAGTAGGGCAGCCACGAGCCGATGGCCATGACGGCAAGAGTGGTCAAAGTCATGGGCAGGGAGGCGCGGCTCTGAATAAAGGGAATGCGTTTGGTGCGAATGATGTGGACTATGAGCGTCTGCGTCAGAATCGATTCCACGAACCAACCGGTCTGGAAGAGCTGCGCATGCATCTCACGGCCAGGCCCCGCTGCCGTGGTAAGGTAGGCCCGTCCATTAAAAACAAACCACATCAGCGCGAACGTCGCATAGTCGAATATCGAACTGATCGGACCGATGAAGATCATGAACCATTTGATGTTTGCTATGTCCCATTTACGGGGCTTTGCAATCTGCTCCTCGTCCACGTGATCAGTCGGAATACCGGTCTGGGAAAAGTCGTAGAGTAGGTTGTTCAGCAGAATCTGGATCGGCTGCATCGGCAGAAAAGGCAGCATGTAACTGGCGCCGAGCACGCTGAACATGTTGCCGAAATTGGAACTTGCGCCCATGCGTATGTATTTAATGACGTTAGAGAATACCTTCCGTCCCTCCAGAATTCCGTCTTCGAGGACGAGGAGGCTTTTCTCCAGCAATACAATATCCGCGGACTCCTTCGCCACATCCACAGCCGAATCCACCGAGATCCCGACATCGGCCACACGCAGGGCCGGAGCGTCATTGACACCGTCTCCCATAAAGCCCACAACATGCCCGCCTTTGCGCAACGACTCGATAACCCGTTCTTTCTGGAGAGGCGAGAGTTTCACCAGCACATCAGCATCAACTACAGCGGGGAGGAGCTCTTCCGGACTCATGCGGTCCAAATCTTCACCAGTCAGTATGCGTCTGACTGCAAGGCCGACATCGCGGCAGATTTTGCTCGTTACGAGCGCGTTGTCGCCGGTCAGGATCTTGACTTGCACTCCAGTTTCTTTCAACTGCTTTATCGCAGTGGCAGCAGAGTCCTTGGGAGGGTCCAGAAAGGCGATGTACCCGAGCAGGACCAGGCAGGTTTCATCCTGAACGGTAAACCGCGTCTGCTCACGGGGAAATTCCCGGTAAGCAATTGCGAGGCAACGGTAGCCCTGTTTGTTCAAAAGGGCGACCTCTTCAAAAAGATCGTCCTTGATCATGTCTATAAGGGGATAAATCTCATCATCCAACTGGTAATGAGTGCAGCATGTGTAAACCTCTTCGACCGCGCCCTTGCAGATGAGGACGTGGTCGCCCTCAAATTCGACGACCACTGACATGCGTCTGCGCTGAAAGTCGAAGGGCAACTCATCCACCAGACGGCAATCGCTCTCGACCTCGAATTCAGTGCGCTCAAGAACGGCCCTGTCGAGCAGGTTGCGAAGTCCTGTCTGGTAATAGCTGTTCAGGTAGGCATAGCGCAGGACGCTTTCGCTCTCTTCCCCGCTGACATCAACGTGTTTTTCGAGAATTACCTTGTCCTGGGTCAGGGTGCCTGTTTTATCAGTACAGAGGAAGTCGATGGCGCCGAAGTTCTGTATTGCAGAAAGCCGTTTGACGATGACTTTTTTCTTTGACATGGCAATGGCGCCCTTTGCCAGGTTTACTGTTACGATCATGGGCAGCATCTCAGGGGTCAGTCCCACAGCGACCGAGAGGCCGAAAAGAAGGGCTTCCAGCCAATTTCCTTTTGTCAGGCCGACGATTATGAAGACAGTGGATACCATGACTATCATAAACCTGATCATAAGCCATGTGAAGGAGCGCACCCCGCGATCGAAACTGGTTTCAATGGCCTGGCCCGCAAGCCGTTCAGCAATGGCCCCGAAAAATGTGCGGCTCCCTGTGTTAACAACCAGACCGCGGGCAGACCCGCTGCCCACATTAGTACCCTGGAAACAGGCATTGCCCAGTTCAAGTAATGCCTTACCGCCGTTGATAGAGACTTCCGCGCTCTTTTCCACAGGCATGGACTCACCTGTCAGTGTAGCCTCGCTGACAAAGAAATCCCTGGCATGAAGCAGGCGCAAATCAGCAGGGATAATTGACCCGGCCTGAAGGAGTACGATATCCCCTGGAACCAGTTCAGCCAGCTGAAGCTCATGTTCCTTGCCATCCCTTAATACGATGGCACGCGACTGTACCCGCTTGCCGAGAGATTCGACTGCGCGGCTTGAGCGATGGTCCAGTACATACGATAAACCAACACTCAGCACGACCATAAGGCCCACGACGAATGCCGACCTAATATCGTCCATTATGCCGCAGACAATTGCAATTACGAGAAGCTGGATAACAAGAGGACTCTTGCACCGGTGCAGGATATCCTGGAAAAAATTGAGACGTTTTGCCTGGGATATCTCATTGCGTCCGTATTTCTCCAGTTTTTTGGCAGCCTCTTCCGGGCTTAATCCCTGATCATTGCTGCCCATGATCTGCATGGCCTGGCTCACCGGGGCTGTGCATACTTCCCAAAGCCGTTTTTCATCTTCGGTGCGTGCGTGAGGAGCGGTCGCTTCATTGCGGATAGAAGAGGGCATGAAGAAGTTGTAAAGGAATTTAAACATGATCGCCTCCTGTAACTTGGTCACCGCGCGTCTGTGTTGCTGACGCAGGAACGCCAAGTGAGAGGATAGCTTGGACTATGGGGACAAATATTAAGTTTTTCATGACTCACCTCCATGCAAGCCGCAAAGGTCATGGCGGCCGGAGGCGAATCGCTCAAGAAGGGATCATCTGAGAGATATGCTTAACGCGGCAGCCGCATGAATTGTCCGATGCGGGTCAGGTTCTTCTTTTTCGTTTTCATTCAAAGACTTACTAATACTCTGGCTACTACTGCCATCAGGGCTGCCCATGTTACCTCCTGTTTTGTTTTTTCCTTCCAAGCGATTCAACACAACACTTGAAAATATATACCATACTCACGTCTTTTGTAAAGCCACAAGGCAAAATCCGTAGGCAAGTAATGAAATGATACGGACCTTAAATATATTCGCAGAAACGGTTGCATACTTCGAAAGACATATCGTATAGTATCCATAGTCCTTTTTTAGTCTGTTAGTCATATATTCTGAATACATTTGCAATCTTGACCTGTATGCACTATGAAACGAGGCTTACGCCCAATAGCGAAATCACGAAGCGACCTGTTTTTGATCCCAAAGGCGAGACGGCATTACCGGAAGGTCATTGAATAAGGAGATTTGATATGATCAGTACGATAGAATGGAAAGACAATAAGGTGCTCATGCTTGACCAGAGCAGGCTGCCCCTTGAAGTGCACTACGTGGAATGCACCGACTACCAGAAGGTTGCTGAAGGAATTAAGAAGCTCTGGATCAGGGGAGCGCCTGCAATCGGTATAGCGGCTGCCATGGGAATTGCACTTGGCGCCCAGGACATTCAGGCAGGCACTGTTGAAGATTTTATCAGGAAACTGGAGCCTGTGATGGATACCCTTCTCGCCACAAGGCCTACTGCAGTGAACATAAAATGGGCTGTCGAGAGAATAAAGCGGCTGCTTGCCGCTGAAAAAGACCGGCAGGTAAATGAGTTGAAGCTGCTGCTTATAGATGAGGCAAAGAGGATACTTGAACAAGACATAGAGATAAATAAAGCTATAGGCAGATGGGGGGCCGAGTTTATCAGGGACGGAGATACAATCCTGACCCACTGCAACGCAGGCAGCCTTGCCACGGGCGGGTACGGCACAGCAACCGGACCAATGCTTATAGCAAAAGAGCAAGGCAAGCGCATCCACGTAATTGCAGACGAGACCCGGCCTGTATTGCAGGGTGCCCGGCTGACTGCGTGGGAACTGATGCAGGCCGACATACCGGTGACTCTGATAACCGACAATACTGCAGGCGCACTTATGAAAAAAGGAATGATTAATCTTGCCATTGTCGGCACTGACCGCACAACGAGAAACGGAGACGTTGCAAATAAAATCGGCACATACACTGTTGCAGTAATGTGCAAGGTGCACGGCATCCCGTTCTATGTTGCGGCGCCGTTGAGCAGTATCGATTTCAGCATGAAATCTGGAGACTACATACCTATCGAGGAACGCAACTCTGATGAGGTGACCTACATTCGTGGACAAAAAGTTGCGCCGGAGGGCGTTAATGTAATAAACTTGGCCTTTGACGTAACACCGGCCAAATATGTCACTTCTTTTTTTACCGAAAAGGGTGCATTCCGGCCTCGCGATCTTAAAAAACTGGCAAAAGGGAACGTTGACACGGAATCTATACGATTTAAGCCTGAAGCGCTATAACACCACCCGGCCTCCTTTTACTCTAATAAGGGGTGCGGAAGGGGTTACGAGGGTAGAACATTAAGATGAACGTTCATGACATCTTTTCACAGTACGCGGGAGAGTTGAAAGCCGTCGAGCAGAAACTCCTCGGCATCTTCAGCAGCAATGTCTTTTTGATCCCCATGGTGGGACAGCATATCATCAGTGGCGGAGGAAAGCGGATACGGCCGTTGTTTCTTCTCCTGAGTTCCGATCTTTCCGGGTATAGAGAGTCAAATTGCACAATGCTCGGCGCGATTATCGAGGCCATACACACGGCTTCACTGCTGCACGATGATGTTATAGACGGGGCCGAGGTCAGAAGAGGAAAGCCTGCCTCACACGCGGTATGGGGAAACCAGGTCGTTATACTTGTCGGAGACTTCCTGTATTCCAAGGCACTCAAGATCGCTGTTGACCAGAAGAGCCAAAAGATAATGGAAGCTCTCTCAGAAGCTACCACCCGGATGACCGAGGGTGAAATTTTGCAGCTTAATAAAATCGGTGATCCCGAGATAACAAAAGATGAGTATTTCGAGATTATAGCCGCCAAGACAGGAGTCCTGATTTCGGCGGCATGCAGGATCGGCGGGATTTTGGCCGGCCAGGCCGAGGGGAATGAGATGGCGCTTGCCCGCTTCGGTATGAAGACAGGTATAGCCTTCCAGCTTGCCGACGACATCCTGGACTATGTGGCCGATCAGAACAACCTTGGCAAAGAGCTCGGCAAAGACCTGGAAGAAGGGAAGATCACCATGCCTCTTATTTATCTGCTGAAAAACGCATCCGCTGCCGAGCGGGACGAGATCAGGGAGATTATAAAGAAGAAGGCTGGAAGCGGGGAGGGCCTGCAGCGGATCATAGCTCTGTTTGCGGAATACCGGGCCATAGAGGAGTCCCTCAAAATAGCCGAGGATTTGATCGAGGAAGCAAAAGACGAACTGAAACACTTTCCCGATTCCGTTAAAAAGGAAGCTCTCCTGACTATGGCCGAATACGCAATGCAGCGAAAGGAATAGAAATGCACTCTTATGCAGCGCTCGCCAAGAAGGTTATAGAAGAGTATGTAATACGCAGAAAAGTGCCCCCGCCTCCTGAAGAAGTGCCTGCCGACATGAAGCAGCAAGCCGGTGTTTTTGTCTGTCTGAAGATCGGGAACGATCTCCGCGGATGCATCGGAACGTTTCTTCCCACCTCCGGGAACCTTTATGAGGAAATAGTGAGGAACGCGCTGGCAGCCGCTACGGAAGACCCCCGGTTTAGTCCGCTTAGGGAAGACGAACTGCAAGCGCTCCAGTATTCCGTGGATGTCCTCTCATCGCCCGAAGAAGTTAAGGATATTTCGGAACTGGATCCGAAGAAATACGGCGTCATTGTGATTAAAGGTGCAAGAAAGGGACTTTTGCTTCCTGACCTGGAAGGGGTGGACACAGTTGAAGATCAACTGAGAATAACAAAAATGAAGGCAGGGATAGACCCGCTGGATAGCAATGTTCAGTTGTTCAGGTTCAGCGTGGAAAGGTACAAATAAAAAAGATGGCTAAAGGCTAATGGCAAAAGGCGGAAGTTTATGAACCAGAAACATGGACAGACTTTTATTCATTTTTGCGCTTAATAAACCTTTAGCCCTTTGCCTTTAGCCTTTAGCCGGTTTTAGTGTGCATGTTTTTTGTTCGTGAGCCGGTCGTGTACAAAGATGATATGGGCGCGGAGTACGTAGAATTGATCGGCAAAGGAAGCGGGCACTTTCATTTTATTGACTTCCTTGTCGATATCGTCGAGCCGTAACAAGCTTTCTTCCCGCTTTTCGGGCGATAGGCTAGTAACCATATCCCTTTCGAGCGCCAACAATTCACGGTACCAGCGGTAAAAGCGCATCATGATCCGCCATCTATAGAAAGCTGGGATAATCCGCAGCCCCGGTATCAACACCACTACAACCGGCACTATTACGACTATAATGCGATTTAGCAAGCTGGCTATCCAGAAAGGGAAATAACGGTAAAGAAAACTTTTGCCTGATTTGTAATAGCGGATTGCATCGGAGCTTATACGAAATTCATGTTGTAACGGAGCCGGAAATTCGCCCTGTCGCCGGAGCAGGCTGGCAGTCCCGTGGACTTCATGGGCTGCGTCGAGCAATAAATCGGACAGCGCCGGATGCAGGCCGTCCCGCGCAATGAGTTCGACAGCGGGGCCAATCAGGTGGATATCATTATCGGGAATATTCTTGCCGAAATCTATGGAACCCTCGGGAAGTTCCATCCTGTTCAGATACGTGATGCGGCGTGTATAAGCATCTGCCTGTGTGAAATCAAAAAGCCGGATTCCAGGCGTATGGAGGAGTTTGCGCAAGTTTTGGACCGAAGCTGATTCCCCCATCATAAATGCGGCATCGATTTTCCCTTCAAGCAGGGCATTTGCCTCGTCGTCGCCGTCGAGATCCAGCAGCGTGGTCCGGCCACCGGGTTCTATGCCATTGTCGGCAAGCAGTACCAGGGCCAGGTTTCGCGTGCCGCTGCCCACCGGACCGACAGCAATACGTTTGCCGTCCAACTTGGAAAGAAGATCGACTCGTTCATTCCTCTGGTAGAAAAGCAGCAGAGGAGAATAGTACAAGCTCCCGAGAGAGACCAACTTATCCGTTTTTATATTATTGGTTAACCCACCCTGAACGAACCCGACGTCGACATTGAATGAAGGATCTGCCAGTCGTTTGAGGTTTTCCAGGGAGCCTTCGGACGGGAGAATCTTTAATTTCACGCCTTTACGTGCCAGTATCGCTGCATACTTTTCAGCGTTTGCCCGGAAAATGCTCCCCTCAGGACCGGCAGTCATAATAATAGTGCTTGGCGGGGCCGAATGGAAGAACCAAAAAACAGCAAAAATTGTAACAAAGCTGATCAAAAGAGCGGCAATGAATGCTGCTTTGCGGTCGAATCCAAACACTTCGCTGAAAATTGCCTGTATCCTGGCAAGACCCACTTTGCGGCCTGCATCCATGTAAGGGTCCAGTTTCATTGCGTTCTTTTGAATTCCCCGCTTTTGCCGCCTCGTTTCTCGAGGAGCATTATGTCAGAGACCACCATTTCCTTGTCCGCTGATTTGCACATATCATAGATAGTGAGAGCTGCAGCAGAGACTGCAACAAGGGCCTCCATTTCGACCCCTGTCTGGCCTGTTATCTTCACAGTGCTCCTGATATCTATCCTGCTTTTGTCATCATCAAAAGCAAAATCGACAGTTACGGATGTTATATTCAACGGATGGCACATGGGGATCAATTCGGAAGTCTTTTTTGCAGCCATGATGCCTGCTACCCTTGCCACACCCAGCACATCGCCTTTTTGAACAGACCCCTCTTTTATGAGTCGCATTGTTTCAGGCTTCATATGCACGGAACCTGCTGCCACCGCCTCACGGCTGGTAAGAGCTTTGCCGGAAACGTCGACCATACGCGCCTTTCCCTTTTCATCAAAATGCGTAAATTCCACACCACACCTCAAAAAATGGCTAATGGCTAAGGGCAAAAGGCTAAAGGGATACTACAAAAAATAACTGTTTCCCCGCTTTAGCCCTTAACTCTGTTTGCCATTTGCCTTTAGCCATTTGTCCTCAGCCTTTCTTCTATTATAGCGGAGACCAGCTTGAGTAGAACGCCTTTAAACCTTTCGGCGTTATACGGACAAGGCCCTCTCCATTGAGCCCTATAAGATAAATCCCTTTTGTCCCGTCGATATTGGACGTAAAGGTCAGGTATCTGCCGTCAGGAGAGAATGAGGGGCTCTCGTTATTCCCCTTGTCGGTAAGCTGTGTGGCGCCTGTGCCGTCAGCCTTCATGACAAATAGCTGGTTTCTCCCTCCCAGCATACTGGTATATGCAATTTTGTCACCCTGAGGAGACCATGCAGGAGCCGTGTTGTAATTACCCTGAAAGGTCAGTCTCCTTATGCCATAACCGTCCCGGTCCGCAATGTATATTTGGGGATTGCCGGACCTGTTTGAAACAAAAACGATAGAGTTGCCATCAGGAGAGAACGCTGGAGAAACATCGATCCATGGCGAAGAAATAATTTTCCTGCTTTTAACATTTACCAGGTCCGCAACATAGATGCCCGGCCTGCCGTCTTTTGTCGAGCTGAAAACAAACTCATTATTATTGGGTGAAAAGCTGCCTGCTATATTCAACCCCGTCATCAGCCCCAGATTGCGCTCCTTCATTGTATTCAAATCGAGCAGATAAATGCCCCACAGGCGCAGCCTCTCGGCGGAATAAAGAAGCCTTGTTCCGTCCTTTGCCCAACGGGGCGCCAGTATAATGCCGCCGCTTATGCCGATATTGTGCGCTCTTTGGCCATCCCAGTCGGACATATACAGTTCTTTTTTCCCGCCCCTCTCGCCGACAAATATAATTTTTGTTTTGAATATGCCAGGCTGCCCGGTAAGGACAGTATAAATATCGTTTGCAATGGAATGGGCAGCAGTACGAATCAGCTCGGCAGTTGACGCATAGCTCTTTTCCATCACTTGTCTGCCGTCGGTAACGTCATAAGCGGAAACGATTACGACAAATTTGTTTTGTGCAAAAACTGAAACCCTGCCCTTAACTACAAGTGCAACTCCCAGTCCCCGCCAACTGGCGACATTGAAGGGCTGATCAGGATGTTCGATCTGCGCAGCATCATCAATACATTCGAAGAGACCTGTAAAGGTAAGATCATTCTTTACGATATCCGATATCTCTTTGTTACCTGTAAAACTTTGCACGGCAATAGGCAATTTGCTTGAACCGGGCGAGGTAATGTCTATATAAATCTTATCGGCGAAAACGATCGAGGGCAAAAGGCAAAACAATACGAGGCAAAAGGCTAAAGGCCAAGGGCTAAAGGCAAAACATAAAGGGCGCGAGACAGAAGATAAACTTCCACGTCCGATTTCCTGTTGTTTATTTAACCTTTCGCCTTTAGCCATTAGCCTTTTGCCTTCCTTTGCCTTTTTTTATTACGGGCTGAACCTCAGTCCTATTTCCTCTTCGTGCAATGGCCGCGGCAGAGGGCTCGCTGCTGTAATGGCCCGCAGTACAGAGCGGTCGAAAAGAGCGCTTCCGGAGCGCTTTTCGACTTTTTCTATTGTCACGGTGCCGTCGTTTGCAATTCTTATCGAAACAATAGTTTCCAGATCTTTATCGAGCGTATCAGGATATATCCATTGTTGCCGGATCTTTGTCTGGATCAGGGAATAATAATCGGCGCCGCCCCCCATCGAGCCGCCGCTGCCGGGCTTATTGTTTCCCGGCAAAGCACCGGATGAACTCCCTGACCGCGTGCCGACATCGATTATTTTTCTGAGCGCAGCCATTTTCTCAATCTTTTTTTCGGCACGCAACACTTCCAGACTTTCTTTTATTCTCTTGTCCTCAGCTTCTTTCTTTTTTTTATTCTCCGGGATCGTCATGCTAGGATTCACAGCAGGTTTTTGCACTGGCTTGGCAATCTGTTCCTTTTCCTGCACGGGGGCCTCAGGGGCAGCGGCAGGAGGCCCGCCCCCTTCAGGTCCCGCTGTTTCATCGGTATTCACAAGAGATACTATATAAGGATTTATTATATGATGGTTGGTGTAGAACTCACGCGCAGCGAAAAAGGAAAGTGTTGCAACCATAACATGCAGCAGAAAGGAAAGAGATAGGGCGCTATATATGCCATCCGCCTTCATTTCAGCGAAATCTTGGGCTCGGTTATCATTCCGAGCTTCTCTATGCCGGCCTCCTTCACTTCGCCCATGACTTGAACAACAAGGCCGTATGGGACATCTTTGTCTGCCTTGAGAAATACGTTCGGATTGAGTTTGCTCACAGCGGCGAGTTTTTTTGTAAGATCTTCCATTGATATCTGGTTGTCGTTCAGGTATATTACGCCGCCCTTTTTAATAACTATGGATAACCTTTCCTCCGGAGGCAGCTCTTTACCTTTTGCCTGCGGCAGATTGACATCGATACCCTGCTGCAGCAGCGGCGCGGTAACCATGAAAATTATAAGAAGCACCAGCATTACATCGACAAACGGCGTTACGTTTATCTCCGACATGACAGATCTATCTCTGGCAGTTTTCATTTTGGCAGGTTATTTTAAAATGTAGTCAAAAAGCTCTTCCGAGAAATCATCCATTTCGATTATCATGCGGTTTGCCTTGCTCAAATAAAAGTTGAACCCGATAACAGCAGGGATAGCTGCAACAAGACCCACGGCTGTGGTAATGAGCGCTTCGGCAATACCCGGCGCTACCACTGCCAATGATGCGGAACCCGCGCTGCCGATCCCCCTGAAGGCGGTCATTATTCCCCATACGGTCCCGAACAGTCCGATAAACGGCGTAGTTGACCCGGTGGTGGCCAAAAAGTTCAAATAGCGCTGGAGTTTTGTCGCCTCGAGGGTTGAATATCTTCTGAGCATTCTTTTCAGCTCGTCTCTTTCGGTATAGGTTTTCTCCGAGTACACGGACCTGAACAGATTTGCGAGCGGGCTCAGCTCATATTTCCTGGATGCCGAAAAAAGGTCTTTCGGGACGCTCGATGCTTCATAAGCCCTCATAAAAGCATAAGACTCTTTATCTGCCTTTGCAAAATGGCGCCATTTCTGGAATATTATTGTCCACGAAACAACAGAGAAAAAAAGAAGGATCGCAAGGACAACTTTGACAACGTATCCCGCTTCCAGTATTATTTGAAACGCCGACTGCTGCATAACCCTAAAATGTTATCCAATTTCGTACCGAAAAGTCAAATAACAGAAGGAAACTTGCAAGGAGCCTGAGAAATGAGTTATTTTTAATAATGACTTTCAGCAGTATCGTCAATTCATTCAGGCACAAGAAGATCCTCATTATCGGCGACTTGATCCTCGACCGTTACATATTTGGCAGGGTGAGCAGGATTTCCCCTGAAGCGCCGGTGCCTGTAGTCGACGTGGTAAATGAGTCATTTCTTCTCGGAGGCGCGGCAAATGTCGCCAACAACATAACGGCCCTCGGAGGCGAGGTGTCCGTCGCCGGTATTATCGGCAAGGATATTGCCGGAAAACGTGTCATGGAACTGCTTGAACAAAATAATGCCGGCACTGAAGGGATCATTGAAGACAAAAGGCCTACCACGATGAAAACACGCGTGGTTGCCCATAACCAGCAGGTCGTCAGGTTTGACAGAGAGGACAGAAAGAAGCTCGAAGGAAAAAATCTCGCTCTCCTTCTGAATTACATAAAGAAAGCGATCCCGGTGCACGATGCGGTCATTGTCTCCGATTATAAAAAGGGCGTTGTCTCAGCGGCGCTGATAAAGGCACTGGTGAAATATGGAAAGCCCAATAATACGTTTATTGCAGTTGACCCGAAGGTCGGGCACTTCCATTTTTACAAGAACGTTTCCCTGATAACGCCTAACATCATGGAGGCATCCCAGGGGTCCGGTATCGAGATCAAAGATGAAAAAAGCCTTATGAAGGCGGGCAAAACACTCATGAACAGGCTGTCGTGTAAATCGGTGCTGATTACACGTGGAGAGGACGGCATGAGCCTGTTCGAGCAGAAAAGCTCCAAAGTGATCGAAGCAACGCATATCCCGACAGTGGCACAGAAAGTTTTTGATGTCACTGGAGCAGGCGATACAGTTATTGCCACTTTTGCCCTTGCATACGCTGCCGGGGCCTCACTTGAAAAAGCCGCGGTCATAGCAAACCACGCTGCAGGCGTCGTTGTCGGAGAGGTCGGTACCGCAGTGGCTACGCCGGCCCTTTTGCTTAAGTCGCTAAAAAGTAATCATTGAACAGTGAACGACAAAAGATTAAAAGGTGATTCTGGTTACTATTTATTATGACGAAAGCCATAGCATTATATTCAGGAGGTCTCGACAGCACTCTTGCAATCCTTGTTGCCATGGGGCAGGGGATAGAGGTGGCTGCGATTACCTTCGAAAGTTATTTTGGATGCTCTAAAGACCCCTTTGCCGCAGCCGCCAAATTCGGCTTTGAAGTGAAACTTTGTCACCTGGCGGACCGGTTTATGGATATTGTAAAAAAACCCAGGTTCGGCCACGGAAAAAACCTGAATCCCTGCATCGATTGCAGAATATTGATGCTGAAAGAGGCCAAGGCGTTTATGGCCGTGCGCGATGCTGATTTTATTATAACCGGGGAGGTGCTCGGGCAGCGGCCCATGAGCCAGCGCAGGGACACATTCCCCAGGATCGATAGAGAGGCGGACCTTGCAGGATACGTTGTGCGTCCTCTGAGCGCAAAGCTGCTGAAGCCCACAATTCCCGAACAGACGGGGATTGTTGACAGGGAGCGGCTGTATGCGTTTAACGGAAGGTCGAGAAAACCTCAGATTGCACTTGCACGGGAATTCGGCCTCACCGATTATCCTGCTCCGGCAGGGGGGTGCCTTTTGACAGACCCGATTTATTCACACCGCCTTAAAGAATTGCTGGAATTTACTCCCGACCCTTCTTTGAAGGATATGCATCTCCTTCGGGCGGGTCGCCATTTCAGAATACCTCAAAACGGGAAAGTTATCGTGGGGAGGCACGAGGAAGATAACGCAATGATTCATTCAATGGCTGAGAGCGGTGATTACCTGCTGTGGGTTGAGGGATATGGAAGTCCTCTTGCGATTGCGGACGGTTCGATCACTGAAGATGCGCTGGACATAGCTGCCGCGCTCTGCGCGCGGTATTCCGATGCAAAGAGACTGCCTGTAGTGGATGTTTCCATCAGGAAAAACGGCTGCTGCTCAACAATCCGCGTCTGTCCGTCATCGGATGAAACACTTAACAACTATATGGTCCGGTTATCCGTGACAAAAGAAAAGGAGTTTAAAAAATGAAAAGGCCTGCTATTATCGCATTTCTCTTTCTGGCATTCTGCCTGGCCTCTTGTGCCGGCACTACGAATTATCCCCTGACGCTTTTGTACCAGCCGCTCAAACCTCAGTATGAAAAAACAGGCACCGCGACGATTACGGTTGCAACCGTCAGCGACAAAAGACCTGTTACCAGCAAGAGGATGCTCGGGACAGTGGATGGGGCCGAATTTGTAGCACTCGTCGACGATCCGGCTGTGGCGCTCTCAAAAGGTTTTGCCGTCTACCTGGTGAACAGGGGCTATACGGTAAACAGAACGGATGAAGTTTGGGATGGCGATATCAAGTCGATAAAGCCGGACCAGGGCAATTTTCTGATCGGAGGCACATTGGATGACCTTTCCATTAATGTTAAAAAACAACTTCTGAAGACGGAATATGATTGCTCCGTGAAATTCACGATTTCCATTGCCGATGCAAAGACAAAGGAGCTGCTGCACAGGGAGAAATTTGACGTGACGACCTCTTATGTCACGTTGCCGTTCAGCAAGGAAAAGGCGGAGGAATTAATAAACAAGGCCCTGTCCGACGCAGTGGAAAAGGCCCTTGCAGATGCAGGTAAATATCTCCAGGGCAATGTAAAGGGTTAAGAAGGGACCAAAATCAGCTCATAACAAATTTGGCGATCTGGATAAACAACTGCAGCAAGCATGATTCGCTTTACTGCATTCTGACAGGAATTCCTCTGGATTTCAGGAATTCTTTTGCCTCTTTTATTGTGTATTCTCTGTAATGAAAGATCGATGCGGCGAGCACTGCATCTGCCTTACCCTGCACAATGCCTTCATAGAGGTGCTCCAGGTTTCCGACACCGCCGGACGCGATGACCGGGATCATCACTTTCTCCGAAACAGCCCTTGTTAGTTCAAGATCATATCCGTCCTTAGTGCCGTCCCTGTCCATGCTGGTGAGGAGAATCTCGCCTGCTCCAAGTTCCTCCGCTTTTGCGGCCCATCTTACGGCATCTATGCCTTTCATCTTTCTGCCGCCGTGCGTTGAGAGGGCCCACAACCTGTGCCCCCGGTCTATACCTATGCAAACATCGTTGAGGGACTGGTCGGAGAACCAGTCTTCTCCCGTCACATCAGTCAAATCGCCGGACACTTTTTTTGCGTCAATTGCAACAACTATACATTGGCTCCCGAATTTTTCAGCTGCCCTGCTGATGAAGTACGGGTCTTTCACCGCAGCCGTATTTATCGAGACCTTGTCGCACCCGGCATTAAGCAAATCTCTGATATCATCAAGAGTTCGAATGCCGCCGCCTACTGTCAGAGGCATGAAGACATCATCAGCCGTCTTTTCCACTACGTGGAGGATTATCTTTCTTTTCTCATGAGAAGCGGTTATGTCGAGAAAAACCAGCTCATCCGCGCCCTGTTGATCATAATAGATCGCATTCTCCACAGGATCGCCCGCATCTCTGATATTGAGGAAATTGACCCCCTTTACTACCCGCCCGTCTTTCACGTCAAGGCAAGGTATTATTCTCTTTGCAAGCATAATTTAAGAACCACCTCTTGTCAATTTAATCGCCTCTTTCAGATCAAGAGAGCCTGAGTACAGGGCTTTTCCCGTAATGGCGCCCCATAATTTTCCAGTTTCATGCAGTCTTTTAATATCGTCTATCGAGGAAATACCCCCGGACGCAATGACAGGTATATCAAGCGCATCCGCCATATCGCTCATAGCTTCAACATTGGGACCGGTCATCATCCCGTCCCTCGAAATATCAGTATAGACAATCCCTGCAACGCCGTACCCCTGCATCTGTAGCGCAAGGGCCTGGGCTTTTATCCGGGTAACTTCCACCCAGCCCTTTACCGCTACCAGCCCGTTTTTTGCATCAATACCCACGAGGATGGCGCCGGGATATTTCATGGCCGCCTTTTTGACGAGTTCCTGATTTTCAATAGCGACGGTGCCCAGTATGACCCTGTTTATGCCGAGTGCGATGAGCTGATCTATCCTGTTCAAGTCCCTTATGCCGCCCCCAACTTCGATATCCATATTCACTGCGGCCCTGATTTTGCCTATACTGTCGAGATTTTTCTGGGTGCCCGTAAAAGCGCCGTCGAGATCAACGACGTGCAGCAGTCCGGCGCCGCAGGATTCCCATTTTCGGGCAACAGCGGCGGGATCATTTGAGTACGCCGTAACATCCTCTATTCTCCCCTGCAGGAGCCGGACGCAGAGCCCGTCTTTTAAATCTATTGCAGGAATTACAAGCATAGATTAATATAACATACACAGGATATGTGTACCGTACACACATCCTCAAACGACAGCGAACTAACAGAGGGTTTTAATGTGGTGAATATTATTTTATTTGTTCTCCTGTTTTTTCAGCTCGCGGCAGTTTGTTCCCCGGCCTGGTCTTTTTCCATACCCGAAAAACTTCACTATGATCTTACCTGGGTCGGAATAAAGACAGGCGAGGCAGAGCTGGAGGTAAAAGAGAATGCCGGGGATATTCAGCTCATATCCAAAGCCAGTTCGTCAGCGTGGGTATCGTTGTTCTTTCGTGTCGACGATATGGTTGTCAGTACGATAAAAAAAGGAGAGAACAGGGGATATTGCGAGGGTTTTATCGGCGTGCCGCATAATTACCGGGTCAAAATACATGAAGGCAGGCAGCACCGGGACAAGGAATTTATCATGGACCACGTCGTGAAAAAAGTCACCTACATAAACTATCTCTCCAAAGAAAAGAAAGTATTCGCTATCAACGAATCCACACTCGATCCGCTCTCAAGCTTTTATTTCGTCAGAACACTTCCTCTCCAGGTTGGGAAATCAGTATACATAGATTTATTTGACAGCAAAAAACTGTACAAAGCGGAAGTCCAGGTGTTGAAAAAGGAAGTCCTGGAAACGTCGGCAGGAACATTCAAAACAATTCTGATCAGGCCTGTGATCAGATCGGAAGGCATCTTCTTCAAGAGGGGAGACATACTTATATGGCTCACCGATGACAGCAGGAAGATTCCGGTTATGCTGCAGACCAAGGTAGCTGTCGGCTACGTGAAGGCCATACTTGCGGGCTTCCAGTAATGATACCCGTATCCGTGGTCATTGCCGCAAAAAACGAAGAACGGAATATTGAAGATGCTCTTGGAAGCGTCAGCCGGTTCCGGGAAATAATAGTGATCGATGATTTCAGTGAAGATAGCACAGCTGAGATCGCAAAAAAATATACCGGGAATATTTTTCAGATAAAATGGCAGGGCTATGCAAAGCAGAAGCAGTCAGGCATTGACAAGGCATCTTTGCCCTGGGTGCTTGTGCTCGATGCAGATGAGCGCGTGACCGATGCCCTGGCTGATGAAATCGGTACAGCTATTAAAAGCCCCGCATACCAGGCTTATTACATTCCGCGAAAGAACTTTTTTTTAGGCAGGTGGATACGTCACGGCGGGTGGTGGCCCGATTACACGTTGAGGCTGTTTAGAAAAGACGCTGCGCATATGGAACAGCGGCAAGTGCATGAGAAGATCATAACCGACGGTAAAACAGCGTATTGTAAAAATCCCATGGAGCATTACACCTACAGGGAGATTTCGGACTATATAAAAAAGATGGATACCTATTCGGCCCTTGCGGCAAAAGAACTGCATAAAAATGGGACCCGGTTCAGGTTTTATCAGCTTATTGTCAAGCCGCCGGCCACCTTTTTCAGAATGTTTATTCTGCAGCAGGGTTGCAGAGACGGCTTCCACGGGTTTGTCCTTGCAGTGCTCTATAGTTTCTATACCTTTTTAAAATACCTGAAGCTCTGGGAGATAGAGAAATTGCCTTAAAATTCGACTGTTTGTTATAATAACAAGTTCTGTAGTGGAGAAAGGCGGTGTAGCTCAGCTGGTTAGAGCATGCGACTCATATTCGCAGTGTCCGGGGTTCGATTCCCTGCACCGCCACTCTTTTTTACTATGACTATTAAGCTTGTTGTCTCCAAAAAAACAGTGCTCAACTGGAGCGATGGCAGTCCCCAACTGACAGTTCCACCCTTCGACAAGAAGGCGACCGATTTCCCAATCAGCATACTGGCCCGGTTTCTCGAGGCCTTTGCGACGCCGCGGGATGTAGAAGAGGTTATTGGAGAACTCGACGAATACGAACGCAAAGATGTGGAAAATGTAATCGCGAACCTTCGGATAATTGGGGCCTTGGAGCCGGTGCCTTGCCGTGATGACTCTTTGGATAGCGATGCTTTTCTAACAACTCAGCCGGCTATCGTGAAGAGCGGCGGCGGTAATTTCTCTCGCCAATCCCCTCACTCGGTGCTTCTGTTAGGGCCGCTGATTGGCCCGGAGGCAATGGGACTGACTTACATTGCCTCTTTTTTGCGTCGAAATGATATTGAAGTGCATCTCATAAATACCAATCCAACGGACAATGCCGGCGCCCGACTGCAATTGGTCGCGAGAGCTCTCGCTTACTATAAACCTACTCTCGTAGGCATCAGCCTCAAATGGTATCATCACATTGGCCGAGCGCTTGAAATTTGTCATTTAGTCCGAGAAACCGATCCCTGCATTCAAATTGTATTAGGCGGAAACACTGCAACGCAATTCTGGCGCAAACTAATTACCTACGATTGCGTCGACACCATCGTCTTGGGCGATGGCGAGGTGCCTATGTTGGAGTTGGCGCGCAGGGATCCTTACCCCCAAAACAGCGTCCAGAAGAAAAACGGGATTATCGTACCGGCTCGACGTACATACTCTGAGAGCGGAAGAGAGGACGCTGTAATCTATTTGTCGCACCTTGACGAAGTTTACACCAGCCAGCTGGATCTTTATGGCGGCGTGGGGTGGTTCTATCTGGGCAAGGGCTGCAGCCACAATTGTCTCTATTGCGCCGGCGGCAAGGATATGCAAGAGAAGGTATTCGGCCGTAAGGAGCCATTCTATCGTGAGGTGATTGCGATCCGGAAAGATTTGGAAGCCCTGTTGCCATATCAGCATACTCTCAGAATGGATTTCGACGACCGGAGCGGACCGAGATGGCGGGTTTTTTCAGGGAGGTTCTTTCTCGGTTTGATCTAAGGGAGCACGGGCTGCATTACTACGCCTGGGGTTTGCCCGATGACAAACTCATGCGTCTTTTGTCAGATTCTTTTGAGCATACATTTATTTCTGTCGACGTTTGCTCGTTCTCCGAACGGCAACGTTGTGAGCTCGCTCGCCGCGGCCTATCCAAACCGTTTCCGACGGATGAGCAGATACTAAAGTTCCTGGCGGCCGCCGACGGGCTTTCCAATACTACTGTCATGTTAAACGCTATTGCGGGTCTACCGTATCAGGAAAATGGCGACCATGAAGAAGCATGCTCTTTCATCACCTCGGCTTTGGAGCGCCGGTCTCTCGTGGAACTTGAATGTCTCTTACTCGAGTGGCAGCCTGGGGCCTTGGCGTCAGACTATCCCGAAGAATTCGGATATGTTGGCGCATTCAAAAGTTTTGACGAATATGTAAAATACTATCGGGGCACTGTTGATAGGCCTCGTCTGAAGTTTATCGACGAAGAAAAAAACAAACGTATCGAGGTGGAATTGTCAGAAATTCTGGAGCTCTTTGGCGATAGGACATCGCGTTCGCTTCGAAAACTTCCCGTTGGCGATTTCTTTAGTCTGCAAGATGCCAAACTAGGGGTGCGGCCTTATGTAACTGATTTCGATACCACTCGCGGAAAGTGGTTGGGCGACTGGCTCGTTGATGCGGATAAACGAGAAGAGCGTCTTCACATAACCCGCGCAGCAGCATGTGGGATGGAAGGCTCCGGGTACATCGAGCATGCGGTCGACGGAGAGAGGTGCCTCATCTATGGCAATCGTTCCAGGGCGTTAACGTCAGCATACAAAAGCTACAGTAGCGAGCTTGCTAAGGGCATTCTTGCAGAGATCCGGGCGCCGAAAACAGTGCGTGAGGCATTCAATTCTATTCGCAAGAAGCAAAAAGTCTCACATGCGGCATTCGTGGATATTCTCGCAGAACTCTCATCATACGGATTCTTGAACGCCGATTGAAGAGTGCACGGTTTAGTGGTGTGCTTGACGTCAATAAGTCGCTGGTTAATAATTAGAAGGGCCGACTTTGACAGGAAGAATGGAAACATAGGGCATTATGAGGTGCGACCGGCTATGTCATATGTGCTTGGACTGAGTTTTTCTCACAATGGATCCGTATCTCTCGCGAATGAGAATAGTATTATTTCTATTCAAGAAGAACGGCTCAATAGAATCAAACGGTTTCGACTCACAGGGAATGCTGCGATGAATTCACTTGCATATTGCATGAACTCCGCTGGCATTTCTGTCAAGGACATCGGCCAAGTCGTCTATTCCGTCCAGGGGGATGCCACCGACTATCTGAACCGCTATGAGCTCAATAAAGAGTTGTACAATCTGAGTCTGCATGTTCCATTTGTCAACATTTCGCACCATCTTGCGCATGCCGCTTCTGCGTTTTTTGGATCAGAATTCAAAGACGCTTTAATAATCGTCGTTGACGGGATGGGATCTCCCTACACAGACCTTTCGGCCGAGGAGAAGAAGGCGTGCCACGCCAAATCAATCACAGGCTGGGAACACGCATCGATCTACGTCGGCGAGGGAAGAAAGATCTACCCGTATCATAAGCTGCTGATTAGAGACGGTAAATGGGTGGACGAAAGCAAGGAGGGAATGCCGTTGTACGCTAGTGTCGGCGGAATGTACTCAGCGGTGGCTAAGCAGATTTTTGGCGGACTGATGGACTGCGGCAAGGTGATGGGCCTTGCGCCCTATGGACACATCGACTATCAGCCTGAAGCGTTTCTCGAGTATGAAAATGGACGGTTCGTTTTCAAGTCAGACATTCCTTCGCAATTTATAAATAACAAGCGCTGGCCAGGAGAGCAAACAGTATACAAGAATCTTGCCGCGTCAGTGCAGAATGCCATGAATAAGCAGCTGTTCAGATATATTGAAAAGGCGATTGGCGAGACAAAGAAGCGCAATGTTTGTCTTGCCGGCGGCGTTTTCCTGAACTGCATATTCAATGAGATCCTTTATAACGAGTTCAACTGTATTAATTTCTACATACCTCCCGCGCCTGACGACAGCGGCGCAAGTGTGGGAGCTGCCTACTATGGGATCAATTGCGGGAGTAAATCAAAATGCCCACCCTTCTCTGTGGAAATGGGTGTGCCATACCAATTCAATGCGGCAGTCCGGACGGAGATGCTCGCTATAGAGCGGAATAGCGACTATTCCGGCCTAACGGCCTCGCTGCTTGCGCAGGGAAAATATGTCGGATGGTTTCAAGGAGGATCAGAATTGGGTCCCAGAGCTCTTGGGCATCGAAGCATCCTGGCGAGTCCAGCAATAAAAAACGCGAAGGAAATCATCAATAATAGCATCAAGTTCCGAGAGGACTTTCGGCCTTTTGCGCCGTCGATAATCGAAGAAGAGGTGTCCAACTGGTTCGATGTATCGCGTACGTCGGACCATAAAAGCCCATTCATGCACAGAGCTTTTCTGGTTTTGGGAAGCAAGGTCGACAAGATAAATTCTGTCGTGCATATCGATGGAACAAGTCGTCTTCAGACAGTGTCTGCCGCTCAAAATCCTGTGTACTACAAACTGCTGAAGTCGTTTTACGAGTTGACTGATATCCCGCTTCTGCTCAACACGTCTTTTAACACAATTGGCGAGCCGATCATTGAAACCCCCGAAGACGCTGTCATGTGTTTTCTCTTTGCGAATCTGGACGCATGTGTCATCAATGATATGATACTGCAAAAAAATGACGGATATTCAGTGATGAACCTGACGCCGGCGCTCAATATAAGCTCGTGTCGTGTATCGTATAGGATAAAAAATGGGAGCGGCATCGACGTACAGGACATAGAGAGAGTTGACATTTCTACAAACAGTCAGCGGAAAGAGGAGGCGCAAAAAGTCGACCGGCTGTTTTATCTTTTGTTGCGCTTCGTTGATGAACATAGGAATGGCTGGGAAATATTCACCGAAATGGAGAAGCGTTTGAATCTGGACATAAACCAATTCCATTTGGTTTATCGGGAAGCGGCCAAGAAACATCTCATCGTGTTCAAGGAGATCGATATTGCAACGAAGTCTGGCCGTCGTCTTGCTCGTGTATGAAGACTGATGCCGTACGGAGTTCAGGCGGATTTTATTCACATCACGTAAGGGCAAACGACTTTTTTCTTTTTTGGCCGTGGGAGGGACACCCCCTCGGAGCTTACGCCAAAAGGTGAATTTATTTTTTTTGCAAGCCCCGAGCGCAATGGAGCTTTTAGTGACAATTCCCCCTGCTGGCCGGCGACTTTACCAAACGAAGTACTCGCTGAGGGCCGACAGTATGCGAAGCAGCATCGACTTTTCTTCTTCCGCCACTTCGAACTTCTTATTGAGAATTGCGCTTATCGAAGAGTGGCCGTCGATGCATTTCAAGAACTCGAAGATCACGTCTATTACAGGCTGGAATGCATTTCCTCTGACGATAAGCGGCAGGCGCAGTTCAGCGGCCGGATCCGCGTCATCGTAGTTAAAAACCGCCTTAATGAGTCTCACTCCCTCCTTAAGCCGCAGAACAGACATTATGTCGAGCGGTTTCGCTTCATCCGCCTCGCCCCAATACTCAAGATAGAACTGGCTGCGAAGCTCCTGCGCTCTTCTTGTCGTGATGGCGTCCGGACGCAGCTGCCGGAATCTGCAGGCGTTATTGAATCTTTCATGATCGGCGTCGTGAATGATCTCGATTTCAAAATTGCGCGGCTGATTGAATATGGGCGTTCCCTTTTCGATGCGAAAGACTTCAACAATCGGCTCACAGAGATGCCGTCGTTCGAGGAGATAGCGATACGTCTCCAGGGTTTCACTCTCCATCTCCGTTGGAAAACCGAAAATAGTATGCACGGTTGATTCGATGCCAAGGCTCTGACACACCTCTAAGGTATTGGTGATCTGATCCAAGCCGCTGTGTCCCTTCCTCATCAGCTCGCTCAAACGTCGGTTCACTGTTTCGAGACCGAAGTAAAAACGTTTGAAGCCCGCTGAGGCGCACTGATTCAAGAGCGCAGGTGTAAGCGCTTTTTCAAAACGTGTGAAGGCGGTCAGGTTCGGTGTAAAGGTGCATCGGTCGAGAACCTCAGCCGAAATGGCCCGAAGCTGCGAAGGCGAGACGCTCAAATCGGCAAAGAAAAAATCGGCGGCGCCGATAGTGTCGTGCAGTTTCATGATGTCATCTACGACGCGCGCGGCATTTCGATGCCTATACCGCTGGTGAGTGCTGCTCACATGAACGCAGAACTTGCACTGCTTCCAATAACACTGCCTGCTTGCCTGAATGAGGAACGGGGGTTGTACGCCTTTTTCATTGTACAATGTCGTGTACTTGGGTGTGGGCAGGCTGTTCAAGTCCTCTGTCGAATGAATACTCGAACATTCAATGACATTATCGCGCTGAAAAAACAGGTTGGGCACACGGTCCAGTTCGCTTTTGACGTTCTTGCGCTTAAGTATCCGCGTGAGAACGGCAAGCGGCGTTTCGCCCTCTTCGACAATCAAGCCGTGCCACAACGGGAAGAGCTCTTCAGACCGCCTGAACTCGTCGACGTAGGCTGTTATAAAGGGGCCGCCCAGGACAATAAAGACTTCCGGAGCGTTCTTCCTCACCATGGTTGTGAGCGTGAGTGTGCTGAGCAGTTGCGTTGGACTGACAATGGAAACAGCCAGAATGAGCGGTTTCGTTTCCAGGATCTGTGGCAGTGCATAAGTGTCGAAGTATCGATAGTAGGGGTTGTGCGTCTTGTCATACAACAGTTCGAGAAAGACAGGATACTTCGTACATATAAGATGGTGATACGTTTCGGGCGGCGGGGTGAGAAGCTCGCTTTGATTGCTTGCAGCTCTCTCGCCAAACTCGTAATGCGCGGCTTTCGGCCTCTTCGTCAGCCACCAACGCAGCGAAGCCGCCCCAAGGCGGTCAGGCAGGCTTTCGGATCCGGCTTCATTGTCGGTCGCCAAGAAATTATTCAAAAACCTGGGAAACTCAATATTCAGGTCCAAATGAATGGCCTCAATCTCCTGGACCTCCAAGAACCCCATAAGCGCCGGACATGCCATGAGGAGAGGCCCTCTGTCAGCAAATGTGGGGGGCGTAATGAGAATTATATCCATGAAGCGTTTTCTCCGGATAATGGCGGATGGATATTAAGTATAGCAATCATCTATGAACTCCTGATTGGAATTTGCGTTTCCAAGCGTCGCCCGGCGTTCGCGGCAGAATGTACATTTATTATTGCCAAACCCGAAGAGAGGATTGTTGAAAGGACGCATTTCCCTATTCCAACTCTTCAAAGTGGCTATTGATGCAATACACGAGATTCTTGATCTCTTCATTCTTTGCATCAGAAGCATTGATGGAGGCAGAGAGCTCATTGACGAGAATTTCAGGTTCAACGTTCAATTCAAAAAGATTGTAATAGATGAACAACTCAACCTCGGAATCGAACGCAAATTCATACAGAAGGGTTTTTCTAAAAGTATAGCCGTAATGACGCCCCAGGATTTCACATGTATTGTATGCTTTGTCCCCTTTGTCGACCTCCTGCAGTTCCGGCTTGTAGTAGGTCACAACCGTCTTGGGCAGATTGTCCGAATGGAGCCCTTCCTCAACCGAACGTGCTGCCTTTCCATCGATATGAATACGGCGCATTAACCCGCTACGAGTGATGAGATCCGCCTCTTCCCGGCAAATCCGCGACCATCTCCGTCGGTATCCTATTTTTTGGTACTTTTTCTTGTACTCATAAGAGCAATAGTGAACGCCCATGTTGGTCAGGACATTTGCACCGTAGTTCAGAACATCGAGCGCGGAAACTCTGGATGCTTCTACCGCATAGGTATCGTTGTCTTCTCCTTCCGGCCTGCTCGCATACCGGCGATTGGCCAGGCAACGTCGGTTTCGCTCGTTAACAATGAGTTGGTGTAAATTGAGATGCTTCACTCCCAACGATTCCATCTGGAGCAGCATATCTTTGAGCCTATCGACATCTTCCGGGATCGCAGGAATCTCGATAGAAACCGTATCCAGATATTCTGTGGCCAGGGCCACGGAACCTAATCGATAGGCATCAGCTGCAATATCAAACCTTATTTCATCCAACCCGCACGCCTGCAGCGCCCGTAATTTGTCTTCTGTAACGAGTGTTCCGTTTGTATATAGCCAGATATAGTGTTGGTTGCCGAACTCCTGTCGTGTAATTTTAATAAATTGAAGAAGCCGTTCAAATTCCAGAAACGGCTCCCCGCCGGAAAAGCTGATCCCTTTATAGTTGAACGTCTTCAGGTAATTGAGATAGCCATCGGCATCCAAGGAAATGTTTTCCGCCGTTTTCGGGTAGTCCTGTTCGACGCCGTCTAATTGGTTTGAGCAATAGAAACAATCTGCATTGCAAAGAGGGGTTAGGTAAAAACAGAGCCAGTCGCCCCTTATACAAGACTCACACCCGGGAGAGAGGGAGTGAAGCACAGGTTTGTACTTATTCACAAATCTCGTTGGACCATATACGGACTTGTCAACCCGGATCGATCTCATTTATAACCCCCAGTCGACATTTGCGACGCGTCGCTTTTCACTCCTAAGAAGAAACTTCTTATTGCGTCTTGTTGCATATTCGAGTCAATCATGGCTTGGAACCTTCCTGCATAATTAGCGAGCGTTTTCACTGTACAATCGGCATAATCGCAATCTTTGCAGCTTACACATTTGGGGATGCTGAAATATCGAGCGACATTCTCTCTCTTTGCCAAAGGAAAATACGAATACAGTAAGTCCTCTTCAGAGTATCTGCTTGAAGTAAAGGAATTTATTGTATCCCAGGAAGCTTTCCCGAGGAGCAGTTTGAAAATATCCTGCATGCAATAGTAATATGCCGGGATGTCGATGGGAATAGATTCCATCTCATGGATGAATTCATCCAACAGGCGTTTCGCCTCTGAATGGTTCCCCGTGTGGAAATGGATGATGCTGGCAAACCATCGATAGTCTAGGCAGTACAGTGTAGAATTGCGGCCGGCGGGAATGTTGTGAATTGTCTCCATGATCTCCAACTTGTCAACTGTTGGCGTCGAGGAGAGCTCATCGATGACCGCGGTGAGAAACAGCAGGTCTTCTTTATTGGCCTTATCGAGATTGAAGAATATCTGCCTGGCCTTTTGCACTCGGTCATGAATGGCGAGCAAACCGCTATCCAACGATTGCAACTCCGAAAGACCTGGGATGAATAGTTGGTAAGCAGGAAATCCCAGGAACGTATGATCCCGTATCAATAGATCATAGCCAAGATCCTCGACCTTTTGTAATAAACAATTCAATGTCGTCACACTCGTCAAATCATCCGATCTGAATATGTCCTTTTTGTTCATCCTCGCCGTATTTCTGAACATCGAACTTTTTTGCGCTGATTTGTAGTCTCTAAATGCGTGACAGAACTCCCGCCGCCAGAACTGCCCGGCCTGTGCATCGGTATCAGGGAGGATGGGCTGCAAAGCGTTCTTTAATCCAGCAGTTGTCTCTCCTTGGAGCAGCTCTGTAAAACACCGTTCCAGCGCAATCCCCATATCCGGAGCCGCTCCAAGATGAAACAGTCCTCTGTTGGATTGACGAATGAAAATGCCGACGACCGGAAACTTCCCCTCCAGTGTGCAGTCTTTCAGATAGACCTGATAGCCCAGTTGTTCTAAGGGGACGACGTACTGTTCGACAATGGCCGGTGAGACATATTCCAACGGAATCTCCGGAGGCTCTTCATCGTCACACAAAATATCTCTCAAAACATATCGTTCGAATATTTCACAGAGACCTTGAATAATCGCTTCCGCAGGCGTATTTCCCGCACACATGCCGTTGGTTCCAATGGCATCTCTAAGCATCCTCTCCGGCATGTAGACCGTTTCATTCTTATTGACGTTGTAGAAAGGGATGGATATTTGCGGCCCTCTTTGAACAAACGCTTGCTTGATTATAGGATCCGGAACAGGCGCCTCAGAGAGGGGCTGTCCAGCTCGCTTAGAGAATACCGATGTTCCGTTTGGTCAGGATACTTGAGCGTAATGTTGCTTGCATTCCCTGAATGATATACGGAGTTGAAAATTGATATGTTCTGGATCCGTTCAAACAGCTCGCCATAGGCGGAGGCCAGTGCGTACATTCGATTGACCCCTTTGCCATTGACGCCAAACTGGAGCTCTACCATATTCAGCCTGACAGACATCGCTGCTGGATTGCAATACCATTGATGTTCATTTACCGACAAGCCCAATTCCGAAAGGATATATCTCAGATAGGCTATCGTTTGTTCGGGACATTTCGCCTTGAACGTAACGGCTGAATATGGCGTCATTCGTTTACGAGAATATTCTTGCAAGATTTTGATAGGTCTTCTCGACCACCCCAGGAGTGCAACTCGTTATAAACTCACTCCCCGTTCTTTTCTGATCGAGGACCTTGCAGGAGCCTCCGCACAGGTTCCTCAAGTCACAATCCCTACATCCTTCGACGTGGTCTACGGTATATTTGTGCCATTGTTCTTCATATAAATCCTGCCACTCGCGAATCGATTTGTCTTTTATGTGCCCCATGGAGTAATGCTGTAGGTGGCAAGGATACACTTGGCCATCGTGGGCGATGAGAATTTGTGAAAATATGCCGCAAATTCTCAACATCTGATGTACCTGAAACTTTGCCGGAGGGTAGAATGAAGCATTAAATCCGCCCACGAAACCTTGTATCGGAAAGGTGTCGAGAGAATCGCGGATGGATGTCGCCCTGCCATAGTCCAGCAGTCCCTTTCCGATTTTGAACTTGATTTTGTTTTTGTCATAGCGATTGGATAACTCAATCAGATTGTCTTTAATGGATTGCCAGTTCATCTCCATTAATGCGACGCTTACCTTCACATCAAGGTCCGTTTGGCTAAGTACATCGAGTGCTTTCATTATTTTCCTGAACGTGGCTTTCCCTCTGATTTTATCATTCGTCTCCTCGTCCGCGCCATCCATGCCTATTTGAACTGAGGAGGCATAATGAGCAAGGTCTTCGATGTATCGGGGAACAAGGAGCCCATTGGTCATAACGCCGATATTTTCGATTTCACAGTCATGAGCGTGTTTCAATAGCTCTATGCAATCCCCGCGAATAAGCGGCTCCCCTCCTGTAAAGACGATACTCGAGCAGCCATTTTTTGCCAAGTCCGTAATGATATCTTTCCATTCAGCTGTGGTGAGCTCATCTCTTTCGTCGTGCTGCAGGCCGGCATCGGTATAACAGTGAATGCATTTCAGTTGGCAACGTTTTGTAATATGCAGCCGGGCAAATCTTCTGGCATCGTCTGATGCTTGAACGATGCGGTATCCGTTGAAACCATCAATGAAGCCTGCCTCGGCGCACTTTCTCACGAGCAGCTTCAGATTTTGCAAACACTGTTCCTGATCCTGAGCTTCAAGAATGATATCCCGCGGGATGCTGCCCAGAATAAGTTTTGTGAAAGCGTTATGTAAATCATCGTCAAGCACGATCACCGAGCCCTTATCAACCGATATCCAGAGATGCTTGCCGGATGTGTAGTGATAGGACAAGCCGCCGGTTATGGCTGCTCTGCAATCCAGTTTGAAATTCAGCTCAATCGTATCTTTATACATATCCACTGCCACATTACTTGAGTATTGGGGAACAGGCAAATCGGCCATATCTCGGCAGTATCAGCCGAGCATCTAAGACTGCTTCTTGCTGGAGAACAGGCGCTTGTTAACTAACAACCACCGGCGTTTGGATTGCAGTAACAACCATCCTTATTGGCTTTTCTGCTTTCAAATTCCTTGATTATATCCTCCTTGTGGATTTTGTCGAATTCAAGCGTGAGCGTGTTGTCTGAGAGAATATCTTTGATTTTCATGGGGATGCGAATTTTCTCTGTCTCTTTTTTCATGTTAGCCTCCCTATAAATTTATATTAGGTGGAAAATTAATCCACCAAACATAAATAATTCTATTTATTTTTATCCAGGATGTCAATAGCAGCGATTGGGTAAAGGAACTGTGCAGCAAGCGCCTCCCTCAATCCGAAGATGTTTATTCACTAAATTTTTGCAATCCTGCGAACAAATTCTTTCCTTTCGCGAGCATGCAAACTTTTTCCCGAAGAAAATATTTAAAAAGCAATGGCTTTGTCATCGGCACGTAAAATGCTATATAAGAAACAGATGCAGACATGAGTACCAGAAAGGAGGTACAAAGAGATGAAGAGAGGTGAGATGGCTAAAAAGGGATTATATGCTGGGGCAGGTGCAGGGCTGGTCTTATTTACACTGATTGGATTGCTGCCTGGATCGTTTATAGGCGGCATCATAGGGATTAACATAGCGGGCAGCATTTTTGGACTGCCACTCGAGACAACAGTAGTGCCTAGAATCATAGTCGGTGCATCAATGGTATTGGGAGTAATGCTGGCCGGCGTATTATTTGTAGTGGGTTGTGCACTGGTCGGCTGGCTTATCGGACATACCGTTGATATCGTACTTATGAGCAGGGCGACATCTGTGGGACTACAATAGAAGTGAATGAACCAAAAGTAGGCACTTTATGAAAAAGGAGGATACTGAAATGTTAAAGAATGAAATGGCAAAGAAAGGATTGTATATAGGGACCGGCATGGGTCTGGTTCTGTTTGTGCTCGTGGGACTGTTGCCGGGCTTATTCCTCGGTGGAATGGCCGGATTGAAAATCGGGGAGAGTCTGTTGGGGGCAGTGACGGCCGGTGCGACAATGCCGAGAGTTATTGTTGCTTTCTCCATGATTGCCGGGCTTCTTATGTCAGCGGTTGTCTTTATCGTTGGATCGGGAGTGCTGGGCTGGACACTGGGCTTTATCGCAGATGCAGTTAAGGTTGGTAAGGCAGCGATGCCGGAGGCCGCTGAAAAGAATGGATAAAGAAGGGGAGGATAAAAGTAATGCGTTATCACGCTGAACACCAGCATTTCCTCCGGAATTAAAAGCTAATCTGTTGCAGTAGACAGAGTATAGTTATAATGAACACTGGGGTGTTTGTGATGTTGCGTTCTGTAATAATCAAGCAGTCTTTTGACTAGAATGCCCGCATCTCTGCCATATATTATTTTGGCGCCTGTTTTCTTTTTTATGATCTTAATGATATTCTTAATTTCTGAGGTAATGCCTCCAGTCCCGATAAGAATGCCTATTAACTTGCCCTCATCATAAGCTATGGAGAATTCCCCCAGTGTGCCGGAACGTCCGCCGATTATGATAACCACATCGGAGCTTCGTATATTTACAACCTCTCTTCCCATAAGACCGCTTCCCGTAAATATCAGCACATCATGGTACTCGACAGGCGAAACATATTTATTTACGTGCTCCCATTCGCTCAGGGCAGGTGAAATGCCGATGACGATGCCGCCAGCCTCATGCGCTCCTCTGGCGGACTCCAACGGTAACCCGGGACACGCACCAGTAATGGTTACGCAGTCGTTTTGCGCAATGGCAAGACCTAGTTCATAAGCGGTCCTTTTCTGGGTTTTCGATAGGGTCCCCGTTGCAGAGCCCATAACACCTATTTTTAATTTCATATTTTGCCTCCAAACGGTAGTTTCCATGCCTGACGTTCTCCGGCTTCATTCCATGTGTTAGTTAAATGTGTGGCGCGAAGTGCTTCAGCATCAATGACGTTGTGAACTTGCTTTTTTGAAATTGATGAATCCCCGGTCCACGTCGGTGGAGACTAGTTGCACCCGAATCCGATGGCCGACGTCAGCACCCTGGAACCCATGGACCAGCCTGCCTTCAACAGGCATGGTCAGAAGACGGGCCCATGTGCCTTTCTCCGAAGCGCCTGTAACGATGGCATCAAACTTCTCACCGATTCTTGATTCAAGGAGAAGCGCGGCGGAGGACTTGTCGACCTGCCTTTCAACTTTTTTGACAACATTCTCTTCTTCAGTGCAGTGTTTCGCCAGGTCCTGAAGGTCATCATTGCTATAAGGCAGGGGCTTCCCTGCGAGTGCAGCTTTCAGCAAACGCTGAGTGATAAGGTCAGGATATCGGCGGTTAGGCGCTGTGGAATGGGTATAGTCATTCACAGCCAGAGCAAAGTGACCTGAGACCGACTCGCCTGGAATCTCCGCAATGTATTCGCCGGGCCCCATAAGCTTAATAATAACGAGTGAGAGATCAGGAAACCTGAGAGGGTCGGCTGCCTTCTGCGTTGTTAAGAATTTCTCGAGTGCCCTGGCATCCGGTGTATTGGGCAGTATAAACTCATGCTCAGAAGCAATTTCGACAATCCGGTCCCATCGTTTGGGAGTGCGCACGATACGGCGGATGGACGGGATTTCTTTTGATGTAAGATACCGGGCTATGACACCGTTTGCTGCTATCATGAAGTCCTCGATAATGTCGCGCGCGCGGTTCTTCCTCTCTATTTGCAGTTCGCGAATTTCATCGTTGTCAAATATCGTCTTTGCCCTTATGGTCTCAAAGCTTAATGCACCGTGAATATGCCGGAAATTCTTCATACTTTGTGCAACACGGTCCTGCATGCGGAGATTTTCATCGAGGCCTTTTACAGCAGTTATCGGTTCAGGCATCGGGCCATTCCCTTCAAGCCATGCTGCAACGCTATTATATGCAAGCTTTGCATAATTACGCACTATAGCTCGATAGATATCAGAACTCCGCAAGGTGCCGTCTGCCCCGATCACCATTTCAGCGACAAGGGCGAGTCGGTCTTCCCTGAAGTTGAGGGAGGTAAGGCCGGTGGAAAGTTTTTCGGGCAGCATAGGGAATATTTGAGCTGCCGTGTAAATAGAAGTCGTGTTATGGCGTGCATGAGCATCGATTGCCGAGCCATCCCGGACCAGTGAATCCACATCGGCAACGGCAACGAATATCTTCACACTATCGCCGGACACCGACTCTGCAACGGTCAACTGATCCAGGTCACGGGAGTCATCGTTGTCAATAGAAGCCCACGGCAGACTTCTCAGGTCGCAAATCTGATAACCGCTTACTGCTGCAGGAGCCTGAATTGTGGCGAGTTCGGCAAGTACTTCGTTGGAAAAGTCGGGGAGCAAACCTCGTTCAAGCATAACCCTACGGGCGATTCGCTCGAGAGTAGTGCGGTGCCTTCTATCAGTTGCGTTCATAGTTTTTATCTCCCGTTGGCAAAATAACTTTTACTAGGCCTCGCATTTTATCTTACTTGTCGCTCATCAGAGTGCCTGCCTTGGCAATATTAGTTTGCGGCAGTTCCCGCAGAATGATCGTAACAGCTTCCGGAGGGCATTTCGCAGTCTCGCATATAGCCTGGGTTACTTTTTTCGCCAGTTCCCGCTTTTGCTCAACAGAACGGCCCTCTAAAAAATCAATCTGAACTATTGGCATTTTCTTTCTCCTCCTTCATGTTTGTTCAATAGCATTGCATATGGCGTCGGCAACTTCAAGAGTTGTCGCATTACCGCCGAGATCAGGGGTGACAGAGCCTGACTGTAAGGTTTTAACAATTGCCTTCATAACAACTTCGGCTGCATCGGGGAACCCGAGGTGTTCGAGCATCATGCTGCCGCACCATATCTGGCCAACAGGATTTGCGACACCTTTTCCTGCGATGTCAGGTGCAGAACCGTGCACCGGTTCGAACATGGATGGGTAGCTTCTCTCGGGGTTGAGGTTTGCTGAAGGGGCGATCCCTATACTGCCCGCGATTGCCGGCCCCAGGTCAGTGAGGATATCACCAAAGAGGTTGCTGGCAACGACAACGTCAAAATGATCAGGGTGGGTCACAAAGCGGGCCGCAAGCGCATCGACGTGCATCTGCTCCTGCTCAATTTCCTTATAGCCAGTGCCGATTTCACGGAAAACCTGGTCCCAGAAAGGCATAGCATAGTTGATAGCGTTTGACTTCGTAGCTGACGTTACCCTCTTGCGCCCTTTTGTCCGGGCAAGCTCAAAGGCATAGCGAATAACACGTTCCACCCCTCGCCGGGTGAATACTGAGTTCTGAATAACCACTTCATTTGGCGTCCCCTGATAAATGCTGCCCCCAATATTGGAATATTCCCCTTCGTTATTTTCACGGACCACAAAGAAATCAATGTCTCCCGGAACTCGATTTGCAAGAGGTGATTTGACGTTTGGAAGCAATTTAACGGGCCGCAAATTGATATACTGTTCGAAGGTCCTCCGGATGGGCAGAAGTAGTCCCCAAAGCGATATGTGATCAGGTACCCCGGGGAATCCAACCGCGCCCAAAAAGATGGTATCAAACTGACTTATTATCTTCAATCCATCCTCAGGCATCATCCTGCCATGCTCCAGGTAGTAGGCACAACTCCATGGAAACGTCTCATAGGTAAAGCGGAAGCCCCCGTGAATTTTGGCGACGGTGTCGAGCACGCGCTGTCCAGCCGGAACGACTTCCCTGCCTATGCCGTCGCCTGGAATAACCGCAACCCGTATTTCTTTCGTCATTGCGTCACCTCTCCCTTGTTTATTATTTAACGCTTGTCTGGTAACCATGAAGTACATCTTCGCCGGCCAGACCGCCCGATGGCATAGCCCCAGCTGGTATTATAAATAATTATTGTCTCACAAATCATGTCATGCAGTAATCTTTTCAGCAGCGTCAGGTATCGATCGTGGATATTAACAGGGCGTTCCAGTAGAATCTTCCCTGAGATGCTGCTAAACTTATTCATAGAAATCTTTCGATTTGGTTTCTGTATTTGCTCATCAAGTTTATAGTACCCAAATCAGGGATTTCCTAAAAGTTGTCTTGGACAGATGTGATCCCTATATATATGTGCGGAGGATAAAATGGGAAAGAGGCAGTATTGGAAATTCATCGTACCCTTATTAATTGGAGCGGGCATTTGCCTGATTCCGGTGCCCCACGGATTGCAGCCGAATGCCTGGTACTATTTTGCAGTTTTCAGTGCCGTAATCGCAGCCTTGATCCTGGAACCCATACCGGCGGCTGCTGTAGGATTTATCGGCGTCACTTTGGCCGGTTCCTTGCTTCTCGTGACTCCCAAACCGGCTGACTCCTTGAAATGGGTGCTCTCCGGTTTCAGCAATGGTACTGTATGGCTTATTTTTATAGCGTTTATGTTTGCAAAGGGCTATGAAAAGACGGGCCTGGGACCTCGGCTCGCTCTGTTGTTTGTCAGGGCCCTGGGAAAAAATACATTGGGTCTCGGTTATGCTGTAGCTATGGCTGACCTGGTACTGGCTCCTTTCACTCCGTCCAACACGGCACGCAGCGGAGGGACGATCTTTCCTATTATCAAGAACATACCGCCGCTTTATGATTCCCATCCAGGTGAAACAGCCCGCAAAATAGGCTCTTATCTTATGTGGACGGCGCTTGCCACTACTTGTATAACAAGCTCCATGTTTCTAACTGCTCTTGCGCCGAATCTCCTGGCTATTGAGCTTGTCAAAAAAACTGCATCCGTAAGCATATCATGGTCGGAATGGGCTATTGGATTCCTGCCGGTCGGCTTGTTTCTTTTCGCGGTAACCCCCTATCTGATCTATAAGATTTATCCTCCCGAGGTAAAAGTCAGCAATGAAGTGCCTGCATGGGCGGCCGAGGAATTATCGAAATTAGGCAAAATAAGCAGCAAAGAGGTGATAATGGCCCTACTGGCCGTAATTGCCCTTACGCTCTGGATTTTCGGCGGCAGTTGGTTCAAGCTCGATGCTACCATGGTAGCTCTTATTGTGCTTTGCGCTATGATTCTGACAGGCATTATCTCGTGGGATGACGTCATTGGCAATAAGCAGGCCTGGAATGTGCTGGCCTGGTTTGCCACACTCGTAGCCCTGGCCGATGGCCTCAAGCTGGTGAAGTTTCTCGACTGGTTTGCCATGCTCACCGCTGGGTCCATGAAAGGCATTCCAGTTTTGACGGCAATGCTCCTATTTGTCGCGATCTTCTTCATCGTTCATTACATGTTCGCCAGTTTGACGGCACATACCGCTGCATTACTGCCTGTATTTCTGGCGGCGGCCATGGCCATCCCGGGTATGCCGATTAAATTGCTCGCTATGATGTTTTGTTATTCCTTGGGCATTATGGGGATCATTACACCATTTGCGACGGGACCGTCCCCTATTTACTATGGAAGCGGATATGTACCTGGTAGAGATTTCTGGCGTCTTGGACTGATCTTCGGTGCGATCTACCTTGCCGCCCTGCTTGTCATAGGATATCCCTATATAGCCTGGATTGCGGGCTGATGTTATGATAGAGGCACTATGGCTACTACGGACATCTGTCCGGGCCCTGGCTAGAGGTTTCACTTAACTAACTACTAACAGACCGCTGCGGCTGAAACAAGCCGTTGACATCATAGCATGGTTGGTATATCTTTCTAATATGAACAATCCATTCGTATTCCATGCCGGCTGCTTCAGGATCATAGTTTTAGTTTTCCTGACGATGATCTCAATGCCGGCCAATGCAGAAACAGTTCAATATTATGAAAAAGCAGATCAGAGGAACATCAAGTATGTGACGGTTTTCTTAAACGGTATTCCTGTTGAAATGATATTTGATACTGGCGCCTCGGCTGTTGTAGTAAACAGCGAAACTTTCAGAAGACTCGGCATACAAAAGGTGATGGAAAAAGCTACAGCCCATACAGCCGGTGGTATCGTGGACCAATATGTTTTCGAAGTTCAATCAGTGAAAATCGGAAATATCGAAGCGAGAAACGTGGTTGCCACCTATGTTCCCACGTCGGACATAAACCTTTTGGGGGGCACCTTCCTTAATAATTTTAAATACCTGATAGACGATAAGAATAAAATCATCACATTTTTCCCACGGGAAAAAGAAATTTCATTGCCGGAAAATTCGGGACCTTCAAAAAGAAATGTCATTGACAAGAAACGGGCGGACGCTCCTGCTAATGGAAAGCAACCGGAGTCTTCTCTGTATTTCAAAGTGAGAGAACCCGGGAAGGACTGATGTTGACTTTTCAGGCCATGGTTAATACGATATTAACTATAGAAGGTTTATTGTAAAACAGCGCAGGGATGCTCTGCGGAACTTCATAATTGAATACGGAGGAGTTTCATGAAAATTGAGCTGGAAGGGACACTGATCAAATTTACGCCGGAGAACGAAAAAGAAAAAAAAGAACTGAACCAATTGTGGGTAATCGTAGTAGGCTGTATAGACCAGGGCAAGAAGCTGGTGCCGGTCGGCGAGTATCTTCCAGGCATTAAGGAAGTGGCGACTTTTAATATGGAATAGATCCGGTCGGGGAAAAGACCGTTGGCGTCATCAGCAACACTAAAAAGCAGACGGTCTCGTAAAAAGTTCATAGGCAAGGCGCGCAAATCCTGATAAATGAGGCGCACTTTCTGCACGCCGCAAAGGATGCAGCGCAACGGGGTCCCCGGCAAGTCGCAGACTTGCTGGGGTGGAACTGGCATATGGACTTTTTACGAGACCGTCAGTTTTTTAGAGGTCCTTCTCTTTTTGGAGCTGATTTTTTTATTGCACCGGTTATTTTCGCGATTACCGATCCCAGTCCGGCCTTTCTCGCCGTAATGTGCACCCGGAACGCAGGCCTTTTAGGAAGTGGTTGCACCGCTGCAGACGTCGCCTTTCTTGCTGCCGGCTTGGATACAGCGGTTTTTTTCGGGAGTGTCTTTTTAGCGGCACCTGCTTTTTTTTGCGTCACTTTTTTCTGTGCAGGCTTGCGTACTACAGCCGCCTTTTTTGCCGCAGCTTTTTTGGGAGCAGCTTTCTTTACCGCAGCTTTTTTAGCAACAGCTTTTTTAACGACAGCCTTTTTGACAATGGTTTTTTTAACGACAGCCTTTTTTACCGCTGGCTTTTTAACAGCAGCTTTCTTTAATATGCTTTTCTTTTTTGCTGGTGATTTTTTTTGTGCCATCCAGTCCTCCGGCTAAATTTTTCTTCATTTTAACAGCATGAAACGTAAAAGTAAATTGAAAAATGCGTCAAGCGCTGAACGCCCGACGCGCTTTTACGTGATATACTTTTATTGAATTGACCGGAGGGCTTATGTCGATCAGAAACCTGGACGTTTTATTTAATCCGCGAAGCATCGCTATTATTGGTGCGATCGATGACAGGAAAGCCGCAGGATACTATGTTCTCAGAAATCTCACCGGTAAGGGCTTCGAAGGCGTTGTTTATCTTGTTGACCCGGGCACAGAGCAGGTTCAGGAGGTCGATTTGGCAATAGTGGCCTCCCCTCGTGAAACATTCGTCGACGTGCTCGACGAATGTGGACGGAGGAATGTAAAAGCAGTTCTGATTCTCGCTCCTGTCACTGACTGCCCGATTGAAGATCCGGGAACCCTCCCGGACCAGATCAGAAGACTGTCTTCAATCTACGGGTTCAGGGTAATTGGGCCCGATTCGCTGGGATTTTTAAGACCCGGCATAAATCTGAACGCCGGACTTTTACCCCGGTTGCCCCGAAAAGGAAACATCGCGTTTGTTTCACAAGGGGGCAATTTTGCATCGGCGTTTCTGGAACATGCGATGAGCAAGAACGTCGGCTTCAGCTATTTTATTTCACTTGGAGACAAACTGGATGTTAACTTGTCGGATGTAATCGATTTTCTAGGGATGGATACTTCCACCAAAGCGATTGTTCTCCACGTGCAGGAAATTAGAAATGGTGCAAGGTTCATAGCCGCTGTGCGAAGTTTTGCGGGCAGCAGGCCCGTAATAATCATCAAGCCGGGCGGGACTGGTATTTCGGCGTATGAAGACAAAATCTATGAGGCCGCTTTTAAAAGAGCAGGCGCTGTAAAAGTAGATGACGTGTCCGACAGTTTATATATGATAGAAACTCTCGCAAAGCAAAATCGTCCCAAAGGAAAACGCCTGGCTGTTATATCAAATTCCATTGCCCCGGCTGACATGGCTGTTGATATGCTTTTGAGGTTTGGCGGAGAACTGGCCCAACCGGCAAACAGTGCAAATCCAATGTATCTTAATTCGAATGCGTTGCCGGCTGACTATGCGGCTGCATTAGGAAAATGTTTAATTCACGAAGATGTCGATGGCATTTTGCTGATCTATATTCCGTTTTCCGGGATAGATGCCGGAGATGTTGCGGAAGCAGCAGCATCAATTGCAGCGACATGTCCCGTCATCCCCGTATTTGCGGCGCTGCTCGGGGATGAAACGGTGGCCGAAGCCAGGGAATATTTCAAGATAAAAAATATCCCGACTTATTTTATGCCTGACCAGGCAGTAAGGTGTTTTATGTACATGCAGAGGTACGACGATAATTTGAGGCTGCTCCGGGAGACTCCTGAAATTGTTGCTCCGGATTTCACTCCTCAAACTGAAAAGGCAAAAAGTATTATCGGCTACTACGCGGAGAGAGACAGGCATTCGCTCCGCCCCGCTGATGCAGCCGAAATACTGGAAGCATACGGCATTCCCTGCCGCATTCCCTCTCCCGCAACAGAACATCATGCAGCAGGCTGTGAACTTACTCTGGGGGCAAAAAAAACCCGGGATTTCGGCACAGTGATAATATTCGGCGCAGGAGGACTATTCCGCGACGCCGTGATGGACTATTCAATAGGGCTGCCGCCTCTTAACAGGACACTGGCAAGGCACCTGATGGAGGAAACCAGAATTTACAAATATCTTGAGGGTATGGATATCTTTAAGGATTCTTTGGGGCTCCTTGATGAGGTATTGGCCAGGTTTTCGCAATTGATCGTCGATTTCCCACAGATCAATAAAATCGATATCAATCCCTTCATGCTTACGGAAAAGGGAGGCTTCGTCCTGAATGCAAGTATTGATGTCGACCCTGACATGCACAAGGCGTGCAAGTGGAACAAAGGAGACCTATGCATTCCGCATCTGGCGATTCCAACCTATCCTTTCAAATACGTGCGTGAGTCAGTTCTGAAGGACGGATCATCCATTCTCATACGGCCTGTTCGCGCGGAAGACGAACCGGCCATGCGCCGCTTCCTCGAATCGCTGTCGGATGAGACGGTTGTTTCCCGGTTTGGCCTTCTGAGCAGAAATATAACTCATGAAACATTGGTCAGGTTCTGCCAGATTGACTATGACCGCGAACTGGCTTTTGTTATAGTTGCCGGAGAGGGCGGGGAAGAAATCATTGGAGATGCGGCTTTGAACAAACTTCCCGACCTTGAAAACGCGGAGCTTTCATTTTTGATATCAGATCAATGGCAGGGCAGAGGAGTAGGCAATGTGCTCATGGAATACTGCGTCGTGGCGGCCCGGGAAATCGGCCTGAAATCGATCTGGATGGAAATCCAGAAGGACAATGTCAGGATGATAAATTTTGGGCGGAAATACGGCTTCAGGCAGACATTTGATGATGAAGACAGTATAAAGGTGGCGCTGCAATTATAAACAAGTCCCCTCGTATACTTATTCTGAAATTGATAGTCGGCAGCATCATGCAAATGTTGATATTAGGCGCCCTGTTGTTCCTGCCGGCAGGCACTTTGGACTGGTGGCGTGCATGGTTCTTACTAGGCATTTTTATAGCGGCCAGTGCAGCATCGACGTTCGGACTTTTCCCCGCACACAAGGACCTGCTTATGGAACGCCTCAAGTCGCCCATACAAAAAGGGCAGCCCCTCACCGACAAGATAATAGTGATGGTCCTTCTAATCTCCTTCTATGGACTTATCGCACTGATTCCTCTGGATGTGTTCCGGTTTCACCTTATGGCCAGGCCCGCGATAATCATTTCATCTCTGGGGCTGTTCTTTTTTCTCGTAGGCTGGTGGATCGTCTACCTCGCCCTCAAAGAGAACACCTTTGCAGCGCTGGTCGTGAAACTCCAGGAAGAGAGAGATCAAAAGGTTATCGACACAGGGGTGTATGGAGTGGTGCGCCATCCGATGTATGCAGGCTTCATCCCGTTTATAGCCGGCATTCCATTATGGCTGGAATCATATGCGGCCGCTCTTTTGACAATCATTCCGATAGGGGCCATTGTCCTGAGAATCCTCCTCGTCGAAGAAAAGCTCCTGAAACGGGAATTGAAAGGCTACGAAACCTATATGAAGAGGGTGCGTTACAGGCTGATTCCCTTTGTGTGGTAAGCGAGGGATTTCCGGGTTCCCTTTACTTCGGTATCTCAATCGAGATACAATATCTGAGGAGGTGCATATGGCAAAGACTGCAATGATAAGAGCAAGAACAGAAGATGGGTTGAAGGCCGATGTTGAGCGTATATTTCACAAGTTAGGCTTGACAAGCACTGAGGCGATAAATATTTTCTATCGGCAAGTGAAGCTGAGGAAGGGATTGCCATTCAATGTTGAAATCCCAAATGAGGAAACTGCTGAGGTTTTAAAGAAATCCCGTGAGGGGAAAGACATTAATCGCTACGACAATATTGATGAGTTCGTGAAAAAAATGGGCAGATAATGCTCAAATTTAGAACGACCAGGAAATTTGATAAGACCATCGTCTACCGGCTCATAACAGTTGTTCCAGCCTTGTTTTGATGCCTTTTTGTTAATCGGCATGCAAAATTGACCCACTTTAGGGGGTAATCGGCGTCCAAAATTGACCCACCTCAGCATAACCTGCACTCTATCTGGAAATAACTAGAAAGAGGAGCAAACGAAAGGAGATGCTGATAGTGGAAACAATCCGTAAGATTCGATGCGCGTACCACCGGGACAGGAAATCGATTCGGCAAATAGCCCGAGAGTTTAAGCTGTCCCGCAATACAGTCAAGAAGGTAATCCGGAGCGATGCCACCGAGTTCACGTATGATCGGAAAGATCAACCTCATCCGAAGCTTGCCCCATATCACGAGTTGTTATCTGAATATCTTGCAACAGATGCCACGAAACCGGACCGGGAACAACGGACTGCCATCTTGTTATTTGAGGAGTTGCAGCGTCAGGGATTTGAAGGTGGATATGACAGTGTACGGCGGTATGTTCAGAAGTGGCGCAAGAGCGAGGGAGGCAGGAAGGTAACAGCATACATACCGCAGAGCTTCGACCCTGGGGAAGCATTCCAGTTCGACTGGAGCTATGAACAGGTTGAACTTTGGGGTGTTGTCGTAACAGTAAAGGTAGCCCACTTCCGACTCTGCTACAGTCGGATGCCGTTTTGCGTTGCCTATGCCCGAGAGAGTCTTGAGATGGTGCTTGATGCCCATGTTCGGGCCTTTGAGTATTTTGGCGGCAGCTGCCGCAAGGGTATATATGACAACCTTAAGACGGTTGTGAGCAAGGTGCTAATGGGAAAGGACCGGATCTTCAGCCGGCGTTTTCAGAACCTCTCATCGCACTATCTGTTTGAGCCTGTAGCCTGCACCCCGGCAGCGGGCTGGGAGAAGGGACAGGTAGAAAGTCAGGTCAAGTTCATCCGCAAGCGTCTCTTCGTTCCCCGTTTGAAGTTCTCCGACCTCGACGAGCTGAATCAATGGTTGAGTGATCGCTGCCGGATTATAGCTGCCGGCCATAAACACCCCGAGTTCAAAGACGGCACCGTGGCAGAATACTTCGCCAGGGAGAAGCAACAGCTGCTGGTTCTGAGTTCTCCGTTTGACGGGTACAAAGAGACACCGGTTCGAGTATCGACTACGGCACTGGTTTCATTTGACCGCAATCGCTACAGTGTCAATGCTTCAGTTGTAGGCAGGACAGCCATGATACGGGCATATGCTGATCGTCTCGTCATTGTCCATGATGGTAACGTAATCGGAGAACACCGCCGACAGTTTGGCCGGGACAAGATAATCTACGATGCCTGGCACTATATTGAGGTACTAAAGCACAAACCTGGAGCCCTGCGTAACGGTGCTCCCTTTAAGGAATGGATACTGCCTGAACCTCTCATAGAGATAAGACAACTACTCAGCAAGAGCCCTGATGGCGACCGACAGTTCGTCGGGATACTGAGTGCAGTATCAAGCTATGGGCTGGATGCTGTGGTTACGGCATGTTCCGAAGCACTTTCTGCCGGCGTGGCCAACAGAGATGTAATACTTAACACCCTGTCCCGCACACATGATGACCCTGAAATATCCGACTACGAGATCCCACTTCATCTGCCTGAGCTAAAGACCCTGCCTATTGCTAACTGCAGCCGTTATGACGATCTTCTGACGGGAGGTGATCATGCTACGAGATAAACTTCTGGAAGCGATGGAGAGCTTGAAGCTGTATGGCATGAAGAGTGTCTTTGACGAGGTGTTGGCAGCCAGCATAAAGCAGCGACGCACTCCGGAGAAGATACTGTTGGATCTTCTGGAGGCTGAACTGGGGGAGCGGACTGCCCGGAGCATACGCTACCGCCTTGGACAGGCAAGGTTCCCTGTAGACAAGGACATAGACCGCTTTGAGTTCAGTTCATCTCCGGTCAATGAGGCCCAGATCCGCTCGCTTTACCAAGGTCAATTCCTCTCGGCAAATAGCAACGTTATCTTCGTTGGAGGCACTGGTACGGGCAAGTCTCACTTGGCGATAGCCATAGCCCGTCAGGCAATCAAAAATGGAAAACGAGGACGCTTCTTCAATGTGGTCGATCTGGTCAATCAGCTTGAACAAGAAAAACTGGCAGGACGTGGCGGCAAGCTGGCGGATAGCCTAACACGGCTTCATGTCGTTGTGCTTGATGAATTGGGATATCTGCCGTTTTCGAAAAACGGTGGACAACTCCTGTTTCATCTGATATCAAAGCTCTATGAGCGAACCTCTCTGCTCATAACTACCAATCTGACCTTCGGAGAATGGCCCCTGGTCTTTGCAGATAACAAGATGACTACTGCGCTTCTGGACAGAGTCACCCATCATTGTGATATCATCGAAACAGGTAACGAGAGCTGGAGAATCAAGACCAGAAACTCTAAGAAAAACTAACCGCTGGGGTGGGTCAAAATTGGACGCCGATGGTGGGTCAATTTTCGACGCCGATTAACACCTTTTCGATATTGCTTTTTAAAGTCTTTGTTGCCCGCATTAAAATATGTTTCGAACGAACTTCTATGAATTTGAGTGGATTTGTTTTCTCTCTTTACCGTCATGAACTGCGGGTTGCCGGATGTCCGGGTTTGCCAGGATATTACCACTTCGCTTCTGTTGCCGTTCAGTTCATTTTTCGAAATTTCATTTACTAATTTTTGGGCGTTCATTACTAGTGACTCGGCGGGTGTTAGCCGTGTCATGTTGTCCTCCTTTTACAGACGGCAACTATTAAAGGTGAATGCTATATAATCTCCTCGTACCAAATAGAGATCAGCGTCATAGATGTCTTGGATTCTCTGTCGTAATTGTAACTCTGTTGGATATGCGAATGCTCGACGTCTATGCGATTTTCAGTGAGCCGCTTGGATATTTCTCTTTCTAGCTTCGGAATGTCACCATCATTGACGAACATTTTTACTTTCATGCTGTTCTCCTCTAGCACATTTTCATTGATAATCAAATACAAGTATGTTAGTTTAATCGTGTATTATGAAGACGAATAAGGCACGTTTTCACATCTACCGCTACCAATTATTGCCTTTTGATCGTCATTTTCAAGGAGACTTGATTGACGGTATTAAAACGGCTGATGATCTCATTGCGCGTAAAAATGAGTTTTTCGCAGATGCGGTTCGGTCTATAAAGTCGTTTGGGCTAGGTCAAACAGATACATTAACAAAAAAGCTGCTTGAAGAAGATAACTTTTTTCTTTATAAGGTAGCAGTAAATCGCTCCTTGAGCAGAGAAACAAAAGACTTCACAGAAGAAGAACTGGACAATTGGCCTTCGATTATTGTCGCAATTTGGAATGAACCAGATAAACAACTCATTGCGGTTCAGCGACGGACTACGGCATTTCAATCTACAGATACCGTAGTTCGACTGATTTTCGGTTCGATAGCACCGAATCTTGCCAAACGGCAGATACGGCTCCTATGGGAGCCCCTTTTTGAAAAGAAGGTGTTTTGGGATATCATCAGACGATTCGAAGGCAAGGTTCAGGAGATTGAGTTTGAAATTATCACGCCAAACATGGCTAATATTTCAGGGTCCCTTCCGGAAGACCTCAGGGAGTTTGCTAAACAAACTAACTCGACACGAAACAAGATTAATATTTCATCAGACCCAAGTTCAGCCTTGAAAGTCGAGCCTGCCAACAAGACAGTGTCAGGACTTGTTGAATACAGCAGTGAGGGTGGCGGTGATATCACTGTGAGAATCATAGGTGTTAAGAAGAAGATTCATACGTCAAGCACTGTTAAAGAGGTTGAAATAAACGAGTTTCACCTACAAGGAACTGCAGCGGAAGTTGTAGAAACTATTAAGGGAATTCTGGGTTGATTCAACACGTATTACGCACCTCACTAATTTCTCTTGCATTGGGCTTCTTAGTCCAGGTATTACAGGCCTGGGTGGGAAGTACCTTTTTTAATGGGTTCTTGCACCAGAATTTAATTACGCTTCTTGTGGCTTTACTGGCAGTAAATTCAGCGACGATGGGTATTGTGCTCACGAAAATACGCGATCTGGTCGAGGGTCACGGCCACGGAGATGCTTTCACTAATACACGATCTCAGATGGTTCTGGCAGTACGAGAGCAAGTCGTGCTGATTATTCTTGCTGCTGCTTTTCTAACCATTGGCGATTCACCATATTTATCATCAATTCAGTATATGAGTCTTCTTCTGCAATCTGCGATCAGCGGGATTTTCGCATATTCAATGATAGTTCCATATGACACAGCTAAAGGTGTCTTGATTATCATAGACTTTGATGCGCTTAAATAGAAGTCTAGAACTCCAAAGTTAGTTAATCGGATTAATCCATTACCTCTGGCAATAGAAAATGGATAGACTTTTCGCCTTTTTGTTGTTTGCAATTTTGTACAGCGGACTGAACATGGGGAAGCTTACGATGCTGCTTCACATATAACTAGAATCCCATACTTATTTAGTGGCTGTTTTAGCTTTTGGAGCAGTTTTTTTCTCCGCTATATTTTTTGCGAACTCAATAAAATTGACTGGCGCTAAATGTAATGGAGGGAATCCAGCTCTCCTTGTTAAATCGGCGATCGTTTCTCTAACATATGGGAATAAAATAGATGGACAATTTATTGTTCCCAGTTGGTTTAACATCTTTTCATCAGGGATAGCGTTAAATTTAAAAAGCCCTCCTGCTTGGACGTCAAAGTAAAATGGAATGTTCCCTTTAATCTGTCTTATGCCAATTAAAACTACAAGTTCTTTTTCATTCGGTCTGAACTCGTGGTTTAACGAAAGTTGTGGACTAATTGTTGTTTGTTTAGTTTTCTCGTCAAATTTGGGATTGATAGGAAATCCACTTTCGATAATCTAAAATCTGCAAACGTCATTTCAGGCGGCAATGGCTAGTTCTCCTTCCCCAGTGGGTAAAAGATTTCTTTTGTTAATTGTTTTTTTGTCAGCTGTCTGCCAACTCGATAACTTAGCATTGTTTATAATGCGAATCTGTTTAGAGGATACTTCCTTATAACCACAGCATGAAAAAGCTTTTGCAAGAACTTTCAATGTCCCAATGTTTTGTCCAAGTTTTGCTGGAACCAGTTCTTCAGAGCAGATCTCTTCATTTTTAGCTCGTATTTGCTCAAATATAAAGTTCAACTGGCTATCTAAATCTTTTAACCCGGACTCAATCGTCCGCCTAATTCTTTCTGGAATAGCATTCTTTTTAGATTCGAAATATCTTCTAAAGCTATAGCGATCTGATAATAAGAATAATAAGTCGTTGTGAACAGGATCTTGAATTGCTCCAGCCTCATATCTTTGGATAGTTATGAGTCCCCAATTAAGTAAGCGAGCAAGAGCCCTCTGACTCAATCCGTATTTCTCTCTTATCTGCCTGATCTCTTCAGGTTGTAAGAGCCCCTTTCTTTTACGATACTCTCTATAAGCGCTTTGAATTCTCTCTTCATCATCCTCAAAGCTTTGGAAATAGTGATCGCCCGACTTGCAGTAATATAATTTCGACTCGACATCTATTCCCTCACCTCGCACTCGGATAACTTCCTTTTTACTTCCATAATCGAGATCTCTTACACCCTCGCAAAGTGGACATTCATCCCTCAATTCCCGAATTTTAGTAAACATATTTATCCTTTCTCCTTTTTGTAGGGGTAGGTGATTGGCTTTCCCTCATCTGGAAAATGGAAGGACATACATTTTCCAAGTCTTTTTCCGCTATCGGACGTATATACTTTGATCTTAATGTAAACCTCCTGACCTTTGACCATCTTGCCGAACTCCCACCATTCTTGATTAGGCCTTTCATGGTCCTGAGAGGGTCCCCTAAAATAATCGGTATTCTTTAACTTACGTACTTCTTCTGCCCGCTGTCTGATTGTGAGACCCAATTCGGTAAGAGTTTCTTCATTCCTGGAATCCAAGCGAGGAACAATATTCCCATCCCAGCACCTCCTGAACTCCCGTAAAAAGGTTTCTATTTCCTCTGTCGTTGGTAAGCCCACAACGAATACTATACCACAAAAAATATGTGGCAAAAATATCAAGAGGTTCTAGCATTATAAGGCAACCCTCCTAAAAAAGTAAACCAAAAACGCTATCAATTGATAGCATAATTTAACTCTATCATATCTTTCGGCGAAAATTGCAATTAATTTAATATCCCATATACGAGCTTAAATTGGGAATGCTGCCCCCTATGTTTTCTAGGACAATATGGAGAAAAAGAGCAAATGCTCGCGATCCTTCGCATATCTGTCTACATCGGTAACGAATAAAATAAGGAAAAGGATAGCAGGAACGAATTGGGAACGAGTAAACTCTTTGGATTATAATAATAAAATGGTGGAGGCGGCGGGAATCGAACCCGCGTCCGAAAGCACTATTCCCAAGCTTCTACATGCATATCCAGCCTATTTAATGCTCGGTCATCAGTGTGCCAGCAGGCGGGCCCTCTGATAACCTATCCCTTGGTCTTTCGCCGGAATTAAGGGAATCATCCGGCGGCATCCTGTAATATGACGCTCTTATTCAGTGTACAGGCATCGCTGAAGGAGCGCGCTGCTATTGGTTAAGCAGCTATTGCCAGTTCGTTGTTGGCGTTTGTGTTTTGTTCCATCTTTTTACGTGGTGATGGAGCCACGGCATGCAACTTGAGCCTCATAACCCCCGTCGAGTCCTATCGCCCCCGAGGTCATATACTATTATATCTAAAGGGCTCGTAAAAAGGCCATAGGCAAGGCGCACGAAGTCTGAGGAATGAGGCGTACTTGTTGGTACGCCGCAGTGACGAAGAAAGAAGTGCAACGCCGCATATGGCCTTTTTACGAGCCCGTCTTCATCGCCCGTTCGATATCTCTCTTAGCCTCGCGTTCCTTGATGGTTTCCCTCTTCTCATATTCCCGTTTGCCTTTCCCGAGCCCTATTTCGACCTTCGCAAAGGGGCCCTTAAAATAGATTTTAAGCGGGATGAGAGTATATCCTTTGGTCTGCGCTTTACCTCTCAGCCGCTCTATTTCTTTACGGTGCAGAAGGAGCTTTCTTGTCCTGAGCGGATCATGGTTCATCATATTCCCGTGCGTATACGGATTAATGTGGCAATTGAACAGAAATACTCCTGTGTCCTTGATGAGGACGTAACTGTCCTTCAGGTTTGCCTTGCCATCCCTGAGTGATTTGACCTCTGTGCCAAGGAGCTGTATGCCCGCCTCCAGGGTGTCTTCAATGGAATAGTCATGGTATGCTTTTCTGTTCTGCGCCACCAATTTCATAATGGTATGATAATGAAGGCAAAAGGCTAAAGGCAAATTAAAAAGCATTGCGGTCTTTAATAAAGTTAATCAAATCATCTATAATTCAGATCACGATTATAAATGAATCTGCATACCGGCTTACCAGCTTGTAAGCTCATTTGGAGGGATATATGAAAAGGTTTGTTTTGATGGCCGTTGTTCTTGTTATGGCCGTCCTTGTTGTTTCGTGCGGGAAAAAAGAGATCAAGAGGGTATCGGAAGATTCTAAAACGGCGACAGAAACCTTTGCTATTGCCGATGAAATAAAGGATGCCTACCTGAAAAGGGATTTGTTCGACATCGAGAAGAATACGACCAGGGACGGTTTCAAACAAATCGCCAGCGTAATAAAAAGCTTTGATTCTGCCCAGTTGACTTTTAGTCCTGTACTGGTGGAAATAGATGGAGGCAATGTAAGCCTCTACGTCTCCTGGAAGGGGGCCTGGGTGAAGGACGCAAAAACAACTGAAGATCGCGGGATGGCTGTTTTTATCTTTAAGGGTGTGCCTTTGAAAGTGGACGCTATTTTGAGGGGGAATCCCTTCAAATATCCTGAATAAATAAAACAAGGCAAAAGGCCAAGGGCCAAGGGCAAAAGGAAAGGTTAAAGGCTGAAATAAAAGACACCTTTAGCCTTTCGCCATTTGCCTTTTTTAGTCGGTTTTGTGAGCGCCTGCTTCAGGTTTTGCATGAATTCGGACCGCGGGATTTCCCGTGCCCCGAAATTCAGAAGGTGCCTGGTAGTAACCTGGCAGTCGATAAACGAGAAATTCCATGCAATAAGATGCTGGACAAGAGTCACGAAGGCGACCTTGGAGGCATCGCTCCTTTTGGCGAACATTGATTCTCCAAAGAATGCGCCACCCAGCGCAACTCCATAAAGGCCTCCTGCAAGTTCGCCCTCGTACCAGCTTTCAACGGAATGCGCAAAGCCTGAGCTGTGCAGTTGCACATAGGCATCCGTCATGTCCGCCGTAATCCACGTACCCTCGTCCGTCTTTCTTTTGCTGACAGCGCAGTTTCTTATAACATCCGGAAATGCGGTATCCATCGTGATTTTATAGGTATTCTTTTTAAGCACCTGCCTCAGGCTTCTGGTCACCTTCAGTTCCCGGAGGAATAGTACGAGCCTGGGGTCAGGTGACCACCATAGCACAGGATAATCTTCTGAATACCATGGGAAGATTCCCATTGAATAGGCAAGCAGGAGGCGCTTTTCACTAAGGTCTCCTCCAACGCAGAGCAGGCCGTTGTCATCAGCCAATTCGGGTGGAGGGAAAATCAAATCGCCTGTAAGCCGGAAAATCATATCAATTAACAATTAGCAATGCACAATGAGCAATTACGGTAAAAGAAAATTAATTTTCCTTAATTCATCATTACTCATTATTAATTGTTAATTATCCGTTATACTGGAAGCTTAAACGGTCCTGGTCCAGGCCGATATTGACCGTCCCGCCTTTACTCAGTCTGCCGAAAAGCACTTCTTCAGACAGAGCGTCCTTTATTTCTGTTTGGATCAGCCGGGCCAGGGGACGGGCCCCGAAAACACTGTCGTATCCCTTTTGGGCAAGCCACTGCCGGGCCTCGCCGGAAAGGGAAATCGAGACCTTTTTCCGGGTGAGCTGACGTTCGAGTTCTTTAATGAACTTGTCTACTACCTTCTCCATAATTTGAAGTGTAAGAGGCGCAAAGCTTATTATGGCATCGAGCCTGTTCCTGAATTCCGGGTTGAACAACCTGTCAATGGCCTCTTTCCCCTTCAACTGGGTGTCTTTGCTTCTGTCGCCGAAGCCGATAACGCTCTTTGACAAATCCTGCGCGCCTGCATTAGAGGTCATAACGAGAATGACGTTTCTGAAATCAGCCCTTTTCCCGTTATTGTCCGTCAATGTTGCGTAGTCCATCACCTGAAGGAGAATACTGAAAATATCAGGGTGTGCTTTTTCGATTTCATCCATGAGCAGAACGCTGTACGGATGCTTCCTGATACTGTCTGTGAGCAGTCCCCCCTGGTCGAAGCCGACGTATCCCGGGGCGCCCCTATCAGCCGGGCCACCGTATGCTTCTCCATATACTCACTCATGTCAAAGCGGATGAACTGTACTCCTAATGATGAAGCCAGTTGTTTTGATACCTCGGTTTTCCCCACTCCGGTGGGGCCGGTAAACAAAAATGACCCGATAGTCTTCTCAGGAGAACCCAATCCCGCCCGCGAGCGCTTAATAGAGGCCACAAGAGAGTGAATAGCCTCATCCTGGCCGAACACTGTCTGCTTCAATTCGTCCTCAAGCTGTTTAAGTCTGTTGATGTCGGATGTGGAAATCGACTGCGAAGGAATCCTAGCTATACCCGAAACCACTCTTTCTATGTCGGCCACACCGATAGTGCGTTTTTTCCTGTGTGTTGTCTCAGTTTAAGCGCCGCTCCGGCCTCGTCGATCACATCGATGGCTTTGTCAGGCAGAAAGCGGTCGTTAATGTATTTGGCTGAAAGCTCAGCTGCGGCTTTAAGCGCGTTTCTCGTAAATGCAACCCCATGAAATTTTTCATAATAGTTCCTTAATCCATTAAGGATCAGTACAGTCTCATCTATGTCGGGCTCCTGTATCTCTATTTTCTGGAACCTTCTTGACAGAGCGCGGTCTTTTTCGAAATGGTTCCTGTACTCTTCGTAGGTAGAAGCCCCGATGCAGCGCAGTGCGCCCGAGTTCAGCAACGGTTTCAATATATTGGAAGCATCCATAGAGCCGCCGCTGGTAGCGCCGGCCCCGACAACGGTATGAATCTCATCGATAAAAAGAATCGCATCGGGGATTTTACCGATGCTCTTGAGGGTCGCTTTAAGCCGGGCCTCAAAATCTCCCCGGTATTTCGTGCCTGCAAGCAGCGCCCCCATGTCCATCGAGAATATCTTCGTCTTTTTAAGCACATCCGGAACTTTCCCCTGCTGTATGCTGAGTGCGAGGCCTTCAACGATTGCGGTCTTGCCCACTCCGGGCTCTCCGACAAAGATAATATTATTTTTCCTCCGTCTGCATAAGACCTGAATCGTCCTCTTGATCTCGGGTCCGCGCCCGATCAGAGGATCTATTCGCCCCTCTGCCGCCTTTTCTATCAAATCCACTGTAAACTGCCTGAGGGGATCTCTTGACGGCAATCCCCGGCCCTTTTGCGGCGCAGTCGACGGCTGCTCCTGTCCGTTTTCAGCATCCTGCTCAGAGGATTCATAGAGGTTTGATATGCCGTGGGAAACGTAATTGAGAACATCAAGCCGCGTAACGCCTTCTGATTCGAGGAAGTGGACTGCATGAGAATCCTCTTCCAGAAAAATCGACGATACAATATCACCGGCATCAGCTTCCTGTTTTCCCGCTGATTGCACATGGCTCAACGCCCTTTGCAGCACGCGCTGGAAGGCTATCGTCGGTTTTGCATGGAGATCGGGATCGCCTGCCAGCTTTGGGATATTCTCATCAAAAAAAATCTCGATCCTGGACTTGAGCCGGGCGATATTGCCGCCGCAACTGGATATGATTTCAATCCCCCATTCATCGTGAAGCGCCGCAAAAAGTATATGCTCTACTGTCAGGTATTCATGCCTCTTCTTTTCTGCGTCGAGGATTGTGGCTTCGAGTGTCAGTTCCAGCGCTTTGTTGATCATTCCCGCTCCATCACGCATTTCAGCGGAAACTTGTTTTTACGGGCAAGTTCCTGCACGACATGGATCTTTGTCTCGGCGATCTCCCGCGTAAATACGCCAGCCAATCCCGAACCGTTCTTGTGCACATGGAACATGATCTGCGTAGCTTCTACAGAGGATTTGTGAAAGACTGACTCAAGTATCTGGATAACAAACTCCATAGTAGTGTAATCATCGTTAAGCAGCAATACCTTGTACAGTGAAGGCTTTTTTGTTTTCTGCCTGATCTCGGTTTCTATGCCGGATTCAAATTTCTGATCGCCCATAATTAAAATACCTCTATTCAGGCAAAAGGCCAAGGGTGCAAGGCTAAAGGTAAAATAAACTAACGCACTCTGTCTGTGTTTTGCCCGTTGAGCCTTGGCCTTTTTTGCCCTATACCTGCCTTATTTGCAGGAACTGCATGACCCTGAACTGCAGGAAGCGCACCCTGAAGAGGGGGCATGCTCCACCCCGCTCATCCCGAATACCGAGAATTTCTTTTTAATATTCCCGGACCCGCATGCGACACAAGTTACCTTCTGGTTTCCGAAAACAAGCTTTTCAAAATCCTGGCCGCACTGTTCGCACGTATATTCAAAAATAGGCATCACGACACCTCTTTTCCAAAAAAAGTTCTCAGCAGCAAGCAGCCAATTCTTACGGTTTTTCTCTTTACTGCTGATTATTAATAGTATAACATACGCTTCAATCAAGGGTGCCGGCAAGGGTGCCGGCATATATTCCTTGAATTATTAAAAAAAATGCTTTAAGGTAAAAAGGACTGAGTACAAGGACTACTGGCTACTATAGGTTGAGAGGAGGGGGCATGGTTACCAGAGGGCAGAATCTTCAGGATCTTTTCCTGAACCAGTTGCGGAAAGAAAAAATCCCGGTGGTGCTTTATCTCACAAATGGAGTGAGGCTGAAAGGGGTTGTCAAAGGGTTCGACAGTTTTGTTATTCTGCTTAAGGAAGTGAATGAACAGCTTATCTATAAGCATGCGGTATCCACGATTGTTCCCGAAGAAAAGTCCGGATCTGAGAATCGAGGTTGAAGAGGGAGGTATTGAGTAGATGCTCCAGTCCATGCGCAAACACGCGCGGTTTTTTTATGTGTTGTTTATAATCGTCATCCTGTCCTTCATATTCTGGGGGGTGGGATCGGTAGATAAGGGCGGTGCGCCGAGTGTTGCCGAAATCGGCAGGGAAAAGATCACTGCCGAAGAATACTGGCGGGCTTATGAGCAGATGAGGGCCTCGTTACGTGATATGTACAAGGACCAGTTTAATGAGGAAATGGAAAAGAACATGAAGTTGAAGGAGGTTGTGCTTAACAGCCTCATAGCGGAGAGGGTGCTTTTGATTGCTGCCGGGGACCTGGGAATCCAGGTGTCGGATAAGGAGCTTCAGGATACCATTACCCATGAACCGATGTTTATGAGAGACGGGGTCTTCAGGCAGGACATTTATTTCAGGGTGCTTCAACTGCAGCGCCAAACACCCGAGACTTTCGAAAACTCAGTCAGGCAGCAGTTGGTGTCGGCAAAGATGAGGCAGCTTATATGGTTGTCCGCAGAGGTGAATCCTCTCGACCTCAAGGATGTTTCAGGCGACGAAAAGGTCATAAATGAAAAATTGCAGGCAATGATTATCAGCAACAGGAATGCTGCTCTCGCTTCATATGTCGACGGTCTCAGAAAGCAGATGCATGTAAAGGTCAATGCAGACCTCATCTCTTGAAAGATTAACGTCGCCTGACCCTTATCTTTTGCCTGTGTTGTGACAGAAATGGTATAATCTCAGGCAATATTTAAGAAGAGGAGTGATTGAATGCTTGATGATAAACTGCCTCTCGGGTTGACGTTTGATGATGTCCTTTTGTTGCCGGCGAAGTCCGATGTCCTGCCGAAAGACGTCGATGTCGGAACGAAGTTGACCAGAAACATAAAGCTGAATATCCCGATCATAAGCGCTGCGATGGACACTGTCACCGAATCGCGTCTTGCCATATCAGTTGCCCGCGAAGGAGGTCTGGGGATAATTCACCGGGCAATGTCGGCGGAAAAACAGGCTTTGGAAGTGGACAAGGTGAAGAAATCCGAAAGCGGCATGATTTCAGATCCTATTACCATTGCTCCGGATGCGTTGATTTCCGAGGCATTACGCCAGATGGAGCGGTACAGGATATCCGGAGTTCCGGTCACAATCAAAGGCAAACTGGTTGGAATTCTGACCAACAGGGACATGCGATTCGAAACCAACTTCAAGAAGAAAGTGTCGGATATCATGACTAAGGAGCGCCTTATAACCGGTCCTGTCGGGACTACTCTCGAAAAGGCGAAACAGCTCCTGCATGAGTACAAGATAGAGAAACTCCCTATTGTTGATGACGAGTTTAATTTGAAAGGGCTGATTACGATCAAGGATATCGAGAAAAGGAGAAAGTATCCCAATGCCTGCAAGGACCGTATGGGAAGACTCAGAGTGGGTGCGGCAATAGGCGTCGGCGAAGAGGCGCTGCACAGGGCCGAACTCCTTGTCAAGGCAGGAGTGGATGTTATAGCGATTGATACAGCCCATGGTCATTCCAGGGCGGTGCTTAGCACGCTCAAAGAAGTGAAAAAGAGATTCGGCATCGATGTAATTGCAGGAAACGTTGCGGCTGCAGACGGGGCACGCGAGCTGATTGAAGCCGGCGCCGATGCGGTAAAAGTGGGCATAGGACCTGGTTCCATTTGTACCACAAGGATAGTGGCCGGTGCCGGTGTGCCGCAGCTTACTGCGATAAAGGACTGCTATTCGGTAGCATCCGGGTCTGATATCCCTATTATCGCTGACGGAGGCATAAAGTATTCAGGCGACATAACAAAGGCGATTGCCGCAGGCGCGCATTGTATTATGATCGGCAGCCTTTTTGCCGGCACAGACGAATCACCGGGAGAAATAATCCTTTTTCAGGGCAGGAGCTATAAAGTATACCGGGGCATGGGCTCTCTGGGTGCTATGGAACAGGGCACAAAGGACCGGTACGGCCAGCAGGGCGTTGAAAAACAAAAACTGGTGCCTGAGGGCGTTGAAGGACGAGTGCCTTTCAAGGGGCCTGTTGGTCAGAGCATGCACCAGTTAGTCGGAGGGCTCCGGGCTGGAATGGGGTACTGCGGCTGTACTACGCTTGAAGATTTGAGAAAGAATGCCAAATTTGTGCAGATTACCAATGCAGGATGGAGAGAGAGCCATGTCCATGATGTCATCATCACTAAAGAGGCTCCCAATTACCAGATAGAACAATAAAAGACAGGCAAAAGGCAAAGGGCTAAAGGTTAAAACTAAAAAAGTATAGATTTTATTGCCGTTTTTACAAGTCCATCAACCTTTTGGCCCTTAGCCTTTTGCCTTTTGCCAAAAAGATATTATGATACTTGACGATAAAATATTAGTTCTTGATTTCGGCTCCCAATATACGCAGCTTATTGCCAGAAGGATACGGGAAAGCAAGGTTTATTCCGAGATATTCCCTTTTAACGCTTCCATTGACAAGATAAAGTCTTTCAGACCTAAAGGCATTGTCCTCTCAGGCGGCCCTTCCAGTGTTTATGATGCCGGATCTCCTGTCCCTGATTTGGAGGTGTTCAGGCTCGGCATTCCTGTTCTGGGTGTTTGCTACGGTATGCAGCTAATGGCCCGCTACCTGGGAGGGGATGTGGCTAAAGCCGCCAAAAGGGAATACGGCAAAGCCGAGTTCATGATCGATGACGATTCCGACCTCCTGTGGGGAATGACTCAGAAGTCTAAAGTCTGGATGAGTCATGGAGACAGGATAGAGCTTTTACCGGAAGGTTTTTCAGTAGCGGGTCATACGGACAATTCACCGATAGCTGCTATGGCGAACAAGGAGACAAGACTTTACGCCCTTCAGTTTCATCCCGAGGTGGTCCATACCGACGAAGGGACAAGAATACTGCAGAATTTTGTCTATACGATTTGCGGGTGCCGTCCCACATGGGAAATGTCCTCTTTCATTGAATGGGCGGTGGCTGATATTCGCTCGAAAACAGTCAATAAAAAAGTGGTCTGTGCGTTGAGCGGCGGCGTTGATTCTTCTGTTGTCGCCATGCTAGTGCATAAGGCAATAGGCGATAGCCTCACTTGCGTATTTGTCGATAACGGCTTGCTGAGAAAAGATGAAGCAGAGAAGGTTCGGAATACCTTCAGGGACCACTTTCATATTAAACTCGATTATGTGGATGCGCGTGCCAGATTCCTCAAAAAACTGGCGGGGGTCACAGAGCCTGAAATGAAGCGAAAGATAATCGGCAATGAATTTATCGCTGTTTTTGAGGAAGAGGCAAAAAAGATAACAGATGCCGAGTTTCTTGCCCAGGGCACACTGTATCCGGATGTTATTGAAAGCGTATCTTTCAAGGGACCATCGGCAGTCATTAAGAGTCATCATAATGTTGGCGGGCTGCCGGACGTGATGAAGTTGAAACTTATTGAACCCCTGCGGGAGCTTTTCAAGGATGAGGTGCGCCTTTTGGGTGAAGAGTTGGGACTTCCTGAGGAGATATGCTGGCGGCAGCCGTTCCCGGGCCCGGGACTTGCCATACGGTGCATCGGCGACGTAACAGCTGAAAAGCTTGATATGCTGAGGGAGTCGGATGCCATTGTGCTTGAAGAGATAAGGTTGGCAGGACTGTACCGGTCGATATGGCAGGCGTTTGCTGTTATCCTTCCCATAAAAAGCGTGGGTGTCATGGGCGATGAAAGGACATATGAAAATGTCGTTGCTGTACGGGCCGTGACCAGTCTCGATGGTATGACTGCCGACTGGGCCAGGATTCCCAACGAAGTCCTGGAGAGGATAGCAAACAGAATAATCAATGAAGTAAAGGGCATAAACAGGGTCGTTTACGACATAACATCAAAACCCCCCGGTACTATCGAATGGGAATGAACAGAACGTGGATATAAAGAGTTATCTTAAGAGCAGAAAAGAGCTTGTCGACTCGTTCCTGGAATCGTATTTTTCAGCCTCTCCTGCTGTCCCTGCGAGGCTTCAGGAATCCGTAGTCTACTCGCTTTCCGCCGGAGGCAAGAGGATCAGGCCGATTCTTTGCCTTGCCGCTTACGAGGCTTGCGGAGGGAAGACGGAGGACGTGCTCCCTTATGCGGCGGCGCTCGAACTGATCCATACATATTCATTGATCCACGACGACCTCCCGGCAATGGATGACGATGACTTGAGACGCGGCAAGCCCACGAACCATAAGATCTTCGGCGAGGGGATGGCGATCCTTGCGGGTGATGCCCTCCTGACAGAGGCATTTTATCTGCTCTCAAATGATAAGTATGCGGTCGTATCCATTTCCCCTTCGGCCGTTGTCAGGGTCATTAATGAAATTGCCGTCGGTTCGGGCATGTATGGCATGGTTGGCGGCCAGGCGCAGGACCTGCTGTCTGAGAAAGAAGAACCTGACGCCGAAACTTTATCTTTTATTCATAAATGTAAAACCGCCGCGCTTATAACTGCCGCAGTCAAATCCGGAGGGCTTTTAGCCTCCTGCAGTGGGGAACGTCTGAGAGGGCTGGAAAGCTATGGGCAAAATACGGGCCTCGCTTTTCAGGTTATTGATGATATACTTGACGTTGAGGGAGATACGGAAGTGCTGGGCAAGACAGCCGGCTCGGACGAGAAGAAGGAAAAGATGACATACCCGAAACTGTACGGTATCGGCGAGTCGAAAAGAAAGGCAAAAGAACTGGTCGAAAAGGCTGTGGAAGCGTTGGCTGTCTTTGATGAAAAAGCCGCCCCCCTGCGCTCTATTGCGTATCGCTTGCTTGAACGGAGAAACTGAAACAAATGCTTATTGAACGTATAAAAGCGCCGTGTGATCTGAAATCGCTTAAACCGGAAGAACTGAAGGCCCTTGCCGAGGAACTCCGCAACGTGATTATAGAAAGGGTTTCGATTAACGGAGGACACCTGGCATCAAACCTCGGAGTGGTTGAACTCACTATCGCGCTCCACTACGTTTTTAATTCCCCGGTCGACAAGATAGTATGGGATGTCGGCCACCAGTCATACTCCCACAAGCTGTTGACCGGCAGGTACAAAGATTTCCCTACTTTGCGTAAGTACAACGGCATATCCGGTTTCCCGAGAATTGCGGAGAGTCCGCATGATGCATTCGGGACAGGCCACAGTTCGACTTCCATATCCGCCGCACTCGGGATTGCAGAGGCAGGGTACAGGAAAGGCGAACATTTCAAGGTAGTTGCGGTAATCGGTGACGGTGCAATGACCTCGGGACTCGCTTTCGAGGGTCTCGATCAGGCCGGGCACATGAAAAGAGATCTTATCGTGGTCCTGAATGACAATGAAATGTCGATATCCGAGAATGTCGGCGCGCTTTCCAGTTATCTGAGCAGGGTATTGACAGGCTTGTTCTATCAACGTTTCAAAAAAGATACCAAGGCCCTTCTCGAAGGGATACCGGGGATTGGAGAGGCGGTCTCGAAAATAGCGCAGAAGGCTGAAGGAAGCCTTAAAGGGTTCTTCCTTCCCGGCGGGCTGTTCGAGGACCTTGGATTCAACTATTTGGGGCCCATAGACGGGCACGATATCCCGTTGCTTATAGAAACTTTAAACGAGATCAGGAATTCTACGGAACCCATTCTGCTTCATGTAGCGACCAAAAAAGGCAAGGGATATAAGTTTTCCGAGGAAGACCCGTGCATATTTCATGGCATTGGTCCCTTCGAGGTGGACACGGGGATGACGCAGTCTGAAAAAGCTTCTGCCGGTGTTGCCCGGCCAAAGGATGACTGTGTGCCATTTTGTGATATTTTCGGCACCGCCCTTACCGAAATCGCGGACAAGGATGAGCGCGTTGTTGCGATCAGCGCAGCCATGAAAGAAGGCACGGGCCTGGCCGGCTTTGCGGGGAAGTTCCCTGATCGGTTCTACGATGTGGGCATTGCAGAGCCCCACGCTGTGACATTTGCGGCAGGGCTTGCCAGCCAGGGACTGAAGCCTGTGGTGGCGATCTATTCCACATTTCTGCAGCGTGGCTACGATGAGATAATTCATGACGTATGTCTTCAGAACCTTCCGGTGGTATTTGCGGTCGACCGGGCCGGGATCGTGGGAGAGGATGGAGCGACCCATCAGGGACTGTTCGATATATCTTTCCTCAGGCATATTCCCAATCTGATTTTTATGGCGCCTAAAGACAGTTACGAGATGAGGGCGATGCTCAGGCTTGCTTTAGAACATAACGGTCCTGCCGTACTGAGGTATCCAAGGGGGAAAGTAAGCCCTTATGCCCTTCTGGGCGTGCGGCCTGCTGTGCTTGAAATTGGGAAAGCGGAGGTCGTCACTGACGGAAAAGATATCGCTATTCTTGCTGTGGGCAACTCGGTCTATCCTGCACTGAAAGCCTCGGAAATGTTAAAGAAGGACGGCGTTGATGCCTGTGTAGTCAATGCCCGTTTCATCAAGCCGCTTGATGAGGTGTGTATAATGGAGCTGGCAAGGAAGACGAAGCGGATAATCACAGTGGAGGAAAACGTTCTCGCAGGGGGTTTCGGCTCTGCGGTGCTTGAATATCTGAACCTGAAAGGAGTGCGCGACGTTGAAGTTTGTCGCATCGGTATCGGCGATGAATTCGTGGAACACGGCACGCAAGCGCTGCTGAGGAAAAAGTACGGCCTTGATGAGGACGGAATATACAAAACTGCACTGAATTTTCTGAAAATCCCCAGCCCCGTCGGCCAGAAATCATAAACAGGTTGTCGAGCAGTCAGGCCACAGTGCTTCAGCTAAATCTCGCAAGGCATCCTTGCCTTACTCGAAGCGATGTCAGCCTGTTCAGCCATCCATGGCGTCCCAGGCTGCCAACGCCCGCTTCAGGGGTCCCCGAAAAGTCAGGGACTTTTTGGGGCAGAGCACCATGTCCTGCCTGCTCTTGGACACACGAGTATGAATAGTTTTAGTAAGTCATAACATGAAAGAGCGTCTTGATAAAATCATCGTGGATAGGGGCATAGCTTCGAGCCGTGAAAGGGCGCGGGCCCTGATCATGGAAGGGAAGGTGCTTGTAAAGGGCACGCCTGTTACAAAAGCTGGTTCGATGGTGGCGTCGGATGCGCCTGTTGAGGTGAGGGGCGGGGAAATCCCTTATGTCAGCCGCGGCGGTCTGAAGCTTGAAGCGGCCCTTGAACATTTCGGCATATCCGCAGCCGGCAAGGTGGCTATGGACGTAGGCTCGTCCACCGGAGGGTTTGCCGACTGTTTGCTTGAACACGGAGCAGCGAAAGTTTATTGCATAGATGTCGGTTACGGCCAGCTTGCCTGGAAGCTGCGGCAGGACCCGAGAATAGTCCTCATCGAACGTACTAATATCCGTTATCTTGAGAGGGAAAAAATTCCGGAGCCGATTGACCTTGTGACCATTGACGTATCATTTATCTCACTTGTCAAAGTCGTACCCAGGGTGCTGGAGTTCCTGCAGCCCGGTGGGGAAATGATTGCCCTTATAAAGCCCCAGTTCGAGGTTGGAAAAGGCGAAGTGGACAAGGGCGGTGTTATTAAAGACGCTGCGAAGAGGCAGCGGGCGGTTGTACAGGTGCAAGAGGCGCTGGAGTCGATGGGTCTCAAGACCATAGGCATAATGGAGTCGCCTGTGCGCGGGCAAAAAGGGAATGTAGAGTATTTGATATATATGAGTCCTAAAGACGGCGAATGAAACTGAATTCAGTCACCATCCCTGTTTTTGCACTTCTGTTTTCAGCGCGTTTCATTTGTTATTGTATAATGTAGTTATATTTGATATATAATACCTGTTCACATTTTCCTTGACCGCGGCTGCAAAAGCGGGGCGGTTGGGAGATGCAGATTTGTTTGATGGAGCGAACTGTGGAGAATACACCTGAATTTATAAACAGCAGAACCTGGAACAAGGTGCTCAATTACATCGCTTTGAGCGATGAGATGCCGCCTTATTTGCTGGTGGATAGAGATCTTGTAGCCGAGAAGGTTTCACTGATAGGCAAGCGCATCAGAAACTCTAAAACTTATTACGCTGTCAAGGCAAACCCTGATAAAGAAGTGCTGAAACTTCTGAATAGCCTCGAAACAGGTTTTGAAATTGCTTCCGAAGGCGAGCTGCAGATACTCGCTGCGCTGGGTGTGGGACCGGAGAGGATAATTACCAGCAATCCCGTTAAAACATTTAAATTTCTCGAGCAGGCCGTTGATTACGGGCTGCGCTATTTTGCTTTCGACTCCGTTGTTGAGGTCGACAAGCTTGCCCGGTATGCGCCCGGCAGCAATGTTTACATAAGGTTGTCTGTTCCGAATGAGGGCAGTGAATGGCCGCTTAGCAAGAAATTCGGGGTTGAAACGGATGAGGCGGCGGCTCTGCTGGTTTATGCGAAAGACAAGGGGCTTAATCCCGTAGGCATAACCTTCCATGTGGGCTCCCAGTGCAACAATGTCTACAATTGGAATATTGCGGTGGACAAGGCGTGGAAATTATGGGAAGTTGTCGGACAACAGGGAATAACATTAAGCATGCTCAATATAGGCGGAGGTTACCCTATCCGTTACACGAAGAATGTAGTTGATATCGAAACCATAGAAAAAAAGGCCGACAAGGCGATCTACCAGAAATTCCCCGATGACATAGAGGTTTTTATAGAACCGGGAAGAGCGGTTGTTGGAGATGCAGGGGTATTTGTGTCCACAGTTATAGGCAAAGCGCGGCGCGGAGACGAAAACTGGCTTTATATAGACGTGGGAGTTTTTAACGGCCTTATGGAGAGTATCGGCGGCATTAAATATACCTACGTAGTGGGAAGCAGGGGCGATAAAAAGATATGGACCATTGCAGGGCCCAGTTGCGACAGCTTCGATGTCATCGATCGGGATGTGGAACTGCCGGAGCCCGAGATCGGCAACCGGATACTGATACTTTCAAGCGGCGCGTACACGATCTCCTACGCCTCCGAGTTCAACGGGTTTTCCATTCCCAAAACGATACTTATATAAAGGCTAAAGGCAAAAGGTATAATGTAAGAAAAGACAGAATTTTATTTTGTTGTTTTCTTTTTTGACTCTCACCTTTTGCCTTTTACCTTTAGCCTTTAGCCCGATTTTAAGGAGGTTTTATGATCAAGTTTTTCGAGAAAGACCCGTATGCCCCCATACAGTACGTGTACGGCGTCGAGAAGGTGCTCCACAAGAGCAAAAGCGACTTTCAGGAAATAATGGTCCTTGAAAACCCCTATTTCGGGAAGATACTTGTCCTGGATGGCGTGGTGCAAATAACAGAAAGGGACGAGTTTTTCTACCATGAAATGCTGGTGCATATGGTGATGCACGCTCATCCTTGTCCGCGGAATATTATTGTGATCGGAGGCGGTGATGGAGGGACAGTAAGGGAGGTGCTTAAGCATGATTCGGTGGAAAAGGTTTATTTTATCGAGATAGATGAAGAAGTGATCAATGTCTCCAAAAAGTTTTTCCCTTCTGTCGCCTGCGGTGTCGACGATAGCAGGGTTGAGATAAAATGCATGGACGGCGCGGAATTTGTGAAGGGCAGGGACGCGGATATAGATGTTGTCATTGTTGATTCCACAGATATTATCGGGTTTGCAAAAAGCCTTTTTACCGTTGAGTTTTTCAAGTCTGTTAAAGATTGTCTCACTGATGAGGGCATGTTTGTGACCCTTTCAGAATCGCTCCATTTTCACAAAGATATTGTCATCGAAGTCCAGGAGGCCATGAAGCTTATTTTTCCGACTGTTGACCTTTACACTGCTCCGCTCGCAACATATGCCGGTAACTGGTGGACTTTTTCTGCTGCCTCGAAAAAGCACGACCTGAGAAATATCAGACGGCCATATGCCATAAATACTAGATATTACAACGACGAAATACACCAGCAGGCGTTTATGCCCCCCAAAATGTATGAAAGGTTGATGCAGAGAAAGCTGCAGTGGTAGGTCCTCTTTCTTGACAGGTCGGGCGTTTAACTGTTAAATTATTAGCACTCAAGGTGAGAGAGTGCTAATGCCCCGGAGTCCCCGAAAAGTCAGAGACTTTTTGGGGGGATAGGGAGGTGCATGTCGATATGATATTTGATATGCTTGATAAAAGAAGCAGACAAGTGCTTCAGGCTGTGGTCCAGAGTTATATAAATAATCCTGAGCCGGTCGGATCGCGTTTCATTACGAAGAAGTACTCTGTAGGGTGCTCGCCGGCAACTATAAGAAACATAATGGCGGATCTTGAAGAATTTGGGTTTTTGAGCCAGCCTCATACCTCCGCCGGCAGGGTACCAACGGACAAAGGATACCGGTTTTTTGTGGATTCCCTCGCGGTGATGGAAGAACCAAGGCCCCAGAATGAAATGTCAAAGGAATTTGCCCGACAATTTATGATAAAGCTGGAAGCTATAAAGGACGATATATCCATGCTGTTTTCCGAGGTGACCAATACGCTATCGGCTATCTCAAATTATGTAAGCATCGCTCTCCCGCCAAAGCCGGAGAAGACCACTTTCAACAGAATACAATTGATCAAATACAGAAGGAACATTATCGTTGCTATACTTCTTACAGACGAGGGCGTGTTCAGAAACAGGATGCTGACAGGGCAGGAAGGTGTCACACAAGATGACCTTGACAGGATAGCGGACTACATAAATACGGAATATGCGGGACTCACACTCGACGAAATTAAGAAAACGCTGGTACAACGTATAAAATATGAGAAGGGGTTATGGGACAGGCTCGTCAGCAAGGCCATTGAAATATGCGAGCAGGCGCTGTACTTTGCCGAAGACGACGTCTTCGTATCGGGCTTGTATGATGTGATGGACCTGCCGGACTTTTCCGATATGTCGCATATAAAAGAACTTTCGAGGGCCATCAAGGACAAGCATATGATGCTGAAGCTGCTGGAGGAATTGTCGGACATCGAGGGTGTGAAGGTTGTTATCGGCAATGAAAACCCCATTCAGAATCTGAAAGGATTGAGCGTAGTTACAGCCACGTACAAAGAGGGTGAAAGACCGATGGGTGTTATAGCGCTGATAGGGCCTAAGAGGATGGATTATTCGAAAGTGATTTCAATGGTAGATATGGTGGCACAATGCGTAAGCCGGACATTGGGGGGTGACTGATATGGCTAAAGACAAAGAAGTTCAGGAATCGGATAATGAACAGGCTGAAAAAACTGAAGAGGCGGGAGTTTCTACCGGAATTGAAGACAAATCGACAGAAGCTGTTGAATTAATACAGGCTGAACTGGAAGACACGAAGAACAAATACCTGAGGCTTTATGCGGAATTTGAAAATTATAAGAAAAAGGTCCAGAAAGATAAGGAAGAACTTGCAAAATACGCCAATGAATCGATGGTCTATGAACTTCTGCCGGTTATAGATAACCTTGAAATGGCGCTCAAGCATGCCGGTGATAACTGCACTGAAGCAACTGCCGCGCTTGCACAAGGGGTGGATAACACTCTCAGGGAGATGAACAGGACCCTCGATAAATTCGGGGTCACCTCCATTGAGGCCCTCAACAAGCCTTTTGATCCCGCTTACCATCATGCTATGTCTCAGGTAGGCCGGTCTGATGTGGAAAACAATACAGTGGTGGAAGAGTTTCGAAGGGGGTACATGTATAAGGAAAAAGTATTACGCCCTTCGCTTGTAGCTGTGTCAAAGAAGGAATGATATTTGAACGTTAAATGTTGAATTAACGAAAAATTCCAAAATTTATTTTATAGATAGGAGGATGCAATGGGTAAGGCAATCGGTATAGATCTCGGTACAACTAATTCGGTGGTTTCAGTAGTGATGGGAGGGGAGCCTGTGGTTATCCCCAACCAGGAGGGGACCAGGACAACTCCATCTGTGGTGGCGTTTACCGAAAAAGGGGAGCGGCTTGTGGGCCAGATAGCAAAACGTCAGTCTATCACCAATCCCGAGAATACTATTTTTTCCATAAAAAGGCTCATGGGCAGAAAGTACAATACCCCGCAGGTTGAACATGCGAGGAAGAGGCTGCCTTATAAAATAGTCGAAGCCGCCAACGGCGACGCTCATGTAGACATAAGGGGCAAACAATATTCCCCTCCGGAAATTTCAGCCATGATCCTTCAGAAGCTGAAGCAGGCAGCAGAGGATTATCTCGGCGAAACTGTTACGGAAGCGGTCATTACCGTGCCGGCATATTTTGACGACAGCCAGCGCCAGGCCACCAAGGATGCCGGGCAGATTGCGGGGCTTAACGTTCTGAGGATCATCAACGAGCCTACAGCCGCAGCTCTCGCTTACGGCCTCGAAAAAAAGAAAGAGGAAGAAGTGGCTGTCTACGACCTTGGCGGCGGCACATTCGATATCTCGATTCTCGAAATCGGGGAAGGCGTTATCGAAGTGAAGTCAACCAACGGCGATACATATCTGGGCGGCGACGATTTCGACCTCAGGGTCATCGACTGGATGGTTGAAGAGTTTAAAAAAGAGCAGGGCATTGATCTGAAGCAGGACAAGATGGCCCTCCAAAGGCTCAAGGAAGGGGCCGAACGCGCCAAAATCGAACTTTCCACTGCGTCCGAGACAGAGATAAACCTTCCATTTATCACGGCGGATGCCACAGGACCGAAACATCTGCTGATGAAACTCTCAAGGGCGAAGTTAGAGCAGCTTACCGATGACCTTGTGCAGAACACGATAGAACCCTGCAAAAAGGCGCTTTCAGATGCAAAGTTCTCCACAAGCGATGTGGATGAAGTCATACTTGTCGGCGGACAGACGCGGACCCCGAAGGTGCAGCAGGTTGTGCAGGGCTTTTTCGGCAAGGAGCCGAACAGGACCGTGAATCCCGATGAAGTCGTGGCTGTAGGCGCCGCAATTCAGGGCGCTGTCCTGAAAGGAGAAGTCAAAGAGGTATTGCTTCTCGACGTTACGCCCCTTTCTCTCGGCATAGAGACACTTGGCGGAATTTTCACAAAGATTATAGAAAGGAATTCGACAATACCTACCAAGAAGTCGCAAATCTTTTCCACGGCTTCTGACAGTCAGCCGGCAGTAACGATAAAAATACATCAGGGTGAGCGTGAAATGGCTGCCGATAACAAGCTGCTCGGCGTGTTCGAGCTTGTCGGCATTCCGCCAGCCCCCCGCGGTCTGCCGCAAATAGAGGTTACTTTCGATATCGATGCCAATGGGATCCTCCATGTATCGGCCAAGGACCTGGGCACAGGTAAAGAGCAGTCTATACGTATCACTGCATCGAGCGGCCTCTCGCAGGAAGAAGTGAAGAACATGATGCGCGATGCGGAGTCTCATGCCGAAGAGGACAGAAAGAAAAAGGAACTGGTCGAAATTAAAAACCAGGCTGACACGCTTGTCTATTCTGTCGAGAAATCACTCACGGATTACGGCGACAAAGTTACCGAGTCCGAAAAGAAGGACATAGAAGCGGCCCTGGAGAGATGCAAGCAGGCAAAGGACACCGGCACGGATGCTGCGGCTATAAAGGCTGCGGTTGACGAGCTTACGAAGGCGTCCCACAAGATTGCCGAGCATATATACAAGGCTGCGCAGGGTCAGCCCGGCAGCGGTCCTGAAACAGACGGCGGAGCGGGGACAAAGGCGAAGTCGCCTGAAGAAGAGGTCGTCGAAGCAGAGTTCGAAGACGTAGATAAAAATAAAAACAAATAAAAAAGGCGCAAGAAGGCCGAAAGGCATTTAGATAATGGTACGCGAATAAATGAAGGATTACTATAAAGTTCTGGGAATCAGCCGCGATGCTGCCCAGGAAGACATAAAGAAGGTGTTCAGGCAACTCGCATTGAAGTACCATCCTGATCGAAATCAGGGTGAGAAAGAGTTCGAGGAAAAATTTAAAGAGATCAACGAGGCTTACACATGCCTGGGTGATCCTGAAAAACGTGCCCATTACGACCGGTACGGAACGATCGAAGGATTTGGTGCCGGCGCTGGTGCCGGTGGCGGTTTCGGCGGTTTCGGCGCAGGGGCACCGTTCGGCGATATTTTCGAAGATATCTTTGATGACTTTTTCGGTTCTTTCGGCGGTTTTAAAAGGGCGAAGCCGACGAAAGGTTCAGATCTTCGCTACAACCTTACGTTGACTCTTGAAGAATCTGCGTTCGGTACTGAAAAAAACATAAAAATTCCGAGATGGCAGTCTTGCGATGTATGCGGCGGCATGGGTTCTGAGCCCGGCAAGCCGCCTGTAACGTGCACGCAGTGCCAGGGAACGGGGCACATACGTTTCCAGCAGGGATTTTTCAGCGTTTCAAAGACCTGCGGCAAGTGCAACGGGACAGGGAAGCTGATTACCAATCCTTGCAAGAATTGCAATGGTAACGGGAAAATCAAAGTCCAGAAACAAGTTTCGATAAAAATCCCCGCCGGTGTTGATAACGGCTCACGCCTGAAATTGACCGGCGAGGGAGACTTCGGCAGCTATGGCGGGCCGCCCGGCGATCTTTATGTTGTCATCACGGTCGAGGAACATGCATTTTTCAAGCGTGACGACATCAATATTTACTGCTATATCCCCCTTTCATTCCCCAAAGCCGTTTTCGGCGGGGAAATAGAGGTGCCTACCCTCGACGGTAGTGCAAAGCTCAAAATCCCCGCAGGCACGCAGTCGGGCAAAAGCTTTCACATTAAGGGCAAGGGTATACCGAAACTGGGGACCCACCACAGGGGAGACCAGGTAATCAACGTTTATATCGATGTTCCCAAAAAGCTCACGCCGCGTCAGAAAGAACTGCTTGAGGAGTTTGCGACTATAAGCAATGAAGCCCATGAAGATTCGAAGGGATTCAAGAGTAAGCTAAAGGATTTGTTCTCGGTTTAATCAATGACATTGCTAAATATCCTCATTCTCGCAGTTGTCCAGGGGGCCGCCGAACTATTGCCGGTCTCGAGTTCCGCGCATGTAATAGTTGCGGAGAAATTAATGGGACTCGACCCGACCAGTCCGGAGATGACCCTTCTCCTCGTAATGCTTCATACAGGCACTATGTTCGCTGTCATCTTTTTTTTCTGGAATTCGTGGAAAAAAAGTTTCTTTGCTTCACGAAAGGTTTTCCTGGATTCAGTGAAACTTATTGCGGCAGCTACATTGCTCACCGGTATCGTAGGGTTATTTTTGAAAGGCATTATCGAGAAATTCATATTGAGAGATGTCCCGCATGCTGAAATTGAACTCTTGTTCGGCAATATGAACTTGATCGCAACTGCACTTGCAGCAGTAGGCATATTGATCCTTATCGCAGGATGGAAAGAGCACCGTTTGCAGGGCAAGCAAAAAGCCCTTGGCTTCCGCGGGTCTTGCTGGATGGGAACAGTGCAGGGTTTGTGTTTGCCTTTCCGGGGATTTTCCCGTTCCGGAGCCACTATATCCACCGGGCTGCTCCTTGGTATTTCAAAGGTGAGAGTCGAGGAGTTCAGTTTCGCGCTCGCTGTTGTTCTCACGCCGCCTGTAATCGTCCGGGAAGTCCTGAGATTGGCAAAGGCGCAGCATTTATCCGCCTCTAATGTTACCGGGATGGCGGGGCTTTTTTATCCAAGCCTGATCGGCATGGTACTCAGCTTTGTTGCCGGAATTCTGGCCCTCCGGTGGCTTTCCAACTGGCTTGAGCATGGCCGCTGGTATCTGTTCGGAATATATTGCCTATGTGCTTCAGTTGCAGTTTTTCTGCTTCACAGCGCGGGTCTTTAACAGGGCTTAAATCTTCCAGTTCCCCCGATTAACGACCGCTTTACTCATGTAATCACGGATCCATTCCCGGATAGCGGGTGACAGATAAAAAACCGGGTGAAGCAGGTCCTCGCCGTTTTCAATCATGCCTTCATCCCTGGCAATCGATTCCAACTGAGTTCCCGGATATATGCGTATCCCCGCCTTGAGCGTCACGAGATCAGGAGAAAGTTTATCCACGAATTCTATGCTTTGAGTAACTGTCTCCTGTGTCTCTCCGGGTCCTCCGAACAGAAGAAAACATCCGTATTTGATGCCATTAGCCCTTGCAAGCCTTGCAGCTTTTCTCACATTTTCGAGCGTAAAACCTTTCCGGAGATTCCTGAGAATCAGTTCATGGCCTGATTCATTCCCGAGGCTGATGAACCTGCAGCCGGACTTCCCCATGAGTTCAAAAAGTTCTTCATCACCGAATGCAGGGTTCAGTATCGCCTGCCAGCTGATTTTAAGACCTTGCGCAATAATCTCCCTGCAGAAGTCCTTTGCCTGGGAGAGGGGAAAGTTGAAGACATTGTCCACTACATAAAAACGCCGGACATTCTTTTCCCGATATAGCGATGCCATCTCACTTGCACACCGGTGGAGGTCCCGTGAGCGGCACTGTTTTCCTTCGAGCAGCGGGGTTGAGCAGTAAATGCATTTCATATGACAGCCCCGTTTGCTTTGCACGGTGATGCAGCCCGGCATCTCACTCAAAAATTCGTGATAGGCCGTTACATCGAAGTCGTCGTATGCCGGCGATACCCATTGGTCCGGGTTGGAAAGGTATCGGGGACTGTTAATTATGATTTGATCACCTTTCTTCCATACCACACCCGGGACCTTCTCAAACCTGCTGTCCTGCATAGCATCGAGAAGCAGGGGCAATGCCTCTTCCCCCTCTCCGTAGATGCCGAGGCTGCACCCAGGAAGCGAAGACAGCCCGCCGGATGTATGTTAAATCCGGAGCCGCCCAAAATGACAGTGGCGCTGCTGCGCCTGCGAATTTCAGAAACAATGTCCAGATGACTGGTGAGGAAAAAGACCGGGTTTCCCATATCCTGGTTATCGATGTTGCGGATGGACAGCCCAACGGCGTCGGGGTGAAAGTTACTGAGGATGGCCTGCAGCCTTTCTTTCCAGTCTTCGAGAAACATAAAATCGAGTACTGCCACCTCATGGCCGCAGCGCTTAAGAGCTCCCGCGACAAAGGCGAGTCCGAGGGGAAACGGCGCAACAAGGCCCGTATTTCTGTTTTCGGATATCAGAAGGACTTTCATAGCTTCTATAGTATAATAAAAAAATGGCGACAATATTCATTCATCCTGAGATCACAGCTAACAAACAGCACATCAAAGTGCCCCCGGAAAAGGCGCGCTATCTTTTGACAGTGCTCCGATGTAAAAAGGGCGATGCGTTGACAGTCATCGACGGCAAGGGCGGCGCATATGTGTCGCACATAGTTTCGATTGTCAACAAGGATGTTTTTATCGATATCGAAGGAGAACTCCCGCTGAACACGGAGTTGCACGTTGCGCTTATTCTTTACCAGGGCCTGCTCAAAGGTGAGAGAATGGATATGGTGATACAAAAAGCGACTGAACTCGGAGTTTATGAAATTGTGCCGGTAGTGACGGAGCGAAGCATTGTACGAGAAACCAGAAAGTTGAAGAGATGGCGGAAGATTGCCGAAGAGGCCGCCGAACAGTGTGGAAGGACCGTTATCCCGGCTGTCCGGGTCCCGCAGGAATTCAACAAAGTATTCGATGGGAATAAAATGAACGGTCTGCTTTTTTGGGAAAAGGGCGGGATAGGGCTGTCAGAGGCGATGGCATCTATCGATACAGGAAAGGCTGTCAACATCCTTATTGGCCCTGAAGGAGGATTCACTGCGGACGAAGTCCGCGAGGCTGAAGAGCACGGCATTGTAAGAACAACGCTGGGAAGACGTATTCTCCGGGCAGAAACAGCGGCAATCGCCGCTGCGGCGCTTGTCCAGTTTTTTATCGAAAAGGCTGACAAGCTTTAAGGCTAACAAGCAAGCTTGTCAGCCTTAAAGCCAGTTCTCTAAAAGTTCAAATTCAGGTTAAGACCGTATACAAAGGTCTGGTCCAGATGTCCATTGGGGTTGAATTCATGAAGTCCGGTGGAATCCCTTACTTGCTTGTTTGCATCACCGGAAAGTGGGAACCAGTACTGCACAACGGGCTGAACAGAGAAAATCTTTGTCACCGGGATGGTAAAGCCGGCCTTCACATTGCCATCGTGGAATGCGCTGTACTTGCTTCCGGTATTGCCTTTGTTAGCCACGTATGTATTCCAGAATTGCTGCTGCCTGCCTCGTATCCAAAGCCTGCGCCGAGATCGAGGGTGACATCACCATTTGACAACTTATATACAGGGATCGACTGGGACAAAGAGAGATTGATGTAAGTGCCGGGATACCTGTCGATGTCGCGATACACAGCCAGTGTGGGGTGCGCGATCATGTCGTAGCTGCCGCTGACGAAGAGCTCTTGTGTTTCGTCCGCATATTGTGTGCCGTAATAGATAAAGCCGCCGGTGAGCGCCAATTTATCGATATTATATGTATAGCTCAGAGTCAGGTCTGTTTCGTTAAAGGTTGTCTTGCCTATTCTGTCTAAGGCCTTGGATGGAAAGCTCTGCGTCTGGTGCTCACTGGAATCTATGTTGCCCCAGACATTAAGGGAGAACCCCTTGTAGCTGACTGTCACGGAAGGCTCCAGGACAACGCTATGAGAACCAATCTCATAGCCTCTGAAGACATACCTGTTTAACCCGCTCAGTACAACACTGCCGGTAACCTTGTCCTCTGCAGGTGCTGCTGCCGGAGCAGGAGCAGTCGCAGCGGTCGCCGGCGCCTCGGTTGCAGGTTTCTGCTCTTCCGCGTAAAGATTGCCCGATATGAATGCTGTCATTATAAGTGCCAAAAAGAATGCTGTTGCGGTGCTGACGTTTTTCATTTGCCTTTGTCTCCTTTAAAAAATTACGCAAGCTGATGCCAGCTCAAACCCTGTTCCACTTTGAAGCGATAGCCTTAAGTATAAAACAAAAATGCAGCTAATACAATATTGTAACGAGCGCTCAGAGCATCTATAAGTTGCATGTTGAGTACCCGGTATAGCACGGATTATTCATTTGCTGTATTATTAGATATTCATTTATCAGGAGGACTTGTGCTGGATCTGATCATATTGGTTGCTGTCTGCCTGCTGTTCTTTTTACCTGCGTTCCGAAGGGCAAGCAGGAGAGAGTATGGCAGGGCATTCTTGATTGCTTTCCTGGGGATTGCTGTTTTTAAAGGTATCTACCTGGGGGAAAGGATATACACGGACTTTCTGTGGTTCCAGGAGGTGGGCTATACACAACGTTTCTGGAAGCTGATCCTGGTAAAAGTTGCGATGATCTCTATTGGCGGTTTTATTGCTGCTTTGGCAGGTTGTGCCACAGTTCTGGCATGGAACCGCTCTTTCATTAAGGCGAAGCCGGACTTTGCAGCGCATCCAAACCGGGGCCTGCTGATGAAGGCATGTATGCTCGCCCAGTTCTTTGCTTTTATTGTCTTCGGATTAGGGATTTCAGCTTACTGGAACGAACTGCTGCTCTACCTGAATGCGGTGCCATTCGGACATGCAGAACCCGTCTTCAACAAGGACATCGGGTTTTATATTTTTTCGCTGCCTTTCATCAAAGTGGCTGCCGGTTTTGCGGAAAGCATCTTTTTATACTGCATAGTCCTGACCATCGCTTTGTATTTTCTTGAAGGATTGCTGTTCAGGGACACTACGTTATATCAGCAGCTCATGAACTTGCAGAGGATGTCTCTGAAGTCTATGGTGGAACCGTTTCTTCACCGGCTTATAACTCATCTGGCCATGCTCTCTGTAGCCGGTGCCCTGATAGTTATGGTGGATACTTTTGTGAGCCGCTGGGAATTGCTCTATTCACATCGCGGGGTCGTATACGGGGCCGGGTGGACCGATCTGAATGTCCAATTGCCTGCGTACAACGTTATGCTCGCGGTGCTGGGCATTTGTGCTGTTGCATTTCTGATTTCCGTTTTTGCCAGGTCGACGCAGAGAACAATATTGACTTTTGTTGCCGGCGTAGCACTGTTCCTGGTTGTAAAAATCTTCGGCGTCGGCATTGTCCCGGAGGTCCTTCAGCATTTCAGAGTGGCGCCTAACGAACTCCCGCTTGAAACGCCGTACCTGGAAAGAAACATTGCTTTTACAAGAGACGCCTGTGGGCTGAACAGGATTACAGAGATAAACTACCCCGTTAACACATCGGTTGAACCTCTCTCGAAGGACGATAAGGCAGTTGTGGACAATATCAGGTTATGGGACCCCAGGATTCTGGAGGCGGCCAACAATCAGAATCAGGCGCTGCGTCTCTATTATTATTTCTCCGACGTGGCGGTTGACAGATATCCGCTGAACGGCAAGCTCACCCAGTTGATGCTGTCCCTGCGCGAACTGAATGTCGAAAGGCTTGCACCGCAATCCAAGACATGGCAGAACCTGAGACTGGTCTATACGCATGGCTATGGAGTGGTTGCCGCGCCCGTTAACCGGTTTGGGGCTGAAGGTCTTCCGGATTATGTGTTGAAAGATATACCGCCGACTACACCTTATCCTGAGCTCAAGCTTGATCAGCCGAGGATATATTTCGGCGAAGAAACCTTCAACCTTGTATATGTGAACACCAGGGTCAAGGAATTCGACTACCCGAAAGGGGATGCCAACGCCGAGTATAATTACGAAGGTAAGGGAGGGATAAGGCTTGATACGTTTCTCAAGAAGATTGCCTTTGCCCTGCGGTTTGAAGGCGTCAGGATGTTCACAACTCAGGAGCTGACCTCTCAAAGCCGCGTGATGTTCCGCAGGGACATAAGTACCAGAGTCAAAGAAATCGCGCCGTTTCTTAGGTATGATTCCGATATCTATTATGCCGTGGCCGACGGGAGGATATATTTTATCTGGGACGCTTATACCACAGGGGATACCTATCCGTATTCTCAGCCGGTAACGAACGACAGGATAAACTATATCCGCAATTCCGTTAAAGTCGTTGTGGACGCTTACAACGGTACGGTCACTTTTTATATAGCAGACAAATCAGACCCGATTGTGCAAGCCTATGCCAAGGCATTTCCGGGCATGTTCCAGGACATTGCGGCAATGCCCGCGTCGCTCAGGCGGCATATCAGATACCCCGAGGACCTGTTGAACATCCAGAGCTCGATATATACGAACTATCACATGAACAATGCCCATGTGTTTTATAACCGTGAAGATGCGTGGGAGGTATCGCGCGCAGCAGCAAAGACTGAAGAGGCACCGCATATTATGCCCTACTATATGATATCCCGTCTGCCTGACAGCGAAAGGGAAGAATTCGTGCTTGCCCTGCCTTTTTCTCCCTATTCAGGAGATAAAAACAATCCGCGGAACAACATGGTCTCCCTGCTTATAGCGAGATGCGACGGAGATAAATACGGGGACCTTGTGCTATACAAGTTCCCCAAAGACAAGCAGGTATACGGGCCTCTGCAGATAGGCATCAGGATCAACCAGGATGAAAACATAAGCAAGGACCTGACTTTGTGGAACCAGCAGGGCTCCTCCGTGGTTTTTGGGAATCTGTTGGTTATCCCCTTGTCGAATTTCAGGGTGATGTATGTCCAACCTATATATCTTCAGGCAGCGGTGGGTAAAATGCCTGAATTGAGAAGGGTGGTAGTAGTATTCGGAGACCAGCTTTCATACGGCACGAGCTTCGAAGATGCCTTGAACAAATTCTTTGCGGGCGGTTACAAGCCGGAAGCAGTTGCAGCAAAAGAGACATCAGTCAAGACTGAAATCCCGTATAAGGACTTAATTAATTCCGCGGTGAAGCATTACGATGAATACCGCACCCTTATGGGGCAGGGCAAATACTCGGAAGCCGGAAAAGCCCTCGAAGAACTGGGTAGTGTTCTCGGGAAAATAAAGAAATAACCATTCAGGCGTTGCTGCCGGTGTCTTTGAACAGCAAATCCAGAAAGGCTTGTTTGAATGATGACAGGGTTTTGTCTTTTCTCATCACCACGACAATGTATTCGGGTTTAAAGTAGTCGGTCAGGGAAATGAAAACCAGATTTTTCCCCGCTCTTGCCGGGACATCTTTCACTATGGTGGCGAAAGATACTCCCAATCCCATTTCGCAATAGGCGGAGCTTAACTCAACATTGGATGTCTCCATAACGACGTTATATTCCAGGCCGAGCTTGCTGAAAAGATCGTCTAACCGACTGCGGCCATGGGACTCGACTACCCTGGGCGGCAATATCAGGGGATATTGGACTATCTTATCCATCGAAATCAGTTTTTCCTTTGTCAGTGGATGCCCTTTTGCAACTATCAGGGCGGTTAGCGTCTTCTTCCACCGAATGGAGGTCAGGTCTTTTGGCACCAATGATTCAAGAATAATTCCGAAGTCGATATCTCCCTCTTTGACAAGGTGAACAACGTTTTGCTGGGACCTGTCGAGAATGGTCAACTCGACCCATGGAAACTGTTTCGTATACCGCTTTATCGGGATAGGGAGCAGATGATAAAGTGTAGTAAAGGGAGCGGCCATTTTCAGATGCCCTTTCTTGATTTCTCTGATTTCGTTCAGGTCTTCCAGTAAATAGTCATATTTTTCCATCAGTGTCTCTGCAAAGGCAAACAGCCTCTTGCCTGCGGCAGTCAGCAGAATTTTTCGTTTGCCGATTCTTTCAAACAGAAGACAGTCCAATTCAGTTTCGAGGGCCTTAATTTGGTGTGTCAGGGCAGACTGGGTCCTGAACGTGGCTTCGCCTGCCCTGGTAAAACTGCCGAGCCTGGCAACATGATAAAATCCGATGATTTGCTGCCACTCCATAACCCCCCCCGGCATAAGGTTACTTATTTATAAATTTCATTAATATTATGATAATAATCAATTTGTATAATATATATCAATCTGTTATTTTGATTACATGGCGCCCGGCTCCCGACCAGCAGCAGGCGCCCTGAGCACGCGCGACACTTGACGCATGGATAGGAGGCAACTATTATGAAAAGCTCTTTGCAAGCGGGGCTGACGTATGAATTCAAGTTCAGGATTCCGGAAAACAAGACGGTGCCTTTTCTTTATCCTGAATCACCGGAATTTCAGGTTATGCCGGGAGTGCTGGCTACAGGATTTATGGTAGGACTGTTCGAGTGGGCGTGCATTAAAGCTGTTAACCCCTACCTCGATTGGCCGGATGAACAAACAGTGGGGACCGACATCAAAGTCAATCATATCGCTGCCACCCCGCCAGGGTTGACTGTTACAGTAAATGTGAAGCTGGTCAGGATAGAGGGCCGGAAGCTTTCTTTTTCTGTGGCCGCTCATGATGGAGTGGATACCATCTCAGAAGGCACGCATGAGAGATTCGTTATTGACGCGGCAAAATTTAAGGCAAAAGCAGAAATTAAGGCTTCTTCTCTTTTTTCGTAATGTACCAGAGGGCGGCTGCCCCTGCCGCAGCCCCTGCTGCAGCACCCGCTCCGATTCCTATTCCCAGGGCGGTCCTTTTTGCCTTGCGGTTCGTAATTCTTTTATACCGTTCGGCTACTGCTTCGCAATGCCGGTCGTCGTTTTCGCAAAAATCGAAAATGCTCCTGAAGAGTTCTGTCCGTTCTTCTATGATATCCTGAAGCGAGCTCCAGTACTTGACCTTTTCCATGGCGCCCTTTTGCTCTTTCAATTTCTTTTCCCGCTCAATAGTTTTTATGAAAGCATCCAGCAGTGTCTTATCGGCGTTCTGGTAAAGGGGGAGATCAGGATTGCCGATTTTCTGTAAGATCGGCCACTGATACTTTTCCTCCTGGCGAAAGATTTCGGATAATGAACGTTTTCCGAGGCGCAAAAGGATAGTCATCTTGCGTACGGAATGGTAAAAATTCTTCAATGATGACTGATCAAAGCCCATGCCTCTGAAAATCTTCAGGAATTCTTTAACGCTAATCATAGTTCCAGCTTGTGCTCCCTCCTGTCGCCTTTATGCCTGTGTCAGGGTTGAGGGTATTACGGGTGCCCTATGCTTATCACAAATTGGCCTGTAAAGACCCTCTGGTGATATAATAACACTAATCGGGGTGTCCATAAACTAACTTTATTTGTCATTCCGGCAAGACTTGGACAAGACGGAATGACAGCAGGAATGCTCAGGCAAACTGAACATTCATACCGTTCAGTAAAACATCAGGACCAGTGGGGTACTTGTTGGCAAATCGGATTGCGGTCAGCTTTGAGGATGAAGTTGTAAAGATTGTATACGCTTCCCTTAGCCACGGCAGCTTGACCGTCCGGAAAACACTGCTTTTAAAAGATGAAGAGTTCGATGATTTCCTGGCGCGCGAAAGACACCGTGAATTTATTGTTGTAGCCGATTTCAAGCTTGCCTATTACGACATCCTTTGTTTGCCTCCTGCCAAGGACAAATATATCAGACGGCTTGTAGAGTCAGAGATAAGGAAGAGAAACCCCGAACTGAAGGACTTTTCGTTTTCTTACAGCGTGCTTGGCGAAACACTGCGCGAAAGCAGGAAGGCGCTGGAGGTCTTTTTTTATGCAGTCAACAATGCCGACCTCTACCAGATCATCCGGCGGTTTGATAAATACGGGAAGACCGTAAAATCCTTATTTCCGGTTGCCGCAGCATTGTCCCGGTTGATCAACGCCTTACCTATCTCCGGAGACGAACCTCAGCTGTGTATTGCCGAAACAGGGCTTAACAAGACGCTGTTTCTGGTGAAAGGCGGAAAGCTCCATTTCATAAGGACTGCCAATGCCCTTGAGAGCGGTATTCATGATTTCGATGTCCATGACATCAATATGACGTTGAACTACTGCCGCCAGACTTTGAGGATTGCCCCTTCTTCGGTACTGCTGCTCGGCAGCGTCTGCCTCGGGTATGACGCGGCAATGGGCTTTGCTGTGCCGTCCGCTTCGATGCTTCTGCCGGACGGCTTACCTGGGCAATGCGTATATATACCTGAGAATATCCTTGCACGCAGGGAGGATGTAATGCCTTTTGCGGCCCCGATTGCAGCACTGCTGCCCTACAGTACAGCTGACGCTTTCAATATTCTCCCGGGGCAGTATGAGTTTATGAAGCTCCAAAAGAAAGGATTGGCGTTCTGCACGGTATGTTTTATACTCCTTTCGTTGATCGGCCTATGGTATTTGAGAACGAAGACATCGGAAATTTCGCGTTTAAAGGGGGAAGCGGGTTTGATAAGGACTGAGATAAGCATGATGGAATCAAGCCGGCGGAACTACGATATGCATAATGCCGAGCTGATGAAGTATATGCCTATGATAAATTTTTTAAATTCCGTTAATTCCGCCCCCGATGCGCAGAAGGCGCTGCTCTCTCTGTCCTCACTGAAAGAGCCGCGCAATCAAGCAGTTGATATAAAGACGCTTACTGTCGCGGTCGATTCCGGGGCCTTGAAACTTACGTTAAAAGGTAATATCGAGGCGGAAAAATATGCGGATATAGACAAGCATTATCTTACACTAGTCGATGAACTGCGGCGGCTCAAAGGAATGACGGTGGTATCCGACACCCTGGATATGAAGAACAAAAGTTTTCAGATAGAGGCCCGGTACAGTGACAAATAGCTTCATTCGCTACCTGGCGGCCGGACTGGCCTTCACGATAATCCTGTTGTCTGTTCTCCTTTGCAACAAATACGGCGACTCAATTGCCGCAACAGTTGATGTGCTGCAAAAGGCGAGGCTCAATCTCATGAATGTGCGGGATGTCGGCCGCGCGGTTGACTCTGCTTTGTCAGGCATAAAGGCGGCATTGCCCTCTAATATGCCATCCGGCACGCCCGAAGAATTGTTGTTTGCCGGCCTCGACGATCTGAAATCCAGGATGAGAGATGCCGAAATAACGGTCGAGAATGCGGAGCAAAGGGGCGATGAAATAAGCCTGCCGGTGCAGATAAAATCAGGCATCAGGAATTACACCGATTTTGTCAATACTGTCGGGTACCTGCAGTCATTGCGGTTTCCTTTTTTTTCCATAACGAATATCTCCGTCGCGCAAGTGCAGGAGAAGGAGTGGACATCGGTGCACTATGAAATTAAAGGTGCGCTGCGGATGCCGAAAGGGGCGTTACAGAAATAATGTTGGATAAGAAAACAGGTGTGTTGATAGCTTTGCCGTTTATAGCAATAACGGCAGTCCTGCTGTTGCTGCCATATGCAAAATTCGAGCCTTCACTGTCCGGCGCGGAAAGGCAGCTTGCTGCTTTCACAGCCGGAACTGTTCCGGCAATCATCAGGCGGGAACCGGTTACAGCATCTGCGCTTGATAGCCCCATAAAAATACCCTCCGTTCAAAATAGCCGGAATAAAAGCTTTCCCGGCGAGTCCCTTTCTCAACTGGCGCCTCCGCCGGGTATGACCAATTTGCCTTTGCCTAAAGCCGATGTCGTATCGCTTATCGTTGTGAACAATGAAAACAGAATGGCAATCATCAATGGTCAAGTGGTAAAGGAAGGTGATAAGATAGGCAGTCGCGTGGTTGTGAAAATTGAAAAGAACAGAGTATTATTGAAGGACAAAACGGAATCCAAATGGCTGACAATAAAATAAGACGGGCGAAGGGCTAATGGCTAATGGCACAGATCAGAGAATATAGAACACGGAGGCTTTTGTCTTTAGCCTTTAGCCTTTTACCTTTAGCCTTTACCTGCTTCTTTTTTCCTGCTCCTCCTTGGACATTCAACGCGAGGTGGAGATACCGAAAAAGGTATATGAGGTCAAGGCCGAAGAGCCTGTTGTGAAGGAGCCGGCAATGCCGGATTTTGTGCCGGCGACCGAGGATGTGTCCCCTCTGAAAACACGGATAATCGATGTCGTGGCAGGAATACGCCTCTCAGTGATGTGCTTTATGTCATTGCCGGTGCAACAGGGCTGAACCTTGTTATGGAAAAGGGTGTAGCGCCCGAAACCCCTGTCAGCATGACACTCAGGAATGTAAGTGCGGAAGATGCTTTGATCACTATTTTTTCATCTGTGGATTATTTTTATACGATCAAAATCAATATGCTTGTTGTAAAGGCAGTGGAGACGAAAACATATCGAGATTGGCCACCCGTCGGTCATTACAGACTTACAATGTCGACGTCGGCGGCGATATAATAGGAAGTGCTTTGTCCGCAGCTACTGGAGGCGGTGGCGGTACTTCGGGCAGTTCGGGCACTTCAGGCAGTTCAGGGACTTCAGGAGCGACAGGTGGGTCAAGCAGTTTAAGGGGAAGCATAACACAGAACGCAAAGAACGATCCGACCGCTTTCGGTTTCTGGGCAGCCATAGAGAAATCTCTTGCCAGTTATTTTAGGGGCACAGACAGCGGCGCCAGTCTGCTCCGCCTGTTGTGACTGTCCAGGGCCAGCCGCAGCAGACCACTGCTGAACCATTGCAGAATTTTACGGTCAACAGGATGACCGGCACTATAATTGTCACTGCCTCGAAGCGAAATCTCGAAAGGGTTGAGCAATACATTGACGCAATCAAAAGGGTCATTAACAGGCAGGTGCTTGTAGAGGCAAAAATTATAGAGGTCCAGTTGTCGGACGGTCTGCAGTTCGGGATAGACTGGACACAGGCCCTTAGAAATGGAAAGGTGTTTTCAACACACCCGCAACTTTCGGCACGCAAAACTTCTCATCGGTAGTCCCTGCTCGGATCGGCTGTTTTCAATGCGAGCGTTGCCGGTAATTTTGCCGCCCTGCTAAATGCCCTGAAGCAGCAGGGTGAGGTAAGGACGCTCTCCAATCCGAGAGTGAACATCATGAACGGCCAGACCGCTCTCCTGAGCGTGGGGAGGAGCCAGTTACCTTTATTTCCAACGTGGATACGACAACGACTGTCGCGGTGGCTCAACGCCGATAACGACCTTTACCGTTGGTACGAGTTCGGTGCTGTCAGGGATTATTATAGGCATAGTCCCCTTTATCAATGAAAACGGTGAAATCTCCCTGACTATTACCCCTATAATTTCCAACCTCGTACAACTTCAAAACACGAACGTCGGCCCGTCAGGAAACCAGACCCAGATAACCCTTCCGACTATTGACCTCAGGGAACTGAGCACTACTGTAAAGGTGAGAGACGGCCAGATGGTCATTATAGGGGGTCTTATATCCAAGAGCGAAAACCTGCAGGACAATAAGGTGCCTGGAATCGGGGATGCTCCTGTTTTAGGGACTGCTGTTTACCAGTCGCAATAAATCGGAAAGCAAGTCGGAGCTTGTAGTGGTGCTGCAGCCTGTGATCATTTCAAAGTAGGGGAACAAATAGCGGGATGGCAACAGCGGTCAGGGTCGGCGATTTACTTATTATCAAAAGGCTTTCTGGATGACAGACAGCTCAATATTGCGCTTATCCAGCAGAAAGTCACGGGAGACATGCTCGGTGACACGCTTATCAATCTCGGCTTTGTCACATCCGCGGAACTGGCGCAGTCGTTGGCAGAGCAGTCAGGCCTCGAATACATCGACCTTAATTCCTACGTTATTACGGAAGGTGCCCTTAAGGTAGTCCCAAAAGAACTGGCTGAGAAAATCGGCTTTATTCCCCTGGATATCGAAGATGGAGTGCTGACTATCGGAGTCTCCAACCCGAGCAATGTATTGGCCATAGATACTGTAACAAAAATAACAAGGCATGCGCCGAAGGTATATATAGTTGATGCAGACAGTTTCCGTGATTCTCTGGAGAGGGCCTACTTTTTCCTTCAGAACCCGATCCAGGACCGGATGGATGCTGTCATAAGTGAAATAAAGACGACCGGCACCGCAACCGGAAATGCGGTCACCGCATTGACTGAACTGGTCATTATGGACGGGATCAGAAAAAACGCCACCGATGTTCATATTAACCCGACGTCGAGCGTTATCCAGATATTTTACCGTATCGATGGTGTCCTGCAGTACGGCCACTGCATTCCGAGGGCCGCTCATAAGGGTATTGTATCGAGGATCAAAATACTTTCTCATCTCGATATAGCTGAACAGCGGCTGCCGCAGGACGGCTCTTTCAGGTTCACCGTCCTGAACAAGGATTATGATGTCCGCGTGTCGACCGTACCCACTGTCTATGGGGAAAATGTGGTGCATGAGGTTGCTTGACAGGGTCCGCATCGCTGCTGAGGATCGATAAGCTGGGTTTTGATAAAGGGAATACCCAACCGGATAAAGGCTGTTATTCCAGAAGTCGAGCGGGATCATCCTTATTACCGGGCCTACCGGCAGTGGTAAAACCACTACGCTGTATGCTGCCTTGAGAGAAATAGACCTTATTGAGACGAAATGTGATTACTGTCGAGGACCCTGTCGAGTATAAACTGAGTCTTATCAAGCAGACCCAGGTGAATGAAAAAGTCGGCTATGATTTTGCCATTGGCGGGCAGGAATTTCATGCGGCAGGACCCGGATGTCATGCTTCTCGGTGAGATAAGAGACGAGGAAACGGCAAAAATAGCTATCAGGGCTTCGATAACCGGGCATCTTGTGCTTTCCACGCTCCATGCCAACGACGCTGTATACTGCCATACCGAGGCTTATCGACCTGAAAGTCGACCGTTTCCTCATGTCATCTTCGCTGCTTGCCGTTATGGCCCAGCGTCTTATCAGGAAGGTATGCGTATACTGCAAAAAAGAATATGCCCCGAACGGAGAGGAAATTGCCGCTTTAAAGAAGTCGGAATCACCACTTCCGCGCCTGTTAAAGGCATCGGTTGCCCCAAATGCAACGGCACCGGATACTCAGGCAGGATCGTTATCGGCGAGATCATGATTGTGGATGATGATATAAGGGAAATGATCTATTCAGGCGGTCATCGATCACCGTCTCTGAAAACTGCGGCTGTGAAAAAGGGCATGGTCCCGCTTAAGGAATCCGCCCTGAGAAAGGCGGCAGAGGGGATAACCACTTTTGATGAGGTAATGAGGGTAACGGGATGAGTTATTTTCTTATAAAGCTATTGACCCTGACGGCACTATGGTAAGCGGCATGACAGAGGCGGAGGATATTAATGCCGCTTTTGCAGAGCTTCCGCGAAAGGGCTGAGATTCTCGATGTCAGACAGGCGAATGCGGTTGCTGCTTTTCTGAAAAGAGCAATATCTGCCGCGCAAGATCAAAAGGACCGGTTGTAATAGAGTTTTCCGACCAATCTTTCGGTCATGCTCAAGGCGGGAATTCCCATTGTCGCCGCTTTTGAAGACATTTTCGACACGCTCGAAGACAAGGATATTAAAGCGTTGTCAGTGATATGAAGAACCAGATCGAGTCGGGAATGCGTCTTGTCGGACGCCATCGAATTTCATAAGGATATGTTCCCCGGCATTCTTGTGAGGCTGGTGAGGGTAGGCGAAGATACCGGCCGGCTAGACAAAAGCCTGGCGGATGTCGCAGACCACCTGCAAAAAATGGAGGACCTTTCCCAGGCAATCAAGAGGGCGCTGACCTATCCGTCGTTTGCCATTGTAACTACAACCGGGGCCCTGATTTTCTGGCTCGCATATGTCCTGCCGAAAATTGTGGAGACGATCAAGGGCATGGGCGTCAAGATGCCGTTCATAACCAGGATGCTCCTGCATATCAGTGAGTTTATGAAAGTCTTCTGGTTTCTGATTCCGCTTACTCCTGTATTGGTGGTGCTGACTGTAGGATTCTGAAGCAGAACGATAAATCCAGGTATTTTATTGACGTGCTCAAAATAAAGCTGCCGATTATAAAACTGGTGGTCTATAATAAGCTGCTTGCGCTGTTTTCCGAGCAGATGAGAATACTTGTCATGTCCGGGATCCCCATTGACCATGCCCTCGGCATAGTTGCCGATCTGATGGGCAATGAAGTTTTCAAAAAGGCGGCTTTGAAATTGAAGGAGAGTGTATCTGCCGGCAACAGCATAGCCGATTCCATGAAACCGCTTAAGGAGTTCCCGCAATTGGTAATACGGATGGTGGGCATAGGCGAGACGAGCGGCAACCTCGATGAGCAGTTCGGGTTCCTGTCCGATTATTATCTGAAAAAACTGGACGACTATATCGGAGAAGCTTGGGAAGATTGTGGAGCCCGATTGTCATCGGTGTTGTCGGCACCATGTTTGCTGTTTATAGTTGATCGGGCTTATGCTTCCTATATATGATCTTGTATCGCGCTTCGGGAAGATGTAGCATGGACTATCTTGAGTTTTTCGATCTGTGCCGAAGACCCATTCAGACTTACTCCCGACCCGTTCTATTTTTATCCGTCCCGGGAGCATAATGAAATTCTCTCGTCGCTCAATTATGCGGTGGAACAGAAAGAGGGCTTTTTCCTCGCAACCGGGGAGCCGGGCACCGGCAAGACCACTATTCTCAAGGTCTTTATCAATAAATGGAAGGACAGGGCCGAGATAGCCCTTATTATGACGCCCCGTCTCTCGCCCTGAAGAGTTTTTGCTGGCCCTTCATTGAAGACCTCAACATAACGCTCAATACAACAATAAAAATGAGGTAATAAAGTCATTCAGGGATTTCCTGGTTGAGCATTCCTCCTCCGGCAGAAGGGTAATTATTATTGTAGATGAGGCCCAGAACCTCCCTGATGAGACCCTTGAGGAATTGCGGCTCCTGTCCAATCTCGAGACCGATAAGGAAAAGCTGCTCCAGATTATCCTCATAGGGCAGCCCGAATTAAGGACCCGGCTCCTTTCCAATGGTATGAGACAATTGAACCAGAGGATAACGATGCGGGCGGTTTTAGTAGCCCTGAGCATTAATGAGACGTCTGATTATATCAATTACCGCCTGATAAAGGCCGGGAAAGGCTCGGTGCTTTTTGAGGAAAAGGCAAAAAGCTGCTCTATAAGAGCATCGAAAGGTATTCCCAGGCTGATAAACCTCATTGCCTCACGGGCAATGATGGCTGCATACCTGGATGTCAAGCAGGAATGTCAGAAAGCGGCATATTGTCTATGCGACCCGGCATTTGCTGGATGAAACGCTTCAACGTAGGAGATGGCCGGCATTTTTGAGCAAGCCGTTAATCGCAGTCCTTCTGGCTGCCCTTGTCTTGTTTGGTGCACTCGCTATTTTTGGGAGCCGTAACTTTTATATGCCGTGGGCTGGAACTAAAACTGCCGTTGCCCCGAAGCAGCTGAAGGAAGAGATGCCGGTAAAAGTGGAGATAGACACAAGCAGCCAGACCCCGGACCAGAAGAAATCCAAATTTATCAATTCGTCCACAAAAAAAATAATTGTCACCGCCGAGGCCGTCAATCTGAGGGCAGCCCCTTCTGTCGATTCCGAATCTTTGACTTTGGCCGCCAAAGGCAGTTCCTTTGATGTAACCGGTGAAGCAACTGATGCATCAGGAAGGAAATGGTACAAGACAACAACAACCGGCGGCAAAGAGTGCTGGATAGCGGCCGCTGCAGTAAAGACAATAGGCGATAGGCAATAGGCAATGGGCTATAGGAATAATACAGAGTATAGATTCTTCATATTTAGGAAGTTGCTTATTGTCATTGCCTCTAACCTATTAGCCTATCAGCCTATAGTCTATAGCCTAGTCGACTATCGTCCTATCGCCTGTATTCTTTCGGTTGCCAGTTCTCTGGTCTTTCGATCGATGTTGTTCATGGAGAGCAACTCGCGGTAGATGCGCGCGGCCTCCGCGCTATTGCCCTTTCTTTCCTCAACGCGGGCCAGTCCCAGGTATCCCTGCACGTCTCCTGATTGGGCCAACTTGTAAAAAGATGAATATGCCTTCTCATAATCCCCTGTTTGCTCATGCAGGATGGCAAGGTTCAGCAAGGTATTCTTGTTCGAGGGATCAAGGGCCAATGCCCTGGCGAGATACTTTTTCCCATCCGCTGCATTGTTCAGCTTAATTGAGGCAATGCCCACGTTAATAAGGGCTGGAACGTAATCCCTGTTATGAGCAAGAGCATTTCTTGCATAGAACAGTGCCTCATTATTTCTGCCCATCATGAGCATGATGCCTGAGATGTTGTTCATAATGATGTAAGCGCCGGGTTCGAGTCTCAGCGCTTCCATATAATTGGACAGGGCCTGCTTGTAATCTTTCCTCGATTCATAGTTCTTTGCAGCGTACAAATGCATGTCCCTGCTTTCCCGTTCTTCTGTTGTGAGACCCCTTTGCAAAGGAACATTGACCTCTTGCGATTCATCCCTTTTATTAATCCCCTCCCCGGAGGGGTGCAGGGGTGGGTTCACGGCCGTCAAGGGTGGGTTTACTGCGGCCAGGGGTAAGCCGGCATCGCTTTCAGCGGCTTTATTTGACTTCCTGAAGAGGGCAAGGACCTTTTTTTGTCTCTTGTGTATCGCTTTTGGGGGCGCGGCTTGTGCCTGTATAGATGCCTGCTCCGGCTGCGAAGAGGTTGCGGAGGGCTGCAAGGGTGGGTTCACGGCTTGCGCGGGTGAGTTAGGCTGCGAACGACGCAGCGGTCCGGTCACTGCTTCTTGTTTTACGAATATTTCGAAATAGTAGACAGCCCCGAATCCGACTACTACAGCAATCAGCACTAAGCTGGAGAGGATGATGATTTTTTTCCTCATGGCTGCCTTTTCTGTTGAATTTTCGACCATCTGTTTCAGGTTGGGAGGAACATCCCTTTTGATACCCTGGTTCTTGACTTTTGAAAGCAGTTCAGCAAGAAGGCTCATGGAATTTCGCCTTTATCCCGTGCCCTGAATGTCAGAGATGAATTTAAAGGAGCCTTTAGCCCTTCGCCTTTTGCCCTTTGCCTGGCATCTTCCGTTTTGAGTTGACGGAATATCTTCCACGAATATGCCTTTTTCTTGTCCGGGCTTGCGGCATTGTAGCAGCCCACCGCCTCCCATGTATATCCATGTTGGTCTATGCACTGCCTTAATATCTGAGCGCCCGCCATTGTATTGTAACAGCAGTCGTTCAGGAGCCGGTCCCTGTCAAACCCTAATGTCTTGATCCAATATGAGTTTACCTGCATAAGCCCTATATCGAAAGAGCCGTTTTTATTTTTATTCGTTGCTTTTGGATCGAGATTTGATTCCGTTTTTGCAATGCACTCGAGAAGCACCGGGCTGATCCCGTACTTCTGCCCAGCTTCGTCAAAACAGAAGGCAAAGGAAAAGGATGAAGGTTGAAGGATGAAGGTTGAAAGGACGACAAAAAAGTAAAGGATGAAGGTTGAAGGATGAAGGTTGAATATAAAGATTTTTCTAGTCATTCTTCATCCTTCGTATGTTCCGGACTTTTTTTGAAATTGATGTAAAGATTGCTATCAGTTCGTTTGTTTCCAACAGCAATATTTTAACTTTGGAACTATCATCTCTATCTATCTCAAGTAATAACTCTAACCAGTAAGCACTCTCGTCAAGCTCTTGTATAACTATTCCTGTTTTAGAAATAAATTCTGAATCGGAACGTGCACGCGATGCCTCCCTGTAATTGGCCCCAACTGATGTTCCCGAACGCAATAATTGATTGCCTATTACTTGGAACTGCTGTCCCTTAGGAAGTGAAGAATAGAGGTCAATTACCTTCAAGGCATATTGAATTGTCCTATTTCTTAAGTTTTCGGTTTCTTTGCCTTCAACCTTCATCCTTCAACCTTCATCCTTTGTATAGTAGTATATAATGGTTTTCTATGCGCAAAGCAAGAAGTTAAAATTCTCAAGGCTGATTTTGGATTAATATTCTTAAACAACTGCCGATGTTTCTTCGTTTTGAATAATGATTTTAGGGTTTTGGTTCCCGGGTGGAATTGGCAATTCAGAATTGTCCCTGTACATTGCTGGAATGGATACAATTTTCTGGTAAATAGGCGAAATAATAATGTATATTAACGCAACACGAAGATACGCTGCAGGGCACCGGCAACATTTTAAGAAAAAGAGGTTGCGATGAAAGGAAACAGCAGGGACCAAAAAGGTTTTACGCTGGTTGAACTGGCTATCGTGTTGGTAATTATCGGTATTATTCTGACGGCAGTGTTGAGGGGGCAGGATTTACTTGTGAATGCCAGGGCAAAGGAGTTGATTACCAAGTTGCGGGCATGGGAAATTGCAGTTGCCAATTACGTTGATTTGATGAAGAGTTATCCCGGCGATCCCAATAATACGGGGCATATTGGCGGAAACGGTGTTGCCACTCCAAACCCGTGGACTGATTTGAATAATACCTTATCAAACCTGCCTGATAAGGAGTTGATTTTAGGGCAGAAAACATATTATGTGTTTTTAGGGAATGACGGCAATAGCCCCCCGAAAAATATTTTACTGGTTTGTGTATCGAATGACTGCAGCAGTATATTCGATTCGGAGGCGCTGAAAATAGCACAAGCCTTTAGCGGCTTAATTGATTATACACCCGATGCGAGGGGACCTTATGACACAGTGACTGCAACTTCGCCTAATTATAAAAACTACAGAGTTTATGGCATTACCGGCGGTGTCACATCGGCCAATATAACGAGTGCGTTAGCCATTCTGAGAACGGGCGGAATAGTTGCCAACAATGCGAATTGGTTGCAGAACGCTAATATTGCAGGTATGGTTTATCTGCTTCCGTAAGACTTTTAGTTGATAGCAGCAATCCGCAATCCGTGATGCGTAACGTGTGATTGCATCGCGCATCACCGTCGTCCTATAGCATACCGCATATCATTCCAGACATTATGAGACTGTCAATAACTCAAAGAGACAACTATCAGTAGAGAATCTTTGAGGAAGTTGTCGATTATTTATTCATATTGAACAAAATATTGTTATTTTGTTCAATATGAATTATAATTTTGACATATGAGAGACATTATTCTTACACAAAAGGCTGAGCGGGACAGTCTGCTTGAGGCTAATTACATTGACCGGGAAGGTCTTGGGGATATTCGGACTACGTTATCGAACAATCTTATTAAGGTGATCATCGGTCCCAGAAGGGCCGGCAAATCCGTTTTTGCCATTCAGACCCTCAAGGGAAACGATTTCGCTTATCTTAACTTCGACGACGAACGCCTCATACAAATCAGGGATTACGAAGAAATAATCAAGGGACTTAAGCAGATATATGGCAACACAAAGAACCTGCTTTTCGATGAGATACAAAACCTGCCGAATTGGCAGCTCTTCATAGAGCGATTGCGCAGGCGGAAATTCGGCATTGTGGCGACAGGCTCGAACTCCAAACTTTTAAGCGGCGAGCTTGCAAGCCATCTCACCGGACGTTATGCACAGTTCCAACTGCTGCCCTTCTCGTTCAGGGAATTTCTAAGGGCTAAAATTGTGGCGGCGGGAGAGCGTAGCGAAACAAAGGAAGGACAGGGAGAAATTCTTCGGCATCTCGGAGAGTATCTGCAAAAAGGTGGATATCCTGAAGTTGTTGTTAACGAGATAGCAGGCTGCTGAAAAACTACTTCCAATGTTTATACGCATAAGGTATAGTTGATGAACGACATCATCACAGGAGGCATGATGAGAGGCATCAACGACCCGCAGGGCTTTATGTTCAGCTATCTTTCTCCGGAACAACGTGTTCCCAAAAACCATCCTATCAGAGCGATCAAGGAACAAGCGGATGCTGTTTTGAAGCGTATGACAAGAATATTTGATCGCATGTACAGCAAGGTAGGCCGTCCTTCGATACCACCGGAGCGATTGCTTAAGGCTCAGATACTGATAGCGCTGTTTTCTGTTCGTTCTGATCGGCAGTTCTGTGAGATGCTCGACTACAATATGCTGTTTCGCTGGTTTTTGGATATGAACATGGAAGAAGCCTCTATTGACGCTACTACGTTTACAAAAAACAGGGACAGGCTGTTGGAGCATAAAGTGGCCCACCGCTTTTTTCAGGCCATTGTGCGTCGTGCTCGCAAGGCAGAGTTGTTGAGCGAAGAGCATTTCAGCGTTGATGGGACACTGATTGAAGCATGGGCCAGCATGAAAAGTTTTCGGCCCAAAGAAGAATCTGAAAAAGATTGTCCCCGTACGGATAATGACCCCGGCAACCCGACTATAAATTTCCGCGGAGAGAAGCGTCGCAATGATACGCATCAGAGCACGACTGATCCTGAGAGTCGCCTTATGAGAAAGAGCAATGGACAAGAGGCCAAATTGAGCTATGGAGCTCATGCCCTGATGGAAAACAGAAATGGTTTTTTGGTGGACCTTACAGTAAGCCTTGCCGGCAATCGTGCGGAACGCACCGAGGCTATGAGTATGGTTAAGAAACTTAAGCAGCGAGACATTCCTATTAAAACAGTTGGAGCGGACAAGGGATATGACACCAAAGAGTTTGTCAAAGAAATGAGGATTCAGAAAATTACTCCTCATGTAGCGGCCAATATTGAACGAAGGGGCGGCTCTGCGATTGACGGCAGAACGCCCGCCACGAAGGATACAAGGTCAGTCAGAGAATCAGAAAGAAAATCGAAGAAATCTTTGGATGGCTCAAGACAGTCGGAGGACTGAGAAAGAGCCGGTTCCGTGGCAGAGCACGAACTGAGCTGCAAGCGTTGCTGGCCGGAGCAGCATACAACCTTATGCGAATGTCGAGGTTGATTAACGCATGAACCGGGAACAGAGGGTAAAAAGCATATCACCGGCACCGCAGAAGGCGGATAAAAACCCGCAGAGGAATGATTATCGCCCTCGGCAAAAGCGAAATGTTGTATCAATGGATCAGGTTTCATTATTTTTTATGAATTTTTCAGCACCCTGATAGAACACAGAGGATACCTTAAGACATTGTTCGACGGCGTGCTTTTAAAGGACGTCGTCATTCGTCATAACATAAGGCATGCGCAGGATCTGAAAGACCTTGGATTCTATTTGCTGACAAACCACTCAACGTGCATGTCATTCAACGAACTGAAGAAGAATCTGGGCTTTAAAAGCGTTTCTACCGTGGAAAAGTATGCTTCTTATCTCAGCGAAGCTTTTATGCTTTTTACAGTCAAGCGTTTTTCGTACAAAGCCCAGGAACAGACAAAAAGCCCTAAAAAGGTTTACGCCTTTGATACAGGAATGATTGATGCTGTTAAATTCAAATTTATGGACAATATGGGCAGCCTTGTCGAAAACGCTGTGGCTATCGAGCTATTGCGAAGAAGCAAAGAGTTTTACTACTACAAATCTTCTGATAATAAAGAGGTTGACTTTGTTATAGAGGAAGGCATCGAAGTTGCCAGCCTGATTCAGGTCTGCTATGACATGTCGGCTCCGAAAACAGAGAAACGCGAAGTCTCGGCACTAATAAAAGCGGCCAATGAACTCAAATGCGCCTCTTTAAACATTATTACATGGGATGACGAAAGAACGATCTTGAAAGACGGTTTTAATATTCGCCTTGTCCCCCTCTATAAATGGTTGCTCGGCAGAGATTAATAGTGAGGAGCGTTACATAAGTTCGTCACCGTTTTGGTTATTTTGTGTTATTATGTGTTTACAGTATCAGAAGGAGGGTTTTATGAGCGAAACAACGACATTCAGCATCCGCATTGAGAAGGAGACCAGGGAACGGCTTGAGAAGTTGGCTAAAGCAACAGCTCGTTCAAGGCAATTTCTTATTTCGGAAGCGATCAAAGAATATATAGACATTAATGAATGGCAGATACAGGAAATTCAGCAAGCCATAGAGGAGGCTGACAAGCCCGGTGCGGAATTTATCTATCACGAAGAGGTGAGGAAGAAATGGGAGGGCAAGCTTGCGAACCCGATGGACACCAAGCGCCGGTAGGGACCTCGAAACGATAGAGGCTTATATTTCGCAGGATCAGCCCGGGCGCTGCCGTCAGAACGGTCGTCGAGATTGTCCGGGCTGTGGACCAGCTTAAGAACTCTCCGGCTTTGGGGCGGGCAGGGCGTGTCGCCGGCACAAGAGAGCTCGTTATTGCCGGGAAACCATATATAGCCATTTACCGTGTCAAGAATAATGTCATCGAAATTCTGAGAGTGTTTCACACATCCCAAAAATGGGAAGAAATATAGATGATAGACAAGAGCTGAGAGCTATAAACGGAAAAGCCTTTGAGCTCTTAGCTCCGGACTCTCGGCTCTTGGCTTTTTTAAAAGTTTTGTTGAAAATAGCTAAAACAATAAGGTATAGTCATGTCACCGCCTGGAGGCGAAAGGTCATAGAAAAGGAGAGGTAGACATGAAAAATCAGAAGGGATTTACCTTAATCGAGCTTTCGATTGTTCTGGTAATTATCGGCATCATCTTGGGGGCGGTGCTCAAGGGGCAGGATTTGATAAACAATGCGAGGGCCAAGAAAGTTGTACAGTGGGAAAAAGCATGGGAGACCGCGGCCTGGACTTATATGGACAGGAATGGAAGATTCCCTGGCGATGACAATGCTGGGGGCGCAATCGGTGGCAACGCCTCAGATCAGTCCGGAATAAATGAAATTGATACCACAACCGGTTATTTGAACCCACCTCCGGCAACGATATCCCCCGTCGGAGGCATGACGTTTTATGTTTATCTGGGCAATGATGGCGGGTATAATTCTTCTGGGACTCCTGGTACTATTATCAAAAATATTATGGTGATCTGCGGTAGTGTCAACTGTGCCAACGTTTTTACTACCGACCAGTTGCTTTATATACAGGCAATAGATACGGCTATAGATGGAATAGCCGATCCTCATTCAGGTAACGTAAGGGGCATTGTTACTACGCCACCAACAAATACTAATGCTAATATTAAGCTGGCGGCAGCTGCAGATTCGACTGGCACAACATGGTCTATTTCTCACTACGGACTTGTCTACTGGTTCGATAGACCTTGGCAATAAATATTGAGCATTGAGTCTCACGTACATGGGGAGGCAATCGCCTCCCCTTTTTAATGATTAAGTACCGTGCTATGTCAAAAGGCGATCCATGAACAACAACCTCACAAAGAGACTCTCCATAGCTATTCTATCTTTCACCTTTCTCATCGTTACGCACATCAACATAAGAAATTTCGGCGGCCCTATTGCCCTCCCGGCAGCATATTTGATATGGATCGGAATAGCTTTATTTATTGCTGCTTCCATATGGTCTGCTACTCTTTCCTCACGTTTCATCGAGCCTCGCATACTGAAATATTTACTTCTGTTTATTTGCCTGAGCCTGCTGACCGTTCTTTTCAATCCCATTACTGATTACCATTCATTCCTGTATAAGACACTCGGACTTGTGGGGGGCGCGATCTTTTTTATTTCGCTGCACCAGCTTGAATTAACCTCTTTTGAGAGGGACAGGCTTCTGTTTGTGATCTTTATATCCGGGGTGATCGAGGCGTGCATCGGTATCGTTCAGTACCTCGCTCCCAACTATCCATTCTTTTTCATAACCCCTACAAGAGGAAGCATATACGGAAACTTTCAGCAGCCCAATGTCTTTGCGTCTTATTTGGCTACTGTATTGGTCATATCGCTTTTTCTGGTGAGCAGGCCTCTTTTCAAAAGGTTGAATAAGTTATATAGGGTAGGTATTTTTATTTTTGTCGCTGCAACAGGATTTACCCTGTACCTCTCCAATTCAAGGACGGGTTTGATCGGAATGGCCCTGGGAATTTCAGTATTGCTTATTGCGAGGATAAGGATATACAAGAAATTGCGGACAACTGTGGTGTGCTGGTCAATTGCGTTGGCTATAGGGATAACCTGTGCTTATTCGGCGGACGAAATATTTTTCCACAGGACTATCCTGACATCTAAACTTCGTGATACTGCGACCGCTGGAAGTACGCGTGTGAGGATCTTATTCTATGGGTCTTGTTATGACATGGTAAAGGATAAGCCTTTTTTGGGATGCGGGGTTGGCAATTTCGGCAGTAAATACCTTTACTATCAAAAGAAATTTCTGCAAAAGCATCCTGAATATGAGAAATATGTTGAAAACTTATATATATCGCACCCTCACAACGAGATACTTTACAGGCTGGCGGAATCGGGGATTGTCGGCGGCGTGGGGCTGATTGTATTGTTTTCGGCATTCGGTTATATAATTTTTAAACTGGGCAGAGAGAAGGGCGGATTATATTTGTCTCTGGTCCTGCCGATAGCGTTCCATACCCAGGTTGAATACCCGCTGTATCAATCAGCGGCCCACTGGATGCTGTTCCTTACACTTGCCTATTTGCCCTCATCGCATTTCACGAAGAATGTTTCCGTACGATTAAACAGAGTTGTCAGAATTGTAATTGGTGCCTGCACAACTGCTATTACGATTTTAATAACCCTTTTTTTGATCAGGACATTGAGGGCCCAAATGGATTTGGTTAAGTATAACAGACTCATGGCTTCAAAAGGACAGATAAGGATCGAACTGTTGGGTCCTGCACTCGAAAACAGCTACCTCGAACAGATAGCGACCAGGATGTTCATGGATGCGCGCCTGCGCATAGCTCTTTCACAAAATAAGATCGACTGGATAAAAGAATTCGCCGAATGGTCGAAACACGAGAGGATAGCCACTCCTTATTCGGCGCTTTACGTCAGAGAGTCGATGGCGCTGTACGCACTCGGCAAAAAGAAGGAGGCATTTGATCTTGTAGAAGAGGGCCTCTCGCTATATCCTGATAAATCCGATCTCCTGGAAACAAAACTGACGCTTATAACTAAAGAAATAGAGTCCAGGATCAAAGAAAAGGGACGGTTATAGACGGATTTATTAAACAAAAGACAATTTAAAATCAAAAACCTCGTGTATTGACTCAAAATCTTTTTTGTTCTGTGTGAAAACAACAGCGCCTTGATTTCTTGCCGACGCTGCTATCAGTGCGTCGTTCGTGATTGACGCACATTAAAAATATTGGTGTCTATCAGCTTTTTAAGCATAAACTTTCTTGATTCTTACTCCTTTATGTTTCTCAAAAACTTCTTCGAGTTCGATCTTCCCTCTTGCCATATTAAGCGCTTTCCGCACAGCCTCGGCATTATCCACAACTTTGAAAATCCTTTTCACCTTATCTATATCGCTCTTTTTAACCTCAATATGCTCTATGATAACCGTATGCGCCTTAGACACTTGAGAATCCTCCTTTCAACTGACAGATTTCAATTTATTATAGCATAGCTTTTTCACAAAATAAGATCGACTGGATAAGAGAATTCGCCGAATGGTTGAAACATGAGAGAATAGCCACCCCTTATTCAGCGCTTTACGTCAGAGAGTCGTTGGCGCTATACGCACTCGGAAAAAAGAAGGAGGCATTTGATCTTGTCGACGAGGGCCTCTCGCTATACCCGGATAAATCCGATCTTCTGGAAACAAAAATGACGCTCATGACTAAAGAAATAGAGTCCAGAATTAGAGAAAAAGGACGGTTATAGGAGAAAGCAAAATGTGAGAATGGGCAGATCCGTTTTACTCTCCTTTTTCAGTCGTCTTTCCTTTTGATCTCTCCTCCTACCTATCTGTAGCCGTATGATTGCCGGTGAAGTTTACACGGCAGTCACCGTTTCCTCCATTTGCGGTAATATCGGCATTCATGGCCTCGCTATAGCTGAGAGTATTTCCAGTTGCAACCCCGCCGCAAGTGCCTACATTAGTCAATTGCTGAATAATTTCTCCCGGATCCAACACAATGCTACTGGAGGTAATTTCGTTGCCGTTACTTCTATCGTTCCGGCAATCCGTGCCTACAAAGAAGTCATATTGCGCGCCAAGACTATTCCAGACCCTGTAATTATGGCACCCCGTATAGACGGTAGTCGAGCAATTATTGCTGCCACTGGCATTAGCTACAGTGAGTGTGTAAGTAGCCGATCCAGGCGTGGTACGCACCGCTGACGTGCAACTGCCCCCGTTAGAATTGCTGAAGTTCCCGCACGTTCCTCCAGGTGAAACAGTCCATGAACCGTTTGCCGGACCATTGGCAACGGTCCAGGTGAAGCTCGTGGTACTGTTATAGCCAACAATGCCTGGATTTGCAGACAAGATACAGGTCGGAGGAGGAGGCTGAATTACCAGTGTATAAGACCGTGATACTGTAGCACCGTCTCCGCAACTGTCGGCAAGAGTAATGGTGGGGGTGAATGTCCCGGCAGAGGTCGGTGTACCGCTGATAACGCCTGTAGACGCATTGATGCTCAATCCTGACGGCAGACTTGAGGCGCTCCAAAAATATGGTGTGACACCGCCACTCGCAGCCATAGTTGAAGAATATGAGCTTCCAGCACTGCCGCCTGGAAGAGATGCCGTTGTTATGGAAAACGACGTGCCTACGCATACCCCTGCCGAACAGTTGCCGCTTCCGAAATCGTTATTGACGGTCAGAACGTAACTATTTGTCGCGGTGATGCTGCCGGATGTGCAGCTTCCGCCAGTTGAATTGCTGCTGTTAGTACATGAACCGCCTGGAGATGGGCTCCAGGTGATATTAGCAGGCTTGTTGGTGATCCCCCATGATAAAGTTGTTGTGTGGCCACTGCTGACGCGCGCCGGACTCGCTGTCAAGGAGCAGCTTGGCGAGAGATTAATGGAGGCCGTATTGGAACAGGTATCAGCCGTGCAACTGTCAGTTACAGAAACAAGTGCAGTATTGTATGGCCCCGCAGACGTGGGTGTACAGCTTATAGTGCCGGTAGACGAATTGATACTCGATGCAGTGCAACCAGCCGGCAGGGCAGAACTGGTGAAACTGCCCGCATTCGTCAGGTTAGCTGCGCTCCAACTCCAGGTATATGGAGGGGTCCCGCCAGTTGCAGCGAACGTCGCTGTCCAGGGCGAGTTAGCAGTTATTCGTGGTAAAGAAGTGGCAGTAATCGTAGGCTGGGTGCAGGAGCCGAAGAAATTCCCGATAAAATTAGTAATGTATCCCAACTGTGCCGCAGCTCCTGTTCCCTCAGTGAAGCCCACTTTTACCTGGTTCATCGCAGAGGGAAGCGTAAAACAGTAGGCCAGGTCAGGAGCAGAGGTATCGTTGGCAGTCAGATCATTGTTCCCGCTTCCACCATTTCCGTCAATCCATACTTTAAAAAGTGCAGTGGAAGTGCAGCTTGAGGTTTCACAGGAACTGCATGTACTGTTGCAACGGGTATGAAGTTCTACCCGTGCGTTATGGTTGCTGTATGAAGCATTACAGCCCTCCTGCTCCATCCATGTGACAGGGTAAGCATGCCCGCTTCTGTTTATATTGCTGAAGACGCAGCCGAGGCCGGTCCCATTGCAAACCCCGGGACTATTGCAAGTCCCATAGCAGGTTCCGGTACATGCTGTATTGGTTACTGCCGCACCATTGCAGAAGCCGGTGCATGTCCCGCCGGTGCAGACGCCGTTGCATGCCGGATTAAGCGTTGTCCCGCAGGCAGGATTGCCCCATACATTGTGAGTATTATCGCCGTATGTGCCTGCATGGGTAGGTCCGGTGTGGGTGCTTAGAGACTGGACGAAAGCAATATGGTTATAATTTCCTGTTGGATCAGCACGTGTGGTATTTGGATATATATCGAACTCTACTGCCAGGTTATTGCCCGGCAATCCGCAGTAAGAAAGGAACTCCCCCAGTGCCCCACTATACTGACAATCATATGGGGTTTGGGCCGAATCGTTGTTGCCAGTCCCACAATACGTTGTCGGGTTATTGGCCTGCATAAGTGCGAACGTGTATCCATCTCCATAGGTAGTGCTGTTTGCCGAGTTATCGATATTACTGAAACAGAAGTTCCAGAAGGCCCTGAGGGTCTTGCCGAGAAGCGGGAAATTATATGGATACCAGACGCAGGCTGCTGCATTGTTTACGTTGAACCCGAACTTAATCGAATTATTCTGCACGGCGAGCCCTGTAGTACCTCCACCGCTGGGAGCTACGTTGTTCGACAGCTTTTTGGAGTCCGGGTTATTGGGGGCCCACCACCTCCGGTGCTCGGTGGGGATTCGGTGTTGATGCCCCCGGGGCCGCCTCCGCCTGATGGGGGAGGTGGGGCAAGTAGGGTTGATGTCTGGATGTTGAACTTGGACAACCATGAGAACGGGGAAAATCCGGACCCGGACCCAGATCCGGACCCAGCCGGCAATCCGGTACTACAATCTAAAACATTAAGACTCAACAACCTCCCGGATGTATTGGGTTTAGAAATGTTATCATAATCCTGTACCTTGACAGTAAAAGCGGAACCAGTCGCAGTCGGGATTCCTGAGAGTTGAAGGGTAGTGTAACCCGATGACCACCCTTGTGAACAATCCTTGTACGGAGTAGCATTTATTCCAGTAGGGATAGAACCTTGTACGCACCAGTTATAATTTCCAGTGCCAGTTTGCGGCACTCCGCCGTCAGGATAAATAACTGCAGTATAGGACTTATTTTGACATGCCCGCGGCAATTCGTTATTGAGGATCGCAAGACGTCCTCTTGTATATCCTGCACATCTTGCCCGAGACTTCAATTCATTCAAAGTTACAATCCTGACTATATCATCATAAGGCTCAATCCTATTTACGTCCGTGGGATACTTGTCTATGCTGACACTGGCGTCAAAAACATTTATGGTCGCTGAGGCGCTTACCCCTTGGGTACCCGCGGTCTGGTTATTGTGGTTCGGCCCGCCGCTCAACACTATAAAGGCGACATTCGGAATGGTGGTTGTCGGGGTGGCGCATACTGCGTCAGGACAAAAGTATACTGTCAGATTAGTCGTGCTCCTGCTGCAAAAGTCGGCAGCATCCGAACCAACAACCGGAGTAGCCGCAAGATTGCTGTCATAGAGGTAATATAACGGAGCCCCATAGGAGTCATTAGGATCTCTTACAACCGTGGCGAAATTTGTTGTATCGGGAAGCTTCCTGTTGCCGGCTGACCATCCTATGATTGCATCGACAGCTCCATTAAGGGAATCTACGGTAGCAAATACCTTTCCTCTCTGAACATTGGGGCCGTAAACATTAAATCCTATTGCGATAAGCGAGGTGATCAGAAGGAACAGGAAGAAAATGATCAGCAAAGCAGACCCTTCTGATCCACAACTTGTTCCTTTATTCTTAGGTATTAGAGACATGTTTTATCACTGAGGATTAATTGTGAGCGTTAAGTTTTTCTGAGCAACATTGCCGTTACTATCCATGGCAAAAAAAGTGAGTGTGTTTGTTCCTGAAAGATAGAAGCTTCCGGTTGCCCACGGCTGCCAGCCTGTCATGCTCGTATTATTTACAAATTGCCAAAAGGTGGCGGGGGTACCTGTTATGCCGGCACCTCCCGAAGGCTGATTAGCAGGTCCTGAAATATGGCTTTTAATGCAAATGTACAAATTAGTTGGCGAGTCACTGGTTTCAGCCAAAACAATCCATGGAGTCCCAGCGATAGTTATGGAATCCCCTTGTATCCATGACAACGGATTGCCCGAACAGTTCCCAGTAGCATAGAATGGGATAGCGGTGCCTGATTTGTCGGAGTTAAAAGTCATGCTAACGGGGCCAATCGTAGGAGATGCCCAGGCAACTGAGTCCTCAATGCACCATTTATATTTTCCACTGGTGACGTAATTTGTGTAAGGTACGCCGCCGTCGGCATAAACATTAGCCGAATAGGGAGCGCCATTATATCCATATGGCAATTCGTTATCGACAACTTTTAGCTGGGAGCCCTGGCACCCGATCTTCGTCCTTAGTTCATCAAGGGTTACCCACTTCACTATGTCATTAACTATATCAGCAGTCACCGTTGTTGCAGCCGTTATTGTCCCGGAACTGACAGGCGTCGTTCCGATCTTCGTGTCCACCCTGTAATCGTCGCCGCCACTTAATATTATGAACGCTACATTAGAGATGCTGTTGTTGACATTGATGTTCGTTGACTGTCTTCCGCAAATAGTGTCCTTTGGACTGTTTGTAGTTGAAGGAATTGTGAGAGCTGAATCATAGATGTAAATGAGCGGCCTGCCAAAAGCGTCGTTAGGATTGCGCACGGCGGCGGAAAACTCATCTGTTGTTAAGCTCAAGCTAGCGCACGCGGTTCCCGCAGTTTGGTCGCCTTTCGCACAGGGAACCCTGTTTTTCCCAGCTGCCCAACTGCTCACCGAATCCACGGCACCATTGACGATATCCCGTGAATCATTGAATTTCACTCTCTTTGTCAAAGGGCCTATCAAACTTGCCCCGAGCGCAATCACTATTCCTACAGCCACCAGCACCATCGCCATTTCAACAAGGGTAAACCCCTCTGAGGACGCAGAAAGGAAAGATTTCAGGCGGAACGATAGCGGCTTCTCTCTTCCAGACCGGGGGACCATTTCATTAATATCATAATATAGCTCTCGGAATTTTACTATATCCATTGTGACAGGTGAGGTCATATTTCAGAGATTTTCCGGCCTTTCTTTCCCAAATCTTCGCTATTCTGATATACTTTGCTTACAAACTACAGAAGTGGCACAGGTTGCCATATGAGTTTTTGATATAATTTAACTGGAGAGCTGGAGAGAATGATTTGCTGAAACTGCGTGATGGCATAGTTGAACTTTACAGGAAGGTGGCGACTTCTATACCCAATGACATCGAGGAGGCGCTGAAGGCGACTTGTGTTAAGGAGACTGAACCGCTTGCGAGGAAATCTCTTGATATTGTTCTGAAAAACGTCTCTCTCGCGAGGACGAGCAACCGTCCGATATGCCAGGACACGGGGTTCCCCGTCTTTTTCGTCAAAGTCCCGATAGGCCTGAGCCACCGCAACATACGAGAAGTCATTGTCGATGCAACGCGGCTGGCTACCAAAAGAGTGCCGCTCAGGGCAAATGCCGTAAGCAGCATTACGGACGTGAATTCCGGTGACAATGTCGGCGATTCATTTCCTCTTATATACATAGATGAAACGGACGAGCAGACACTCACGGTTGATCTCATGTTAAAGGGCGGTGGCAGTGAAAACCTGGGGCAGACATATAAGCTTCCGATGGAATTATGCGTGGGACAAAACGCTGAACGCATTACGCTGGAAGCTGAGCGCGATTTCGACGGCGTAAGGAAGTGTGTACTGGATGCGCTATTCAAGGCCCAGGGCAAAGGGTGCCCTCCTTATACGATAGCTATAGCCATAGGAGGAGCAAAGGACCAGGTATCTTTTTTGTCGAAAAGGCAGTTAATGAGAAGACTCCACGATGTGCATCCTGACCCGGCAATTGCCGGACTCGAATCGAGGATACTTAATGAAGTAAACAGTCTCGGAATCGGGCCTCTCGGATTTGGCGGGCAGACCACGGCTCTCGGCGTAAAAATTGCGGCCGCACACCGCCATCCGGCATCATATTTCGTCGATATTTCTTTTGCATGCTGGGCGAATAGAAGGGGAAGACTTGTATGGTAACGGAAAGGCAAAAGGTAAAGGGCAAAAGGTTAAAGGTTTAAAGGCAATAATGGAAGCAAAAAAAATGAAATTACCTTTGTCGAGTGAGGATGTCGGAAACCTGAAGGTCGGCGATATGCTGCTTCTAAGCGGACAGATTGTGACAGGCCGTGATAAAGTCCATAAATTTCTCGTTGATGAAAAGCCTGATAAGGCAGAAATACCGTTTAAGCTCGATGGCGGCATACTGTACCACTGCGGGCCTGTTATCGTTAAAACGGGTGACTCTTACAAATTGATTGCTGCCGGGCCTACAACAAGCATGCGGGTCGAAATGTATGAGGCGGATGTGATCGGCCGTTACGGCCTCAAGGGCATTATCGGCAAGGGTGGAATGGGTGAAAAGACGCTGGGCGCGCTCAGGGAATACGGCTGTGTATATCTGCATACCATGAGCGGAGCAGCGGTTTACCTGGCTGACAGCATAAAACGTGTTGTGCAGGGATGGAAAGTCGAGGAGTTCGGCGAGCCTGAGGCTATGTGGCTGCTGGAGGTCGAGGATTTTCCGGTGATTGTTACTATGGATACCCATGGCGGCAACCTGCACAGGGAAATCGAAAATAAATCTTTTGAAAACCTGAAGAAGATGGTGGCCAGAAAGGAGGGCTAAAGGCAAAGGGCAAAGGGCTAAAGGGAGGACTGCGAAGTATTGGTTTTGTTTTTACCTTTAGCCATTAGCCTTTCGCCCTTCGCCTAATATCTTATGTTCTTTATTACCGGCGGCACAGGATTTATCGGCAGTCATCTCGTAGCTTCTCTCGGTGAGAAAGGCCTGAAGGGCCGCTGCCTTGTCAGGTCATTGCAATCGTCCGGGAAGACCGCGATATGCAAGAATGCCGGATTCGATGCTGTCGTCGGGGACATTACCGACCGTGAGAGCCTTAAAGGCAAGCTGGACAATTGTGAAATTGTTGTTCATCTTGTCGGCATAATCGATGAAGATCAAGGCATTACCTTTGAGAAAGTCCATGTCGAGGGCACTGGTAATCTGGTCGAAGAAGCACAAAGGGCGAAGGTCAGGCATTTTTTCTATCAAAGCTCACTTGGCGCATCATCCTCTTCCTGGTCCAGGTATCTGAAGACAAAGGCAGAAGCAGAAAAGATTGTCAGGGAGAGCGGCATCCCCTACACTATATTCCGGCCATCCATCGTAGTGGGAAAGGGGGACGGGTTTACTGCAAAACTTAAAGATATTATCTCGTACAGCCCTGTTGTCCCTGTGCCAGGGGAAGGCAAAACAAAGTTCCAGCCATTTTTTGTCGAAGATTTGGTAAAGTGCTTTATCAAACTCTTCTCAACCCAACTTCCTGTTGTCCATCCCGTTTCGCCTGTATATGACTTAGGAGGCCCGGAACAAATTACATATAATGAAATCCTGTCACTGCTTATGGAGGCAATGGGTTCCCATAAGCCGGTCATACATGTTCCATTAGAGATGGTTAAACTTGGCCTGCCTTTATCAAAGATCTCAAGGAGCGTAGGCAGCCTGTTCGGGATGAAGGTCCCGTTGATTACCGGCGAGCAGCTTCGCCTGCTCGAAATTGACAATATTTGCGATACAGATTCAGTGGAAAAGAATTTTGGTTTTGTCCCGGTCCGGTACAGGGATGCACTGAGATTATTTGTTAAAGGTCAAGGGTAATTAACCCACCCCACTGCCCCTCCCAGAGAGGGGACCCTGTCTTACTCCCCTCTTGGGAGGGGTGCAGGGGTGGGTGGCGGCCTTTTACCTTTAATTTATTTGACTACAAGTACCGAGCATCTTGAATAATCGACAATTTTGGATGATACGCTGCCCAGGAGAAACTTTTTTGCTCCGTGTCTTCCATGAGAGCCGGTAACAATCAGATCAACCTTCATTTTTTGCGCGGTTTCGAGTATTTTTTCAGCAGGGTCTCCCTGCCTGATCAGGGTCTTTACTTCAACTTGTTTACCCGTCAGGGATTTTCTTATTTTTTCCATTGCATCCCGCGTCTCGTCTGACAACGATTCGAAGATACGGTTTCTATCAGCATCCGGAAGTTCTGTGAGATACAGTTCAGGCACAACAGCGAGTACGGTTAGCGACGCATTGAAGCTCAATGATATTTCCAGGGCTTTTTTTAATGCCTTATCGGATGATTTCGAACCATCGTGGGCAACAAGTATTTTTTGCATTATTCCCTCCTCTATGTAAATGAGTAAATGGGTGCTTATTTACTTAATTACGTGATATTTTAGCATATTTTACCGTGGCTTAACAGAATTATTATCAGCGCACGGGAATTTGTCAAGCCGGCAAGCATTTTTTATGACCGTGGCTTAACAGAAATTCTTATCGGCGTCCCTTTAAAAGAGTACTCATTCCTTATGACCTTTTCAATATACTTGCGCTGCGTCGCCCTGATTGCGGACGGGTAATTCGCAAAAATAGTGAAGACCGGAGGCTCAACATCAACCTGCGTTATATAATAAAGTTTGATTTCTTTGCCTCTGTATCGCGGCATCGGAACTGTTGATATCAGCTTGTCCATGAACCTGTTCAGCTCGGCGGTGGGGACCCTTTTTCTTCTTTCAGCCATGATTTCATCAATAACCGGGAATATTTTGGTTATCCTCTTCTTTTCCAGGCCTGAAACAGTAATGGCAGGAGCATATTTCATAAACCACATCATGGTGTCGAGCTGGGCCGTGATTTTTTTATACGCTGTTTCAGGATCTTTAACTATGTCCCATTTGTTCAGGAGAAACAGTGCACCTTTACCGTATTCTTCGACAATGCCCGCAATTACCTGGTCCTGGTCAGTTATGCCTTCCGAAGCATCCAGTACAATAATTGCAATATCAGCCCGCTCTATGCTCTTCACCGCCCTGATCATCGCAAAACTTTCCAGAGAGTATTCTTTCTGTTTTTTTCTGATTCCCGCAGTATCAACGAACAGATACCTTTTCCCGTAATAGGTGCAGACGGAATCAACCGGGTCTCTTGTGGTGCCGGGAGCGGGGCTGACAATGAGTCTCTTCTTGCCGAGCAGTGAGTTAATAAGTGTGGATTTTCCGGTATTCGGCCTTCCGACAACTGCTATCCTGGGGAGTTCCTCGCTGCCATCGGAAAGGCCGGGGACCGATGAAGGCAGGCCGGCAATGATCATGTCCATAAGATCATCAATCCCGAGACCTGTTATAGCGGAAACAGGGAGAATCATTTCTGAGCCTATGCGGTAAAACTCCATAACCCTGATTTCTTTTGGCATGCTATCGATCTTGTTGACCGCCCAAAGTATTCTTTTCCCCGATTTTCTCAGTATTCCGGCAAGCTCCATGTCTGACGGATTCAGCCCCTCTTTGCCGTCAAGGAGATGAATTATTACATCGGCTTCGTTTACGGCAAGCAGGGCCTGCTCCTTGACCTGCCTCGCTATTTCAGCAGTTTCATGCGGAAGTATTTCAGCATAAAAGCCGCCGGTATCTATTATGGTAAACCGTTTCCCTTCCCACTCGGTTTGGCCGTAGTTCCTGTCGCGGGTAACTCCCGGCGTGCTTTCGGTAATTGCAGTCGACTGGGCGGGGATGCCGCCTGTTCTCAGCAGGCGGTTGAAGAGTGCCGACTTCCCCACGTTAGGCCTTCCGACAATGGCAACCAATGCGCTCATAGATCAGTCCTGGGACACATCAATGTCATAGGCTTTGATTTTCTTATGCAGATTGCTGCGTTCTACAGCAATCGCTTCGGCAGTTTTGGATATGTTCCAATGATTTTCTTCGAGTTTTTTTACGATAAAATCTTTTTCAAAGGCATCACGCGCGTCTTTCAGTGTCTTATGGGTGAGACAGTCAGATCCCTTAACGGCCTGAGCGGTCCGGAAAATCCCGAGCGCTTCAATGTCCCGCCTGGTGACCACCGGCGATGGCACCATTATGAACAGTCTTTCGACAACGTTTTTCAGTTCCCTTATATTACCCGGCCAGTCATAATTTTGAAAAAGCCTGAACGCATCAGATTCAATCTCTTTCGGTCTCATTCCATTTTCGAAAGCAAATGACGCGAGAAGGTGATATGTGAGCTGTGGTATATCCTCAAGCCGGTCCCTTAATGGCGGCACTGTCAGAGGAATCACATTGAGCCTGAAGTAAAGGTCCTCCCTGAAATTCCCCTTTCTTACCTCTTCGGCGATGTCTTTATTTGTGGCCGCTATAATCCTCACATCGACTTTTATGTTCCTATTGCCACCCACTCTCTGAAAGACCTGCGTTTCGATCACCCTGAGCACCTTTGCCTGTGTCTGCAGAGTCATATCTCCGATTTCATCGAGGAACAATGTGCCCTTGTCGGCAAGTTCGAATTTTCCGATTTTCCTCTCTGTGGCGCCGGTGAACGAGCCTTTTTCGTGCCCCAGCAGTTCGCTTTCTATCAGTTCCTGAGGTATCGCTGCACAGTTGACTTCCACAAATGGTTCGCGGTCGCGGGTACTTTTCGCATGCAACAGGCGGGCGACCAGTTCCTTGCCTGTGCCGCTTTCCCCCAATATAAGCACCCTGCTGTTACTCTGCGCAGCCATGTCAATCTGCTGTTTCAGTAAAGCGATTTTGGGTGAATCCCCGATTAATTTTGATTTTCTTGCCAAATCCGCGCGGAGGGCGAGATTCTCTGTCTCGAGATGTTTCTTTTCAAGTGCCCTCCTTACAACGATAAGCACCTTTTCAAGGGAGAGCGGTTTTTCCAGAAAGTCATAGGCGCCGAACTGTATGGCTTTGACAGCCACCTCCACATTCCCGTGCCCTGAAATGATAATGACCGGCATGTAATGATTAATTTCTTTAATTTTCGATAAGGTTTCGATGCCGTCCATCCCGGGAAGCCAGACATCGAGAATAAGGATATCAGGCATCTGCTCCTTGATAATCTCGAGGGCCTCCTCACCGGAAGCAGCGGTCAGCGCTTCATAGCCCTCATCCTCGAAGATACCGGACAGGCTTTCTCTAATGCCTTCTTCATCATCCACAATCAGGATCACTTCTTTAGCCATAACCACTCCTCAAAATACAGGTAACCTGTTACTATAACCCATTGCCTATTATTTATTATGCCATCGGCAATTCTACGGTAAAGATACTGCCATGAGGGGTATTGTCCTTTACCAGTATGATTCCCCCATGGTCGGCGACTATTTTGTTTGCTATGGCCAGGCCGAGTCCGGTGCCGCCTTTCCTGCCTGAGAAATAAGGCAGAAACAGCCTTTCCTTCTCCTCATCTCTTATGCCCGGACCGGTATCAGCAATGTCAATTATCACTTTACTATTTTCATAAGTGTTTAAGGAAATGGAAATAGAGCCTTTGCTGTCCATTGCCTTGATCGCGTTGTCTATGATATTGACGAGGACCCGCTTGAACTGCTCTCCATCGAGCGGCACCGGAGCAATGTCCATGTGCGGGGCGATTGTTATTTCGACGTCCTTGAAACCTTTATACAGTCCGACAACAGAATCGAGCAACTCAGGGAGGTTCATGGGGACCTTGTTCACTTCCGGCATTCTGCCGTAGCGGGAGAAGACATCCACCAGTTTTCTCAGACTCTCGACTTCAGAGATGATTGTCCTGGTCGACTTTTCAAAGACGGCATCGAAATCCTCGTCCTTCTGCTGCCATTTCTTCACCAGTCTTTCAGTCGAAAGTTTGATAGGAGTCAGGGGGTTCTTTATTTCATGGGCCAATCTTCTGGCAACCTCCTGCCATGTCGTCACCTTTTGCGCCTTTATTATATCGGTAAGATCATGGAAAACTACGAGCATGCCTATCGATTTTGATGTGTAAGATTCCCTTATGCCTGATACATATACTCTCAGTATGACTATCCTGCCTTTTATGTTGACCTTGACTTCACGTTTGATTTGCCGTATTTCCCTGCCTTCCATATCTTTCACCATTGCCGCAATGTCCTCGGAATTAAAAGAGGAAATAAAGGAAATGTAATTGTGCCCTTTTGCAGCCTCCGGCCGTACGTTCAGTATGGAGCAAGCCGCCTTATTGATTGTAAGTATGGTCCCGCTATTGTCAAGAAAGATGACGCCTGAACTGATATTTTCAAGGATGTTTTCGAGATAGAGCCTCCTGTTGTCCGATTCAATATACGCTTTTTCCAGCGAGTCCTTGCTGTCTTTCAGTTGCTTCACCATTTGATTGAATGAGGTTATCAAAAGGCCGATTTCATCTTCGGTTTTTACTGTGACGTGGACATCAAGATTGCCTGATGCAACTTGTTCAGTGGCCATTGCCAGGCTTTGAATAGGGGTCGTAATGCCTCCTGATATTTTCAGAGATACCCAGAATCCGGAAAAGACGATCAGGAGGGTGAAGAACCCGAGTATCAGAACATAATTAAGCCGCAGTGGGTCCTTGAAAGACTCGATTTTCAGGTAATCTTCGTAAACTTCTTTAAGTCTTTCCGATTTTCCGGAAATGTTCTCGGGCAGGGACATCTCCGCTACAATCACTGCTTTGGCCCCGTGCGACCCGTCGGGCACCGCAGCCCTCACGATATCGCCGTTGCTTCTTGAGATTATTTCGGTCCCTTCCGCACCTTTAAAGGCGTCCCTGATAATATCGGTTGCGCTGTCAGGCAATGATGTATACCTGTGGATGGATATGTCTTTGGAAAAAATGTGCGATTTTTGCGGTACGCTGCCGGCCTCGTTTTTCGCCGCGACAAGCACTCTCTGCCTCTCGAAATCGTAAAAAGCTCTCGCAAGCTCAATAGATTTTTTTAAAGACTCCTTTATTTCAGGAGAAAAGATGCGGTTGATGTAGTTGGTTGCGAGTCCGCTTGCAGCAATGAAAAGCAGAGAAGAGGGGATAAGTGTGAGTATAACAAAAATAGTCATGAGTTTTGTCCTGAACTTGTGACCCAGGACCTTGTTGCGCCTTTCCATATAAAGTTTGAAGACGTTTTTCCCCACAAAAAACATCAGTGTCAACAGCGCAACGACATTGAATGTCAGCAGGCTTATAAGCAGTATGCGGGTAGTGATATCAACGCTTGGCAGTTTGATAAAATGGATTTCAACGACAGTTATTAATGCAACCAGCAGTATCAACCCGAAAATAGTTATGAGATGCCTTACCATTCTCATGGCCGGGCCCCGGTTGTATTTATCTGGAACGTATTGGAGTTTCTTGAAACCGAAAACTCCTTATCACTGACAAAAAAGAAGAGATAGCCTATAACAGGAGGCAAATTCCTGATCCGGGATTCGGCAGTGACCTTTATGAAATAGGTGCCAGCATCCAGTTCCCTGATATTTGTCAGTTTCAGATCTGAAAGCGTTGTTGCCCAGCTGACCATCGCTTCCGGATCGCTAAACCGTTTCTCTTTGACTGTGTTGCCGCTTGAGCTGGTGGCAATGTATTCTCTTTTTATCGGATTGCTCTTTAACTTTGCTGTTATTTTTGTCCCGAGGACAAACTCATCAGGCCAGATGTCCCATACTCTGAAGAGGTCTACATAAAAAATGAATTCCTTGGATAGTCCGTCATTGAGGTCATTCATAATCTTTTGGTCAGGCCTGACCATGGTCGATACATAGAGTTCATTATTCTTGATACTGCAAATGATCTCCGGAATTTCGGCGGCATTGCATTTCCCTGTGAAGGCAATAAGCTCCAGGAGGATGAGAAAGGAAATTATCATTACGGCTTTTTTACTTGACATATTCGAGAGCCCTAAAAATTTATTTTCATTATACCACAGACATATGCGTTGAGCGTTCAGCGTCGTGCGTTATGGCGTAAAAGGCAAAAAAAGATAAATTTTGAAAAAAATGCCAGAGCATGTTATTTTATCAGACAATATTTTTTTACCGCTTGACGCTCTACGCTCGACGCAAGCAACAAGGAGAGATATTGATGTTGCCGGAACTTAAATACGATGCAAACGGTCTTATACCTGCAATTATTCAGGACGTGAATAACGGGGATGTCCTGATGATGGCGTATATGAATGAGACTTCTTTGAAAACGACCATAGAGACAGGGTTTACCCATTTCTGGTCCCGGTCAAGGCAAAAATACTGGAAGAAGGGCGAGACATCAGGCCATGTACAGGAAGTCAGGGAGATTCTCTACGATTGTGATGCCGATACGCTGCTTATAAAGGTGATACAGCATGGCGCAGGGGCGTGTCATACCGGGGAGCGTACATGCTTCTACCGGAAAATTAAATAGCTTGCCGGCCTGTCAGCTCGCAAGCTTGTCAGCTATTCTTCTGGGAGGTTTTTATGACTGATTGCATTTTTTGCAAGATTGTGGAAAGGAAGATTCCCTCGAATATCGTCTATGAGGACGAACTCGCAATCGGGTTCGCGGATGTAAGCCCGCAAGCCCCTGTCCATATATTGGTCATCCCCAGGAAACATATCCCCACTATCCTCGACATTGGAGAAGAAGACAGCATGCTGATGGGCCACCTGATCGAAGTTTGCAAGAAGATCGCCCGTGATAAGGGTATCGCCAAAACCGGATTCAGAATTATCACCAATTGCAACCCGGAGGGTGGACAGGTAGTGTATCATGTCCACCTGCATGTGCTTGGCGGACGCCAGTTGCATGGGCCTTTCGGATGACCGGCGCATGCACATAACAGGTAAACGCACTGTCTGGCAGGGCAATTTCCTGAAGACAGTGAATATTTCATATACGGACAGTTCGGGGAGCACAAGGACATGGGAAGCGGTGGAGCGCGTCAATTGCGCCGGCATTGTTGCCATTGTGCCGGTGACGGCTGAAGGTGATGTATTGCTGGTACGGCAGTTCAGGCCTGTGCTCGACAGCTTCGTTGTTGAATTCCCCGCAGGTCTGAATGATAAAAATGAAAGTCTTGAGGAAGCTGCCAGGCGTGAACTGATTGAAGAAACAGGCCATACAGCAGAAGAATTCATCTTTTTAGCTGAAGGTCCGATTTCATCGGGCCTTTCGACCGAAGTGCTGACCGTCTTTCTTGCGAAGGATGTGTCGCCTGCTCCTGCCCGGCTCAAACAACTCTACCCCCCCGACGAGTCGGAGAATATTGAAATTATCAGGACGCCGCTGGCGGCTATGTACGAGCGTCTTAATGCCTGCCGGGAAAGCGGCGACTTCATAGATTTGAAAATCTACGGACTCGCGGAACTGGCAAAAAGACGGCTAAAGGCTAATGGCTAATGACAAAAGGACAAGGATAAAATATTTTTTCCCCCTGTTGCCTTTCGCCCTTAGCCTTTTGCCTTCTTTTGTTTCGGTTTTTATTCCATTTTAATTGCTTCGGTAGGGCAGGTATTCATGGCTTCGTCACAATCGCAAGTATCGCACTTGTTACTGATTACGTAAGCTTTTTCATCCCTGAGTTCGAAGACTTCGGGGCATAATTCACTGCATGAACCGCAACCAATGCATAGATCCATATCAACGACGGGTGTTGGCATAAGATACCTCCTGGAAAGTAGTATTACACAATTATAGCAAATATTAAAAAAACATGGCTAAAAAAGCCGGCTTAATTTTTTATTGATTTTTACATCGGTTTCCCTGATAATTGTTAGGTATTACCTATTGTATATATAATACATTAAGGACAATTAGGAATTAAGAATTAATAATTACGAATAAATGAATAAAATATCTTCTTCCACGATTCGTAATTTTTTATTCATAATTTTTAATTGTCTTAAATTGTCCTGGAGGGCAGTATGGATATAAAGGAATTTGTCTTTCAAAAGGCAAAAGAGGCCAGGGAAGGCGCCAGGAGTCTTGCCACGGCATCTTCCAGTCGGAAAAATGCCGTCCTGGCAAGGATGGCGGAGGCGCTTGCAAACAAGGCAGCAGAACTTGTCGCTGCGAACAGGAAAGACATTGAGTATGCTGAGAAAAAAGGTCTCTCAAAGGCCCTTGTCGACAGATTGACCCTGACCGAAAAACGGGTGGAAGAGATGACAAAAGGACTTATGGAGATTGCTCAGCTTCCGGACCCTGTCGGAGAAATGATTAATATGCGACAGCGGCCAAACGGTATGGCAGTCGGTAGGATGAGAGTGCCGATAGGAGTGATCGGCATAATTTACGAAGCGCGCCCTAATGTGACCGCCGATGCGACCGGCCTGTGTCTGAAAGCCGGTAACGCGGTTATATTGAGGGGCGGGTCCGAGGCCCTGCACTCAAACAGGGCAATTGCCGCTGTTCTCAGGGATGTCGTGAAGGCGGAAGGGATTCACGAAGGCGCTGTCACATTCATAGATATTCCTGAAAGGGAAGCGATCATGGAGATGTTGAAGCTTGAAGGCATCATAGATCTGATTATCCCGCGCGGAGGAGAAGGGCTTATAAGGGCAGTAACGGAAAACTCGAGGATCCCCGTGCTTAAGCATTATAAAGGGGTCTGTCATATATTCGTAGACAGGGATGCTGATCCGGCGATGGCAGAGTCGATCTGCTTCAACGCCAAGGTGCAAAGACCCGGGACCTGCAACGCGATGGAAACAATGCTGGTTGATGAACCCATAGCAGCGAGTTTCCTTCCTGTAATGTTAAAGCGGTTCAAAGACGCGGGGGTTGAATTGCGCGGGTGCGCTAAGACCCGGGCATTGTTCCCGGGAATCAACGGAGTGACGGATGAGGATTATCAAAGTGAATATCTCGATCTGATATTGAATGTGAAAATTGTGAGAGACATGGATGAGGCAATGCAGCATATCTCGTGCTACGGGTCGGCGCACACGGATGCGATTGTCACCAGGAACTATGAGCGGTCGATAAGGTTTCTGAGGGAAGTGGATTCTGCCGCTGTACTGGTGAATGCATCTACCCGCCTGAACGATGGTTATCAGTTCGGTCTCGGCGCGGAGATCGGCATATCCACTGATAAAATACACGCGCGAGGGCCGATGGGGCTCGAGGAGTTGACCTGTACCAAGTTCGTGGTTCTTGGTAACGGGCAACTGAGAGAATAAAGGAGGGCATGTCAATGGCAGAGAAGCTTGGACTGGAAGAGTTTGTCAAGAAAGCGATCGTGAGTCTCAGGAAGGAAGGGTATAAAGGCATTCATACTGTATATTCAGGGTTCAACGAGGCGTTCAAGAAATATTTTGAAGGCGAAGATCCTGTTAAGTCTACCAATCAGCTCGCCTCGGAAGGCAAAATTGTGATCAGGCCGGTAAAAGGCGGCGTAATGCTGTATTTGCCGGAGGATGCCCCTGCTGTGAAAGGCCAGGGCGATGAGGCGCTGAAAAAGATGGGCCTGGGGCAATAGGTACGTTAATCGGGGTCTGACTTGAGGTTGGGAATTTTCGGTGGTACATTCAATCCTGTTCATTCAGGGCATTTGAGAACAGCTGAGGAAGCCAGATATAAGCTCCGCCTCGACAAGATAATATTTGTGCCGTCCGGAAAGCCTCCGTTAAAGGAGCATAATGCTGTTGCTGCGTCGCACCGCTATACAATGGTGGTCCTTGGTACTGCTTCCAATAAGGATTTCATTGTCTCTGATCTGGAAACAGTCAAACGGGGGAAGTCTTACACGGTTGATACACTCCGGCTGCTTCAAAAAAAATATGCTGGCGATGAATTGTTCTTCATTCTTGGCACAGACGCTTTTTTGGAGATCCCGAAATGGCATCAGCCTGAAAAGCTGATGAGCATGACAGACTTTATTATTGTGGCACGGCCGGGCGTTGGTTTTGATGCAATTGCGGACTCCCCATATATACAGTATGTCGAAAGCCGGGATGATACATATACATGCTGTTCGCTGGTCAGCGGCAGAAGCGCCTTCCTGGTGCCGGTTACCCAACTCGATATATCCTCCACCGGCATACGGCGTCTTGCAGGCAGGAAAATGAGCATTAAATACCTTTTGCCTGCATCAGTGGAACTTTACATTAAGAAACATAAATTATACGGATAAGGATAGGCGACGGGCTAATGGCTAAAGGTTGAACATGAAGAATTATGTTTTATCTTTTTACGTTTTTTCCTTTTGCCATTAGCCTTTTGCTATTAGCCTTTTTAAATGATATCATTTGAAGCAGTTATCAACAATCTTGACGAAGCTCTTTTCCTGTTTGACAAAAGGGGGAGGCTTGCATTCGTTAACAAGGCTGGAGAGGAGTTCTTCGGTAAAGGGCTGAAAGAGATCAGGCACCAGACTTTTAGAAAGCTTTTTTCCGATGTTAAGGATATTGTCGTGCTCCTGCAAAAAACTATCAGGGAGGGTCGGCTGTTCAACTGCAGGGACCTTGAGGTCGACAGATGCGGTACAGGTACTATTAACGTTAATATTTCCCCATTTTATCTGTCTGATAATCTGGAAGGCGCTCTGCTATGCATAAGGGAAAACTTGTCACTGACCAGCAAGGAAGACTGCCACTTTGATGCGTTGCCCTATATGATCGGTTCGATTGCACATGAGATCAAGAACCCCCTGAGCGGCATAAAGGGAGCCGCGCAGATCCTTAAGGGCAGCGCAAAGGATTCGGAAGCGATAGAGTGCGTGGATCTTATTCTGAAAGAATCGGACCGGCTGAATCTGGTGCTGCACAGCTACCTTACTATGACAAGGATGCCGGTTTTCAATCAGCTGAATATTCACGAAGTTATAGAGCATGCATTGAAAGTGATGAGAACAACCATTCAGAAGAAGAAAATTCACATAGATAAATCATATGATCCCAGCCTTCCCGCTATTCGTGGTGACGAAAGCAAACTGCTGCAGGTTTTCATCAATCTTATGAAAAACTCCATGGAAGCCATGGATGCCATGAAGGGAAAGCATTTATCACGCACATTGGGTATTAATACAAGGCCTTCCAAAGAGTATATGGTCATTTATGAAGGCGAGGGCCCTGATAAAAAAAAAGGAAAGTTGAAAAAACAGGGATGGGTGATAATTACCTTGCAGGACAGCGGGGTAGGAATACCTCGTGAGGAAGTTGAAAAAATATTTCTTCCATTTTATACAAGAAAGAAAGGGGGCAGCGGTCTGGGTCTCGCCCTGTCAAAGAAGATTATAAAGGACCATGGAGGGACCATTAAAGTCAGGAGCAAGGTGGGGCATGGAACTATAGTGAGCGTGTACCTCCCGCTGGAATCTTTTTCCGCTCCCCAGTCCTATCATAAATGAGAGAATGAGCAAGAAATTACTGGTCATAGATGATGACGAGAGCGTAATCTGGGTGATACGGAAAGCGCTTGAATCTCTTGGTTATTATGTGGACGCGCGCACCGGCGTGCGGGCCGGCATTAAGGTTGTCGACAAGTATAAGCTTGTGTTGCTCGACCTCATGCTTCCCGACGGCAACGGTATCGACGCACTGAAGGAGATAAGAGTCTGCAGCCCCGATACTCTGGTGATCATAGTTACGGCCCACGGACGGATGGAAAGCGCTATTGACGCCATGAAGGAAGGTGCGTACGATTACCTGGAAAAACCGTTTGACATCGAGGAGCTGAAAATCGTCGTGGACAAGGCGTTTAAGGACATAGCCATGCGCGAGGAACTTCTCAAGTTAAGGCAGAACAAGGAAGATGCCATGCCTTTCCAGAGAACAGGCCAGATTATCGGGAAATCCCGGGGTATCCTGAAAGTATTCAAGGAAATAGGGAGGGTTGCCCCGAAAGATGTTACAGTGCTCGTTTCCGGTGAGAGCGGTACCGGCAAAGAACTTGTCGCAAAGGCTATCCATAGTAACAGCAGAAGAAAATTCGGGCCGTTTGTTGCCATCAATTCCGCCTCCATTCCCAAAGAACTCATGGAAGCTGAGCTTTTTGGTTGGGAGCGGGCGCCTTTACCGGAGCAGTGGAGAAAGCGGAAGGCAAGATCCGGGCGGCTGACGGCGGCACGCTTTTCCTTGACGAGATCTCCGAGCTTGACGTTGAGCTCCAGGCGAAACTCCTGCGTTTTTTGCAGGACCGGGAGTACAGTCAGCTCGGCAGTAATAAGGTCATCAAGGCCGATGTCAGGATTATCGGGGCCACTAACAGGGACCTCAAAGAGTGTGTGGGCCGTGGATTGTTCAGGGAGGACTTGTATTACAGGTTCAATGTCATTGAGATAAAGCTGCCGCTGCTCAGGGAAAGGAAGGAAGATATCCTTCCGCTGGCGAGACATTTTCTTAAAGAATCGATAAAGGCCTTTGAACTGCCTCCGAAAGATTTTTCAAGCGATGCCGTAAAGGCCCTCACTGGCTACGAGTGGCCCGGGAATATCAGGGAGCTTGAGAATTGCATTAAGAGAGCGTCTATCCTTTCAAAGGGGAGTCTTATTGAAAAGAAAGACCTCTTTGCCAATGATTATTATAATGCGTGCTCCATAAAGGAGTTTTTGGAAAGCAAGCTTAACGGTTTTCTTAATAAAATGACCAGGGTGGACAATTCGAATCTCTATGAGACGATCATTGCGGAAGTGGACAAAGCACTCCTCAGCATTGTATTGAAGGAGACCAACGGGAACCAGCTCAAGGCGGCGAAGATCCTCGGGATCAATAGGAACACTCTCGGCAAGAAGATGAAAGAGTATAAACTCATTTGATCTTTAGGCCTTTAATATGCTATAAAAATAGACTTAGAATCTGCTCCAAATTATCCTGTGAGCGTATTCTCCATGCCTTTTCTTTGTGAAAGGGCTTAATATCCATATGGAGGTGTGTGATGAACTGGTACGAAAGCATGGTCATCATGAATCCGGCCCTCAACGACGAGGAAATCAAATCCGCTGTCGACAAGGTCTCAGAGCTTATCAAGAATTCAAACGGCGAAGTTTTCAAGGCTGACAACTGGGGTAGGCGAAAACTGGCTTACGAACTCAACAAGCAAAAGATGGGAGTATATATCTTCTATCTGTTCAAGGCACCATCCGCTACTATCGGCAAGCTCGAAGGCTATTTTAAAGTGTTCGATCCTGTTCTCAAATTCATGGTCATCAGGCTTGAACGCAAACAGATAGCGGCCCTTCCGAAAGAGGTGCTGGGGGGTGCAGTTGCAACACAGGCGGATGAGCCCTCCGCTGAGGTGAAAGCAGGCACTGATGTTTAACCGCATCATTCTGATAGGAAATCTTACAAGAGATCCCGAAGTCCGGTATACGCCGGGCGGAACTCCTGTGGCAACGATTTCTATTGCAGTCAATTCGAAGTATAAACAGGGTGATGATACAAAAGAAGAGGTGCTCTTTATCAATGCTATTGTATTCGGCAAACAGGCTGAAAGCTGCGGCCATTATCTGAGCAAGGGCAATCCGGTACTGGTTGAAGGAAGGCTCCGTGAGCGGAAATGGGAGACTGAAGGGGTACAGAAGAGCAAGTTTGAAGTTATAGCGAGCAATGTAAGATTTCTGCCAAAGCGGGAGCAGAGGCAGGCGCGCGGTGAGGGACCCGGGGTTTCCGATACCGTGCCGGACGAAACTACGGATTTAGAGCCGTTTTAAAGGAAAGGAGACTACATGCAACCAAAGCGGTTTCAGAAAAGAAAATTTTGCAGATTTTGCGCCGACAAGACGCCATTTATCGATTATAAGGATTTAAAAGGCCTGAGAAGCTATATGACGGAGCGCGGGAAGATACTTACAAGGAAAATGACCGGAAACTGCGCGGCCCATCAGAGGGAATTGACCACTGCAATCAAGAGGGCACGATATATCGCGCTCTTGCCTTTTATGGAAAAATAGCAATGCGTATACCAAAGAGCTGGGTGCCTTTGATGGCAAAGAAGATTGTGAACAATCTTGTCAGCAAAGACCTTATTGAACCGGCTGTTCCGATTGAACAGCTGATTGAGGAAGCCGAGCGCCTGATGCTTGATGAACTGATGGTCGAAGACCGGCTGAACGACGAAGTCCGTCAGTTACTTAAGAAGTACGAATCTGAAATCGAGAAAGGAAGACTTGATTTCAGAAAACTCTTCGATATGACAAAACAAAAGCTTGTCAGGGAAAGGAACATCACACTATGATACTCTCTGACGATAAGATAACCCTTACGACCCATCTGCTGTTAAAGGGACTGATGGAAAAGGGCTTGATTGTTTTGAAGGAGGATGACAGCCTGCTCAGAAGGGAAATAAAGCGGACTATCATCAACGAATTAAAAATCGGCGAAGACATCGACGCCGAAGTTAAAAAGAAGTTGCAGTCCTATTCAAAAAAGCTTGTCGAGGGAAGCCCCGAGTGGGAAATAATGTACAGGAAGTTCTTTGAAGAGGAAGACGCGAAAAAAGGCCGGAGGTAAGTGGTATTCGCTGTTAACATTACCGAGGCTGAGATCAAAAGAGAGCGCAGCATTGCCCGCGAACTGCGCAAAAGCCCGTGGTGGAAAAGGAAGCTTGCAGCCGGCACCTGCTATTACTGCAATGCAAAAGTCCCCGCAAAACTCCTCACCATGGACCATCTGGTACCGATTGTCCGCGGCGGCAAGTCAGTAAAGAACAACATTGTTACCGCATGTAAAACCTGCAACAATAAAAAGAAATACCTGCTCCCCATTGAATGGGAAGAATATCTCATGGGGACTTGAATAAAAACCGGGGAATTCCGACGTGTTGCCTTTGTCCCTTTATGTTTTGAAGGGATTTTCTATAACGATACCTTCAATTATCTGGCCTGAATTCAGGTCCTCCGTCAATATTCTTTCGCACTTCGCCTCATAGGCAGCTACAACCACGAGGGCATCCCAAAAGGAGATACGATGCTTTTCTTCAATCTCTGTCGCCCTGATGACGGACATAGGCGTGATTGTGCTGATACCCCAGCAGGTATATGCCCTGATGATTTCTCTTGCCTCTGATTTGGATACAGGTTTTAGAATCTTCTTCGTAACGCTGACATAGAATTCCTGCAATACCTGATTGCTCAAAACACCTGCCCGCTTTTCCCATAAGTCCCTGACGATTTCAGCTGCGACAGAATGTTTTTCTCCTGCGTCTTTATCATGGGCGTAGACAAGAATGTTTGCGTCCAGGAAAATCTTATCGCTCATGCAGTTCTTCCCTGGTATATGTTATCTTCCCGCCGAGATGGTATCCTTTTTTCAGTGTGTTCAGTGCTTTTCTTTTGCATTGTTCATAAAAATCTTCTTCTTCAATAATCTGTTTCAGAAAATCACTAAGAAGACGATTTAATGATATCTCTTTCTTTGATGCGACAATCCTGCCTTTTTTTATCAAATCCTTATCCAGACTTAAAGTTATATTTTGCTTCATCTTTTACCTCCATAAGTGACGTTTTAATCATAACACGTAAATCACGTGTAGTCAACGCCGTTCCACTTTACTCAAGTGCTTTATTGTCATTCCCTTTTCTTTTTTTATCACGCGTGAGTACTATCAAAAACAAACGTTACCGAGTCGTCCCACACGTACAATATTACTTCTGCTGTAACAAACAGATTCAAAAATTGATATAATTGTACATGTTATAACCGCAACTCATCAAATAATAAGGAGGTCGATATGCCTGCTTATGAATATGTCTGTAAAGACTGTAACCATGAGATTACTTTCTTCCTCTCCATTAAAGAATTTGAAGCTAAACCAAAAATCAAATGTCCCAACTGTCAAAGTGACAACGTGCAGAAGAAAATCTCGGTATTTACTGCAAAAACAAGCAAGAAATCATAGTTTATAGGAAAGAACTAAAATGAATAATAAACTTGATGTGAAGAAGATTCAGGATGCGGTGAGGGAGAAGTATGCAGAGGTCTCACGTTCGGCTGAAGATAAGTTTAACTATCCCACGGGAAGGGATGGTGCAATGTCTCAAGGTTATGATCTCGCGGTTATTCAGAGTATGCCAGAAGACTTGTTAAAGTCATTCTGTGGAGTGGGAAACCCTTTTTTGCTGGGATCAATTAATTCGGGAGAAACTGTGCTTGATGTGGGATGTGGTGCGGGATTTGACCTCATTGTCGCAAGTCTTATGGTTAGTCAAAATGGTAAAGTATGTGGAATTGATCTTACGCCTGCGATGGCAGAGAAAGCTAAAAGTAATCTGAAACAATATGGAGTCCAAAATTATGATGTTCAGGTGGCGGGAGCGGAGGCCATTCCTTATTCTGACAACACCTTTGATGTCGTAATCTCAAACGGAGTGTTGAATCTTTCACCCTTAAAAGAAAAGAGCTTCAGGGAAATATACCGAGTCCTAAGCCTGAATGGTCGCCTTCAGTTTGCAGATATTGTTTTAAAGGAAGACTGTGGTGCGACGTGCAGCACCCTTGAGGCATGGTCAAATTGAATTGGGGGAGCGATCTCAGTTGGAGATCTGATAGACCTGATGAAGAGCATAGGTTTTGTTAAGGTGGAATATGTCGGTGAGACAAAGGTGACCACTTCGCAATTTACTGTAGGTGGCTTGTTTAGGGCAGTCAAGGGGAACGGTTGATGCGTTCAGGATTGGAATAATGAAGAAACCCTATCAGTAGACTCTCCGTTAAACATCGATTTGTTAACGCATTTTTTTTGTTGCTTTCGAATTGTAATTCGCAACTGTTTTGGCATCCAATACCTGCGTAGTAGTCGGTGCTAAAAGCCGCGTTCTTGCTTCTCCGAGTGTGATAAAGGATTTGCCATGATAATTTATTGAATCGTTAGTATTTGCGTTTACAAATGTCGTGAATATTTAATACTAAATACTATATTTAGAAACATGCCATATATGTTAAGCGTTTCCCATCAGTTCGTCGATTTTTGCTCCGATGTCGGTGGCTGCCATCAGCGATGTGCCTACGAGTATTGCCGCGACGCCGGCATCCATAAGTTTTATAACATCATCTCTGTTTCCGATGCCGCTCTCGCTTACAACGATGCGGTCTTCCGGGATGTCTCTTTTAAGCCTGAGCGTTGTCGAAAGGTCGATTTTCAATGTCGTAAGATCGCGGTTGTTTATGCCGATAATATCGGCTTTTGTCATGAGGGCCTTTTCAAGGTCTTTTTCATTATGTATCTCAAAAAGCACTCCCAGGCCTAATTCGCCGGCTAAATGCAGATATTCCTGTGCCTGGGTCCTCTCCAGAACAGCGGCAATAAGGAGCAACGCATCCGCATGGTTCGCTTTTGATTCGTATATCTGGTATTCATCGAAAATAAAATCTTTTCTCAAGAGCGGTTTTGAGGTAGCCTTCCTTACTGTTCCCAGAAAAGACAGGCTGCCCTGAAAAAAATCTTCTTCGGTGAGGACAGAGAGGACGCTGACAGGCTTTCTTTCATATAGCTCTGCAATTGCAATGAGGTCAAAGCCAGGCCGTATGATTCCCTTTGATGGAGAAGCCTTTTTCAGTTCTGCAATAAGCCGGATCTTGCCACTTCCTGAGCTTAAAGCGGTCCTGAAGTCTCTGGTTTCTTTTTCGGCATCGACAACGGCGCGTTTCAATTCCTGGAGTGAAACGAGACTTTTCGAGTGCGCCAGACGTTCAGCCTTTTTTCTGATTATCGTGGTAAGAATATCCATATATAGTGATTCTACTGGATTGATGTTTTTAAACACAAGGAAATGTGAAGGATGGATTTACGTCATCGACCCGTAGTAATTGGACACGACAAAGAAGCGTTGGTGACTTTAAGGGATGATAATTAACAGTTCGCCCGCAGTCTTTGCCCTGTGAAAACCACATGACCTGTTTTCGCAAAGTTTCTGACTGCAATGGCTTTTTATAGCCCGTATGATGATGATACTGCAAGGTATTTCGATCATTAATTCCCGTATTGTGATCTTTAATAGTGATTTGCTTGACAAGTGTTTGTGCCATAAGTTATAAAAGACCGTTTGGTGTACAAAAAGTCGAAGTCCGAAGGGGTAATGTATGAATCCAATAGTTCCTGGTAGTTATATACCCACCCAATACCTCCCTGTATTGATATTTATGATAATCGCCTTTGCCTTCGGTCTGGTGACATTGCTGATCGGCACGCTCTTCAGGCTGAAAAGGTCTTATAAGGGGAAACTCACTCCTTACGAATCGGGAAACCCGCCTATTGGAGAGCCGAGGCAGCAGTTCAACGTCAGGTTTTACATCATTGCAATGCTTTTTGTTGTATTCGATGTTGAAGCTGTTTTCATGTATCCATGGGCACTGGTATACGATAAAATCGGTATTTATGCATTGACAGAAATGCTCCTTTTTATAGCGGTCCTGGTGGTAGGCTATGTCTATGCCTGGAAAAAAGAAGCATTTGAATGGGACTGAGGAGGTAGAGGTACATGGCAATAGTATTAGAAAACACGACCGCGTCAATAGAAGTTGAGAAAGACGTGCATATAATCCCCGGCGCAAACACTATTGTAACAGCTGTTGACAAGCTCGTGAACGCCGCGAGAGTAGGATCATTATGGCCTATGACCTTTGGACTGGCATGTTGCGCCATTGAAATGATGACAACCGGATCATCTCACTATGATCTGGACAGATTCGGAATAATCTTCAGGGGGTCGCCGAGACAGTCGGATTGCATAATCATCGCCGGCACCGTTACCAAGAAAATGGCCACTGTTATAAGGACGGTTTACGACCAGATGCCCGAGCCGAGGTACGTTATAGCGATGGGGAGTTGCGCCTGCAGCGGAGGGATATTTGACACATACAGCACTGTTCAGGGTGCTGATACCTTTTTGCCGGTGGATGTTTATATTCCGGGTTGTCCGCCGAGGCCTGAAGCCTTTATGGAAGGCATCATGAAGCTGCAGGCAAAGATGAAAAAAGAACATTTCAAATGGAGCAAGTGGAGATAGGCGGTAAACATGGAACCGAAAGATATTGCTGAACAGATAAAAGAGAAATTTGCCGGAGAAGTGAAAGAAGTAAGCGAATTTCGCGGCCAGGTGGCGGTCATCCTGAAGAAAGACAGGATCAAAGAAATAATGCGCTTCCTGTATGGGACGCCTGAACTCAATTTCAATTATCTCGCAGATCTCTGCGGGGTGGATTATTTGGGCAAGAAGGAGCCGAGGTTTGAGGTAGTATATCACCTTTATTCCCTTGAGCACAGACACCTGATAAGGTTAAGGGCTGAAGTGGCTGAAGAAGATACCTCGATTGACAGCGTTGTAGATATATGGGCCGGAGCCAATTGGCATGAACGCGAATGCTTTGACCTGTTCGGCATCACTTTCAAAGGCCATCCTGACATGAGGCGGGTCCTCTTGCCCGAAGATTGGGAAGGACATCCCCTGAGAAAAGACTACCCGCTCAGGAGCGACCTCGGGGAAAAAGAGTGGCCGGGCTTTAAAGAAGTTGTGAAACTGTCGGAAAAGAACAAAGCTTACGAGGTTAGATAGATGCCGACCACGAACGATGTGAAAACGAAAAACTTGACTATCAGCATGGGGCCCCAGCACCCGGCGACGCATGGCGTGCTCAAGGTAGTGCTCGAACTCGACGGCGAAACCATAGTTAAATGCACCCCGCATGTCGGCTATCTTCACAGAGGTGTGGAGAAGCTTGCTGAAAACATGACGTACCTTTCAGCGCTGCCGTTGACCGACCGGCTTGACTATATTGCCAGCGTGTGCAACAACGTGGGATATTGTGTGGCGGTTGAGAGGCTTTTCGGCATCGAGGTGCCTGAGCGGGCCAAATACATCAGGACAATGACATGTGAAATGGCCAGGATCAGCAGCCATATACTTGGCGTGGCGACTCACGCCCTCGATATCGGGGCTATGACTGTCTTCCTGTATTCTTTCAGGGACAGGGAAACTCTGCTGGATTTGTTCGAGATGCTCTGCGGAGCAAGACTTACTGTAAGCTATCCCAGGATCGGAGGGGTCAGGAACGATGTGACCCAGGAGTTTCTCGATAAATTATACGAATTTACAGAAACATTCCCGGCAACAATAGTGCGCGAATACGAGACCCTTCTGAATGAAAACAGGATATGGAAACAGCGGACCATCGGTGTCGGCGTCATAAGCGCTGAGGAAGCGATAAATTGGGGCATGACCGGCCCGAATCTCAGGGGTTCCGGAGTATTTTACGATATCAGGAAGTTTGCCCCTTACGATGCTTATGATAAGGTTGAGTTCGATGTTCCCCTGGGAAAGAACGGCGATGTGTACGACCGCTATCTCTGCCGTATGGAGGAGATGAAACAGTCGAACAGGATTATAAGACAATGTATAGAACAACTGGCAAAGGGCGCCATCATGGCGCCTGACGCTCCCAAATTTACACTGCCTCCCAAGGACAGGGTATTGGCTGATATGGAGTCGCTTATCCACCAGTTTGTTTTGATTACCAAAGGTCCGATTGCAGCACCCGAGGGTGAATTATATGCGGCAACTGAAGTCCCGAAAGGCGAACTGGGCTTCTACATAATCAGTGACGGCAGCGGAAAGCCGTACAGGATGAGACTAAGGTCACCTTCTTTTGTCCATGTGTCCACCCTGCCGGTACTTTGCAGGGACGCAATGGTGGCGGACTTTATTGCAAATGTCGGCACTATAGACATAGTGCTTGGCGAATGCGACAGGTAGTTGTTTGAGAAACAATTAAGAATTAGGAATTAAGAATTTAAAATGAATGAATAGAATATTTTTTCTTCAGTAATTCGTAATTTTTCATGCATAATTGTTAATTGTCTTTAATGTGGAGGTATCAGCGTGTCATTAAACTTTGATGTCATAATGCCATTCATCGTTATCCTTGTCAAAATAGTGATTGTCATCGCCGTGACTATGTTGCATGTCATGTATGCGACCTATTTTGAGAGAAAAGTGATCGGACATATGCAAGTGAGGCTTGGACCTATGAGAGTGGGACCGCATGGATTGCTGCAGCCGCTTGCCGACGGTCTTAAACTCTTTTTCAAGGAAGACATCATTCCCGCTGAGTCTGACAAGGTTGTATTCCAGCTGGCACCCATAGTATTTACCTTTGCTGCAATGAGCTCGCTGGCGGCAATACCTTTTTACAATGGGTTTGTGGTGGCCAATATAAATATAGGACTCCTATATATTCTTGCGATGTCGTCCCTGGGAGCCTATGGAGTAGTTATGGCCGGATGGTCATCCAACTCGAAGTTTTCCTTCCTGGGCGGCTTAAGGGCGTCTGCGCAGGTCATCAGTTATGAGGTCGCAATGGGCATGAGCCTTATAGGCGTTATGCTGCTTGCAGGTTCCCTTAACCTGACAGAGATCGTAAAAGCACAGCAACAGCACTGGTATGGAATGTATTTGATACCTCAGTGTGTCGGTTACTTTGTATTTCTGACTGCTGCATTTGCCGAAACCAACAGAACTCCGTTCGACTTGCCCGAGGCCGAGAGCGAGTTGGTTGCAGGTTATTTTGTCGAATACAGCGGATTTCGTTTTGCGCTGTATTTCGTTTCAGAATATATAGGCATGATTGTGATGTCCTCGATGGCTGTCATCTGTTTTTGGGGAGGCTGGACATTGCCACCGTTCATTACCCATGCAATCCCTGCGCTCCTGGCGGTACCCGGCTTGATCTGGTTTCTGCTGAAAGTGTATTTCCACATATTCCTTTTTTATTGGGTCAGGGCAACGGTTCCAAGATACCGGTACGATCAGCTTATGGCTTTAGGATGGAAGGTGCTGCTGCCGCTGGCACTGCTTAATATAGTGGTAACTTCTATTGTGAAATTCCTGGTCGCATAGTCAGGATGGTGGAGAGGTAATTCAATTATGATAAAGAAATTAGCACGAAAGCTCTTCCTGCTCGAAATTGTGAAGGCAATGGGGTTGACCTTCAGGATGATGCTTACCCGTCCGGTAACGAGGCAATACCCTGATGAAAAGAGACCCGCATTTCCGGGCTTCCGTGGGCTGCATGCGCTCGCAAGGAGAGAAGACGGGACGCCCAGGTGTGTGGGGTGCGGACTGTGCTCGGCGATCTGCCCTTCCCGCTGTATCCACGTTTATACCAGCGAGGGCTCTGACCATAAAAAGGTTGTTGACGGATACGATATTGAAGTGCTCAGATGCGTCTATTGCGGGTTCTGCGTGGAGGCATGCCCCTATAAAGCGGTAGTGCTTACGGACCATTATGAGTATTCCGATTACTCCCGGGAGGCTCTCTTTATGGACAAAGACAAGCTTCTTTCGAATTGGGACAAATATATGGCCGGCGCAAAAGGTGAGGAATATCACAAACGGTTCTGGAGGCCAATGAGCGAGGACTTCAAAGCCCATGACGACCAGGCGGTATTCAGGGGCAACAAATCAAAGGAGTTGAGCGATGCTGCCTAAGATATTTTTTGGATATTTCTCCATTGTGATGGTACTTCTTTCGGTCCTGATTGTAACGCGCCGGAATCCGATACACAGCATTTTATGGATGCTTGTCCTGTTTTTTCATATTGCCGGACTTTATTTATTTCTTAATGCGGAATTCCTGGCTGCGGTGCAGATGATATTGTATGCCGGGGCCATACTGGTGCTCTTCCTTTTTGTCATTATGATGCTGAACCTGAAAAAAGAGGTGGATGTGGAACGCTTTATAGGGGAGTGGCCTATAGCCGTAGGAGTCGGCGGAGCCACGCTTGTCCTGGTTATTATGGCATTGACCACATTAACACACGGACCGGTCGGCCAGTACACTGTTGAAGCCATACAGGCGGAGACGCACGCCAAGGCGCTTGGCATGGCGCTGTATACGGAATATCTCTACCCCTTTGAGATAGCATCTCTCATATTATTGATAGCAGTCGTAGGCGCCATGGTGCTGGCGAAGAAGAGGACATAGGAGGACAGATGGTACCGTTAAATTGGTATATAATGCTTAGCGCAATAATATTCACTATCGGCGCTATCGGATTTCTTGTCAGGCGCAATATACTTATTATGCTTATTTCCATAGAACTTATGCTGAATTCGGTCAATATCAGCTTTGTGGCATTCAGCCACTACCTTCAGGATCTGAGGGGCCAGATATTCGTTTTCTTCATCATTACGGTGGCAGCGGCCGAAGCGGCAATAGGCCTGGCGATACTGGTGTCGTTGTTCAGGAATAAGGTTGCAATACAGACCGATCAAGTTACTGAAATGAAGGGGTGACAATGGAACAATATATTTTAATTCCTCTCTTGCCGCTTACAGCTTTTTTGATTAATATCCTCTTTGGGAAATCGGCAATAAAGAACAAGGCACATTGGATAGCTATCCCGGCGGTATTCGGCTCCTTTGCTCTCGCGTTAATGGCTTTTGCGGAAGTCATGGGCGGCAAGGTCATCAACCAGGACATCTATACCTGGATCGTATCCGGCAGCTTCAAAGCCAGTGTAGGGTTTTTAATAGACCCACTCACCGCAATCATGCTTATAGTGGTGACAAGTATCAGTCTGCTTGTCCATATTTATTCTGTAGGTTATATGCACGGCGACGGAGGATATTACCGTTTTTTCTCCTATCTTAGCCTCTTCACCTTTTCGATGCTCATGCTCATACTGGCCAACAATCTCCTCCAGCTTTATTTTGGATGGGAGGCTGTCGGACTGTGTTCTTATTTTCTCATAGGTTTCTGGTATGAGAAGAAGAGCGCCTCGGATGCCGGCAAAAAAGCCTTTATCGTAAACAGGTTCGGAGACTTCGGGTTCGGGCTGGGAGTGATGTTGATTTTCCTGTCCCTGGGCAGTGTCCACTATGCCGACATATTCAGTAAAATTGGAACGCTGCAGGGGCATACGATAGCCATGTTTGGATACAATGTCGACCTTATCACCCTTATTGCGCTTCTCCTCTTCTGCGGAGCAGTCGGTAAATCGGCGCAGATTCCACTCCACGTCTGGCTGCCCGATGCTATGGAAGGCCCCACACCGGTAAGTGCTCTTATACACGCGGCCACCATGGTTACGGCCGGCGTGTTTATGGTAGCAAGGTTCAACCCCGTTTTCAGCCTGTCGCCTGTGGCCATGGGTGTCGTGGCTATTATCGGCGCGGTTACGAGCTTGTTTGCCGCAACAATAGCGCTGGTGCAGAATGATATAAAACGAATTATTGCATATTCCACACTCAGTCAACTTGGCTACATGGTCCTTGCCTGCGGTGTCGGCGCATACGGCGCTGGTATCTTCCACCTGTTTACGCACGCCTACTTTAAAGCCCTTTTGTTCCTCGGCGCCGGCAGTGTCATGCACGCTATGTCAGGCGAACTGGACATACAAAAGATGGGTGGACTTAAAAAGTTTATGCCCGTTACGTACTGGACATTTTTAATTGCTTCACTGAGCATCGCGGGAATCCCGGGACTCTCTGGATTTTTCAGCAAGGATGAGATACTCTGGCTGGCCTACAATGGCGGCACTGTAGGCAGGATTGTCTGGGCCATGGGTACTCTGGTAGCCGCGCTGACCGCATTCTACAGCTTCAGAATCATTTTTGTTGCATTCCACGGTAAATTCAGGGGCACGCATGAGCAGGAGCATCATCTTCATGAGTCGCCAAAGTCAATGACTATACCGCTTATGCTGCTCGCGGTCGGATCGATATTTGCCGGATGGGTGGGAATCCCTGAAGCGCTTGGGGGCGGCAATTTCGTGGCCCACTTCTTACAGCCTGTACTTGGACATCCGCACGTGCATGCCGGAGAGGCAGAGGAGAAGATGGTAATGGCTATTTCGATAGTCTGCGCTGTCGGCGGGATATTTGTTTCATGGGTATTTTATGTGCTGAGACCCGGAATACCGAAGAGTCTGGTTTCTCAATTCAGCGGGACATATGCCGTATTATGGAATAAATATTATGTCGACGAGTTTTACGATGCAATTATTGTCAGGCCCACCAAGTGGCTCGCAAGCAGCATACTTATGCCTGTAACGGACGGCACAATCATAGAAGGCATTGTCAACGGCGTGCCTAAAATGATCGCCGCTTTTGGCCAGAAACTGAGAAAGCTGCAGACCGGATATGTACAGCACTATGCAATGAGCATGGCGATAGGACTGTTCATTTTGTTTTCGCTTGTGCTGATTGGCGCAGTGAAATAAAGGAGGAGGGATGGATTACCCGATTTTAAGCACAGTTATTTTCCTGCCCATAGCGGGTGCGTTGATTATACTGTTAATGCAAAGGTCCAATGAGGGGCTGATCAAATGGTCGGCGTTGACGTTCAGCATAGTCAATTTCATTTTAAGCATTCCTCTTTTCACCAACTTTAATAAAACGACCGCTGCAATGCAGTTCACAGAGAAGTACAAGTGGATTCCGGCGTGGAATATAAACTATGCCCTTGGCGTGGACGGCATCAGCGTGCTGTTCGTCCTGCTTTCCACCCTGCTGACTGTCCTCTGCGTGAGCGTGTCGTGGAAAAGTGTAAAGCAAAAAACGAAGGAGTTTTTCGCCGCATTGCTGCTTATTGAAGGTTCCATGATCGGGGTGTTCTGCAGCGTCGATCTGTTCCTGTTCTATATTTTCTGGGAGGCAATGCTTATTCCTATGTATCTGTTGATTGGGGTATGGGGCGGGCCGAACAGGATATACGCGGCGATAAAGTTTTTCCTCTTTACTCTGGTAGGCAGCGTGCTTATGCTCATCGGCATTATCGTCCTGTATTTTAATACAGGAAAGAGCTTCGATATACTGCAAATGATGGTGACCAATTATCCCTTTAATCTCCAAATCATTCTTTTCTGGGCATTCTTTGCGGCATTCGCCGTGAAAGTCCCAATGTTTCCGATGCATACATGGTTGCCTGACGCACACACCGAAGCGCCGACCGCAGGCAGCGTTATCCTGGCCGGCGTTCTGATAAAGATGGGGGCATACGGCTTCCTGAGATTCAGTATGCCCATATTGCCGCAAGCGGCAAAGGCGATGGCCCCTGCCATGATGGTGCTGTCAGTGATAGGTATTATTTACGGGGCTGTAATCTGTCTCGGCCAGACCGACCTGAAACGGCTTATTGCCTATAGTTCAGTGAGCCACATGGGATTTGTGACCCTGGGCATATTCGCGCTCAACATTCAGGGACTTCAGGGTGGGATTCTTCAGATGCTCAACCACGGGATTGTCACTGGCGGCCTGTTCCTCGGCATAGGAATGATTTATGACAGGACGCACACCAGGCAGATTGCTGATTACGGCGGCGTGGCTTCCGTATTGCCTGTTTATGCCGCTCTTTTTATGGTCTTTACTCTCGCTTCGATAGGGCTTCCGAGCACAAACGGTTTTGTCGGTGAATTTCTCATAATTCTCGGGGGCTTCACCGCATCAAAAACCATTGGTACTTTTTCGTCACTTGGAATAATAATAGGCGCCGGCTACATGCTCTGGCTCTATCAAAGGGTCTTTTTTATGGAGGTCAATCCCAAAATACGGGGACATAACGATATCGATTTGAGAGAGATTTTAACTCTTGTCCCGCTAATTATTCTGGTGTTCTGGATAGGGGTGTATCCCAATACTTTCCTGAGTTTCATGGACGTATCCGTGCAGCACTTGATAGAGCGGGTGAACTCGCCGGGACTGCTGACTATCCAGCAGAATGTGGCGCAGCATATAACAGAGGTGATACAATGAACATCCCTTTCCCTAATCTGGCGCCTATAATGCCCGAAATCATACTGTCGGTTGCAGCCATGCTGCTGCTCATGCTGGAACTCGTGTTCAAGAACAAAGGGGTCATTGCCCTCGCGGGACTCATTGCTGTGGCCGTAACACTTTATGTGTTGCCGTCGAGCTATGGCACAACATTCGGCGGCATGTTTATCAGCGATAGTTACAGCATGTATTTTAAACTGATTTTCATGATTAATCTCGTGCTTACAATATTGCTGTCTCTTAAGTATCTTCAGCGGGAAAAAGCGGACTACGGAGAATATTACAGCCTCCTTCTTTTTGCCACCACCGGAATGATGATCATGGCATCCGCAGGGGACTTCATTGTCCTTTATCTCGGCCTCGAACTTATGGCCCTCAGCACATACGTCCTTGCGGGAATCAAGCGCCACGATATCAAATCGAACGAGGCTGCGCTGAAATACTTCCTTTTAGGCGCCTTCTCATCCGCGTTGCTCCTGTACGGCATATCACTCCTTTATGGCCTCACAACTACCACGGACCTGTATAAAATAGCAGCACAACTTCAGCAAACCGAAGTTTCGAACACACTGCTGCTGAGCATGGTACTTATAGCCGTAGCCTTCTCTTTTAAAATAGCCGCCGCACCATTCCACATGTGGGCCCCTGACGTTTATGAAGGTGCGCCGACATCCATAACCGCTTTCATGTCCGTTGGACCAAAGGCGGCGGGTTTCGCGGTTATCGGCAGGGTATTTTATGTCGCGTTCCAGAACGTACAGGCGGATTGGACTCCCATACTTATCGGTATCGCAATTCTGACCATGGCGGTGGGCAACATCCTGGCCATTGCCCAGACAAACATAAAAAGAATGCTTGCATATTCGTCGATCGCTCATGCCGGCTATATGCTGGTGGGAATTATCGCCGGCACTGCCCAGGGGCAGCAGGCAATGATGACCTACATGCTTATTTACGCTTTTATGAATATGGGTGCATTTGCGGTCGTTATAATGCTCGACAAGGGAGATCAGATAAAAGACTACGAAGGTCTGGCAAAGACGCGCCCCGTTATAGCGGCATTAATGCTTGTCTTCATGTTCTCCCTTACCGGTATACCGCCTACCGCAGGGTTTATTGGAAAATTCAATATATTCATGGCCGCCATAAACGCCGGCTACACCTGGCTTGTTGTCATTGCAGTCATCTTCAGCGCGATTTCGGCTTATTATTATCTAAGAGTGGTAATGAATATGTACATGAGGGAACCGGCGGAAACGGCTGCTATCAATCCTTCCCCAACCCTTGGGCTGGCACTTGTCATTACAGTGGTGATGGTATTTGTGATCGGCATTATACCGTCAGTGGTGATAGGATAGAGAAAAGAAGCTTTCTTTAATAATTCAGTCAACTAAAGGCTAAATGGGATGTCCCATTTAGCCTTTTTGATGCACCTTGGGTCAGGCGCATTGATATTGTTGCATATCAACAGGCTTACTGCCGGACATCCGCCGTGGCATTTTGAAAATAAGCCGCAATTTGTATCGGGGCATTTATTTCCCTGAAATGTCCTGAAATAATCCAGCGCCGGGTTGTTCCAGATATCATCGAACTCTTCCGTGAAAATATTGCCCAGCATGAATTCACGCTGCCTGAAAAAAAGGTAGCAGGGGTAAACCGAACCATCGGGAAGTACGGAGAGTTTCGTAGTCCCCGCAGGACACCTGACATTTTTTAAAAAGGGATAGCTTTCAGTATCGGGAAGAAATCCGCTGCAATAGACGCCGGAGATATTCGGTTGCCTTTCTCGCAAAGCTGACAGTTGTTTGAAGAAATCATGAAAAGGCAGGCTTTCGCTGAGATCATCTTTTGTGACGGCGTCCATGTAAAGCAGATAGTATGTTATGCCAGGCATGCCTGAATAGATATCTGCCGGCCAGGACATCCCGTTTTTCTTGTAGATACTTTTGAGGACAGGCCGGTATTTTGAGATGTAGTCTTGAAGTTCTTTGGTCACGCGGCTGCCGTTGAGCGATATGCCGATACGCACGATATCACTGCCGTACGTTTCGGACAGGTTCTGAAGAAGGGCGACATTTGTGCCGTTGGTGCTGAGGTTGAGGCTGAGCCTGAGATTCGCAGCAATGTCGATGAGGCGGGAAATATCGGGATGGAGAGTGGGCTCTCCGCCAAGGACATCTATCTCACGCACTCCGAGATTAACCAGTTTGCCAGCGAGCTTTTCAAAACGATCCGCCGTCATTTCGCTATCAATCTTCAAGCCCCTGTTGAAGCAAAATCCGCAGTGGAGATTGCATTTAAGGGTAGGGAAGAACTGTATATACTCAGGTATTGAACTATACATAAACCTAAAAAACAGACGGTTTCGTAAAAAGTTCATAGGCAAGGCGCGCAAATCCTGAGGAATGAGGCGTACTTTTTGTACGTCGCAGTGACGAAGGATGCAGCGCAACGCAGCATATGGGCTTTTTATGAAACCGTCATTTATTTCCCTTGGCCACGTCATCTACCCAGCTCAAGGCGGCTGAGACAGTTGGGAAACCAATGGTGCTTGACAGCAGTATGATAGCGTGGTGCAATTCATCCTGGGTAGCGCCTGCCTGTAAAGCCCTCCGCGCATGCGAATGGACAGAACCTTCCGACCTTATGGCAGCGGCAGCGGCCATCTGGATCAAATGTGATGTCTTGTCATCAATGGGGCCGGCTTCTTTAGCTGCTTTCCCGAGGTTCTCTACTGCCCTGGTGTACTTCTTGAATCTCTTTACTATACTCACGTACTGCCCTGGTAATTCTGACATGTTATCCCTCCCTAATTCAACATGATGTTGGCTTAAGCCAATAACCGTTTCGCTGCCTCAAAAGCGTCCTGCAGGGCTGTAGGGTGGTTGCGTATCTCTCCTTTTGCGTCAACGCCGAGAAAGCTGAGGGTGTCATGTTCAGGGACGCTGACGGTCCTGAAAAAGGCCTTTGCAGTGGCTTCCGAACAATGAACGCCAGTCTCTTTTTTCATGCCACCCACAAGTATGAGCAGTCCCTTTCTGCCATGCCGACCTGCCGGAATAGTCCTATTTAATAAATATTTTTCACACCAGAAGGATTGGCAGCGGTCAACCATGATTTTTGATTGGGCGCTGAGGCCGAAGAAAAAAATAGGCGAGGCAAGAATAATGCGGTCGGCTTCGCGGATTGCGCTGCGGACATCATCCATCTCATCTTTTACCGCGCATATGCCTGTGTCATTACAGCAGCCGCAGTTCTGGCAGGGTTTTATGTTCATGGTGTTGAGTTTAAAAATCCGCGTATCATGCGCAGTGCCCGCGACCGCTCTTAGCGCTTCTCTTAATAAAATATCAGTGTTGCCGTTAACGCGTGGGCTTCCGAGAAATGCTAATACCTTCATTTGTCTGCCGGCCCCTGATACTTAAGGCGCATCCTCAAATCGATCATTTCCCTCATCTGCCTCAGATTATTTGTCATTTCCCACCAGCCTAATTTGAATGCCGTATAATCGGGAGCTCCGGTCATGGCAGATGCGTACCGTACCGAGTTGGCATAAAATAGCCACTGGCTGGTCCACATCTTCTCTATCTCCTCATCGAACGGATTGGATGGGCCCGCAATTTTATTTGTCCATGCCTCCGTCACCAGTTGAGTTGCCGCTCTCACCATGGCGTCGGTCTCCTTCACAGTGTTGTCGAATTTTGCGAAATGGCCATTGATCCAGTCAGAATTATGACAACTGTTGCAGACTTTTTTCATGGCTGCTCGCCTCCTGTTCTGTTCGTCCTTGTCGATCAGATACGCGGATGCAACCTCGCCTCCGAAAGTAGTGGGCATTGGCAGGCCGTCTTTGTTCCGTATGGTTGTCGTATCTCCGGATTTCGGCTGCGGATGGCTGTAGATCAGGCCAAAGATCCTGACCCACAGGCGCGATCCGAAATCATGGGTCCGTTCCGCAATCACGTCTCCGTTGGGTGCGGTTATGAGACTGTTATGGCAGGCGGCGCAGGTCGGTGCTTTAAAATCCTTTCCGGCGACCCATGGCACCGAGTTCAAATTCCATTCGTGAGACTTCGAAAAAAAGATGTTGCCGTGCTTGCTCTCTCTATAGACATCCCAGGCAGGGACATCCGGCTCCATATGACATTGGGAACAGGTATGGGCGTTCCTTGCCACCTCAATGGAGAAACTATGGCGCGCATGGCATGCTGAACAAGTGCCTTTGCTCCCATCGGGATTTTCCCGCCCAACGCCCTGGTTGGGCCAATTTGTAAGGTTTGGAACAGGGATCTCACCTCCTTTTACCGCGACCATTTTCATGCCTTTAACTTCAACCGACGTTCCGTGGCAGCCGAGGCAGGATTCCTGAAGCGTATAGGCGGAAGGTTCCCTGGACTCTATCCTGCCATCCCGGAGTTCCTTGACGCCGGTGACAGTGCTTACCAGGGTGTGGTAGACAGAATTGGCCATAAGATTTTTTCTGGCATTGGCTTTTTTTGACCCCGCAAATTCTTCTGCTTCGACAGGATGACATGTCCGGCAATCATTCGGGCTTACTACTACGTTAATTCTGAATCCCATATGTTCAAAGCGGTCTTTATGATTTTGAGTGTTGAGGCTGTGGCATTCATAACATCCCACAAAAAAGTTTGCCAGGTTGTCAGGCAGTGTTTCTGCCGAAATTCTCCGTTCCAGCGGGTTTTTCTTCATTGCCTCTGAGGGCAGTGTTTTCGAATGCCTGCTTGAAAGCCAGTCCATCACGATCCCCGGCGTGTAAACATAATGACAGGCGATACACGCCTGTGTCTCGGGACTCAGGTTGGCTGTAGACAACGCGCCGCCGTTGTCGTCCTCAGCGGCGACATTCAGGGCGAACAGCATGCCCAACAGACAGAATGCTGAAACTAAGTAAATGCGCATAGGCAATTAATCGATTTTTTTGAATGCCTGTTTTTTGGCTTTACATACAGGACACTCGTCAGGCGGCTCACCTTCCACGGTATGTCCGCAGATATCGCACACGTAATAGTCAGTCTCGGTATTTTTGCCGAATTCATCGATAGCTTTTTTATAAAGATTAGCATGGACCTTTTCAACTGCATTTGCAAAGGTAAAAGTCCTTAACGCGGCCTTGTTGTCTTCGGTCTTTGCATCTTCGATCATGTACGGATACATTTTCTGGAACTCATAGACCTCGCCCTGAAGCGCTGCATCCAGGTTTTCCCTTGTTGTCTTAATCCCGCCGTTTGCTTTTAGATGATTATGGGCATGAATAGTTTCGGCGGCAGCAGCGGCACGGAACAGTTTCGCAATCTGTTTGTGACCCTCGGCTTCCGCTTTTTGCGCAAACGCGAGATATTTTCTGTTTGCCTGGCTTTCGCCTGCAAATGCATCCATCAAATCTTTTTCAGTCTTTCCCATCGGTGAGATTTCCTCCTTAAAATTTCTCGTGATATTGTTTAACTCGCCTGGCGAATTCCCTGCCGAAATCGTAGCATAAGGTTTCGTCCTGCAAAGAGGGCTTGTACAGTATCTGCAATCCCGGCTCGTAAAGTTCAAGGCCCATTTTCCTGAATTCCTCGTATGCGTCCTTTACCGCGCCGCCGCCCCAACCATAACTGCCGAAAGCGCCTACCATCCTGTTTCTGGGACGAAGTCCCCTCAAGTGGGTCAAAAACTCGGCGACTGACGGGTAGAGTATATTATTAAGAGTTGGCGAACCGATAAGACATCCCCGCGAGGTCCAAAATTCTTTAATTGCCACACTCATCGGAGTAGCGCGCAATTTGATGACTTTGCAGTCAACTCCCTCATCAGTGACGCCCTGCATCATGGGCGACGTCATCTGCTCGGTGCTGTGCCACATCGTATCATAGATGATAGAAACCTTGAGAGACGTTTTCCCATTGGCCATATCGAGATACATCTGCAGGACTTTTTGGGGGTTTGTCCAAATTACGCCATGGTCGGGGGCTATCATCTCAATTTCGAGACCCAGTTTTTGCACCTCAGCGATCTTTGCCTTTATGAGTTGGCCGAAAGGCATCAGAATATTGGCATAGTAGTCCCTGACCGCATCGTCCAGTTCAGCCATGGATTGGCAGGTGACGAATTCGTTGTCGAACCTTACCGCAGAGGCTATATGCTGGCCGAAGGCATCCTGGCTGATCAGTATTTTATCCTCTTTTATGTAAGTCATCATTGAGTCCGGCCAGTGCAGCATGGGGGTTTCCAGAAAAAGCAATGTCCTTTTACCGATTTTAAGCGTGTCACCGCTCTTAACTATCTTAATCGTCCACGCAGATAGATCATAAAATCTCTCAAGTCCCTTCCTGCCTTTTTCCGTTATATAAATAGTCGCATTCGGGGTCAGTTTCATGATTTCACCGATGCTGGTAACATGGTCGTTTTCTATGTGGTTTATGACCACATGTCTGATCCTTGAGGGATCAACAACGCTCTGTATGTTTTTGATAGTGGTGTCGGAGAAATCGTATTTGACCGTATCGAGCAGGGTTATTTCATCATCCATAATAAGGTAATTGTTATAAGTAGTTCCGCGTGGGGTCACATAGCCATGGAAGTCACGCACCGCCCAATCAATCGCGCCCACCCAGTAAATACCGTTTTTAAGCTCAACTGCCTTCATCGCTGTCACCTCCCGATTTATACTTATACCATAAAAAGTATTGCAATGCATCATTCATTTTTTGAGCAACTAATTACTTACCATTCACGTCTCCTTTCAGCGTATTATTTCACGGTAAATTCAATTATATCATTTTGTTCCCGACTTTTCTCCAAGTCAGTATCTGACTCAGACGTATAGATATAAAAGCTTATCATATAATAATAATTATTATATGATAAATAATAGCAAGCCTGAAAAATATTGTCAAGTCTTCTGTTCGTCCAGGGCTTGTCCTTCAGCAAAAACTTGGCATTGGAGGGGGAAAGCGGTAATATTTAATTACGATATCGAGAAACGGTAATGGCAAAAGATTTTTTTTCCGGTTTTATAAGACTTCGTATCCTTCATAACGCCTCGGAAAAGGCAGTGTACAGTCTGCGACTGATCGAGGAATTGGTCGGCCATTGTAGATTTATCGTGCCTGCTGTTCTGTCACTATTTATATGTTTTTTTGCCTCTGCCGCTTGGGCGGGGCCTCCTTTTGTAACGGATGATCCGGAGCCTGTAGACTACAAGCACGGTGAATTCTATGTGGCATCATTGACTAACCATAATGGGGATGCGACGTCTGGGACTCTGCCTCACTTTGAACTCAACTACGGCCCGTTGCCGGATGTGCAACTGCACCTTATTACGCCTTTTGCTTACAACAGGTCACGCGGCGAATCGATGAAATGGGGCTACGCGGACACGGAGTTGGGTGTGAAATATCGGTTTATCCGCGAGACCGAGATCATTCCCCAGGTCGGAACTTTTCCTGTTGTCGAATTGCCTTCAGGTGATAGCACGAAAGGTCTTGGCGAAAGGCGTGTAAGATTTTTTATTCCGGTTTGGGTGCAGAAAAGCTGGGGGCCATGGACTTTTTACGGCGGCGGAGGCTACTGGCATAACCCCGGTTCTGACAACAGAAATTACTGGCAGACGGGCGGGGTGGTGATGCGTGATCTTTCCAAAGTCATTTCGGTTGGCGCAGAAGTTTTCAACTTCACAGCCAAGGTCAAAGGTGAGGAGAGTGAGACAGGATTCAATATTGGTGCCATCATCAATGTGACCGACGATCACCATATATTATTTTCAGCGGGGCGGGATTTCCACGGCACAAACATGGATACCTTTAACGCTTATGTTGCATATCAATTTACCTTTGGGCCTCTTTTATCCCGATCTCCCTGCCTACCTCAATAAATAATTTCTTGTTGTGCTTCAGTATATTCATGCAGGATGCTGAGCCCCCGCAGGCATTAGAGAATTCGGCCAGCGTCTTGTACTTTGTTTTCATCTGCTCCTTGCCTATAACAATACTCCCGTTCAGCATCGTTTTCCCATCATGACAAGCCTGGCAGTGCCTTTCCCATAAGCTAACGCATGCGGTATTGCAAGAGCTTAGGGTCAACAACAAACATAACAAAACAATTACAATCGCGACACTTCTCGGTAGCATTAGGTTCTCCTGACAATAATTCTTATTTTACCCTATTTGAAGAGGTTATGACTATATAGAGATTACTTGAGAAGTTCTGCCAGTGAGGCGAATTCCTCTATTGTGAGGGTTTCCGCCCTTCTGCGGGGATCGATACCGGCAGCGGTCAGTTTTTCCCTGATTTCCGGACAGAGCGGCTTCAGGGCATTTGAAAGGGTTTTTCTGCGCTGTGCAAAGGCGGTCCTTATGACGGTGAAAAGAAATTTTTTGTCGTTCACGCTGACCTTCGGCGCAGTGCGCATCGTCATGTGGATTACCGCGGAGTCGCACCTTGGGGACCGGCTTGAAGGCTTCACGGGGGACGATAAATTTCATTTCCGGGATTGCCACATACTGAATAGCTAATGAAAGGACCCCGTAATCCTTCGTATTCGGTCCGGATACGATCCTCCGGGCAACTTCTTTCTGGACCGTCAGCGTCATAGATATCAGACGGTTTCCGGCTTCCAGAAGTTTGAAGATGATAGGAGTGGTTATATAATAAGGAATATTGGCTACAACCTTGAATGGTTCCAGCGTTTCATAGGGGTATGAGAGCGCGTCTCCGTGGACAAGTATGATGTTGCCGTATCCGCTGAACCTTTTCTGCAGTTTGGCGTAGAGCTCATGGTCAAGCTCTATGGCAATCACCTTTTTGGCAATTCCGGCAAGGATTGAAGTAAGGCTCCCGTGACCGGGTCCTATCTCGACTACGGTGTCGCTGTCCGTGATAAGGGAGCTTTCGACTACCCCGTGAAGGATCGAAAGGTCGAAGAGAAAATTTTGTCCGAGACTTTTTTTGGCCATTATTTAGAACTTCAGGAAATGTCTGAACGATTTTACATAGGTCGAAAGGATGCCGTTTTTTTCGTCGTGTTTCTTATTGAGCCATAAGCTTATCGCAAGTTCCTGCACATCAGGCTTCCTATGGAGGGCGACCCATTTTTCTATGCTTTCATTGTCCTTGAAAAGGCGGCGTTTGATTGCGCGCATTAGAACAAATTGCGCGCGGAACCTGCTGTTCCACATTTTCTCATAAGAATCAGGACTCCTGTCTATGAGGGCCCTTGCCGCAAATTCACCGGATTTCATCGCATAGTATATCCCTTCGTAGATTACGGGCATGACCATGCCCGCGGCATCGCCTGCAAAGAGGATGTTCTCCTTCCTGAACAGCGTCCCGGTCCATTCAGGCATTATAAAAGCCCTGGTTTTGCCAAGAAATTTCTGCTCGTTCAGTGCAGTGAGCGGTGTTTTAAACCTTCTTCTGACAAAGATATCGAGGAAAGCGGTGAGGGTTTTGGGAGTGGAACTGCCCGTGCCGATTGAGGCGTGTCCGGCAGAGGGAAAAACCCAGGAGTAGAAGTTCGATGCGTGTTCCGTTCCGAACCAGAATTCGCAGGCGTCGTAATCCGCAGATTCGATACGGGCGCTGACTGTATTGATGGCAGCCGGTCTCGGTACCTGCAACGATGCAGCGACTTTCGAAGTTATCCCATCTGCTGCTATAACATAGTCCGCTTTGATCCTGACTTCCTCCTGGGTCGACTTCCTCGTTATGACCGCAACGACGGTCCCGTCCGTTTTCTCGAATCTTGCGAATATACCTTCCATGACTGAAGCGCCCTTGGCCACCGCAAGGTCCCTTAATTGCGCGTCGAACGCTGCCCTATCCGTCATACAGAGATGTCCGCCGGAGAGATTTATATCGATCCTTTCACTGCTTGGAGAGATGATGCTGATTTTTTTAATTTTCTTCTTGACGGAGCTTTCAGGGATATCCAGCTCGGTAAATGCGCAAGAAGGAATGCCGCCGCCGCATGGTTTGACATTGGAAAGGTCACGTTCAACAAGCGTGGTCTCAATCATATTGCCGGCAAGTACCCGTGCAGCCGTAGCTCCGGCAGGACCGCCGCCGATAATAAGGACTTTAGTGCGTATCATGTTATATGAATCCGGCGAATGACAAAGGGCTAAAGGCTAAAGGTCAGGGACACGAAAAAAATATTTTTACCCCTTTTGCCACTCGCCTTTAGCCTTATTTTTTTATCCCCTCGCGGTAAGAACCGGGCATGTGGAATAGCGCACCACTTTCTCTGCCGTGCTCCCGAATAAAAACCGGTCAAGTCCCTTTCTGCCGTGAGTTCCCAAAACAATAATGCTGATATTTTTTTCCTGGGCGTATTTCAGGATTTCCTCATAGGGAATTCCACGCAGGACCGCGTATTCCACATTTTTTAAACCCTTCAGTTCGTCAAAGCCGAAATTCTCAAGCTCTTTTCTGGCGCTTTTCTCCAGATCCTGATACATTTGATCAAAGGAAACATGGGGTACATAAAGCCCGGATGCTGTTGCTACATCATAGATTACGTGGATAATATGGAGTTTTGCCTGGCAACTCCTTGCCATGTCCGCAGCATACGGCAAAGCATGTAATGCCCCTTCGGTAAAATCGGTAGGGAAAAGAATTTCTTTGATCAGCATAATTGAGTAATCCTCCTTCTATTTAGTATTTGCTATATGTAATAGTCGCAGCCCCTCAAACGTCAGTTGAGGGCGAAGACTGAAAGACTTGTTTATAAAAGGAGACATAAGCGAAGCATTTCCTCCTGTCAGGACTAATTGTAACTTAAATTCAAGCTCTTTCTCCATTGTTTTTATGAGCTTCTCCACGGCACCGGCAGTTCCATAAACTATGCCGGATATAATTGATGAAGCAGTATCTTTCCCCAGGGCTTTTTTCCGTGCATCGGGGGAAACAAGAGGCAGCCTTGCTGTTTCCGAGTGAAGTGCCTTGCGCATCAGATCAATGCCCGGCAAAATCGCTCCGCCCAGAAAAGTGTGCCCGGTCCCTACAACCGAAATAGTAGTTGCGGTCCCGAAGTTCACAACTGCGGTAGGCCGGCCCTTATTATAGCTAACTCCGGCAACCGCATCGGCAATCCTGTCGGACCCCAGCCTGAAGGGTTCTTTCACCTTGAAAGTGAGACCGCTGTTGATCGTGGCGTTAACGGAGATAGGCCGGCTTTTACAGAAGGAGACAAGAGCGCTGTTAATTACAGTATTCCGGCGGGGGACAACTGAAGAAACAATACCGGAAACGGATTCCGGCATATTCCGGCCATGAGCCTCCATTATCATTTGGGCGATAATCATCTTATAAAAACCGGATGTGCGGGCGGGGTGAGTGGGCACTTTCCTTATGCTCATGGATGCACTGTGTAACGGATCAGGAAATAAACAGAACCCGATAGTAGAATTTCCGATATCAATGCCGATGAGCATACTCAACATCTCCCGCACTTATTCTTACAACCGAATTATCTTCGAGTTTAAGCATAAGCAACCCGTCAGTATCAATACCCTCGGCCAGGCCCCTGACCTCAGTATCTCCCAACGTGACTGTAACAACATGTCCTAAAGTGGAAGAAAGGCGCTTCCATGAGTCTATAATCGCACCTTTTCCCGATTCGAGAAGAATAGTATACCAATAATTCAAAGATTTTATTATTTCGACGGCATACTGTGTCCTTGATTGATGTTCCCCTGCCTGAAGCATGACCGATGTTGCAGTATTCATGATATGATCAGGCATATCGCAACTATCAAGATTTATGTTAATTCCTATGCCGATCACAGCATAATCAATTCGACCGGCGTCGGTCTTCATTTCGGTAAGTATGCCCCCAATTTTCTTGCCGGCTGCCATTAAATCATTAGGCCATTTTATCGATACAGGAATGGATGAAAGCTTTTGTATGGCTGAGGCACAGGCGACAGCGGACAAGAGTGTGAGCATTGCCGCATCCTTCGGCTGCATGCAGGGTCGCAGAATTATGCTCAAATACAGATTCCTGCCGGGTGGAGATACCCACGTCCTGCCGCGTCTTCCTCTTCCTTCTGTCTGGCTGTCAGCAATGATGACAGTTCCGTCTTTCTGTCCATTTGCGGCCAGCGCGGCCGCTACAGTGTTCGTGGAGGCGGTCACAGGAAAAAACAGGATATCATTGCCGATCGTCAGGTCCAGGGCTGCAAGGCGGTCTCTGATTTCTTCGATTGAGAGTTCAGGACGCTGCATCGCTTTTCTTTTTATAACGTGTCTTATCGGGCCACTCGCATGCTGAGAATAAAACGCATACATAACAAAGAGGTTGGTTTGCCGTGCAGGTTTCTCTTCCGTGCAGGACCATCGCGAGACTGAAGCGTGTCCATACGCCGGGTGCAACCTGATGCATCAGGTCCTTTTCCACCATGTCCGGTTTCCTGGAATGTGAGAGGCCGAGTCGGTTTGCCACCCTGAGCACATGGGTATCAACGGGAACCGTCTGAACTCCGAAGGCGCAGCCGAGTATGACATTAGCGGTTTTTCTGCCTACGCCCGGAAGCGTGAGAAGTTCGTCGATAGTCCGCGGCACTTTTCCGTCAAAATCTTCCAGGAGTTTTTTGCAGGATTCGATGATCGACTTCGCTTTGCTCCGGTAGTAAGTTATGCTGGAAATTTCACGTTCGAGCCCACTGCTTCCGGCTTCAATGAATTGTTCAGGGGCGCGATAATGTTTAAAGAGAGTCTCTGTTACCTGATTTACTCTTGTATCACGGCACTGAGCAGAGAGGATCGTCGCGATAAGCAGTTCGAAGGGATTCCTGAAATTAAGGGCAATTTCAGGGCTAGGGTACTTTTTGAATAAAAGATCGGTTATGGTTTCAGCGTCGGCCATTGTATCATTCGTTTGAGCCTTATAGCACCCTCCCTGTACCCGTCATTATATCATAAAAAATCAGCTTTATTTTTTTTGCGGCAATGTGTTATAGTTCTCTTTCCTGATGTATCGGGCACGTTGTTAGGTAAAGTATTGCCTTTGGCTTGACAGGAACAGGTTTCTCTGGTAAACTTTCAAGGTTTTCCGGTAATCCGGAGCTTTTTCATTAATCATTAGTATTGTGTGGAGGAAAAGTGCCTACAATTGCACAGTTGGTAAAGAACGGACGAAAGAAAGTGGAGAGAAAGACGAAGAGCCCTGCCCTTAAGAATTGTCCGCAAAAACGCGGAGTGTGCGTAAGGGTATATACCACGACGCCTAAAAAGCCGAACTCCGCCTTGAGGAAAGTGGCGAGGGTCAGGCTTACGAACGGGATGGAGGTAACGGCCTATATTCCCGGCGTGGGGCATAACCTTCAGGAGCATTCAATCGTCCTGATCAGGGGCGGCAGGGTCAAGGACCTTCCCGGCGTGCGATATCACATTTTAAGGGGAGCGCTTGACTGTGCAGGCGTGGCTGACAGGCGCCAGGGCAGATCGAAATACGGCGCCAAGAAACCGAAATAACTAAACCGAAATTTAAACATAACCGGAGCAAGATATATGGCAAGAAGAAGAGTAGCTGAAAAAAGAGAGATTCTCCCTGACCCGAAATACAACAGCAAACTGGTGAGCAGATTCATGACCGTCCTGTTAAAGGACGGGAAAATGTCTACCGCCGAGTCTATATGTTACGGGGCGTTCGATATCCTGAAAGACAAGACAGGGTCGGACGCGCTCAAGGTTTTCAAGACCGCTGTCGAGAATGTAAAGCCTGTTCTGGAAGTGAAACCGAGAAGGGTCGGCGGCGCGACCTACCAGGTACCGATGGAGGTCAGGCCGCAGAGGAAAATAGCGCTTGCCCTGCGTTGGGTAGTAAGTTACGCCAGGCAGCGCAAGGAAAAGACGATGAGAGAAAGAATCGCCGGAGAATTGCTGGATGCTTACAATAACACGGGTACTTCCATTAAGAAAAAGGAAGACACTCATAAAATGGCTGAGGCGAACAGGGCCTTTGCCCACTATCGCTGGTAAGGAGTTTAGAGGGCTGTATGGAGCGAGTTTCCTTAGAAAAGACGCGTAATATCGGCATAATGGCCCATATCGACGCCGGTAAGACGACAACGACGGAACGTATACTTTTCTATACCGGCGTTACCTATAAGATAGGTGAAGTGCATGAAGGCACGGCTGTGATGGACTGGATGGTCCAGGAACAGGAGCGCGGCATAACCATAACATCGGCTGCGACTACGTGCTCATGGAGGGATCATATCATCAATATAATAGATACCCCCGGTCATGTTGACTTTACTATAGAGGTCGAGCGTTCCCTGAGGGTGCTTGACGGCGCCGTTGCAGTCTTCGATGCCGTTGCAGGGGTTGAACCCCAGTCTGAGACAGTATGGAGACAGGCAGATAAGTACAACGTGCCGAGGATCGCCTTTATGAACAAAATGGACAGAGTGGGGGCCGATTTCTTTAAGTCTGTCGACAGTATGGTGCAGAGATTGGCCGCCAATCCGGTTCCCGTTCAAATACCTATCGGCAGTGAAGATAAATTGAGAGGCTCCGTAGACCTCGTAACCATGAGGGCTTTGTTCTTTGATGATGAGACGCTCGGGGCAAAATATGTCGAGGATGAGATACCGGCCGAACTTTTACCCAGGGCGAAAGAGTTCAGGGAGAAGATGATCGAAGCAGTTTCCGATATCGATGAGACGATAATGGACAAGTACATTTCCGGAAAAGAAGTATCTGCCACAGAGATAAGGAATGCCCTGCGGCAGGGAACTATACAGATGAAACTTACACCGGTATTGTGCGGGACTGCTTTCAAGAATAAGGGAGTTCAACTGCTGCTTGACGCAATTGTGGATTACCTGCCCTCTCCCCTTGATGTGCCGCCGATGCTGGGAAAACTGCCGTCTGACGGCACCGAGGTTGAAAGGAAGCCGTCCGACAGCGAGCCCTTTGCCGCCCTGGCATTTAAAATAATGGCTGATCCTTTTGTCGGGCAGCTGACATTTGTGAGAGTTTATTCAGGGGTGCTCAGCGCAGGCTCCTATGTCTATAATTCCACAAAAGACGTTAAAGAAAGAATCGGAAGACTCGTCAAGATGCATGCCAATAAAAGAGAAGACACCAAGGAAGTCAGGGCCGGCGATATAGCTGCAGTTGTGGGTTTAAAGAGCACGCTGACCGGCGATACCCTGTGTGATGAGAACAATCCCGTTATCCTCGAGTCAATGGAATTTCCTGATCCCGTTATATCTGTCGCAATTGAGCCCAAAACAAAGGTGGACCAGGAGAGGCTTTCACATTCGCTTGCAAAGCTTGCCCAGGAAGACCCTTCGTTCAGGGTCTCATTTGACGAGGAAACAGGCCAGACCATCATCTCCGGAATGGGAGAACTCCATCTGGAAATAATAGTTGACAGACTGCTCAGAGAATTTAAAGTCGGGGCCAACGTCGGCAAACCTCAGGTGGCATACAAAGAAACTATAAAAGGCAGCGCGAGGGTGGAAGGGAAATTTGTGCGCCAGTCCGGCGGCCGCGGCCAATACGGGCATATATGGATTGATATAGCTGCTCTTGAGCGGGGCAAGGGATTTGAATTTGAGAACAAGATTGTGGGCGGCTCTATACCGAGAGAATATATCCCGGCTGTCGAAAAAGGAGTGAAAGAGGCGATGGTAGGCGGCGTGCTTGCGGGCTATCCGCTTGTCGACCTGAAAGTGTCGCTGATCGACGGGTCGTACCATGAGGTGGATTCCTCTGAAATGGCCTTTAAGATAGCGGGGTCCATGGCTTTGAAAGAGGGCGCAAGAAAGGCCCAGCTGGTTTTGATAGAGCCTATCATGAGTGTTGAGGTAGTTACTCCCGAGGAATATATGGGTGACGTTATCGGGGATTTGAACTCGAGGCGGGGTAAAATTCAATCTATGGAGCAGAGGACCGGTGCCCAGATTATAAAGACGGTGGTACCCCTGTCTGAAATGTTCGGTTATTCTACGGATCTAAGATCCAAGACCCAGGGGAGAGCGACCTATACCATGCAATTCTCCCACTACGAAGAGGTGCCTAAGAATATTATGGAAAGCATTGTAGCTAAATTCAAAGGCGATTAAAATAGCATACAGCGTTGAGCGTTCAGCGTTCAGCGTTGTGCGGATGAAATTAATTTTGATATTTTTTAAACACTATATACTGAACGCAGCACGCTGAACGCGTAATGGAGGAGGAGATATGGCTAAGGCGAAATTTGAGAGGGTAAAGCCGCACGCGAATGTGGGGACGATAGGGCACGTCGACCACGGCAAGACGACATTGACGGCTGCGATAACGAAGGTATTGGCGATGAAAGGGATGGCGCAATACAAGGCATATGATCAGATAGACAACGCTCCTGAAGAGAAGGCAAGGGGCATAACGATAGCGACGGCGCATGTAGAGTATGAGACAGAGAAGCGGCACTACGCACATGTAGACTGTCCGGGGCATGCGGACTATGTAAAGAACATGATAACCGGAGCGGCGCAGATGGACGGGGCGATACTGGTAGTGAGCGCAGCGGACGGGCCGATGCCGCAGACGAGGGAGCACATATTGCTGGCGCGGCAGGTAGGGGTGCCGTACATGGTTGTATATATGAACAAAGTGGACATGGTGGATGATCCGGAGTTATTGGATCTGGTGGAGCTTGAAGTGAGGGAATTGCTGGTGAAGTATGGGTTTCCCGGCAACGAGATACCGATAATAAGGGGCAGCGCGCTGAAGGCGATAGAGAGCACCAGCACTGATCCCAATGCACCTGAGTACAAGAGCATACTGGAGCTTGGGGATGCGGTAGACAGTTACATACCGACGCCTGAGCGTCCTATAGACAAACCGTTCATCATGCCGATAGAGGATGTATTTTCGATATCGGGAAGGGGTACGGTAGTGACGGGTAGAGTAGAGCGTGGGATAGTAAAGGTAGGGGAAGAAGTAGAGATAGTGGGCTTGCGCGAGACGAGGAAGACGACGGCGACAGGGGTAGAGATGTTCAGGAAGCTGCTGGATGAAGGGCGCGCAGGTGACAACATAGGGGTACTGCTGAGAGGGACAGGGAAGGACGAAGTGGAGAGGGGCATGGTACTGGCGAAGCCCGGGAGCATCACACCGCACACCAAGTTCAAGGCGGAGGCATATATATTGACAAAGGAAGAAGGGGGCAGGCACACGCCGTTTTTCAACGGGTATCGTCCGCAGTTCTATTTCAGGACAACGGATGTGACCGGGGTGGCGCAGTTGCCTGAAGGGATAGAGATGGTAATGCCCGGGGATAATGTGACGATATCGGTGGAACTGATACAGCCAATAGCGATGGAGAAGGAATTGCGGTTCGCCATTCGCGAGGGCGGCAGGACCGTAGGGGCCGGCGTCGTTACGGAAATATTGGAGTGATGCGGTGAATCAAAAAATAAGAATAAAACTGAAAGCGTACGACCACAGGCTGCTTGACCAGTCTGTAAGAGAGATTGTTGTTACAGCTCAGAGGACAGGTGCCCGTGTTGCGGGACCGGTACCTTTACCGACACAGGTCAGCAAATATACTGTACTCAGATCACCTCATGTGGACAAGAAGTCGAGGGAGCAGTTTGAGATACGGACGCACAAACGGCTCGTCGATATTTATGATCCCACGCCCGATACTGTTGATGCGCTGATGAAGCTTGAGCTTGCCTCAGGGGTGGATGTGGAGATAAAGCTATGACAGGAATACTAGGCAAAAAACTCGGGATGACTCAGGTGTATACCGAAGACGGAAGATTGGTGGCGGTGACAGTAGTCGAAGCCGGACCGTGCTGCGTCATACAGGTAAAGACGCCTGAAAAAGACGGCTATGAGGCAGTTAAATTGGGGTTTGTTGAAGAGCGGAAACCGAAGAATGTGAGGAAGCCTATGGCGGGCATCTTTAAAAATGCCGGTACGCCTGCCTTCAAGGTGCTGAAAGAATTCCCGATGACCGGACTCAAGGTCGGCGATATGATAAAATCCGAAAGCTTTGCGAAGGGCGATGTCATATCGGTATCAGGTATTTCGAAAGGTAAGGGATTTCAGGGTGTAATGAAGCGGCACAACTTCAAAGGCGGGCCGGGTTCACACGGCTCAATGTTTAACAGGGCGCCGGGCTCAATTGGCGGGAGTTCTTACCCCTCAAGAGTGTGGAGGGGAATGAGGATGGCAGGTCATATGGGATGTGACCGCGTGACCCAGAGGAACATGACCGTTGTCGATGTCCGTCCCGAGCAGAATCTTTTACTGATAAAGGGCGCCATACCGGGATCTGCTAACACGATAATAGAGATTCGGAAGGGAAAATGACATGCAGCCAGAAAACATGACCATTGAAATAAAGGACATTAATAATAAAGTCAAAGGCACTTTGAATCTTGCCGGGCGGGTTTTTAGCAGCGATGCCTCAGACTCGGTGGTGCATTCATCCGTGCTGGCTTTCCTTGCCAACCAGAGACAGGGCACACATGCAACAAAGACAAAGGGCCTCGTAAGGGGCGGAGGCAGGAAGCCCTATAAACAGAAGTCTACCGGAAACGCAAGGCAGGGGAGTATAAGGGCCCCTCAATTTAGAGGCGGCGGCATTGTCTTTGGCCCTCAACCCAGGGACTATTCGATGAAGCTTCCGAAACAGGTGAGAAAGGTTGCCTTGTTTAAGGCCCTGACGATGAAACTGACGGACGGCCAGGTCGTGCTTCTCGATGTATTGTCCATGGAGAAGCCGAGGACAAAGGAAATGATACAGGTGCTGAAGAATCTCGGCTTATCGGATAAGTCGGTGCTTATAGTATTGCTCGAAAATGATAAGAACATATTTTGCTCCACAAGGAACATACCGGGTGTCGATGTTATAAGGGTGGCTGATCTGAATGCACACGCTGTGGCGGCTTATGATAATGTTGTGTTTACTGCCGATGCAATGGCGAAACTGCAGGGGTCCCCGGAAAGTCAAGGACTTTTTGGGGCAGAGGGTGAATAAGGAGTTGCTATGAAGATAATTTACGACATTATAAAAAAGCCTCTCTTTAATGAAAAAGGCATGGACATGAAAGAGAGGGAAAATAAAATCCTTATCGAAATCGATCCAAGGGCCAATAAGCACGAAGTAAGGAAAGCCATGGAAGAAATATTCAAGGTGAAAGTCGAAAAGGTCGCAACGATAAATGTCAGGGGCAAACTGAAGAGGTTCGGAAAGTCGATAGGCAGAAGGTCTGACAGGAAGAAAGCGATAATAACATTGAAACAGGGTGAAAAACTCGACTTTATTGAGGGTGCATAAATGGGAATAAGAAAATTTAAGCCGACATCTCCCGGCAGAAGGTTTCAGAGTTCGTCAGACTACGCCGAGGTGACGAGCGACAGGCCGCACAAGCCTCTTATGTCACCGCTCAAAAAGAGCGGCGGCAGGAACAATACGGGCGAGGTGACGAGCTGGCAGAAGGGGGGAGGCAATAAGCGCCAATACAGGATTATTGATTTTAACCGCGACAAGATCGGCATCCCGGCAACGGTGTCGACGATCGAATATGACCCCAACAGGTCGGCGCGTATCGCACTTTTGAAATATAAAGATGGCGAGTACCGGTATATCCTGGCTTCAGTCGGACTTAATGTCGGTGATATTGTCATGTCGGGGCCGGACGCTGAAATCAAGCCGGGCAATGCATTGATGATAAAGGACATACCACTAGGCACTATGGTCCATAATATTGAACTGAATCCCGGCCAGGGCGCAAAGCTGGTAAGGGGCGCGGGGGGTGCCGCCCAGTTGGTTGCAAAGGAAGGGCAATACGCCCAGATAAAGCTGCCTTCCGGCGAGGCACGGAATGTGATGGGCACTTGTATGGCAACTGTCGGCCAGGTGGGCAATGTCGAGTATGAAAATATTTCTTACGGGAAAGCAGGAAGAAAAAGGTATCTCGGTGTAAGGCCCCATGTCAGGGGAGTCGTCATGAACCCGCATGACCATCCACTCGGAGGTGGAGAGGGAAGGTCATCCGGCGGAAGGCCGCCATGTTCACCGTGGGGCAAGCCTGAAGGCGTAAAGACAAGAAATAATAAGCGGACTGACAGGTTAATCGTAAAAAGACGAGGAAAGTAAGCGAGGAGGGATTACGTGCCACGATCCTTAAAAAAAGGGCCATTTGTTGAGGCAAAGTTATTGAAAAAGGTGTTGATGATGACCGGCGCCGGTGAGAAGAGAATGATCAAAACCTGGTCAAGACGTTCCACTGTTGTGCCTGAGTTTGTAGGTTTTACATTTGCAGTCCATAATGGCAAAAAGTTCATACCGGTTTATGTCACCGAGAACATGGTGGGGCACAAGCTCGGCGAATTTTCGCCAACGAGGACCTTTAAGGGACATTCGGGCTCTGCGAAGGCTGCTACTACGGGGAAAGGTTAACTGCTATGGTATCGAAAGCAATATTACGACATGCGAGAATGACTCCAAGGAAAGCCAGAAGGGTTGTGGATCTTATCAGAGGTAAAAGAGCAGCCGAAGCGCTGCTGTCACTCAGGTTTATGCCGTACAGAGGGGCACGCTCTATTGAAAAGCTCCTGAAATCGGCGATGGCAAACGCAGAACAAAAAAATACCCAGGCGGACATTGATAAACTTAAAATAGAAACGGTTTTTGTCGATAACGGTCCCGTTATGAAACGTATGGAACCGAGAGCTATGGGAAGGGCCAATACCATCAGGAAAAGATCGTGTCACATAACCATTATTCTTTCGGAGGAGTAATGCTAAAAAAACAAGTTTCAAATTTAAAATTTAAAATCTGCGATAGGGGGTGTTGAGTTGGGACAGAAAACAAATCCTATCGGTAACAGATTGGGCATTATACGTACATGGGAATCAAGGTGGTTTCTCAAAAAGGGATATTCGCATTATCTGCTTGAAGATATAGCGGTGCGCAAGTCTATAAAGAACAAGCTCTTCCATGCAGGCGTGTCAAGGATTGAAATAGAACGGCCTGGACAGAAGCTGAAGGTCATCATACATACCGCGCGGCCGGGTATTATTATCGGGAAAAAGGGTGCCGAGGTCGAAAAGCTGAAGAAAGAACTGGAAGACGCAACCGGGAAACAAGTTGCTATTGATATAAAAGAGATCAGGAAGCCGGAGATAGACGCTCAGCTTGTGTCCGAGAATATAGCATTGCAGCTGGAAAAGAGGGTAGCTTTCAGAAGGGCACTCAAACGGTCGGTGGCGTCAGCGATGAGGTTTGGGGCATTGGGTATAAAGGTCCAGTGTTCGGGGAGACTGGCTGGAGCTGAAATTGCGAGAACTGAATGGTACAGGGAAGGCAGGGTGCCTCTCAGCACATTCAGGGCGAATATAGATTACGGGTTTGCAGAGGCAAGGACGACATTCGGAGCAATCGGCATAAAGGTATGGCTTTATCACGGCGACATACTTGCTGAACAGCCCGCTGCCGCCCTGGTCGGCGAATAGTTAGGAGAGTGAGATGCTGGCACCGAAAAAAATAAAATTCAGAAAAATGATGAAGGGTAACATGAACGGCAAGGCGTACCGGGGCTCGGACATCAGTTTCGGTGAGTTCGGCATGAAAGCGGTGGAGCCCGGCTGGATAACAAGCCGCCAGATAGAGGCCGCCAGGGTTGCCATAACGCGCCACGCCAAGAAAGGCTGCAAGGTGTGGATAAGGGTCTTCCCGGACAAGCCGATAACGAAGAAGCCCGCGGAGACGAGAATGGGCAAGGGCAAGGGCAATCCCGAATACTGGGTCGCGGTTGTGTCTCCTGGAAGAGTATTGTATGAAGTTTCGGGTGTTACAGAAGATATTGCAAAAGAGGCATTTAAGCTTGCTTCGAGGAAACTGCCTTTCGCAACAAAATTTGTCAAGAGAGAGGAGGCAGCGTTATGAAGCCTTCCGAAATAAGGGCGTTATCAGTAGATGAATTGAAGCAGAAAGAGATGGACTTGAGAAAGGAACTGTTCAACCTCAGGTTCCAGATTTCAAAGGGAGAATTGCCGAGCAACATGAGAGTGCGTGCGGTGCGCAAGGATATAGCAAAAATACTGACGGTCATTACGGAAAAGGAGCCTCACGCGGGTGACCGGCAAAGGAGGCGCCACAAATGCCTAAAAAGAAATACACGGGTAAAGTAGTCAGCGACAAGATGGATAAGACCGTCGTTGTAGCGGTGACCAGGACATTTCAGCACCCGCTCTACAGGAAAACCGTCAAAAAGGTCACCAAGATGAAAGCTCATGACGAGGACAATAAATGTAAAGCCGGCGATGTGGTCGAGATTATTGAGAGCAGGCCGCTCAGCGGTGATAAGCGGTGGCAGGTAATCAAAATCGTTGAAGGCGAGGGTAAGTAAATGATACAGAATTTAAGCATCCTTGAGGTCGCCGATAACTCCGGGGCAAAGAGAGTGATGTGTATCAGGGTCCTCGGGGGGTCCAATAGAAGATATGCCCGGCTTGGCGATATTATTATGGTGAGTGTTAAAGAAGCGATTCCGGACGGCACTGTGAAAAAGGGTGCTGTGTCCAAGGCCGTTGTGGTTAGGACTAAAAAAGAGACGAAACGTCCTGATGGCTCATACATCAGGTTTGACCAGAACGCAGTGGTGCTTTTAAACGCGCAGATGGAGCCCGTTGGGACCAGAATTTTCGGACCGGTTGCACGAGAGCTGAGATGGAAGGAATTCATGAAGATCATATCGCTTGCTCCCGAGGTCCTGTAATAGTGAGGAGGATACAGTGGGGTTAGGAATAAAAAAAGGCGACACCGCCATGGTGATGACCGGAAAAAATAAAGGCAAGAAGGGAAGAGTGCTTTCGGTATCTCCTGTCAAAGAAAAGGTAACGATTGAGGGGATCAATATCGTTAAAAGGCATACGAAACCCAATAAGAAATATGCGCAGGGCGGCATCATCGAAAAGGAAGGGCCCATTCATATCTCAAATATAATGTTCTTATGTCCGAAATGCAGCAAGCCAACGAGGATAGGCAATACAGTTCTCGATGACGGCAAGAAGCTGAGGACTTGCAAGAAGTGCAAGGAGGTCCTGGATTAGTCATGGCGCCGCGTCTGATGGAAAAATATGCGAAGGAAGTCGTATCCCGAAATAATGAAAGAGTTTTCATATAAAAATATTATGCAGGCACCCAAACTGCAGAAGATTATCGTTCATGTTACGCTCGGCGAAGCCACTCAAAATATAAAGCTCCTTGATGCGGCTGAAAAGGAACTTGCTGCTATTACAGGGCAAAAGCCGTTGATCACAAAGTCGAAGAAGGCCATTGCCGGATTCAAGCTCAAAGAGGACGTTCCGCTCGGATGCAAGGTGACCTTAAGGGGCGAACGCATGTATGAATTTCTCGACAGGCTGATCAGTCTTGCCCTGCCGAGGATCAGGGATTTCAGGGGGCTTTCCACGAAATCGTTTGACGGAAGAGGGAACTACTCTTTCGGGTTGAAGGAACAGTATATATTCCCTGAAATCAATTATGATAAAGTCGAGATGGTGCATGGTCTTGATATAACCATGTGCACTTCTGCAAGGACCGATAACGAATGCAGATCATTGCTCAGGCACATGGGCATACCTTTCAGAAAATAAAGGAGGAGTTTGGTGGCAAAAACATGTTTAATTGAGAAATCCAACAGGGCGCCGAAGTTTAAGGTACGTGCCTATAACCGGTGCAAGGCATGCGGGAGACCGAGAGGCTATTTGAGAAAGTTCGGACTTTGCAGGATATGCTTCAGGACACTTGCCCTCAGGGGTTTTATCCCCGGGGTTACAAAGTCGAGCTGGTAGGGGTGCTGATATGTTAACTGATCCGATTGCTGATATGCTTACCAGGATGAGAAACACCCTCCTTATCAGGACTGAAAAGGTAGATATTCCGGCTTCCAGGATGAAGGTGGAATTGGCCAAGATTTTGAAAGAAGAGGGCTTTATAAAATCGTATAAAATAATAAAAGATAAAAAACAGGGTATGCTGCGCGTGACCCTTAAATATACACTGACAACACCCCGTCATCAATGGCCTTAAAAGAATCAGTAAGCCGGGCAGGAGAGTTATACGCTGGCAAGGACGAGGTGCCCAAGGTCATGGACGGAGTGGGGATCGCTATTCTTACTACATCGAAAGGTGTCCTGAGCGATACGGCATGCCGCCGGGAAGGTGTTGGCGGAGAGGTGCTCTGTTATGTGTGGTAAGGCCCATCCTACCCACAGGGAGGATAGATAGATGTCACGAATTGGTAAAATACCTATAGCTATTCCGCAGGGAATCAATGTTGAAGTAAAACAGGATGTCATTAAAGTTAAAGGGCCCAAAGGTGAACTCAAGTATACGTTCCCGGAAGGCGTAAAGATAGCTGTTGCCGACGGCAAGATCATCATCGAAAGGGGCAACGATTCAAAGACAAACAGGGCGCTCCATGGCCTTGCAAGAAGCCTTGTCTCCAATATGGTAAACGGTGTTTCGCAGGGGTACACCAAAGTCCTGGAGATAATCGGAATCGGCTACCGCGCCCAGATGAAGGCAGGCAAGCTAAGCTTTACTTTGGGGTATTCCCATCCCATTGAATTTGAGCTTCCCGAAGGAATAAAGGCCGCTGTCGATGAGAAGCAGACGACCATTACGTTGAACGGCAGGGACAAGCAGCTGGTGGGTCAGGTCGCGGCCAATATAAGAGAACTGAGGGCGCCGGATCCCTATAAAGGAAAAGGGGTCAGGTTTGCCGGCGAGCGAATCAAACTTAAGGCTGGAAAAACAGGCAAAAAATAAACATGGGCTATAGGCGATAGGCAAAAGGCTATGGGCAAATTCAAAGGCAGAAACAGACTAAGACAATAGGTCATGGATTAGATTTTTTTACCTATAACCTATTGCCTCTCGCCTATTGACTGAATTTGAGGAGGATGTTGTGAGTGCAAAAGAAGAGGCAAGGCAAAGGCGGCATAAAAGATTGAGGAAAAAGGTGTCAGGTACGGTTGATCGGCCGAGACTCTGCGTTTATAAGAGCCTTAACAACATATACGCGCAGATCATTGATGACATGAAAGGTCATACGCTTATCGCCGCCTCCACGCTGGATAAAGAGTTGAGGAATGAGGGCGGTCATAAAGGCAACGGTACGATGGCCAAGAGGGTGGGTTTGCTGATTGCTTCCCGGGCTGTCCAGCATGGAGTTAAAGAGTTGTATTTGACCGGGGTGGTTATATATATCATGGCCGTTTGAAAGCCCTTGCTGAAGGTGCACGCGAAGGCGGACTGGAATTTTAAGGAGGTATGGTGAGAAGCGAAAGGATCGACGCTGAAGGGCTTAATTTAAAAGACAAGGTAGTCTATATAAACAGGGTTGCCAAGGTTGTCAAGGGAGGAAGGAGATTTTCCTTCAGTGCCCTTGTTGTCGTAGGCAGCGGAGATGGTATTGTAGGTGTTGGCAAGGGAAAGGCTTCTGAAGTTCCTGAGGCAATACGAAAGGCAGTGGAACAGGCTAAAAAGCGCCTTATGCGGTTTGCTCTGAAGGAAGGCACCATAACCCACAGGATTATTGGAAAGTATGGCTCCAATGCGGTTGTAATGAACCCGGCTCCGAAAGGAACGGGGCTAATTGCAGGCGGCGCAGTCCGCGCAGTTTTTGAAGTCTCCGGCATTCACGACATTGTTGCAAAATCCCTCGGCGGCCATAACCCGTTCAACACGGTCAGAGCCACACTGGACGGTCTGAGCCACCTGATGGACCCAGATGTAGTCAATAAGCTGAGAGGCAAGGCTGAAGGGGAAGCTGTTGCAGAGGAAGAGGGCCAACAGGAGGTTAAAAGCTAAGCGATGAAAATAGAGAATTTAAAATCGGCTCCTGGGAGCAGAAAAAAGTCCAAAAGAGTTGGCAGGGGAATGGGTTCCGGACACGGAAAGACCTCCACCAAGGGGCACAAAGGGCAGAAAGCGCGCTCCGGCGGCACAAAGGGACCTGCGTTTGAGGGCGGGCAGACGCCGCTCCAGAGAAGACTTCCCAAGAGAGGGTTCGCTAACAGGCCGTTCAAAAAGGAATACGCAATTGTCAATCTCGGCGACCTCGCAAGACTTGCCGATGTTGAAATTGTGACGCCTGAACTGCTGATCGACCGGAGGTTGGTAAGAGACCTGAAAGACGGCCTTAAAATACTCGGTTATGGAGACGTAACCAGACCTCTTGTGGTCAAGGCCCACGCGTTTAGCGCTTCTGCAGTTTCTAAAATCAATGCGGCCGGCGGCAAATCCGAGGTATTGTAACATTGGGCTTCATGGCCAGCATACAGAACATCTTTAAAATCCAGGAATTAAAAAACAGGGTGTTGTTTACTCTTGCCCTGTTGGCCGTTTACAGGATCGGCGCCCATATTCCCACACCCGGCATCAATAGTGAGGCCCTCAGCAAGTTCCTCACTGCTAAAGGTGGGGCGATGATGGGGTTTTTCGACATGTTCTCAGGAGGCGCCCTTTCGAGGGTCACGATTTTTGCACTGGGAATCATGCCTTATATCAGTGCCTCGATCATTTTTCAGCTTCTGACAGTTGTTATCCCTGCATTAGGCAAACTTGCAAAAGAGGGCGAGTCCGGAAGGAAACAGATTACTAAATATACCAGATATGCGACCGTTGTTATCGGTGCAATTCAGTCCTTTGGCATAGCTGTGGGTCTTGAAGGAATGGCAGGCGGACAATTTATCCAGAACCCGGGTTGGAGCTTCAGAATTATGACCATGATTACCCTGACCTCAGGCACGGCATTTCTCATGTGGCTCGGTGAGCAGATAACCGAGAGGGGAATTGGAAACGGTATTTCCCTTATTATCTTTGCCGGTATAGTCGCCCGTTTCCCTAACGCAATATTCAGCACAGGTGCCCTGGTCCGCGCTGGTGAACTGTCCATATTTTTCGTTATCTTGCTTGTTGTAGTGATGGTGGCAGTTATCGGCGGTATTATCTTCATAGAACGCGGGCAGAGGAAAATCCCAGTACAGTACGCAAAACGTGTGATTGGAAGAAAAGTCTTCGGCGGCCAGAACACTCACCTTCCTTTAAAGGTGAACACAGCAGGCGTCATTCCTCCTATATTTGCTTCGTCGATAATCATGTTCCCGGCAACTGTTGCAGGATTTATTACAGTGCCTTGGGTGCAGGCCATTGCAAAGCAGTTGGCGCCGGGCACTCCGTTCTATACTCTGCTCTACGTAAGCATGATCTTCTTCTTCAGCTATTTTTATACCGCTGTAATATTTAATCCTGTTGATATAGCAGAAAACCTGCAAAAGCACGGAGGTTTTATTCCCGGTATCAGGCCGGGACAGAAGACAACCGAATACATTTACCGGGTCCTTACTCGCCTGACTTTTGTCGGGGCCTTTTATCTTGCCGCTGTCTGCGTTCTGCCGGAACTGCTGATCAAGCGGTTCAATGTCCCTTTCTACTTTGGCGGGACCTCCCTCTTGATTGCTGTTGGCGTTGCCCTCGATACGGTTTCGCAGATAGAATCACATTTAGTTACGAGGTCTTATGAGGGGTTTCTCAAGAAAGGGAAGATGAAGGGCAGAAGAGATTAATAATAATACATTGTGATAATTGTCAAGTCCAGGAAAGAGATAGAAAAAATTACGGCTGCTTGCCGTATTGTTGCGGAAATTCTGAATGACCTCAAGTCCTTTATAGCTGCGGACATAACCACAGCTGATATAGAGGAATACGTAACGGACCAGATAAAAAAGCGGAAGGCCATTCCAGCATTTAAGGGATATCGTGGATATCCGGCAAGCACCTGTACGTCGGTCAATGACCAGGTGGTCCACGGCATCCCGTCCCGTACGGTCAAATTAAAGAATAGCGATATAATTAGTATAGATTTGGGAGTCATTCATGAAGGATTTTACGGAGACGCTGCAATGACGTATGCGGTTGGCGATATAGGGGCCGAGGTGCGGAAGCTGATGCTGGTGACCGAAGAGGCGCTATATGCGGGTATCGGGCAGGCAAAAGCCGGGAACAGGGTTTCGGATATTTCGGCGGCTGTTCAACAGCATGTTGAGTCAAATGGGTTTTCTGTTGTAAGGGCATTTGTCGGACACGGGATTGGACGCTCTTTGCACGAAGATCCCCAGATCCCGAACTTCGGTGTCTCCGGCAGGGGCCCCAGGCTCAAAGAGGGAATGACATTGGCAATCGAGCCGATGGTTAACGCGGGCAGCGCTGATGTCAACATACTTGATGATGGATGGACTGCCGTTACAGCCGATGGCCGATTGTCCGCTCATTATGAGCACACGATTGCCGTAACAAAGAATGCACCTGTAATCTTGACTAAAATTTGATATACTTGTATAATTATAAGCTTACACATGGCTAAAGAAGAAAACATTGAAGTGCAGGGAACTATAGTCGAAACATTGCCCAACGCCATGTTTCGGGTAGCTCTTGAAAACGGTCAGATTATACTTGCATACGTATCCGGCAAGATGCGGATGCATTTTATAAAGATTTTGCCGGGGGACAAAGTTACGATAGAACTTTCTCCCTATGACCTTACCAAAGGCCGTATAACTTACAGGTTCAAGTAGCAAGCAGTAAGGGGAGATGCAAGGAGTCATGGTTCGACAAGCTCACTATGACAATTCTCACCCTGAGAGCCTGTCGAGGGGTATTTTTTATTTTTCCCTTGACTACTTGCTACTGGCTACTTATTACTTGATGTTTTTGATGAGGGGGATTGATTATGAAGGTGAAGCCTTCCGTGAAACCGGTATGTTCAAAGTGTAAGATTGTGAAGAGAAAGGGTGTTGTCAGAATTCTTTGTGAAAACCCCAGGCATAAGCAGAGGCAAGGCTAAAGAAGTTATTGACACTAAACGAAACGAAGGAGTAGAGGATGGCAAGAATTGCTGGCGTTGACCTGCCTAAAAATGAGCGTGTCGAGATTGGGCTTACACGGATATTTGGTATAGGAAGGGCCTTATCGACTAAGATATTGAGCGAAATCGATGTCAATCCTGATATTCGCGTCAAAGATCTCACAGACGCTGACGTTGTTAAGATCAGGAGCAGGATAGAAAAAGAATTTAAGGTCGAGGGTGACCTCAGGCGCGAAATCGGAATGAATGTCAAGAGGCTGGCCGATATCGGATCTTACAGGGGAATGAGACATGCCGCACACTTGCCGGTGAGAGGTCAAAGGACGAAGACTAATGCAAGAACTCGCCGCGGCCCGCGTAAGCTTGTGCTCAAGAAAAAGTCATAAGGAGGACTTATAGAAAATGGCGCAGAAAAAGAGGGTCGGCAAGAAAGTTAAGAAACATATAGCTAACGGGACTGCTCATATACAGACCAGTTTTAACAATACAATCGTTACAATAACCGATACCACGGGAAATGTCATAGCCTGGTCGAGCGCTGGAAGCCTCGGATTCAAGGGATCGCGGAAGGGTACGCCTTTTGCCGCCCAGATAGCGTCTGAAACGGCAGCCAAGAAAGCCATGGAAGTCGGTCTCAGGCAGGTTGATGTTTTTGTTAAAGGGCCAGGGGCTGGAAGAGAGACGGCAATCCGGGCATTGCAAGCGGCGGGTCTTGAAATCACGCTTATAAAGGATGTTACTCCTGTGCCTCATAATGGTTGCAGACCGCCGAAAAGGAGGAGAGTATAGATGGCTAGATACACGGGTCCATTGTGCAGGCTTTGCAGAAGAGAGGGTGAAAAACTCTTTTTGAAGGGCACAAGGTGCTCTACCGAAAAATGTGCAGTGGAGCGGAGAAAATACCCGCCAGGACAGCATGGCCAGAGCAGGGGGAAACTCTCAGATTATGGAATGCAGTTAAGGGAAAAACAGAAAGTAAGAAGAATGTACTGGATAATGGAAAACCAGTTCAGGAACTACTTTGAGAAGGCTTCCCGGCTGAAAGGCGTGACCGGCGAGCAGTTGCTCCAGTTATTGGAAAGCAGGCTTGATAACGTAGTGTACAGGATGGGCTTTGCCGTCAACAGAAGGGAGGCGAGGCAGCTTGTGAGACACGGCCATTTTAGCTTGAACGGGAAGAAAACCGATATACCGTCATGTATTTTAAAGGGCGGTGATATTGTGGGGGTTGTTGAGAAGAGCAGGGAATCTCAGGCAATAGCCGAAAGCTTATCTATTGCCGAACACAGAGGGTTCCCAGGATGGGTGGAAGTCGATACAAAGAGCCTAACAGGAAAGTTCGTAAGAGTGCCCTCGCGGGATGAAATGCAATTGCCGGTCCAGGAGCAGCTCATAGTCGAACTTTACTCAAAATAACGGGGTAACCAAAGAGTCGCAGCACTGGAAGACCCCTCTGTAAATAGTAATGAAATATATTAAAATAAAGGCATAGGAGACCGTATATGGATCTTATAAAGAAAGGCTTTCAACTGCCCAAAAAAATCATTTTTGAAGAAGATACCCTTACGGATTTTTATGGAAAGCTTGTTGCTGAGCCTCTTGAGCGCGGATATGGAACGACGATCGGCAATTCTCTCCGCAGAGTTTTACTTTCTTCTATAGAAGGTGCTGCCGTTACCGGAATCAGAATGCCCGGTGTTTTGCATGAGTTTTCAGCCATAAAATCAGTAAAAGAGGATGTTGTCGATATTGTTCTTAATATTAAAAAGCTGAGGTTCAGGGTATACGCCGACGAAACCAAAACTGTTTCGATAAAAGTTAAAGGGCCGAAAGTGGTCACGGGGGCCGACATAGAGACCGACGCGACTGTTGAAATCCTGAATACTGACTGTTATATTGCAACAGTAGATAACAATGCGACATTCGAGATGGAACTCTACGTGAAAAAAGGCAAGGGTTACGTGAGTGCTGAGCTGAATAAAGAGGAAGGTATGCCGGTTGATGTCATTGCGGTGGATTCCATTTACAGTCCAATAAGGAAGGTGAACTTCTGGGTTGAAAAAGCGAGGGTGGGGCGTTCTACTGATTATGACCGCCTTGTGTTGGAGTTATGGACTGATGGCGGCATAAATCCTGAAAAAGCGGTGAGTGATGCTGCTTCAATACTGATGGACCACCTGGACCTCTTTATTTTTGTTGAGGAAGAGGGCGTTGCTGAAGAGGCGCCGCGGACAGCAAGCGTTGTGTCCTCGACTGCGGTATCAAACGAGAACATGATGAAAAGCATTGACGAACTCGAACTCTCGGTGAGAGCGTATAATTGCCTGAAAAATGCCAATATCAAGACTATTGCCGACCTTGTGCAAAGGACCGAACATGAAATGCTCAAGACCAAGAATTTCGGCCGTAAGTCCCTGAATGAAATAAAAGACATCCTCAATTCCATGGGTCTGGGTTTCGGTATGCGGATTGATATGAACGAACTTGAAGGCAGTACTTCAAAATCTTAAGGGAGGACCGGGGAACAATGAATCATAAAGTGGCAGGAAGGCATTTCGGAAGGACCGCTAACCAGAGGAAGGCATTACTCCGCGGTCTTGTGTCGTCGCTCTTTGAGCACCAGAGAATAGAGACGACTCTCGCAAAGGCCAAGGCAATCAAGAGTATAGCTGAAGAACTGGTTACCTTTGGCAAGCGTGGAGACCTTCATTCAAAAAGAATGGTGCTGTCATATATACCCAACAGAACGGTGGTGTCGAAACTTTTTTCCGACATAGCGCCGAGATTTGTCGATAGGAATGGGGGATACCTGAGGATTGTACAGACCCGGCAGAGAGTTAATGACCGCGCCCCCATGGCGATCATAGAGTTTGTCGATTATGAAAGCGCTGTTCCCAAGGCTGTGGAGAAGTCAAAGGCAGAAGAGAAGAAATGAATGATATCCTTCTAGGTGCTCTCATCCTCGTTGCCTGGGTAATACTGCAGTTATTTATATTACCCAGGCTCGGTGTACCCACCTGAGCTGTTCCACGCAAGGATTCTGGAAAATCCGACAACTGCAAGTGAAAGCGGGGCCTTTTTAAGATAACTGTTGACAAGCCCCTTGTTCCTGGTTTCTAATATGGTAATCATGAACAAGATTACCCCCTTTAGAATCGTTGCATATTATTTATTGTTCAGCGGATTGTGGATCTTTTTTTCCGACTTGTTCTTATTGAAAATAACGGCCAATACCTCTATCTATTCTGTCCTGAGCATAGCAAAAGGGTGGATATTCCTTATTGTAACAGGCACGCTGCTGTACTGGCTTATCAGTCATTACGATCTTCAACAAAGACGGGCCAAAGAGGGATTAAGGATGTCGGAGAACAAGTTTGAGACCCTTTTCAACAGTGCCGGCGATGCCATATTTATCGTAGACTTTCAGGGCCATATACTTGAGGTGAATGATGCTGCTTGCGAACGCCTCGGCTATCGAAGAGAAGAACTGCTGCAGCTGACGCCGGCTGATTTAGATACACCCGAATATGCAGCCCTGGTTGTGCAACGTATCAGTAAGGTGTGCCAAAATGGCCGCGATATATTCGAGACTGCTCACGTCAGGAGGGATGGCACTGTAATTCCCACTGAAATAAGCTGCCGCATTATTGAATATGAAGACAAAAAGGCCATATTAGCTATCTGCCGAGATATAACAGAACGTAAGCAGGCTGAAAAGGAGCGGCAGAAGGCGGAAGAGGACAGGAGTAAGCTCCAGGAGCAACTTTTTCAGGCGCAAAAGATGGAAGCAATAGGGCAGATTGCAGGGGGAATAGCCCACGACTTTAACAATATGTTGAGTGCTATGATGGGCTATATAACGCTTATTCAGCTCAAATCAAAACCGGAAGACCCTGCAAAGCATTACCTGGACCAACTGCTTTCCCTTACAGAAAGAGGGGCGACCCTTACATCCAGCCTCCTGGCATTCAGCAGAAAACAGATGCTGGACATGAAGCCGGCAAGTCTTAACGGCATAGTCGGAAGGACCGGAAAGCTTCTGAAAAGGGTCATAGGCGAGGACATAACGCTCAACTTGAAATTATTGGATGGTGATGTCGTAGTGAATGCCGACAGCATTCAGATAGAGCATGCGCTGATGAACCTTGCGACGAATGCCAGGGATGCCATGCCTGACGGAGGCACGTTGACCATAAGCGTGGGGCATGTTGAAATGGAAGACGATTTTATAAAGATGCATGGATATGGAAAGCCGGGCAGATATGCCGTTGTGTCTGTACAGGATACCGGCACTGGAATGGATGAACAGACAAGGGGAAAAATATTCGAACCATTTTTTACAACCAAGGGAGTAGGGAAAGGCACAGGACTCGGACTTGCGATGGTGTACGGAATAATAAAGCAGCACGACGGATTTATAAATGTTTATAGTGAAGTCGGCAACGGCACAACATTCAGGATATACTTGCCGGCGATCGACACGGAAGTGGTGGAAGCAGAGGCCGTGGAGAACATGCCCGGCAGAGGTGGGACAGAGACAATACTTTTGGTTGAGGATGAGGCATCATTAAGACATGTCACCAGAAGCATGCTTGAGGAATTCGGATACAGGGTGATAGAAGCGGAAGATGGAAATGACGCGGTAAACAAATTCCGTGAACACATGGCTGAAATAGATCTTGTGCTAATGGATGTAGTAATGCCTCAAAAGAGCGGCAAGGATGCATATCTGGAGATGCAGGAAATACTGCCTGATGTGAAGGTTATATTATCGAGCGGGCATTCAGGGGACATATTGACCTGCAAGAGAATAGCCGAAGAAGGATTGAATTTTATTTCAAAACCTATTTTGCCGAGAGAGCTTTTCGATAAGATCAGGGAAGTGCTGGATAAACCGGCAGCTTGAGATAAGAACTTTCAGCTGATAATATATACTTGTGATGCTACCCGACGGAACTACGTTTATTGGATTAGTGGCAGCTGTGCTGACTACGACATCATTGGTCCCCCAGTTGATTAAATCCTGGAAATTGAAGGAGACAAGGGACATCTCTATGCTTATGTTCCTTGTCTTGGGCGCCGGCGTATTTCTCTGGATGGTATACGGACTTTTGTTGCACAATTTGCCGCTTATTGCGGCAAACGGCGTGTCTTTTCTCCTGATTTTAGTGATCCTCTTTTTTAAGGTAAAATACGGGTAAGAGGGGAGAGGTCCCTAATTCAATGAGTCTTTGTACCCTACGATGATTTCGTAGTCAATACTCGCGTGGTTCTCGTCAAAGGCCTGATTTTTACCTTCACATGCAAGGTTCCCTTTTAAGGTCTTGTAATGTTTTTTTACCACGGTGGCAATAATTTTTGTAAGATCAAACCCTCCACCCTCACAGCCCGGAATCGCACAATTCATCTTGAAGTTCGCGGCAGAGTGAGGGAGGAAATTGATGGTACGTACCATGAGAACAGGTATTGCTCCAACATGGTAATAGGTCAAAACAAGGGTGATTTTCGAAACGTTCGGGAAGTTCTCTGAAACCAGTCCCGCTTCGATGTCCATCTGGGCCCTTTGCTCCCTCTTCTGCAACTGAGCACTTCTGCTGAATGACATGGCCAACTCCTTTCTATGCCTGTAGCATTTTTGCACGAGGAATACGAGACGACAAACGAGAGGTTAAAGACCACTGGTCGTAAGATAGCGGGCCTATCGGCCCGCTATCGTTGTCTCTTTACTCTATTTCGCTATGAGCGCACCGGAGGTCGCCTGCAAGGACAAGAGAGGCGCTTTGTCATATCCCTCCCGTAGTTGAGCCTTGCATTTCTCCAGGCTTCTTGATATACGGTTATTATTGCTTTACGACGTTTACGGCCCTGAGCCCCTTGTCTCCCTTTTCGACATCGAAAGACACCTGGTCACCCTCGGCAAGTGATTTGAAGCCCTGTGCCTGAATGGAGGAGTGATGGACGAATACGTCGCTGCCATCTTCTGCTGTGATGAATCCAAAACCCTTTGAATCGTTGAACCACTTTACTGTTCCCTTCATAATACTGTTGTTCTCCTTCGCTACGAAATAAAAAAAACCACCAAGACAAAATGTCGCGCGGTCATCACTAATCTAAATATATCATTAATATCATGTTACCTTTTGAACTATTTATACTAGCACTAAAATCACTGAAAATTCAATTATATTTTCTTATTATTCTCTTATAGCACTATAACCGTAAGCTCTCATAGAGAGGAACCGGCGGATGATTACGGAATTCTTCGATGATTACGAAGAGCGCACAGAAGAACGGAAGCAGGGCTGATGGACCGCTGCCGACTTCCTGCCGGCCCCTTGCAGCGTCTTTATCGGGCCACCTGACGTTCTTTGCCGCCGGACGTGCTGCGGCGTGCGGGGCGGCCGGGCAAATTCGGTATCGCGCACCGGGGCCGACTTCTTATAGTCGAAGCCGTCCAGAGTACGACGTTCTACCTTCTCACCGAGAACGCGCTCAATGCTGCGCACTATGTCTTCGTCTTCACGGACGATGAATGTGAAGGCGTCGCCGGTCTTTGCGGCGCGGCCGGTGCGGCCGATCCGGTGCGTGTACGCGTCGGCGGTGTCAGGCATGTCATAGTTGATGACGTGAGATATGCTCGAAACATCAATACCACGGGCAGCGATGTCGGTCGCAACAAGGATCTGATACGAACCGTCACGGAAACCGTCCAGCGCCTCCTGGCGTTTGTTCTGCGACAGGTTTCCCTGCAGCGATGCGGCGCGGTAGCCTGCTTTTTCCAACTGCTGCCCTACCCGCTTGGCACGGTGTTTGGTGCGCGTGAATATAAGGACCGACTCGGTGTCGGTATGGTGCAGCAGTTCGAGTAGAAGAGCTGTCTTGAGGTGCTGATCGACCGGGTAGAGCGCATGACAGACAGTGTCTGCCGGCGCGGTGTGGCCGATCTGTACCATGACCGGGGCGTGAAGGACTTCCTGGACCAATCGCCTGATGTCATCGGGCATGGTTGCAGAGAACAGGAGCGTCTGGCGCCGCGCAGGGATATGCTTGATGATCTTCCTGATATCAGGCAGGAATCCCATATCGAACATGCGGTCCGCCTCGTCCAGCACAAGCACTTCCAGCTGAGAAAGATTGATTGTGCCCTGACTGATGTGATCGAGCAGTCGTCCGGGACAGGCTACGACAATCTCGACACCTGCACGCAACTTTTGTATCTGCAGGTTCATGCTCACGCCGCCGTAGACGGTTACGCTCCTAAGTCCGGTCTGTTTTCCCAGGTTGCGGATTGCCTCGCAGATCTGCTCTGACAGTTCGCGGGTGGGGGCGATGATGAGCGCGCGGACACTGCGGCGAGGTCCTTTTATCAAGCGCTCTAAAATAGGCAGCACGAAGGCTGCGGTTTTGCCTGTTCCGGTCTGGGCAAGGGCCATAACGTCGCGGCCCTGGAGAACTGGCGGGATGGCCTCCCGCTGGACAGGTGTAGGTGTGTCATAGCCGAGCGCCTTAACGCCGGCTGTAATCTGCGGATGCAGATTGAACGAAATAAAACTCATGTATACCTCTTTTTTATAGTTACAGGACTTATTTGCCGAAAACCCGTAACAATAAAACGAGATAATCGTGCTTGTCCCAATTTCTGTGGTTTATTATGTTAATAAAAATGCTTGAGATCTAAAGAGATCTCTCCTAGGTGTACTGTATGGCGACTTCGTAGACAATCGTTGAGTGGCCGGCAGAAGGACCGTCGCCTTCGCAACTGAGATCTCCTTTGGAGGTCTCTTTGCGGTTTCTGACCATCCCGGTTATGACCTGGGTTAGATCAAACCCTCCGTCAACGCATTCCTTGCTCAGGCAGTCTACCCTGAACAACGCAGAACTGCCGGGAAAGAAATTAACAACCCGTGGAAGTGATTTTTGTATGCCCCTCTGATTGTATGTCATCGTGATCACAATGCCTGCAACCTCAGGGAATTGGGCCTCCACAAAACCGGCGTCGAGCTTCCTCTGCCGCTTTTCCATCCTTGCTGCATTCTTTCTGCTGTTCAAGCTGTTGTTCATCTTTCCCCTTTTAATGAGAAGGCCCCCTCCACCGGAAAGGACCTTCTTCCAGTTAATTACAGTTTGACGACGTTGATTGCCTTGGGACCTTTCGGGCCCTTTTCAGTATCAAAGCTGACCTTGTCACCTTCGGCAAGACTCTTAAAGCCATTACCCTGGATGGATGAATGGTGGACAAATGCTTCACTTCCGTCTTCATTAGTGATGAATCCAAAACCTTTGCTGTCGTTAAACCATTTTACTGTTCCTTGTTCCATTTCCTTTTACCTCCTTATCTTCAGACTCAAATCTCAGAAGGTCTCAACAAAAAAGGCCACAAAGTCAAAAGTCTTCGTGGCCTCATAAACGGCAAAAACTTCCAAAATTCTATGTATAGGATAGCATGCCCATGCATAATTATTCAAGGAGCTGTGCAGGTTCACTACTTTTGAGACTGAGAGAGGGGTTTGTAATTGCAGTTATGTGGTATAGTTAACTATTGAAAAAGACAGCTCTCTAAGAATTCTTTAATGAATGATTCCATTCTTCTTTCATTAAAGGGGGCACTCTTTTTCCCTCACACAGGGCTCCCACTATATAGACCAGAAGTCCTCTGTTGATTGAGATTTTCAAAAGGACAGTATTTAGCCAAGGAGAGGACCTCTAATTTGAAGGTGAGCAACAAGATAGTGCCCGGAAACCTGTCTCATTTGCTTGCGAGCTTCCGCGGAACAGACCTGGCACAAAAATGCGCTGTCTGCGAGCCTCCGCTGAGATCGGAATTATTCAGCAGCGATCAGATGGAGCAGCATGGCAAGACCCTGGCTGGCTTGCACAAATTGACCCCGGTGTATGCTCCTGATCAGCTCCTGGCGCGACTGGCCGACAACGAAGTCATCCTGACCGGAACCCGCAGCCTGCTGATGGAGGCGGTCACGACTGATCGTCGGATTACACCGGCAGGTGAATGGTTGCTCGATAACTTCTACCTGATCGAAGAACAGATTCGCACGGCCAGGAGACATCTGCCGAAGGGGTACAGTAGGGAGCTTCCCCGCTTGATGGACGGTCTTTCAGCCGGGCTTCCGAGAGTGTATGACATCGCTTTGGAGACGATCTCACACAGTGATGGGCGGATAGATCCGGAAAGTCTCAGCAGGTTCGTTGCAGCCTACCAGACAGTAGCCGTCCTGAAGTTGGGAGAATTGTGGGCCATCCCTATTATGCTGCGGCTCGCGTTGATCGAAAATCTCCGGCGTGTTGGGGCACGGATCGCTGCCGACAGGCTCGACCGGAACCAGGCTGATTATTGGTCGGACCGTATTACCGAGACCGCCGGGGAGGACCCTAAGAGTCTGATATTGGTCATCTCGGACATGGCGCGGTCGGACCCGCCGCTGAAGAGCGCGTTCGTTGCGGAATTTGCACGCAGGCTTCAGGGTCAGGGCCCTGCCCTGGCAATGCCGCTCACATGGATTGAACAGCGACTCTCCGAGTGCAGTCTGACGATCGACCATTTGGTACAGTCGGAGAACCAACAACAAGCAGCTGATCAGGTCTCGATGAGCAACAGCATCGGAAGCCTCCGTTTCCTTGGCACGATGGACTGGAGGGAGTTCGTCGAGGGGCTGAGCGTTGTCGAACAGACCCTGCGTGAAGACGCCGGCGGTACGTACGGCAAAATGGACTTCTATACTCGCGACCGTTACCGTCACGTGGTGGAGAAAATAGCGAAGAGCGGCCGGCTATCTGAAGGCGAAGTGGCAACCGAAGCGATTCGGCTCGCACACGAGAACACAGCCAATAAAGAGGGCACTCACGGCAGAAATGATCGCGAGGCCCATGTGGGCTATTATCTGGTCGACAAGGGATTGCCGCAGCTTGAAGAGCTGGCACATGTGCGATTGTCTGTATCCGGGGCCCTTCGGAAAATCGGTTCCAGGTTTCCCTTGCTCCTCTATTTGAGCCCGATCATGCTCATGACTGCTATTTTCACCGGGGGGTTGCTGACTAAGGCGCATAGTGATGGCTCACACAAATGGCTGCTCCTCCTGACCGGTGTCCTCTCATTGCTTTGTGCAAGTCAGCTGGCGGTTTCAGTGGTGAACTGGTTTGCGACATTACTGGCAGCCCCGAAGTCGCTGCCGAGAATGGACTTTTCCAAAGGTATTCCACATGGATCGCGGACCCTTACAATTGTCCCGACTATGCTCACAAGCGCCGAAGGGATCGAAAACCTGATCGAGGGTGTGGAAGTCAGGTTCCTGGCAAATCGTGATAAAAACCTGCACTTCGGCCTGCTGACTGATTTTCAGGATGCGGCAGAGGAAACACTGCCGGAGGATGAGCCGCTATTAATTCTGGCCCGGCAGAGAATTGAAGAGCTGAATGAAAAGTACGGGAACACAAAAGGCGATACGTTCTTTCTTTTTCACCGTCCGCGCCGATGGAACGCCACGGAGCGGGTTTGGATGGGTTATGAGCGCAAGCGAGGGAAGCTGTCGGAATTGAATGCATTATTGCGCGGCAGCGGAAATGGCGGGACACATAATCTCTCCGGAAACAGTTTTTCGCTCATTGTCGGCAATACTGCGGTGCTGTCAGACGTAAAGTACGTGATCACCCTTGACACGGATACTCAACTGCCGCGCGATTCGGCACGGCAGCTTGTGGGAGCCATGGCGCACCCGCTGAATCATGCACACTACGACGAAGGCAAGCAGCGCGTTGTTGCCGGGTACGGCATCCTTCAGCCGCGTGTAGGGGTGAGTCTCCGGGCACAAACCGCTCACGGTATGCGCGCATGTACGGGAGTGATCCGGGCATTGACCCGTACACGCGTGCTGTCTCGGATGTCTACCAGGACATCTTCCTTGAAGGTTCTTTTATAGGCAAGGGTATCTACGAGGTCGATGCATTCGAGCAGGCGCTGGGCGGACGTTTTCCCGAGAACCGGATCCTCAGCCACGATCTTATCGAAGGGTGTTACGCGCGTTCGGGGCTGTTGAGTGATGTAATGGTTTACGAGGAGTATCCATACCGCTACAGCGCGGACGTCAGCCGCCGGCACCGGTGGATTCGCGGGGATTGGCAGCTTGTACGCTGGCTGCTGCCGGGTGTTCCCGGCCCTGACGGGCAGCGCCAAAAAAATCCTCTCTCGCTGCTGTCCCGATGGAAGCTATTCGACAACCTTCGGCGCAGTCTCGTGCCCGGTGCATTGACACTTCTCGCAGTGCTGGGTTGGACGGTCTTGTCATCGCCATTGTTCTGGACCTTGTCGGTGATCGGGATCATTTTTATTCCTTCTTTGATATCCTCTTTTCTGGATCTGCTCAGGAAGCCGGACGATGTGCATTTTGTGCAGCATTTCGCTTCCATTGCACGCTCCACCGCCAGGCGTCTTGTTCAGGTTGTCTTTACACTTGCTTGCCTCCCGTACGAGGCGCTTTTTAGTCTGGATGCGATTGTGCGTACGACCTGGAGAATGCTTGTTTCGCACAAACGACTCCTCGAATGGAACCCTTCGGGCGGCCCGGATAAAAATACCGGCAGCTCCAGCATGGGTGGTTTCTCCGGCGTCTGCCGGACGATGTGGTTCGCCCCCTTTGTTGCCTATGCAGCGATCGTTTGTCTGGCGCTTTCCAACCCCGCTGCCCTGGTAGCTGCTGCTCCTATACTGTTTCTCTGGTTTGCCTCACCCTTTATCGTGTGGCGGATAAGCCTGCCGCTCGCCCGCAACGAAGCAAGGCTGAGGCCCGACCAGACGGTCTTTCTCCAAAAGCTTGCCAGAAAAACCTGGGCTTTCTTCGAGACCTTCGTAGGCCCCGAAGATAATTGGTTGCCGCCTGATAACTATCAGGAGCACCCTTTTCCCGCCCTTGCTCACCGTACGTCTCCGACTAACATGGGACTTGCGCTGCTGGCGAATTTATCCGCCCATGACTTTGGCTACATTTCTACGCGGCAACTCATCGAACGCACCACGAATGCACTCTATACAATGGAAGCGCTGGAGCGTTACCGCGGCCACTTCTACAACTGGTACGACACGCAGTCTCTGAAGCCGCTGCCGCCCAAATACGTTTCGACAGTAGACAGCGGCAACCTTGCCGGCCACCTGCTTACGTTGCGGCAGGGTCTGCTCGCGCTTCCTGATCAGACGATCCTTGGTCCGCAAGCCTTTAGCGGACTCCGCGACACCATAAGGATTCTTCTGGATGTCGCGGCCGGGGCGCGTCTTGAAGGAAAGGTTTTTGCCTTGCTCACTCATCTGGAGAAGGAGCTTGAAGCCGCGTGCAATGTCCGGACAACTGAGCTCACGGCTGTGCGGCTCAGCCTTGATCAACTCGCAAAGTACGCAGAGGAGGCGCTTTCCAGGATCGATAGTTCAGGTCTCGGTCCGGAGGATCAGCTGGAGGACCAGCCGGAGAATCAGGTAGTATGGTGGGCACGCGCTTTTGCCGGGCAATGCCGGGCCGCACTCGATGAGCTGACGCTTCTCGCTCCGTCGACCATCGGCGGCATTGATGAGATACCAACGCTGCGCGAACTGGCACGCATTGGAAACGAGCTCGCCGCTGAGAGGATTACGGCCATCGAAAAGCTCGTGTTGCAATCCGGCGAACTCAGCCGCATGCAGTATGACTTTCTGTTCGACAGGACGAGTCATTTACTGGCCATCGGGTACAACGTCGACGGCCGCAGACGGGACATGAGTTACTATGATTTACTGGCCTCGGAAGCGAGACTCTGCAGTTTCGTAGCGATAGCTCAGGGGCAGTTACCGCAGGAGAGCTGGTTTGCCCTGGGCCGCCTGCTCACAAACGCCGGTGGAGAGCCGATCCTCGTTTCCTGGAGTGGTTCAATGTTTGAATACCTCATGCCGCTCCTGGTAATGCCGACGTATGAACGTACGCTGCTCGATGAGACCTGCAAAGCGGCAGTAGCCAGGCAGATCGAGTATGGGACGAAGCGGGGGGTCCCGTGGGGCATTTCTGAATCCGCTTACAACACGATAGACGCCCAGCTTAATTACCAGTACCGCGCCTTCGGCGTACCCGGCCTTGGACTCAAGCGAGGACTGGCGGACGATCTGGTAATTGCGCCCTATGCCTCGGCCCTTGCGCTGATGGTAGCGCCCGAGGAGGCGTGCCTGAATATGCAGCGGCTCGCTGAGGAAGGATGCGAGGGAAAATTCGGCTTCTATGAAGCGATCGATTACACTCCTTCGCGTCTGCCGCGCAGACAATCGAGCGCTGTGGTCCGGTCATTTATGGCCCATCATATGGGCATGAGCTTTCTCTCTCTTGCATATCTGCTGTTAGACCGTCCAATGCAGAAACGGTTCGAGTCGGACCCATTGTTCCAGGCAACCACGCTTCTGCTCCAGGAGCGTGTGCCAAAGGCCACGGGATTTTATTTGCAGACCGCCGACCTCTCTGAATCACTTGCGTCATCCACCGGAGCGGAGACCTCCGTACGATCTTTCACCAGCCCGGACACGCCGTTTCCCCAGGTGCAGTTGCTGTCCAACGGCAGATATCACGTGATGATCACGAACGCCGGCGGCGGGTACAGCCGATGGAAGGACATCGCAGTTACACGCTGGCGTGAAGACACGACCCGCGACAACTGGGGCACTTTTTGTTATATCCGTGAGGTGGCGAGCGGGGAGTTCTGGTCAGCCACATTTCAGCCGACGCTCAAACGTCCGAAGAATTATGAGGCGATTTTCTCGGAAGGCCGCGCCGAGTTTCGCCGCAGGGACAACGACTTTGACACACACACCGAGATCGCTGTTTCTCCCGAGGATGATATTGAGCTGCGCCGGATCAAGATCACCAACCGCGGCCGTACACGCAGAGAGATCGAGGTCACGAGCTACGCGGAGGTTGTACTTGCTCCGCCTGCCGCAGACACGCTGCATCCCGCGTTCAGCAATCTTTTTGTTCAGACAGAGATTATTGATCACAGACAGGCGATCCTCTGCACTCGCCGCCCCCGCTCCCTCGACGAGCATTCCCCATGGATGTTTCATCTGATGGCTGTACACGGGGCGGAAATCGGCGAAGTTTCTTATGAGACCGACCGCATGCGGTTCATCGGCCGCGGAAACACCGTTGCCGACCCACAGGAGATAACCGGGTCTGCTGCGCTCTCGGGCAGTGAGGGCTCGGTGCTCGATCCGATCGTCGCTATACGGTATCGCATGACCCTCGATCCGGAAAGGTCGGCAACAATAAATATTGTCACCGGCATCAGTGAAACCCGGGACCTCTGTATGGGTCTGGTAGAGAAATACCAGGACCGGTATCTCGCGGACCGCGTATTCGATCTTGCATGGACACACAGCCAGGTACTCCTGCGGCAGATCAACGCCACAGAGGCCGATGCGCAGCTCTACGCCGGCCTTGCCGGCTCTGTGATTTATGCAAATCCTTTGTTGCGCGCCGACCCCGGCGTTATCATCAGGAACCTCCGCGGGCAATCAGGTCTGTGGGGTTACTCCATTTCCGGTGATCTCCCGATCGTACTGTTACAGATCGGAGATCCGGCCAACATCGACCTGGTGCGCCAGCTTGTACAGGCCCACGCATACTGGCGTCTCAAAGGACTGGCGGTGGATCTCGTGATTTGGAATGAAGACCACGCCGGTTACAGGCAGCTTCTGCAAGATCAGATTATGGGACTCATTGCCGCGGGCGTAGAAGCTAACGTGACGGAACGGCCGGGCGGCATCTTCGTAAGACCTGCGGACCAGATATCGGCTGAGGACCGCATCCTGCTCCAAACAGTGAGCCGTGCCGTCATCACCGACAGCCTTGGCCTCCTGGCGGACCAGATCAACCGCCGCAGCATTGTGCCGCTCATAGTACCGCGTCTTGTGCCGACCCGGAGCTACCGCGCCGAATCCTCAAGTGCCGCAGCAATGGCTCGCACCGATCTGCTGTTCTTTAACGGACTCGGAGGATTCACCCCCGATGGCCGCGAGTATATCATAACTACAGGGCGCGAACAGGTGACTCCGGAGCCATGGGTGAATGTGCTTGCCAACCCTCATTTCGGTACAGTTATTTCGGAAAGCGGAGGTGCTTACACGTGGAGCGAAAATGCTCATGAGTTCCGTCTCACTCCCTGGTACAACGACCCGGTAAGCGATTCCAGCGGAGAAGCTTTTTACCTCCGCGATGAAGAGAGCGGCCTTTTCTGGTCCCCTTCGCCGCTGCCGTGCCGGGGGACGATGCATTACGTCAGCCGCCACGGATTCGGTTACAGTGTCTTTGAACATACGGAGGACGGCATCAGATCGGAGATGTGGGTTTACGTGGCAATGGATGCATCGGTCAAGTTGACGGTATTAAAGGTGAAAAATGAATCGGGCCGGTACCGCCGGCTCTCAGCCACCGGGTACCTGGAATGGGTGCTTGGAGATCTGCGGTCGAAAACGGCAATGCATGTGAGCACCGAAATCGATCCTAAAACCGGCGCGCTTTTCGGGCGGAACCCGTACAACACTGAGTTCGCCGACCGGACCGTGTTCTTCGACGTGGACGAGGCGACCCGGACCGTGAGCGGCGACCGGACAGAGTTCATTGGCCGTAACGGTACACTTCGGAGTCCGGCCGCGATGACCCGTGGCCGGCTTTCCGGCAGGGTAGGGGCTGCACTGGACCCCTGTGCCGCTATCCAGGTCCCTTTCGATCTGGCCGACGGGCAAGAGCGTGAGATTATCTTCAGGCTCGGGGCAGGGCGAGACTCATATGACGCCGGTCAACTGGTGCGTCGCTTCCGGGGGTCCGCAGTCTGCCGCGGGGCGCTCGAAAAAGTCTGGCAGTACTGGAATCAAACCCTTGGCGCAGTGCAGGTCGAAACACCGGACCAGTCCGTCAATGTGCTGGCCAATGGCTGGCTCTTATACCAAACTCTGGCATGTCGGTTTTGGGCGAGGTCCGGATACTACCAGTCCGGAGGCGCCTTCGGCTTCCGCGACCAGTTGCAGGACGCGATGGCTCTTATCTACTCCCAGCCACGGCTTGTGCGCGACCACCTCCTCCTTTGCGCGGTCCACCAGTTCAGAGAGGGAGATGTCCAGCATTGGTGGCATCCACCATCAGGGCGCGGCGTGCGCACACACTGTTCAGACGACTTTCTGTGGCTGCCGCTGGCTGTGTGCCGCTACGTTCTGATTACCGGAGACACAGGGGTGCTGGATGAAACTGTCCGCTTCCTCGAGGGCCGTCAGGTAAACATGGACGAGGACTCGTATTACGATCTGCCCCATGCGTCCGAAGAAACGGCGAGTTTGTACGATCACTGTGTGCGGGCCATTCTAAGGGGCCTCAGCCGCGGCGGACACGGTTTGCCGCTCATCGGCTCCGGTGATTGGAACGACGGAATGAACAGGGTAGGCGAACACGGCAAAGGTGAAAGCGTTTGGTTGGGATTCTTCCTCTATAAAGTGCTCGTAGAGTTCTGCGGGATTGCGCGTCTGAGAGGTGATCTGTCCTTCGTCGAACGCTGCCGGGATGAAGCTGCTCAACTGCGCGGAAAAATCGAGGAGAATGGCTGGGATGGCGAGTGGTATCTGCGCGCTTACTTTGACGACGGTTCTTCACTTGGTTCGGCGCACAATCCCGAATGCCGGCTTGATTCCATAGCGCAAAGCTGGTCTGTTCTCTCCGGCGCCGGGTCTGCCGAACGCACGCGCATGGCAATGGAAGCGGTGGACAGGCTTCTTGTCCGAAGGGACCATGGCCTGATCCAGCTCCTGGACCCGCCGTTCGACAAATCGGACCTGAATCCCGGCTATATAAAGGGATACGTCCCGGGTGTGAGGGAGAACGGAGGGCAATACACCCATGCGGCGATCTGGACGGCAATGGCCTTCGCTGCGTTGGGCGACTGCAGTCGCGCGTGGGAACTGCTGGCAATGATCAACCCGGTGAACCATGGGAGGACCAGGGAGAAAATAGAGACGTATAAGGTAGAACCCTACGTTGTCGCTGCCGACGTATATGCGGTCTCTCCTCATACCGGCCGCGGTGGATGGACATGGTACACAGGATCGGCAGGCTGGATGTACACGCTTATCCTTGAATCACTCCTTGGGCTGAGGCGTGAAGGAGACAAACTGCATTTCGCGCCGTGTCTCCCCGGGGATTGGGAGGAGTTCAAAGTGCATTACCGTTACAGGGAAACCGTCTACCATATCACCGTGTTCCAACCGGGCGACGGCAGCGTGGCGAGTGTGACCATCGATGGCGTTGAGCAATACGATCATATTATTCCACTTCTTGACGACTGTCAGGAGCATTCGGTCGAGGTGAGAATACACTTGTGAATTCTGCTCTTTTCTATGCGCAGGAGGCGAACCATAACCTAAAATATTAGCTTCTGCGCCGATGTCAAACAATATAGGTGATCCCAAATGGCAATCGCTTGTTATCACTTGCGGATGTAACCTTCATCTAAAGCCTCATCAAAATGGCCCTGCGCGATACTGCCTGTCAACGCGCTTAGCGCCTGGGGTCAATTCGGTTCGGCCAGAATGGAGCGCACTGTTGCCAAAGTCATGATAAACGTCATCGACTGCAACGGTGACTCTGCGAAACCTCGCGATAGATAGAAACGCCTGGCCTGTTCCGACAACGCATGAACCATTAGTGCGAATATACCCGCATCACCAGAGACTTTGACGGCGCGAATCATGGCATCGCGTAGCAGCGCACGGCCAAGGCCTTGGTTGTGATAACGCCGGTCAATCGCCAACCGGCTAAGCACCAGCACCGGCAGTGGATCGGGCATATTGCGCCGCATTGCCTTAGTGACCGATTCATGTCTGATTGCTCCTGCCGACAAGCTGTAATAGCCGAAAACATCCGCACCGTGGCAAATGACAAAACAACGTGAGGCTCCTGAAGCATGGTTCTTGAGCGCCCGCTTTTTCAGCCATTCATCCAGTAACGGTTCTCCGCATTCAAAACCGTCAAGGACATGATCGGCTGAAATTGGTGACGGGGGCGTTAGAACTAAGGCTGTCATTTGTCCCAGGGAGCTTTTGTCTTGAGCAACCGTCGTAGCTTATCGGCCGGCGGCAACGGCTGGTCAAGCATCGCCTGAAACTTGGCGAAGGTTCCAGCATTGACCGTGAAAAACGCCTGGTCAAGCAGCACGTCTTCCGCTTCACGGCAGGCAGCGCTAAGCATAAAATCTGACCGGCTGCGGCCAAGCCGTTCGGCAGCCTGGTCGATGAGATCGCGTTGTTGCGCTTTGGCGCGTATGTTGATGGAAACGGCTTCCTTCCTTTGTGTCTGAGCCATAGGACACCTCCTTATACACTTTTACAATACACTGTTGTATAGAATATTTCAATACAAATCGAAAGGATATGGGGGACATTGTTAACTTCGTTAACTTTTATTCCATCAAGGCTTTCATTCCCTTTGAAATTGCTGCTATCGTCGCGCCGGCCTCATTTAGCAATAGCCTCTTAAGTTAATTAAGTTAACAACGTCCCCTATTTACCCAATTGAGTCATGGTGACCTCGAATCTGGTAAATTAATTTCGCCAAAAAACAATTACCCGAATTACCATGGAACATAGGGACAACTTCCTTTTTACGTCGCGCGAAAGGAAGTTGTCCCTATGTTTCACCATCCGGCTTGAATAACCAGCCGTGTCGCCAGAAAAAAACTAAGTTATTGTTTATAATAGACGGGAAATCGCAGCTTATGGCAAACCTATAGTTGTTGTTTCTTCTTAATGCTGCACGCAAAAAAAATAGGATAAAAAATAGAGGAGAAAAAATGCCGATTTTAAAGAACGAGATTAAGTATATTGACATACCTGCTGTTGCCGAGATGTTTGCGGACTCCGTAGGTTCTATTTTCTTTGACGGGCAAAGCTCCCGCATCGAACTCTGCGTCACCCGCATGGTCCCGACCCCTGGGGCGGAGGCGACTGCGCAAAGATACCCGGCATGCAGACTGGCCCTTACTCCGGCGGCAACTATCGATTTGTTCAACAACCTTCAGAATTTGATTAACGCGATGCACCAGCAGGGCTTGATCATGAAAGGCGAGCCTCCGGCCGAAGCAAAATGAGTCAAGCGTGGCATTCTTGATTATTGACTTTTGAAACAATGGCAGACGGATAATTGCTCATCATTATCGGTTCTACATGGCTATTATCCAGATTCTTACCATAAGGCTTACCAATTGCAGCAAGCACAATGAGCATGATGCCCGCTGGTGTGGTGTGAGGACCTGATATTGCCAGGCACCTTTGGTCAATAATATTCGATAGGTAAGGAAGCACCGGAGCCAGGTTCTGGCAATAACAGTGAATTTCACAATTTCTTCCTTAAAATGGAGTAATATAAATTATGAGGTCGGGTGTTGCTATTATTGTCTTTGCAGGGCTGGCAATATTGACCACTATGCTGGTTATTTGGAGAGGAGATAAAAACATGTCAATGCGACATGACGATACTCATGCAAGCACTGGTCTTCCACCAGCAGACACCCATATTTCAGGCAAATTCCAAACAGCTACCTTTGCCATTGGCTGATTCTGGGGGCCTGACTCCCAGTTCGGGAGTTTGCCGGGAGTTATCCGGACCCGGGTGGGATATGCCGGCGGTACGACGAAGAATCCGACGTATCACGATCTGGGAGATCACTCCGAGTCGGTGCAAATTGATTTTGATCCCTCCCTCATCTCCTATAGGGAACTGTTGGATGTCTTCTGGAAGAGTCACGATCCGACAAGAAATTCATGGTCCCGTCAGTATAGAGCGGCCATATTTTACCACAATGAAGAACAAAGGATTGTTGCACTGGAAACGAGAGATCGCCTTGCTTCTGAAACAAAAAGAAAAATTGCTACCGCCATAGAACCGTATTCGGGATTCTATATTGCAGAGGATTATCACCAAAAGCATAGTCTGAGATTGTATCCGGAAATAATGAAGGAATTCACGGCATTTTATCCCGATGTAAAGAGCCTCATCAATTCAACGGCTGTGACGCGTGTTAACGGTTATCTTGGAGGGTACGGTTCATGCGAATTACTGAAAAGAGAGGTAGAGAGTTTCGGACTTTCATACAGGTCGAAGGAAATATTGGCTTCCGTAGTCTGCGGTCATAACGCATCGGTTGCCTGTCCGGCTCATTAAGGAACTGCTGCACAAGGGAGGGAAAATAGGGACAACTTCCTTTTTACGTCACGCGAAAGGAAGTTGTCCCTATTTTTCACGGAAGTGATTGGGACGTTGTGACCCCGGAATTATGAAGCGCAATATCACTTTATGTTAAAAATAATCTCATTTTATGGTATAAATAAAACATGTGTCATTCATGTGATTGCAAGAGGAAGATATGAAGCATTTGCAGTATGTTGTGATGAAAAAAGAGCAGCTTAACAGCTTTATTTCGCGCCTTGCGAAATTGCAGAAGGTCGTTGCGCCGGTATCGAAGGGGCATAAAAATTTCTCCTTTGAAGAGGTGACCTCAGGAGACGCCATAGCCCTTAAATATATTCCGACTGTTTTGCCTCCCAAGAAGTTTTTTATGCCGCAACGCGAGACGCTTTTGGAGTATGACATTAGTAAAGGACTGAATGCCGAACCCGTTGTGGAATATGAAAAGATGGTGATTTTCGGGGTCCACACCTGTGACCTTGCAGGGATCCAGTGCCTGAACATGGTATTTTCGGAGCGTCCGAGGGACCACAATTACCTTGTCCGCAAGCGGAATATAAATATAATAGGTTTGGAATGTAATGAATATTGCGATGAATACGCGAGCTGCGCCCTCGTGAATGCAAGCCTGCCGAGCGGAGGATACGATCTGTTCTTTACCGATCTGGGTGATTACTTCATAGTCCACATAAATACCCAGGCAGGGGACGACATGATAGAAGCGGCAAAATGCACCGAACCGGCCGGCGAAATACACATGGGAGAACTCGGTCTTTTGAGAGGCAGGAAAAGGAATATTTTCAGGCGCGAGCTGCCGATCGACCAACGTGATATACCCGGGCTTTTTGACCGGTCCAGGGGAAGCGGCGTATGGGCTGAGCTTCAGGAGCGGTGCCTGGCCTGCGGAAATTGTACCACAGTGTGCCCTACGTGTTACTGTTTTGATATTATTGATGAGGTGGACTTTGATCTGGCGAGGGGCAGGCGCTACCGTCGCTGGGACTCATGCCAGGTTGAGCCTTTTGCCAAAGTTGCCGGCGGCGAAAACTTCCGCAAGGAGCGCTCGGCGCGACAGAGACATCGCTATTACCGCAAGTTCAGATTCCCTGTTGATAAATTCTCGCGGTTTTTCTGTACCGGCTGCGGGAGGTGCAGCCGCACCTGTATGGCCGGCATAAAGCTCAAGGAGACACTGGAGGCCCTGATAAAGGAGAGTGATACCAAGATATGGAAAAAGTGGTTATAAAGGATTCTAATTACAGGGTCAGGAAAGCCAGGGTGCTCAGTACAAAGCAGATGACGTCTCAGGAAAAGCTGTTTGAAATTGAGCTGGACAAGGCGGAGAACCTGGACTACGAACCCGGACAGTTCATAATGATCTCGGTCTTCGGGGCGGGCGAGGTCCCGATATCCATAGCATCATCTCCTACAAAACGGGGATCTTTTGATGTCTGCGTGAGGGCAGTGGGAAAGGTCACCCATGCAATGCACCGGCTCGATGCCGGGGATGAAGTGGGCATCAGAGGACCATACGGCAAGGGTTTCCCTATTCGCATACTCGAAGGGAATGATCTGCTGATCATAGCAGGCGGGCTCGGCATTGCTCCGCTCAGGTCGTTGATCAACTATATTCTTGATAACCGGCGAGATTTCGGAAACGTGCATATATTATTGGGTTGCAAGACACCGCAGGACATGCTTTTCCTGGATGAAGTGGATCTCTGGAATAAACGGATGGATGTGTATTATGAGTGCACGGTGGATAGTGCGGCGCCTGACTGGGCCGGCCACGTAGGCCGTATCACGACACTGATTCCGGGTGTTCACCTCGATCCTTCGCGAACGTTCGCCGTGATAGTCGGTCCGCCAATCATGTACAATTTTGTAATAAAAGAGTTGCTTCTCAAGGGGATTCCGGAGCGCCAGGTCCTCGTCTCCTTTGAGCGGCATATGAAATGCGGGATGGGCAAATGCGGCCGGTGTCAGATCGACAATCTGTATTGCTGCCAGGACGGTCCGGTTTTCAATTATGCCGACATCAAGAACATGAGCGAGGCGCTGTGAGATGAAAAAGAAGAAGGTTGCCTTTTTTGATTTTGCGTGCTGCGAGGGGTGCCAGCTTCAGGTTGCCAATATGGGCAGCACATTGCTGGATGTTCTGGACCGTATCGATGTGGTGGAGTTCCGCGAAGTAATGTCGGAGCAGTGGGACGGCGCGCTCGATGTTGCAATAATAGAGGGGAGCATTACCGACGAGCACGCGGTTGAGCGGATAAAGAAGATACGGGACAGGTCGGCAGTCCTGGTTGCCTACGGGTCGTGCGCTACCATCGGCGGCGTGAACGGTTTAAAAAACAGTTTTGACCTGGAGGATATACGGCACTATGTATACGGGTCGGACTACCTGTTCTTTCCTACTGAGAAAACCCGCGCAGTGCACCAGGTAGTGCCGGTCGATTATTTCGTAAACGGCTGTCCGGTTTATATCCCTGAGTTTGTGAGAGTATTGAAATCGATACTCCTCGGCATACCATATTATGTCCCTGATTACGCAGTCTGCGTAGAATGCAAACTGAATGAAAACGTCTGCATGTACGACAGGGGTGTGACCTGCCTCGGACCTGTGACAAGGGCGGGGTGCAATTCCTGGTGCATCAATAACGGCAACATTTGTTACGGCTGCCGGGGGATGCTGAGCAACCCCAATGAAAAGGGAATGCAGGATGTCCTCCGCAAATACCGTATTCCTGAGGACCTGCTCATCAGGAAGATGTATATGTATAACGAATGCAGGAAGCCGGACAAGCAATGAACAAGCGCAATGTAAAAATCAACGTTGAATATCTCACGCGGGTCGAAGGACACGGGAACATCGTGGTTGACGTGAAAGAAGGCAGGCTGGAGACATGCCGCCTCGACATTGTCGAAGCCCCCCGCTTTTTCGAAGGCGTGCTCAGGGGCCGCACGGTATTTGAGGCGCAGCATATTACGTCGAGGATATGCGGTATCTGCTCATGCGGACACACGCTTGCCTCGATCCAGGCTGCGGAGGACGCGCTTGGAATTACTCCTTCCGATCAAACGATAAAGCTGAGAAAGCTCCTGCTTCATTTCGAAATTCTGGACAGTCACATTCTTCACATTTACCTCCTTGCCGCACCCGACCTGCTCGGAGTCAAGAGTTTTGTGCCGTTGATCGATACTCATGCAAATGTTGTTCGCAGGGCACTCAGGATGAAAAAAGTCTGTAATGACGTCTGCGATATACTGGTGGGCCGCCACGTGCATCCCATATCCGCAATCGTAGGAGGTTTCACCAAACTTCCGCGTGAGCGCGACCTTGATGCCATGTTGAACCTGCTCAGTGGGATGCAGCCTGACATGAATGCTACTGTGGAACTGGCTGCCACCCTTAAATTCCCTGAGTTCGAACGCGATACCGAGTATGTGGGACTGGTGAGTGACGACAGCGAATACCCTCTGCTCATGGGCGACATCGGCTCTACTGACGGCGTCAGAATGCACAAGAACGATTATAAAAAACTTACCAACGAATTTGTGGTCGCACATTCCTCGGCAAAGCACACGAAGCTGAGCCGGAGTTCGTATGCAGTCGGCGCGCTTGCCCGTTTCAATCTGAATTATGAAAAGCTGCATCCAAGGGCCAGGGAAGTTGCGGCTGCAATCAACCTTAAACCGAAGTGCATCAACCCCTATTTGAACACGGCAGCACAGCTTATCGAATCGGTCCACTGTCTTGAAGAAGCGATCGCAATAGTGGAATTTTTTAAAAGCAAGGGCGTTAATTATGACGAAGAGATACTGGTAGGGTTGAACGAGCAGTCGAAGATTCCGGTAAGGGCCGGCAATGGAGTGGGTGCAGTCGAAGTGCCCCGCGGCGTGCTGTTCCACAACTATTCAATAGATGACAAAGGGATTATCATCGATGCCAACTGTGTGATTCCCACAAACCAGAACCTCAGCAATATCGAGCGGGACATGGAGAAGCTGGTGCCTGAAATCGTTGCGAGGAGCGATGATGAGATAACGCTGGCCCTCGAAATGCTCGTGCGTGCGTATGACCCGTGCATCTCATGCTCAACGCATATGCTGAATGTGCAATTTGTTAACCGGTGATGTAATAAAAATCCTGCAGTCGCCTGAATCCGGTATTGTGCTCGTGCTGACGGTAGGAAACGACTTCAGGTCAGACGACGGGGTGGGGCCATATATTGCGAAGCACGTTCATTCACCTAAAAAGGGAGTGCGTATCATCGACGCCGGGGACCGGCCTGAAATGGTTTTCGATCAGGCCGTTGAGCTGAGACCGGCCCGGACAGTTATCATAGATGCCGCTGATTTTGGCGGTACACCTGGAGAGGCGCGGGTGATAGACGGGGAATTCATTCCTGAGTGCACTCTGAGCACCCACACTTTTCCCCTTAGGGTTGTAGCAAAAATCCTGGCCGAAGACACCGCCGCCGATGTTTACTTTCTGGGGATTCAGGCCGGGACCGTTTCATACGGAGGACAGATGTCTCCGGCAGTAAAAAAAACCGCCGAGACTATTACAGCGCTGCTTTCCCAAGTCTGCCAAGTCTGATTGTCTGATTCGGGATGAACTGAACATTTCTGCCTACCCACCATTCCGAAACTCATTTCCTTATGAATAATGTGGGCTAATACCCTCTGGCGTCGAAAATTCGCCTGGTTTTCTTTTCAGACCTCGGCAGGCTGCCGTACGGCATGACCTCGACCGTGCCGGAAACCATAAGTTTGCTCTTCAGTTTTTTTGATACCATTTCCGAGAGCCCTTTGTCACCGCTTTCATGGATGTTCTCCTCACGCTCCACTTTCAGGGTCATATAGTCCCTCCCATCAGCGCGATGCTCCAGATGCACCTGGTACTCACTGCCCGCTCCTTTGATTCCCGAGAGCACCTCGTCGATCTGCCCGGGATAAACATTGACGCCTCTCACGATGAACATGTCGTCAGACCTCCCGAGTATTTTGTCATGCCGCGGCAGTTGACAGCCGCAGGGGCAGTCGCCCGTCATCATTCTTGTCAGGTCTCTCGAACGGTAACGGATGAGAGGCGCTCCCTCTTTGCACAAAGTAGTAAAGACCATCTCTCCGATCTCGCCAGGCTCGACGGGCTTCAGGGTCTCCGGGTCCAGGATTTCGAGGATGTAGAAGTCGGCCCAGTAATGGATGCCGTTATTGTATTTACAGCTCAGGCCCGTACCGGGACCGTAGAGTTCGGTCAGGCCGGCGATATCATAGACCTCTTCTATTTTGAGGAGTTCCTTTATCTTCCTGATCATCGCACTGCTTGTCCGTTCCGCGCCCATTATGACTTTTTTGAGATTGATCTTGTCCTGCAGGTCCAGGCGGCGGACTTCCTCTGCCAACAGCAATGCCATGGAACCCGTAGAACAAACGACGGTGGACTGCATATCGACCAGGAGAGTACACTGCATTTCCATATTGCCCGGACCTACCGGGATGGCAAGTGCGCCGAACCTCTCGCATCCCAGCTGGAATCCGGCGCCGGCTGTCCACAACCCATATCCCACGCATATCTGCACTCTGTCATCGCGTGTCACACCCGCCAGTTCGTAACATCTCCCGAACATGTATGACCAATCGTCTATATCTTTCCGGGTATAAGAGAGAATTTTCCTTTTGCCCGTAGTGCCGGACGAGGAATGTATCCGGACGATGTCTGAGAAATCAGCAGCTCTGAGGGGAAACGGGTATTCATTAGTGAGGTCATCGGCCGCAGTGAAGGGCAACCGGTTGATGTCCCCGATGCTCCTTATATCTTCGGGTTTCACGCCTGCCGAATCAAGACGCTTCCTGTAAAATTCCGAATGGTTATAGGCATGGGATACAGTCCATTGCAGGCCCTTCAACTGGTGTTCCTTCAACCCTTCCATCATCCCGGCCTTCGACGGGAACCTCTTGAGTGCAGAGAACATATTCATATATTCACCTTTTCGCCGCGAAGCACTCCGAGGTCGAACGCCGACACGGACGCCTTCAGGAGCTTGTCGCGGCCCGCGAGTTTTTTATAGAGTATTGCCCTGACATCCTCGGGGCTGCAGAAAGCCTGTTTGGAGATACTTCTGAGGGCCGAAAGCGCGAAACCTGCGAGAACGAGGTTAACGGACTTGGGCTGCTGGAGTTCATTTGCCAACCCGTCTGCATCTATCAGGAGCATTTTCCGGTTTTCGGGGTCTCCGGGTTGCGACCGTGTATTAACAGCAGCAATCCCGTCCGGAGCAAGATAAAATAAATGATTCTGCAGGTTCTCTTCCTTCAGCAGCAGCAGGACGTCGGCCTTGCCCGGCCTGATCAGCGGGCTTGAGAAGCCTCCCACTTTTATGTGTGAAACAACGATGCCTCCGCGTTGGGCCATGCCGTGGGTCTCTGCGGTCAATACCGGATATTTTCTGTAAATAGCGGCCTCCGCGAGCAGGCGGGTGATGAACAAGATGCCCTGACCGCCCACCCCGCTTATGAGGACCTGCTGTTTTTGAAAAGGTGCGTTCACTCCGCCCCCACTTTTTTGATCGCCTTCCTCGGACAGACGTGAATACATACACCGCAGCCGCTGCAAACAAGTTGGTTGATTCGGGCGAGCTTTCTGTCCCCGTCATATTCGATGGCAGGGCATTCAAATTGTTTAATGCAATATGAGCACCCATCGCATGATGATGATATCTCCACATTAATGCGGTTGCACTCCGCTGCTTTCGCGCGTTTGTCCATGAGGCACGCATGACGGGAAATCACAACGGCAAGGCCCTTGTCTTTCGCGTGTTTTCGCGCCGACTTAAGGATCTTTATAAATCCGGGCATATCGTAAGGATCACCAACCCGGCAAAACTTGATGCCGCAGCCCTTGACGAGTCCCTCTATCGAAATTTTTGCAAGGGGATTGCCGCAGCTATCTGTCCCGGTGGCAGGCGTGGGCTGATTTCCGGTCATCGCGGTAGTCGAATTGTCGAGCACTACCAGGACAAAGCGGGCATCCTGCACAGCAGCGTCGATCAGTGCCGGGACTCCGGCATGGAAAAAGGTTGAATCCCCGATCGTGGCTACTATTTCGGTCTCGTTGCCGCCTAATCTGAATGCCTGATAAAAACCCGATGCCTGGCTGATTGAAGCGCCCATGCAAAGTGCGGTGTCTATCGCGCCGAGGTTCAGGCCGAGGGTATAACAGCCGATGTCGCTTGTGTAAATAGCGCCGGGCACTGCCTTCTTGATCGCGAAAAAACTCGCGCGGTGAGGGCATCCGGGGCAAAGGCTGGGTCTCCTGCCATGTTCAGAGGAGGTCCTGGCTCCAGGGTCCTCAGCTGAGCAGAAATTCAGGACTATCCCTTCGATGATTTCCGGCAGCAGCTCTCCGGCAGCAGGTATGAATCCGTTTAGACGGCCCCTTACCTTATGCCTGTCAGCTATCTGCATTTCGATGACAGGTGAGCTCTCTTCTATTACCAGGATGTCTTCATAGTTGCCCAGGACATTTTCTATAAAAGCGGAATGCAGCGGAAATGGCTGGATAACCTGGAAGACAGCAACCTTATTCAGAAGACCGAGATCGCCCATTATCTCCTGAACGTGCGCGGCTGAAACACCGGAGGCGACTATGGCCCGCGAGGCGACAGCCCCTGAATTCAAAAAGCGCGGACGGGTATCTTCATTGGCAGCTATGGTAGAAAGTTTCTCATTGAGCCTGGTATGAAGGATATGGCGAAACTTGGGCGTTGCCGCCCATCTGGCAGGGTCTTTCCTGAATGACGCGGGCCGGAAGGTATGTTCCACCTTTTTCAGTTCCACATCCTGTCCGCCGTGGCAGACCCTGGTGGTCGGCCTGAGCATGACCGGTACCTCGAACTTCTCTGAAAGTTCATAGGCGAGCCTGACAAACTCTTTTGCCTGCTGCGGTCCGGCCGGGTCCAGGACAGGCACCTTGGCGAACATCGCCATCAAACGGCTGTCCTGCTCAGTCTGAGAGGAGTGCGGCCCCGGGTCATCCGCGCTGATCACGATAAAGCCCCCTTTTGCACCCATGTAAGCTGCGCTGGTCAGAGGGTCGGATGCGACATTGAGGCCCACCTGCTTCATGCTCACTGCTGTACGGAGCCCGGCGATACTGCCGGCGTAGGCTATTTCAAAAGCTATTTTTTCGTTTACGGTCCACTGGGTATGTATAGGCAGAGACAATTCCTTCTTCCATCTTACGACTCCCGGGAGAATCTCCGAGGCAGGGGTCCCCGGATAAGAAAGTGCCATGGCACAGCCGTTCTCCACAAGCCCGCGGGCGATGGCCTCATTGCCGATCATAAGTATGCGATTGTTCACCAATTGCCTCTTCCAGCTTCAGTTGTCGGAACGCTAAACAATTATACTAAGTTCCCCAATTAATCTATGTCAACCCTATATGGAAGGCGTGAGAAGGGAAGTATCCTGGAATATTGATAAAATCGGACCGGCAGGGGCATGCTGTTTATCTGCACGATAGCATGGGTGTACTGGAGCGGGGGCGAGTAACGCCGAGCCCCAATCGGGAATGTGCTTGAATAGTGCAATTTCAAAAAACATGGTGTTGGTAAGGTAAGTAGTTTTAGCGGGCAGATAAACAGCATGCCCCTGCCGGTCCTTCCTCTCTTGAATTTCCGGCTCAAATTGACAAAGCACGGGGGTTAAGTTAAACTAAAGCGTTAAAGATCAAGCACTAATTGCAGGAGGAAAAATAAAATTGTTAAAGGCACTCGAGGACATATCATCAACCAAAAAACGGCTTAAAATAGAAATTCCGGCTGATTCCATAGAGGCTGAGATCAAAAAGGGTCTTGCTGATGCGCAGAAAAAAGCCAAATTCCCCGGCTTCAGGCAGGGTAAGGCCCCGATGACGCTGGTTGAGAAGAAATTCAGTAAGGACATCGAGGCGGAGGTCCTGGAAAAAATAGTACCCGAATTTTATGTGCGTGCGGTCAAAGAGGCCGACATAAAGCCTGTTTCGCAGCCTGCCGTTGAGCAATCTGTTGATTATAAGAGGCATGCGGATCTTTCCATGACACTCACGGTGGAAGTTATGCCTAAAGTGGAAAATCTCGTGTATCAGGATATCACGGTCAAGGATGTGCCTGTGGAAGTCAAAGAAGATGAAGTGGACAGGTATTTGAGCACCCTGGCCGAAGAGAGGGCGACTTATGAGGCGTCGGACGATCCTGTTGCGACCGGTGACCTGGTAACAATTGACTATACGGTCAAGGATGATAACACTTCGGTCAAAGATGTTGTACTGAAGGTCGGCAGCGGCCCTTATCCCAAAGATTTTTTTGACGGCCTTACAGGCAGGAAAAAGGATGAGGAGTTTGAGATTGAAGCAACTTTCCCCGAGGATATGCAATCACCGTATGCCGGGAAAAAGCCTACTTTTGTCGTCGGCATACGGGAAATGAAAAAGCGGACACTCCCCTCGATTGATGACGAATTTGCGAAAGATCTCGGGCTGGAGAGCATGGAAAAAGTAAAAGAAAAGATCAGAGAGAATATTTTAGATGCCAAGAAAAAAAGGGCTGAAAGGGACATGCAGAGGCAGGTACTTGACAAGCTGCTTGAAACATACCAGTTTGAAATTCCCGAGAGCATGCTGGACCAGCAGCTTCAGGGCATTATAAGCGAAGTCCGGGCTTCCGGAAAAGATGCCGGAAAAGATGATAGGACCGATGAGGAATTAATAGTGGCATTCAAGCCCGAAGCTGAAAAAAGTGTCAGGGCAACTTTGCTGCTAGATATGGTAGGTGAGAAGGAAGTGCTGACTGTATCAGAGGATGAAGTGAAGGAAGAAATCGCCTCCATGTCACAGCAGTTTCATATTACCCCTGAAAATGTAATAAAATATTATGTGACGAAAGACGGCTCGCTTGAGGGGTTGCGGCATTCTCTTTTTGAGAGAAAAGTGCTTGCTTTGCTGCTTGCCAAAGCGAAAATTGAAAAAGGAGAACAGGCATGAGCATAGTTCCGATTGTGATAGAACAGACCGGGCGGACCGAGAGGGTTTATGATATATACTCAAGATTGCTCAAGGACAGGATAATCTTTATCGGCACTTCTATAGATGACAACGTGGCAAACGTGGTCATTGCCCAACTGCTTTTCCTTCAGACCGAAGACCCTGATAAGGACATTCATATTTACGTCAATTCGCCGGGGGGCGTTGTTTCAGCCGGTCTGGCCATGTACGATACCATGCAGTTTGTTAAGCCTGATATAGCTACCTACTGCATAGGCCAGGCCGCGAGCATGGGGGCCCTGCTTTTGTGCGCAGGCACTAAGGGCAAGCGGTTCGCTCTGCCCCATTCAAGGATCATGATACATCAGCCTACCGCAGGTTTTTACGGGCAGGCCACCGATATTGAAATCCATGCAAAAGAGATATTGAAAATGAAGGAGACATTGAACGGTATAATGGCAAAACATACCGGGCAGACCTATGAAAAAATCCACGCGGATACAGAGAGGGATTATTTCATGTCCGGTGACGATGCAAAGGCATACGGCATTGTCGATGAAGTGATAGCTTCGGTCAAAGAGTCAAAGGATAAAAAATAATGAACAATGATTAATGATCAATGAAGAATTGTGGAGTTTGCTCCTTAATTCATCATTATTCATTGATAATTGTTAATTGGGTGTTGGAGGTTTTACATGGCACGGAAGGTCAATGACGCATTGCTGAAATGCTCTTTTTGCGGCAAGGGGCAGGATGAGGTGAAGAAGCTGATTGCAGGGCCCACTGTATACATTTGTGATGAGTGTGTAGGTCTTTGCAATGAGATAATAGATGAGGAATTGCATGTTCTCGACAAAGAGTTTTCCAAGAAGCTTCCAACGCCGGGTGAGATACATAAATTTCTGAATGATTACGTCATAGGACAGGAAAAGGCGAAAAAGGTACTGTCGGTCGCTGTCCATAACCATTATAAGAGAATATTCCGCGGCGCCAAATCCGAGGTCGAGCTGCAAAAAAGCAATATACTGCTGGTAGGTCCCACAGGAACGGGGAAGACACTGCTTGCTCAGATACTTGCAAAGTTTCTCGACGTCCCCTTCACCATAGCGGACGCCACGACACTGACGGAGGCCGGCTATGTCGGTGAGGATGTTGAAAATGTGCTCCTGAAATTGCTGCAGGCAGCCGAATATGATGTGGAACGGGCCCAGAGAGGGATCATCTATATCGATGAAATTGACAAGATAAGCAGGAAATCGGACAGCCCCTCGATAACCAGAGATGTTTCCGGCGAGGGGGTCCAGCAGGCACTTCTTAAAATAATCGAGGGGACAGTTGCGAATATTCCTCCGCAGGGCGGCAGGAAGCATCCCCAGCAGGAATATATACAACTCGACACATCGAATATACTTTTTATGTGCGGCGGAGCATTTGTAGGACTGGATGCTATTATAGAGCGCAGGACAGGCAAGAGGAGCATAGGCTTCGCTGCCGACATGCGCGTGAAGAAAGACCGGGGGACCGACGTGCTCGGCCTTGTCGAACCGGAAGACCTCATACGCTACGGCCTGATCCCTGAATTTGTCGGCCGCCTTCCTGTCGTGGCATCCCTGGAAGAGCTGGATGAGGCCGCTCTGGTAACGATACTTACGCAGCCGAAGAACGCGTTGGTAAAGCAGTACCAGAAGCTTCTTATGATGGATAACGTCAGGCTGAAGTTTACTGAAGGGGCGCTCAGCGCAATTGCAAAGAAAGCCATCGATAGAAAGACTGGTGCGAGGGGTCTGAGGGCCATTCTGGAAGACGTAATGCTCGATGTAATGTACGAAACCCCTTCGAAGAGGGGCGTTGTGGAGTGCATTATCAACGAGGAGGCTATTGCGCACAAGGAACGGGCCATTCTTGTCTATGAGGACAAGGCCGAATCAGCATAAGACGGTCTCGTAAAAAGCCCATATGCTGCGTTGCGCTGCATCCTTCGTCACTGCGGCGTACGAAAAAGTACGCCTCATTCCTCAGTATTTGCGCGCCTTGCCTATGAACTTTTTACGAAACCTTTATTTTGGGTTGAGTAGGGCCTTTTGTAGTGCTTTTCTGATTGTGTCCTGCAATTCCGGGTCATCGATAGTGGCAACCGTTTGCTCTATCCAGTCGGCGTCGGCATCAGTAAGTTCTTTGCGTTTTCCGGGTTTCTCTGACGAATCCGCTGCCGCATGGTCCCCCGTGAAATGACGTATTTTACCGTGTCTGAAATCGATGGCTTTTATCTTATAGGTCCCGAGTTTCTTGAGCATGGCCTGTTTGAAATACTTCAGTTGCTGCATCCACGGGGGCGAATCGACATTGACTACCAATATGCCGCTATTGAGGCTTGCGGGATACGTATGAGATGAAAGAGGCACTTCAAACAGTGCGCACCATTCTTTCTGCAAACGGACGAGCGTGAGCCTGTCTTCCATGCCGATATTTTTGAAAAGGGACGCCAGGACTGACGCTGCGTTTTCCATTTGTGAGCTTCTTGGCTTGCAAGCTTAAAGGCATGCAAGCTGTTTTTGAGCTGTTCTTGCAGTTACACTGCCTTGACTACTTTTTTGGAACGAATGCACCTCGTGCATACATATGTCTTTTTGTTGCCGCCATCCGTAACGATCTTGATCTTCTGGATATTCGGCATGAGCGTGCGTTTTGTTCTGTTGTTAGCGTGGCTGACATTATTTCCAACGGCCTTTTTTTTGCCGCATACTGAACAGGATGCCATATTTTTCCTCCTTCGTTGATTGCTTTAAAAAAGTCTTTTATGATAACATTTCATGAGCAATGTTACAAGTTTAACAAATTCAGAGGACAGATAACAGAGTATAGAAGTCGGGCAGGAAGATGTGAGAAGCCTGTGTTCTGACTTCTGTTTTCTGTCATCTGTCTCGAGATGGACCGGAGGAAAACACTGATGTCGGGCAACGAGATAAATAGCCGTGAACTTGCCAAAGAACTGGACCTGAAACCTACCGAAGTGGTGAAGCTGCTGGGGCAGATAAAAAACAAGGAATTCAAGAAGGGCACTACGAACGTGAAAATGACTGCCGAAGAAGCTGACAGAGTCAGGCAGTTGACCAAGACAAAGCCGGTTGCCGTGGCGCCCAAAGCGGCCCCTTCTGCCGAAGCTTTGCCGAAGAAGGTTCCTCAGGCCGGTGTACCGAAAGTGGAACCGGCAAGGAAAAAGGTCCACAAGCAATTAGAGCCTGCCAAGCCGGATATTGCGAAGCATGATGAAAGCAAAAAAGAAGTTTTTGAAACCGCGCCGGAGGAAGTGGTCCCGGTCATAGCGCCGCCCGCTGTCACCGAAGAATATGACGAGGACAAAGTTCCGGACCGGTTCAAGAAAGAGATAGAGGTGGAAAAGGTCGAGAAGATCAAGGTCAAGCCTACCATGCAAAAGGCCTTCCAGGCCATCAAGAAAATTGAACCGAAGAAGTGGGTTGACCAGAAGTTGATGAAAAGGCCGAAGGACAGGGGCAGGAGATTCGTGTCTGAACAGCAGCAACCCCAGATCACTGCGCCGAGGAAAAAGTCGATCAAGTTTGAAGAAGGGACGACGGTCAAGGCATTTGCCGAACTGATGGGGCTTAAGATTCCCGATGTCATAAAGAAGCTTATGGAACTGGGCTACATGGCAACTGTCAATCAGCCGATTGATTCCGATGCCGCCATCCTTGTGGCCGAAAGTTTCGGCACTAAGGCCGAATCGGTGTCAGCCGAACAGGTCGACGTTATAACAGAGGCCGCTGAAAGTGCCTCCGAACTTGTTTTCCGGCCACCCGTTGTTACAATCATGGGCCACGTTGACCACGGCAAAACCTCACTGCTGGATGCAATCAGGGAGACTAAGGTAACGGAAACTGAAGCAGGCGGCATTACGCAGCATATCGGGGCCTACAAAGTCTCTCTTCAGGGTAAAGACATTACCTTCCTCGACACGCCTGGCCACGAGGCTTTCACTGCGTTAAGGGCCAGAGGAGCGAAAGTGACTGATATTGTCGTTCTGGTTGTCGCGGCGGATGACGGCGTTATGCCGCAGACAATCGAGGCCATCGACCATGCAAAGGCTGCTAACGTCCCGATTGTAGTGGCTATCAACAAAATTGACAAGCCGGAGGCAAACCAGTCCAGGGTCAGGAATGAGCTTGCCGAGCGCGCTGTGGTATCCGAAGAATGGGGCGGCCAGAATATTTTCGTGGAAGTTTCTGCAAAGAAAAGGATCGGGATTGAACACTTGCTGGAGATGATCCTGCTGCAGGCCGAAGTGATGGAGCTCAAGGCCAAACCCAATAAACCGGCGCGGGGTACAGTCATTGAAGCAAAGCTTGACAGGGGCAGAGGGCCTGTTGCGACGGTGCTTATTCAATCGGGAACGTTAAAGCCGGGCGATGCTTTTGTTGCAGGGGCCGCATCAGGCAGAGTCAGGGCGCTGATTGACGACACGGGGAAAAAGATTCAGAAGGCGGGACCTTCGACTCCTGTTGAGGTCATCGGCTTTTCCGAAGTCCCGATGGCAGGAGATGTTTTTACCTGTGTTGAGGATGAAAGGAAGGCCCGCCAAGTGGCGCTTGCACGCTTGCAGAAGCAGCGTTTGATAGAGATAGCCCGCCATAAGAAACTGACCCTCGATGAACTGTATGCGAAGATAAAAGAAGGCCAGATAAAAGAACTGAATATAGTTATTAAGGGCGATGTCCAGGGTTCAGTTGAAGCTATCAAGCAATCACTGGAAGGCATTACACACGCCGAAGTGAAGGTGCATGTCATCCATTCTTCTGTTGGCGGCATCAATGAATCGGATGTCATGCTGGCCGCTGCTTCAAATGCCATCATCATAGGGTTTAATGTTCGTCCCGAACTGAAGGCGTCCCAGACTGCCGAAAAAGAAGGAGTGGATATCCGGCTCTACAATATCATTTACGAGGCCATCGAAGATGTGAAAAAAGCCCTTGAGGGGATGCTTGAGCCCACGCTCAAAGAAAAGATTTTGGGCAGGGCAGAGGTCAGGCAGCTTTTTCATGTGTCGAGGATCGGGACTATTGCCGGCTGTTATGTGATTGACGGAGCAATACACCGCGCGAGCGACGGGATCAGGGTCATCAGAGACAATATCGTTATCTACGAGGGAAAGATTTTGACGTTGAAAAGATTTAAAGAGGATGCAAAGGAAGTGCAGACAGGGTACGAGTGCGGCATTACTATCGAAAACTTCAATGACATGAAAACAGGCGATGTCCTGGAGAACTTCATAATAGAAAAAATAGCTGCAAAACTATAAAAACGGCAGGCTCTGGGCTAAAGGTAAAAGAGACTGGTTTTTTCTTTTTGTAATTTTAGTTTTTACCTTTCGCCTATAGCCTCGTGCCTATAGCCTTTTTTAGATTATGCATCCATACAAAAGATCTCAAAGATTAAGTGTCTTGCTCAGGGAAGAAATCGCCGATATAATTATGAAAAAGGTGAAAGATCCCCGGCTTGGATTTATTACGGTCACGGATGTGGAAATGTCTGAAGACCTGAAGATCGCGCGGGTATTTATCAGCACATTGAAAGATGAGGACAAAGTGCCTGCGCTGGAGATCCTGAATGCGGCGAAAGGGCTTGTCCGCAGCGAAGTGTCGAAAAGGGTGAGGGTCAGGTTCATCCCCGTTATTGAATTCAAGATTGATGCATCTATAGCTCGCGGAGACCGTATTGACCGGCTGTTGAGCGAGATCAGGGAGAAGGGACATTCTGAAGACGAATGAGGCGGTCCTGTCTGCGTCTGCTGGACCGGCGCCGCCTGAAGACCTTATCGAATTTTTCAGGAATAACGACGGTTTTTTCCTGGCCTCCCATCTAAATCCCGATGGCGACACCCTGGGATCAGCCTGCGCTCTCGGCATGGCTCTCGAAAAGATGGGCAAGCGCAGCATACTTGTATGCCGGGATGCCGTGCCACAGCAGTATACCTTTCTGCCCGGAGTGGACCGGTTCCTGACCTTCGATACGGTCAATTCCTCAAAAATCAATCTGGAATCTTACAAAAACCTCGTACTTGTCGATTGCAATGAAATCAAGCGGACAGGCCTTGAGAAATCCGTGCTTGCTGCTGTTAAATTCGACACATTGGCGGTAATAGACCATCACGTAATCGAGAGTCCTTTCGGCGATGTCACATGGATAGTTCCCGAGATTACCGCTACGGGCATGATGGTGTACGGTCTTATCAGGGCGCTCGGCATCCCTTTAACGCAGCAGATGGCAACAAATCTTTACTCGGGCCTGGTAGTTGATACCGGGAATTTCCGTTACCCCAATACTTCCTCCGAGGTGTTGCGTGTAGCCGCCGACCTCGCAGAAGCAGGGGCCAAGCCGTCTCTCATTTACACCGAGATCAATGAATCATGGAGTGAGGGCCGGTTCAGGTTGTTCACTAAAATGGTGGGTACGCTTTACATCAATAACGGCATTGCGGTCACCCATATAACTAAAAAAATGTTTGAAGAGACCGGTACAACTGCGGATGACACCGAAAATTTTGCCTCTTTTGCCTTGATCATGAAAGATGTAAGGATTGCCGCCTTCATCAGGGAAGTTGACCCTGCTTTCTACAAGGTCAGCCTGAGGTCGGTGGAGGAAATAAATGTGCAGAAAGTCGCTGCTTTTTACAGAGGCGGGGGACACAAAAACGCCGCAGGGTGCACTGTGAAAGGCGAGTTGGGAACGGTGAAGGTTGAACTGATGAAAAAATTAACGGAATTGCTGGTGAAAACCGTTTAAAGGGCAGTCACTGTTCTCTTCGTTTGCGGCTTACTGATCGTCAGTAATTTCTCATACAACTCTTCAGGTGTTATGATGGCCCCGCCCGGCCTCCCATAAAAGAGCACTTCTGATTTCCCATTCACGGCAAGTCTGACATCTTCGACCATCTGTCCCGAATTCAGCTCCACAGTCACAAATCTTCTGTTGCCACCGGCCAGCGCCCCGATCTGGGACTCAGGGAAAGGGAATAATGTTACAGGCCTCAGCAGGCCGATTTTGTGTCCTTCCTGCCGCAGTCTTCGTATGGCAGACATAGCAATGCGCGCTGCTATTCCAAAGGCAACAACAATGAGTTCGGCATCATCGGCATAGGAAGCCTGGAATAGTGTTTCCTTGTCTTTCATTTTATCGTATTTGGCCTGGAGAACGGCATTATGACGTTCCAGTTCACCTTCTCCCATAAAAAGGGATTTTATGACATTTGGCTTACGGCCTTTGCATCCGGTAAGCGCCCATGTTTTTTCAGGGAGGACCGGACTTGTATAGGGGGTGGGCACGAAAGGTTCCATCATCTGCCCGAGAATGGCGTCGCCGAGAATCATCACGGGGTTTCTGAATTCATCGGCCTTGTCGAAGGACCGCATAGTTATGTCCCAAAGCTCCTGAAGATTGTACGGCGCGTATACCAAAACTTTGTAATCCCCGTGTCCGCCGCCTTTGACTGCCTGGAAATAATCGGCCTGGCTTGCCGAAATATTCCCCAGACCCGGACCGCCCCTTTGCATATTTACAATTACGGCGGGGAGCTGGGCGCCGGCAAGAAATGAAATTCCCTCCTGCTTGAGGCTTATGCCGGGACTGCTTGAAGAGGTCATTGCCCGTGCGCCGCACGCAGACGCCCCGAAAACCATATTGATTGCCGCGATCTCGCTCTCCGCCTGAATAAAAGTCCCTCCGACCTCGGGCAACCGCCATGACATATATTCGGGGATTTCATTCTGCGGTGTAATCGGATATCCGGCGTAAAACCTGCAAGCAGCCTGTACTGCAGCCTCGGCAATTGCTTCATTGCCCTTCATCATTATAGGTTTCATAGGCAAGATTATAACAGGAGATAATGCAAAGCCACAAGCTGCAGGCTTCATTCCCTGGAAGGTTTTTCTATTTCCTTCTGCAAATACTCTCCCATATTCCTGTCTACGGACAGTATGTGCTTTTTGAACCAGAAATAAAGCCAGACGAGTATTTCGGACTTGATTGATTCTCCCCTGGTCAGGAAGTTATGCTGTTTTTCGGCCAGTTGTTCAATAAACTCCTGATGCTGTGATTTGTGAAAATCATATGCCGGATAGGCATATCTAACCATATATTCTTCTTCAAGGCTGAAATGATCGACAACATAATTTTTTAAATATGAAAACACCTTTTCCAGGTTGGCTTCTTTACCAGGTTTATGGATCGCGTCGTGCAGTTCATTGAAAAGCTTGAAGATAGCGCGGTGCTGCTCATCGATTTCTGTTATGCCTGTTATTGATTCCCGGGTAAATTTTTCCATACATTCAATAGTAACATATAATGTGTCATGGCAACAGGTGTATCTATGTCGTTCCTGAAAGTGGTTGGCCCCTTACAGAGGGACTAGAAACTCAAGTTCCCTCGTACCGAAGAGGAATCTTTTTCTCACAACTTTCACACTTGCTGTCTGCCCCTGTTCCTTACCAAAGAGGGCGATCTTTATATCATCTACGGTATGGATTTTCCTGCTGTCTACGGAAGTGATTACATCTCCTTTTTCAAGTCCTGCTTTCGCTGCGGCGCTGTCCGGAGAAAAAGTATCTATGGATACCATGCCGTCCGATTCCCGGGCTATTATTCCCAGTTTCGCGCTAAAAGGAGGTTTGAGGGGTTCAGGAAAAAGCACATAGGTGCCGACATCTTTACGGAAGGTGCCATTTATAAGCGTGACATAATCTCTGCCGGTAAGCCGTTGAATCCGCTACGGAATTCCCGATCCGTACATAATATGCTCACTGCCGGCGAGCACCACCATCTGGTAATCAGGATGCTCTTCCAAGAATCGGGCTGCGGAGTGCGCCATAGTCTCATCCCAGAGTATCTGTGACTGGTAAAAGTTCTCGAAAGTGGTCCCGTGAGGATGATTTTCATATACTTCTTTCAGCCGTTTTTCATAAGACTTATCCGACATGTCCATGTCCTGAGGTATCTCTTTTCTTTCCTCCCCGGAAAGGGCATCGAGTCCTCCTTTGGCCACTTTGTCTACAATTTCGGACCTCTGGTTAAGTGCGATGATCGGAATCCCCTTTGCCCTGGCGAACTCAACAATCTCACTGTATAAATTGAAATCGAAACTCCACCTTTTGAAATATTCCGTCCTTTTTAGAAATTCCCTTTCATCTATAACTCCTGAGAGATACTCATCGATTGCCTTCTGGAAAGGCTTCTGGAACATTTCCATCCCTATGGCGAATTTCCTGCCCTTTTCAAACAGGCGCATGATTACGGAAAGCTCAACTTTATGATCTTCATAATTAGTATGGCGCTCCCCGATGAGAATGAGAGGCTTATTATTGATGGAATCGATTATTTCCGTCGAGATTTAAGGATCTTTCCGGTGCAATCCCTTCTACAGGCTCCCGGAGATTGAATAGCATGCCGCGATTTGTTCCGGTAATTTCCTTTGCCACATTTCTCCCTTTTTCAAAGCGGATGACGGAATACTTCCCGTAATGGAATATCTTTTCCACAGCCAGGTCAACCTCTTTTTTAGAAGTTCCCTGCGCATAGGCCACAACCTTTGAGGGATTCAGGGGATTGTCTTTTACGATAAGCACAAATCCCTGCCCTGCTGTCCCGACAGCTCCGAAAAGCCTTCTGAGTATAGGGCTTTCGAAACCCAGGACGAGGAGAGATGACGACTTGATATCCCCGTCATCCACCTCATCCTGCCCTTTGGCTATAAATCCTTCTCCTTTGAAAATAGCTATCAACCCGGCGTATTTTTCTTTTTCCTTTTCAGGATAAACGATCAACTTTTTTTCATCCCCAAGCAGCCGCGCAATAACTGGAGGGAATTCGTCGGATGCAAGTCTCCTCAGCACGTCGTAGTTTTCATCGAAAATTAAACCGGAAGAACTCTCTTTTGCAGTGATATCAAAATGCCGCTTTCCCTTTTCAATCGGCAGTACCTGTTTTATTTCGCCCTTTTCAGCAATAATTTTTGCGGGCAGTTCAATTCTATAAGGCTTCCCGCGCTGTTCAAGCTCAAAGGAGACAGCTCGGAACTCCTTTCAAAACCAGAGCACGGGGGTCCCTTACTTCGAAGGAAGGAACTCCCTTGCGGTCGAGCCACTGGCTGAAAAACCAGCCGAGGTCCTTACCGGATTCCAGCTCAAAGGATTTTTCCACATCAGCCCACGACGCCTTCTGAAATTTGTTGTCCTCAATGAGTTTTCTTAATGATTTAAGGAAGGTCTCTCTTCCGACCATGTTTTCGAGCATATGGAAAAGCATCGCGCCTTTGCCATACCCGATTGCCGCGGAGGCAAACCCGGTCCTCCCGGTGAACTGTCTGAGGGGGAAATCCTTTTCAGGGGTGACGTAGCTTTCAAAGTTGATGAGGATGTTTTTCCTGTCCTCCCATCCCCTGCCTTTCTGCTCCTCGTAAAGGTGATCGGACATATAGGAGGTAATCGCTTCAAGCCAGTTACCTTTTTTGAAATCAGCGTATACGTAATTTCCAAACCACTGATGGGTAATCTCATGGCCCAGGGAGGTCTCTGGAATGAACGGGAGGCGGAGGACTTCCTGCCCCAGGAGGGTGAATGTAGGCATGGAATAACCAGTGGGAAGGATATTTTCTACAACAGAGAATCTCTTGTACGAATAAGGGACCAGGAGCTCATCATACATTTTAAGGTATTTCTTCGTGTGTTCGATATAGTCAGCGGCAAGTGAGACATCCTCAGGGAAAAAGTAAGTATAAATACCAATACCTTTCACGGAACTTCTGACCTCCCGGTAGTTTCCAGCAACGAGGTCTATCCCGGTTAAAGGATGGGGGAAAATAAATGAGTACTCTTTGCCCGAAGCAGTTTTCTTTAAAGTGATTTCATCCGCTTCTGATATGGCGATGAAATTATCCGGGACGATGGCGGTAAGTTTATAATATGCAAGGCCGTCTATTGCAGGGTACCAGTTGCCGGTAAGCGAGACTCCCTGCTCGCTCACCATGCCGGTTGAGACAACGCCCGCATTCTCAAGGCTTCCCCGTATTCCTCAGCCCGTTCTTGAAGGTGCCTTCATAGTCTATTTTGAGTGTCCCCTTGCCGGTTACTGTGAACAGGCCGTTTTTTTGTTTATAATCCACAGAAGATCCGTTCAGGGTGACCGACAGTATCCTGAGATTGCCGAAGGAGACCGTCGTATTACCGGTTTCCGGCAGAGTAATGGCCGCCGTACCTGTAAGGATATTAGTTTTTAAGTCAAAGGAGACTGAAAGATGGTAGACCGGAAGGGATTGCTCCGGCCCTTTCTCGGCACCATACAGATTTGCGCTTAAATACTACGAGAGCAATGGTAACGAATAAAAGATATGCTGCTTTATTCTGTGCTGTCATACCGTGCCTCCACATTGGACATCAACACGAATAACATTACAAAGGCTAGCCCTGAAAGACTTATCCGCTCACGAATCATAATTCGAATCTCCTGAATATATAAAACTTTGGGAAATCTATGGCGAGTGTAAACGCGGCCGAAAATATGAGAACAGTAAGTACCTGATATGACGTGATGGCGGGGACGAAGAGACCGTATATAGCCAATAGTGCAAATCCGATTATCGTTGCCGCGCTCAGGATCAGCAATTCCCTGCCCGGAATCGACGACCAGAAGTGCCTTCTCTCCCGTACAATCAAGACCCGGAACTGGCTGTTAAATATCAGGTTCAGCATTACCAGGGTGCGCAGATTCTCCCACTCAAGATGAAAATATTTCGTGCCCGTCAGGATGACGAGCATGCCCTCCACAACCAGAAGCATGCCCGGCACGAGTGACGCAAGAGTAATGTTCTTCACATTCCACATGTTCGGATTAGGCGTATATTTTACATTGTCGGTTGCCAAAGACATGGTTACGAAATCGTTCGCAAACACAAGCAGCGACATCCCGAGGAGAGAGAGCACAATGCCATGGAGCCAGAAGAAGCTCAGGGTCAGCAGACCGACGAATTCTATTACCTTCGTAACCTTATTAATGACCCATGTCAGCATCCGTTGATAGGTCTGTCTGCTTATTGTTACCGCATTGATTATGACACTTATTCCCGGTTCGGTCAGTACTACGCTCGCAGACGCCTTTGCCACATCGGTCGCATTGCTCACCGCGATACCCATCTCCGCTTGTTTCAGTGCCGGCGCATCATTAACACCGTCTCCGGTCATCCCTACCATGTGACCCCTGGACTGCAGAAGTTTCACAATCTTATACTTGTCCTCGGGATATATTTCGGCAAACCCATCGCTTTCTCCGACAACCTTCATCTGCTCATTCTCGCTTAAGCCCCCGATATCCGCCATACGGATAATATTTCCGCCGATCCCCGACTGAAGGGCTATCTCTTTAGCTATGGCCATACTATCGCCGGTAAGCATTATCGGTCTTATTCCCAGCTTTCTTGCCTGTTCTATCATGCTTTTTGAGTCCAGCCTGAGTGGATCAGCCAATGACAGCAATCCTGCAAGTTTAAGATTGTCCAGGTCGGGGCCTTCCGAGCGGGCAACTGCTATCGTTCTGTATCCTTTCCGGGAAAACTCTTCTACGGTCCTGTTTGCTTTGTCCACGTCTTCCTTATCGATTCCCCGGCACATGGATATGACTATATGGGCTGCGCCTTTAACCACTTTAAAATGCTTTGTGTCAATCCCGATTATCGCCTCGCTCCTCTTAATCGATGGATTGAAGGGGGTATGGGAGATCCGTTTGCAGGCGTTAAAATCAACTCTCATGTTTTTTGCGTAGTCAATGACCGCAAGGTCTATGATGTCCATACCTTCCTCTTGTGAGGCCAGGGCTGCTGTGGTGACAACATCCTCTTTCGTATATCCGGAGAACGGTATGCTTTCGGCAACCAATAATTTATTTTGGGTTATCGTGCCTGTTTTATCTACGCATAGGACATCGATCGAAGCTGCATCCTCGATCGAATCGAGCCGGGTCACCAGCGCTCCTTTTTTTGCAAGCTCCATTGCTCCGACGGACTGGACGATGGTAAGCACTGCCGGAAGAGCTACGGGGACCGCGCCCATAAGGAAGATTACCGCCAGGGTCAGCATCGTAACGATATGTTCCTCTAATCTCATAATCACACCGTATCCCAGAATTAAAACCAGTGCGGCTATAGCCAGATACATCATATATCTGACCATAGTCATCATTACTTCACCCTGGTGAGACTTCGGTTTTGCTGTTTTCACCAGTTCCGCTGTCTTGCCGAAGTATGTGTTTGCTCCGGTATTGACTACCACGCACCCAGCCTCTCCGCGCCTTACTACGGAACTCGAATAGATTATGTCCGATTCGTGTGTCTCTGCAGGCAGGGATTCTCCTGTCAGGGCAGATTTATCAATGGAAAGCCCGCCGTTTATAATTTTGGCATCGGCCGGCACGATATCGCCGAGTCCAACGGCGATAATGTCTCCAGGCACGATCTCTTTGGCCTCTTTCATGACCCACTTCCCATCACGTAATACTTTCGCTTTTATCGCCAGTTTTTTCTTGAGGAGTTCGACGGCCTTTTGGGAACCGCGTGAATGCACGTGGCCAATGACAGCATTTACCGTGAGTAACACAAAGATTATGAGCCCTTCGAGATAATGACTTAATATAAATGAAAGCCCCATCGCAAGCTCCAGCAGCCACGGCATGGGTCCCCAGTAACGCAGCAAAAATTCAAGAAAAGGGTTCTTCCTTTTCTCTGCAATTTCGTTAAATCCGAAGGTCCCAAGTCGCTTTCCAACTTCGGATTCGGCAAGACCGTCTTTGGAAGTCTCCAGGACATTAAGAGACTCTTCCGTTGAGATCTTCTCGTATTCGGCTGTGTTTCTGGCTCCTGAATCCATCACTGTAATCAGTATTTAACTACCTTGGGCTCCCGGAATATTTAATTGCAACGTATATGTGCCCCCGCCATTGTTCTTCATTGCCATGCTCCTTTGATGTTTTATCGTCCTGATGAATTTATGAAACCCTGATCGAGACGTATAGGGTCTGCCCCTCTCTCCTGATAAGGAAGAGTATCGGCTTGTCCTTCTCCGATCTTGCTATCGCCCTTTCGTAATCTTTCATATTCCTGACAGGTGCGCGGTCAACTTCTTTTATTACGTCACCCGGCTGAATGCCCGCATTGTCGGCAGGACTTCCAGACTCGACCGAAACTACCGCAACTCCCGCGTTCTCTCTGGTTTTATATTCCTTCCTGAATTGCGGGGTTATATTATCGGTTGTCATGCCCAGATTCTGTTGGACCGGAAGCATGGAAGCCACTGGATTGGCCGGCATCTGGGCTATGGCAATCTTGAGCGTCAACTCCTTTGAATTCCTTACCACTGTCACCGGCACAATCTTTCCAATCCCGGTCTCGGAAACCCGAAAGGAAAGCTCGGACGTATTTGTTATTGCCTTTCCGTCAAAGTTGATAATGACGTCACCCTGTTTTATACCCGCAGAATCAGCAGGCCCCCCAGGCACCACGTCTGCGACAAGTGCACCGTTCGCATTCTTCAACCCGAGTGACTGGGCCAGGTCGGGCGTCATACTTTGGATTGATACTCCTATCCATCCCCTCATCACTTTGCCCTTTTCTTTAAGCTGGGCTACGATCCCTTTGGCCGCGTCTGCGGGAATGGCGAAGCCTATACCCTGCCCAGATGCTATTATCGCTGTGTTTATTCCTATAACTTCACCTGTCAGGTTTATAAGGGGGCCGCCGCTGTTTCCCGGGTTGATGGGGGCATCTGTCTGGAGAAAGTTATCATACGGCCCGGCGCCTATTACCCTGCCGGTCGCGCTGATTATACCCTGGGTAACGGTGTGTTCGAGTCCGAAAGGGTTGCCCACAGCCAGCACCCAGTCCCCGACTCTCATTTTGTCAGAATCTCCGAGAGGAAGGGTGGGGAGGTCCCTGAATATAGATGAAATCTTTATCAGTGCCAGGTCCGTCTTCGTATCCCTGCCTACGACCTTTGCCTTAAATTCCCGGCCGTCGGTGAGTTTGACCTTTATTTCCTCGGCGCCTTCCACAACATGATTGTTTGTTATAATGTAGCCATCCTTATCGACAATAAACCCGGAACCGAGGCTCTGTTGCTTCAATTCCCTGTCAGGGACATCTCCGAAATATTGATGGAAGAAGCCCCCGAAAGGATTTTGCTCGTTTGGACCGAAAAACTGCCTGAAGGGATTCCCGGGGACTTTCACTGTTGAAGTGGTGCTGATGTTCACAACTGCAGGCTTAACCTGTTCTGCAAGATCGGCAAACGATTTTGGGAAACCTATGACCCTCTCACTCGAGTTGTTATGCTTGCATGACAGTTGAAAGACAACAAAACTAAGAACAATTGCCAACAGAATTGCGGAGGCTATCTTTATTCCATTAGTTTTTTTCACCGGGCGACTCCTTCTGATTTTAAGATTACTTCCTGGCTGGTACAATGGGTCAGCGTTCGACTCGCGATGCGAATGGCTCCTGAGAACATTATGCTACCTCCTCCGAACTTCGGGATTCATGGTGATCAAATTTATTACTGGACCGAAAACAACGGTGCCTTTCTAAAGCAGAAGCTTGCTTTTTACTAGATATTATCAGTTGAAGCGCAAATGTCAAGTTTCAAGCCACTGAATTGTCCAGCAAACAATCTATTCTAATTAAGAAGGTTGCAGTCCAGTTCTTCCACTTTAAAATTCATTTTGTAAAAGTCTGATTTACGGCGATCAATGGACAATAACGGGAATCGATGATACCATTAAAAAATAACCTCTTGGAGCTTACCAATGGAATCGTTGTCTAATGAAAAACGAGCTTTATGCGGCATCTGTCCTGCCGGATGCTGGGTCATTGTGACTTATGACGCGGAGGGAAGACTTGCCCGGGTGCGTCCTGACGAAAGTTCGGAATTGGGCATCATCTGCAAGCTTGGGGAACATTCCGCTGATATAGTTTATTCAGCAGACCGTCTGCGGTATCCCATACGCCGGACCGGTCCAAAAGGTACTTATGAATTCGAACGCATTACATGGGATGAAGCATACGATGTCATAGTGGAAAATCTGAACAGCATAAGGACGCAATACGGACCGGAAGCGAATGCCGTTTATACCGGTCGCGGAAGTTTCGAGTTGTCCATGTGCGATGTTTACCAGCCGAAAGGCGTAGCTGTGTCGTCGGCATCAAGTGTACTTTTCCCGTTCGGGTCTCCGAATACACTTGGTGTAGGGTCTCTTTGCTATGTTTCCTTTGCCATGATCGCTCCTCATGTGACTATGGGCGGGATGCTCATCAATATGTTTTCAGACATTGAAAACGCCGAAATGGTTGTGGTGTGGGGCGCGAATCCCGCAACGGATTGCCCGCCGCTCGACTTGAAACGGATTGTCGGGACCTTGCAGCGCGGTGCTCAAGTGATAGTGATCGATCCCAGGCGCACCATGACGGCCAAACTCGAAGGGGCCGAATGGATACCAATCCGTTCAGGGACTGACGGAGCGCTTGCACTCGGTATCAGTAATGTACTTATACAGGAGGAACTTTACGACAACGCTTTTGTTCGAGGCTGGACGAGTGGATTCGATGAGTTCTCGGAATATGTCCAGCATTTCCGGCCTGAAGTCGTGGAACATATTACAGGGGTCCCGGCAGAGACTGTTGTTTCCCTCGCAAGGCGTTTTGCCGGGGCCTCCGGGGTGTCTCCTGTCATGTACAGCGGCCTTGAATACAGCGATAGCGGAGTCCAGGCGATCCGCGCGACTTTTGTGCTTTGGGCGCTGGCCGGGCAGTTCGACGTGCCGGGTGGCCGGTGCTTCGGCATGCGAGGCAACTATTTCCCGATCAACCGCAGCGGGCTTATAGAAAATCCGTCGCCTAACAGGGCACTCGGCCGTGACCGTTTCCCCATTTATAACCTGTATCGCAGCGAGTCTCATCCCATGTCTTTGCCTGATGCGGTGCTGCGGGATATGCCATATCCTGTACGGTCGCTTATTTCCCTGGGCGCTTCGATGATCACTGCCTGGCCGGAACCCAAAACCTGGAGGGAGACCCTGAGTGGTCTGGATTTTCTTGTTTGTATTGACCGTCAGTTTACGGCGGATTGTGCATATGCCGACATAGTGCTTCCGGCTACCACCATGTATGAAATCGAATCCTATATGACCTATGGCCCGATTTTCAGAATACGGGAGAAGGTCGTAGAACCTGTGGGCGAATCGCGGAACGACTTCTTTATAATGGCGGAACTCGCGAAACGACTTGGTTATGGCCATCTCTATCCACAAACTGAGGAGGAGCTTTTCAGGCACGTACTGAAGGGGTCCGGTTTTTCTCTTGAAGATGTGAAGGCTGCCGGAGGGACTGTGCGTGTTTCTGCATCCATGATGCAGTACAAGAAATGGGAGAAGGGCCTCCTCAGACCGGATGGCAACCCTGGCTTCGATACCCCCTCGGGAAAATTCGAGATCGCCTCCACGATACTCGAAGAGCATGGCTACGATGCATTACCCATATATACCGAACCTAAGGAAAGCCCTGTCAGCAGGCCCGAACTTCACAATGAATTCCCTCTCGTTTTTAATTCCGGTTCCAGGGTCACTACCGATTTTCGTTCACAGCATCACGGCATCCCCGCCTTGTATAAAGAACGCCCGGAACCGACGGTATCCATCAACACAGGTGATGCGCAATCGAGAGGCATTAAGGACGGCGACCTGGTCCATGTCAGAACTATGAGAGGGCAGGTAATTATGAGGGCCTTTGTTACCGATGACATCGTTGCCGGTACTGTTGACGCCAATATGGGAGGAGGGGGCCCCGTCGGCCCAAAGGCCTGGCAGGAGTGCAATATCAATGAACTTACTGATCTGCAGCGTTATGATCCGGTCTCCGGATTCCCTGTCTACAAGGCCCTTCTTTGCGACGTAGCCAGGGTGCCCGAAAGCACGGAAACAGTCAAAATGGATTCCGGAGAATACGCTCTCAGCTTAAAGTCCGATGCACAGGAGAGACCGGCCAGGATTTATCTCGATCATAATGCCACAACCCCTGTTGCGCCCGAAGTTTGCGGGGTGATGGAGGAAGTACTGAGAGGACACTACGGCAACCCTTCGAGCCTCTATAAAGAAGGCAAAGAGTCCCATGCGATTATGGAGGCGGCGCGCAGGAGCATAGCACAGCTGATCAATTGCACTGCCAGACGTATTGTCTTTACGAGCGGAGGCTCTGAGTCGAACAACCTTGTCATAAAGGGAATAGCTTTTGCGAACCTGAACCGGAAAAATCATATAATCACTTCTACTATTGAGCATCCCGCCGTGCTTGCGACTTGCGAGTGGCTGAAGGAACTCGGGTTCGAGGTGACCAGCCTGGCTGTAGACAATACCGGTATGCTGGATCCTTCGGATCTCTCTGAAGCCATTACAGACAGAACGTGTCTCATAAGCGTAATGATGGCTAATAACGAGATCGGCACGATCCAGCCTATTCCAGAACTCGCAAGCATAGCAAAGCGGCACGGCGTCCTGTTCCATACTGATGCAGTCCAGGCAGCCGGAAAAATCCCGGTTGATGTAGAGGCCCTTGGCATTGATTTCCTCACTCTTTCAGGGCATAAGATTTACGGACCAAAAGGGACCGGAGCACTCTACATGAGAAATGACGGTCTTGTTGAACCTCTTGTCCACGGCGGCAAACAGGAGAGGGGACTGCGCGCAGGCACCGAAAACCTTGCAGGCCTGGCTGGATTCGGCAAGGCCGCCGAACTTGCACTCAAAAATATGCCTTTGATGACAAGAATCTCAGACATGCGAGACAGGATGGAAAAAAGGATACTGGAAGTGGTTGCGGGTTCGATAGGCAACGGCCACAGGACCCTGAGGCTTCCGAATACGCTCAACATGACTCTGCCCGGACTCAGGGGCGAGTCGATAGTCCTGGCCCTGGACCAAAAGGGAGTGTCGATTTCTTCGGGATCAGCTTGCCGGTCAGGCTCTCCAAAGCCGTCCCATGTCCTGCTCGCTGTTGGATTGTCCGATCAGGAGGCCCACTGTGCGATAAGGATATCTCTGGGGACCGGGAACACATTTGAAGAGATCGAAACCGCTGCCGCCCTTCTTGAGGAGGTTGTGAATACATCACGGAATGCCGTCCGCTTTGTTCCATGCAGATAAGGAGATACGATGAACGGGACCGTGTCTGACCGAATAAGCATTACAAATCACCTCCGCGATACCTATCGGAGCGAAATCAGAAGCGATATTTCCAGGGGGATTACGGCTTTCCAGAAGTATTTCCCGAGCAAGTATTTTTATGATGCCCGTGGATCTTACCTGTTCGAACAGATCTGCCGGCTGCCGGAGTATTACCAGACCCGGACCGAACTCTCCCTGCTGAGAACTTCTGCCCAGTCCATTATGGGCAACTTCAGTGACGGCTATCTCGTGGAACTGGGTTCGGGTGCAAACTGGAAAATACGCACGCTTCTCGATGCGGCATGGCGTTCCCGCAGTCCCGACATCTGTTATGTGCCGGTGGATGTCAGCGAGCCTGCCTTGAAAGAGGCTTCGAAAGACCTGCCCGGCTTATATCCCGGATTAAGAGTGCTCGGCATCGTCGCCGACTTTACCAGGCAGATATGCTGGGTGCCGGATGGGCGCAAAAAGCTGTTCCTTTTTTTCGGCAGCACAATCGGCAATTTTCTTGAGGACGAAAGGGTCTGTCTGCTAAGAAGCGTTGCTCAAATGATGGGTCCCCATGACCGTTTCCTTGTCGGCCTGGACCTCGTCAAACCTAAAGATATTCTGGAACGCGCTTACAATGACACTCGCGGTATTACCGCAGAATTCAACAAGAATGTCCTGGATGTCGTCAACAGAGAGTTGGGTGCCTGTTTTAATAAAGACCACTTCGATCATGTGGCCTTTTTCAATACCGGGAAAGAACAGATCGAAATGCATTTGAGGGCCAAAAGAAAAATATCGGTTGAGATAAAGAACCTGGGGATGAATGTCATTATAAATGAGGGGGAGACCATCCACACCGAGATAAGTGCTAAATTCAGAAGAGAGAGCGCGGAAGAGATGGCCTTCAGGGCGGGCATGCAGATTGAAAGATGGGTTACCGATCCCCAAAAGTGGTTTGCTCTGATCGAGTTGTCCCTGGTCGCTTGAATATCTGAATGGCAACGCATTTTTAACTTCAAATTTAACTTCAAAAAAAGTCTCTGAATCGTTTATTATAATCGATCATAGTTGGCAAAGTTGCTATAGGAGAGCTTTGATGGTTGCCGAGCCCAAGGACATCAAATCCAGAGGAAAAGTCAAAAACAAACGAGATTATTTCAGGCTGAACGAACGCATCAGAATCGAAGTCCGGATGATAAAGAAACATGAAGAGGATATAATCACAGGCGATGCGGAGTCTGAAAAAATCGTGAAAGTTGCCGCATACTTTACAAATGACATCAGCGCTGGCGGGCTGCGGTTTTTCTCCCGGTGGCATTATCGCAACAATATGCATGTGGAGATCACTTTATATTTTAAAGAGACCGATCCGCATTTTGATCCCGTTACAGTGACGGCGAAAATTATCAGGGTTGAGCAAATTGAGCATTCACAGTCCCACAACATTTCCGTAAAGTACGTAAATATAAACTCAAAAGACAGGTCTCATATAGAAAGCTATATTTTTGTCAGACAAAGAGAAATGATTGCCGAAAAAAGAATCGGTTTCCTATAACTCAACTTCGTCATCTTTCAAAATAGTTCAGTATCTCCGACTTGTTGGTTTTTGTCAGATCAGCCTTGATGTTTTTGCTGAGCTTCGCCTTGATTTCAGGATCCAGATTTTCAACGATTTTGTTGTTTATTGTCTCTGCGGCGGCCAAGTACCATTTATCGCAGCTTTCCTTTTTGATAAGCGTGTTGATGTCATTTGCGATCCGCCTGGTCACCTTTTTTTCGATCTCGATTTCGACGTTGTGGGGTTCTCCTGAGCCTGTAGCTATCCCGGCCTTTCCCTCGCCCCTGCAAAAGCTTCCTTCAGCATCGGTATATTTGTCCATGCATTTGCCGTGGGTGTCAAGGATATCGTAACTGTCCAACAAATCCACCCTGGCGCTCTCATTCGGATTTTTCGAGACCCTGAATGATTTGAAATGGCCCAGGTCAACTACTGCTATTATTTTGGTCATAAAACCTCCTGATTCAGCATTGCGTAATTGACAGCGTCTCCTTAAGCAAGACTGTGTTCACTCCATAATTATCTTATACCACACTCACTGACTCTCTTCAAGCAGCCCCAGCTTTTTTGCCAGCCATTTTGTTGTCGTTGCCTGTATGGTGATTGTCATGAGGATTGCTATAAAGACAACAGAGGAGATGAGCGCGCAATAAGGCGCCTTCATTCCGAGGAGCAGTCCGGCGAGTGCGGCAGGGATTACGCCGGTCTCCCGCGTCCAGCACATGAAAATCATCTCATTCATACTCCATCGTGCCTGCCGGTCCGGGAGAGCGCAGAGGAGCACAGTGACCGGCCGGGCCACAAGCATTAAGAATGTAACAAGTGCCACCCCGCCGGCCAGGTATTTGTTCATAATACTGAAATCGACCTGAGAACCGAGAAGGATGAATATGAACATTCTTATGATTAATGCCGTCGTCATAACATATTCGTCAAGTTTCTTATGTTCTGTTTGGCTCATGCTGAAACCAAATGATTCTTTGCTCCCCATAATGACCCCGAAGACGAATACCGACATGAACCCGCTGGCGTGAAGGCCTTCCGAGCCCAAATAGGCCCCAATAACAGACGCCAGGGTAACAACAGGCGCGTATTCAGCAAGAAAGTTGTATTTTTCATGGGCGATGAGCAGGGCCGCGAGATATCCTGAGGCGGCGCCGGCCAGGATGCCCAGGACCGACTGTTTGAGAAGACTTATCAGGGAAGTCCGGATAGAGAAATCCCCGCCGCCCACTGCTACGGCAAGAACGGCAAAGGTAATAATAGCACTCATGGTATCGTTGAATGCCGATTCGCTGATTAATGTCTGAGAAACCCTTTCTTTTATTTTTACCTGTTTGAAAATGGGTATAAGAGTGGCCGGGTCTGTTGATGAGACGGCCGCGCCAAGGAGTAAAGCAACGACGAAAGGAATGCCCAATATGTAATAGGCAGCCACGCCCGTCATAACTGCTGTGACAAGGACGCCGATTGTTGACAGTGCCACTATGGAAATCCAGACATGCCTGAGCACCTTTAATTTCATTGAGGCGCCGCCGTCAAATAGAATGTAACACGCCCCGAACGTGAGTATAATCTGATTAAGAGTTGATTCTGCCCCGATATGCAAGAGCCCTGTCATTTGTGGTCCCAGCAGAATGCCTGCCATGAGAAAGACCACTACATCGGGGACTTTGATTTTCCGCGCCAGGAATCCCGACAAGATTCCCGCAGCGAGAATAATGCCGAAAGAAAGAAGTATCTGGTTTGATTGGTCGACTACAGCAGATGGTTCCATATCATTATCTCCTGTCTGCTATTATAATGAAATACCCTGCTGCAAAGCAGGGTATTTCAATTCAGGGCTTATTTGAAAACCTCTTTCTTTAAATCGCTGCGTAACCCTTTTCGCCGGTCCTGATCCTTATTAGTTCCCGAAGGGGCGAGATGAATATTTTGCCATCTCCTATCTTGCCTGTCCTGGCCGACTTCTCTATTGTTGCCAACGCCTTTTCAACGAGTTCATCGGCAATAACCAGATCTATTTTTACCTTGGGGAGAAATGTTATATCGTATTCAGCGCCGCGGTAAAGCTCGACATGGCCTTTTTGCCTTCCGAAACCTTTAACCTCGGTTACAGTCATTCCCTTCACTCCGATCTCATGGATGGCATCCTTCACTTCGTCGAGCTTGTAAGGTTTTATGATAGCTTCAATCCTTTTCAAGTTTCCTCCTACCTGTGGGTCTTTATATTGAAATTGGGATATGCAGTAACATTGACTTCATTCAGGTCGAGGCCTTCCATCTCCACTTCGGGAGATACACGCAATGGAATTATTTTATCGAGCACCTTGAAGAACGTGAACATCACGGAGAAAACAAAAACGAAGTTTACGCAGACTCCGATAATCTCGGCCAGGAACTGTGATGAGCCGCCGTAAAAAAGCCCTTTGACTGTGCCGGCTACGTTGTTCAGTCCATCACCATATGTTCCGTCAGCGAAAAGTCCGAGTCCGATAAGACCCCAGGCCCCGCATGTGCCGTGTACGGATATTGCACCCACGGGATCATCAACTTTCAATGTCCTCTCGACAAAAAAGATGCTCATGCAGCAGATTACTCCTGCAATAAGCCCTATAATCACTGCTCCGACTGTGTTTACGAAGGCGCATGGGGCTGTTATGGCTACGAGTCCTGCCAGCAGTCCGTTAGCCGATATGGATAGATCCGGCTTGCCGTAACAAATCCATACGTATGCCATTGCCGAGAAGGAACCGGCTACGGATGAGAGCATGGTATTCACCGCTATTATCCCGATCCTTAAATCTCCACCGGCGAGGGTTGAACCGGGATTGAACCCGAACCATCCGAAGAAGAGTATCAGGCATCCGATTATGGCCATTGGTATATGGTGCCCCGGTATGGCAAGCGGAGTTCCATCCGGCCTGAATTTTCCGATACGGGGACCAAGAACGATCGCGCCTGCGAGGGCTGAAACTCCGCCCACCATATGCACTACTGATGAGCCGGCGAAATCGAGTACTCCATGACCGAGACCGAAGTTCTTGCCGAGCTGTGACAGCCATCCTCCGCCCCATACCCAGTTTGCATAAATGGGGTATGTGAACATGGCGATAAAAAATCCGAAGACCATGAAGGATTTAAATGTCCAGCGTTCAGCCATGGCCCCGGTTGGGATCGTAGCGGCGGTATCCATGAAAACCACCTGGAACAGAAAGAGCGTAACAATAGAAGCATCATAGGACACTCCCGAAAGAAAAAAACCTGTTGTACCGAAAATTCCGAAATTCTTTCCAAAGAGGTGCACGGTGAATTCATTGGTCAACAGCGCTGTCCCGCCCCCAAGCGGTCCGGCGCCTGCGCCGCCCATCTGAAGAGCGTACCCGCATATCCAGTAACCCAGTACTCCAAAGACAAACACCATAAGGTTCATGGCCATGGTATGAGCGGCGTTTTTTGCCCTCGTAAAGCCTGTTTCTACGCAGGCAAAACCTGCCTGCATAAAAAATACGAGATACCCGCAAACCAGTGTCCATACAAAGTTAATGGCGATCCTGTTGTGGCCTACGACATCGGCCAGTTTCATGGCGAGCGGCTCGTTCGTCGCCATTTTTTTCATATCATCCGCAGTCGGTGCACCGGCCGTCGCGCCGACCACGTCCGCCGCTCCGCCGGTATTGGCACCTGACGGATCAGGCTTCAGTGGTTCAGCCGCCGAAGCGGGAACTGCCGCAGGAGGAGAAGCGGCAGGTTTCGCCTGTTCATCCGCAAGCGCCCGCAACGCCGGCATCGTGAGACCGGTCAATAATATTATTAATAATAAGTATATGCATGCCCTTTTCATTTCAGCCTCCCCTTTTTTATATTCTATTTCCGAACTGGATTATCATGCCGCCGCAAATAATAACAGTCAGTCCGATCCATGTGGAATTGGGTATGTTTTCCTGGAAGACGAACCGCCCGAATAAAATGCTTATCACCGCGAATATGGCTACATAGACGCCTAGTAATTTTGAAAAGTCCCATTTAACCATGTTGACAACTACGCCGTAAGAGCCAAGCACTGCGAACCCTATCATAATTATCATGAGATTGTTTCCCCGAAGTCCCTTGCGAACAACCGCGTCCCCGCCAACCTCCAGAACTGCCGCACCGACGAAAATAAGCCATGCAAGATATGTCATTTTCGATACCTCCACTAAAGAATAGCGAAAACCGTGCCAGCCTGCAACTTCCTGATTTATAGGTGAACCCTAATGGAATAATCGCGACAAATTTGTATAGTGCTACAACATTGTAGGTAAAGCAAAGACAGTAGCAAGTAGTCAGCAGCAAGTAGTAAACGGAAAAAACAAAATCCATGTCTTTACCTTACTACTGACTACTTGCTACTTGTTTTTCAGTGTGCTGTTCCGCGATGAATGATCAGCAATATTAGCAGAAGCAAGATGGCGAGAGGCACCGACACGCCCAGCGCAATCAGCAATATTTTTTTCCATCTGCGTTGCCCCGTATCCGGCGTCTGAAGCCGGTCACACCGGCCTGTCAATTGGACTCCGCCCGGATTGTCCAGGTCCTTTTTCATTGCTGCAGCTGTTTGATAGCGCTTACCCGGCTCTCGTTCCATGGCGTGGAGGATTATTTCCTCGATCTGGGGTGAAACTTTAGGATTGCGTTTCCGGGGGGCAACAGGGTCACCCGTGACGCGGGCGTTCATGATAACGAACGGATTTTCATTCTCTCCCTCGAACGGCGCTACTCCGACCACCATTTCGTAAAGGATGGCGCCGAGACTGTATATGTCGGTGCGCTCGTCCCCGCGCTTGCCCTTGACCTGTTCAGGGGCCATATAATCGGGCGTGCCCACCGCCGGAGTGAAACCCGTGAACGTGAGCCGTCTTCCCTTGGAGGCCTTGGCGATGCCGAAGTCCATGATCCGGATCGTACCGTCGTAGCACATCATGATGTTCTGCGGCTTGAGGTCTCGATGGATGACGCTGTTCTCGTGCATGTATGACAACGCTTCGCATAAGCGACTCGCCAACTTGAATGGCGTCCTTTTCAGGCATGGGGCGAACGCTGTTCAGCAAGTGAGAGAGCGTATAGCCCCGGAGATACTCGGTCACGATGTAGGGCCTGCTGCGCTCTTCCTCCACGGGAATAAATTTCAGTATGTAGGGATGGTGCAGACGGTTCCCGATCTCTTCCTCTCGCTGGAACCGGGAGTAAAAGCCGGGATCGCTCTCAAACTGCATAAACGGAACCTTCACCGCGACGGTCTCTTTTGTCTTCAGGTCAGTCGCCTTGAAAATAGTCGCCATGCCGCTGCGGCTGATGGTCTCGGTGATGAAAAAACGGTTGTCGAGGGTCTGCCCGGGCTGGAGTTCGTAGCGGGTTGTCGGGTCCGGCCGACTCCTGATACATAGGGACGCCGCGATAATACGAAACTTTCTCCACATCGTTAATCTGCAAGACCTGCACGGAAACATTGTCGTGGGTGCCGCGCTGCTCAGCCAGTGCTACGAGTTGGCGGCAGGCCTGGGCCGGAGAAAGGCGCGATACGATGTCCGCGATTTCGCTGTCCGCAACATAATTCGTACAAGCCATCGGAACAAAGAACGACCCGGTCGCCCTTGAATACCGTCGTGCTCTCCACGTCGACCCGGATCACCGGCTCATGCCCGACGCTGCGCGTCAGTATGGAGCGGTTTTCGCTGGTCTTGGCGTCCTGTTCGGAAATCAGGCCGAACTTTTGCTGCATGCCGGTATAGGTATGGTCTGTGGACAACTGCCTGATCTCGGCCTTGCGGACAAGGTAAACGCGCGAATCTCCGACATTGCCCGACCACGATTTCATTGTTGCGCAGAACGGCAATGGCAAGGGTTGTCGCCATCTGGGACTTGCCGTGGTTTTCCATGCCTTTGTTGTATACCGCAAGATTGGCCGCATTGAACATCTGGGTAATCAACTGCTGCGGGGTCTGTTCGCCCGGGGCCTCGCGAAATGTCTTTAGCGCTGTCTCCACTGCCAGCCGGCTGGCCACTTCGCCATGGCTCAGCCCTCCAACGCCGTCGGCAAGCACAGCGACCGCACCGAGGCTGCGTTTCTCTTCGAGGGATTCCGGCTGCCAGAAGCCGACGAAATCCTCGTTATTTTCGCGGGCCGGTCCGGGTGAAGAAAGTTCAGAGTAGATCAGTTCCATAATTAAAACACTTTAACATTTATTTTACGAAATTAAAAGCCTGTAGCGCAAAAGGGATGGCCTGCGCCGGACTGACATCCGTGACGCAGGCCACCGCTAGAATGTTCGCTGCTACACCTTCAGGAATTTACCGGGTTGCTGAGCAGGATCTTCCTTGCCTTTGGCTTTGCTGGTCTTCAGGAAGTAGATGGCCCCGTAAATGCCCCACAGCTGCGACAGACGCCCAGGGCGATATATGGCTCTTTCCAACTCATGCCCGCGACCGTGAACGGCCCGATCAGGTAGAAGAGCATGATCACAAGGTTCGCCAGCAATCCGAGAATCGGGATGACCACGTGCTTGATCCCGTTGAAGCTGTGGTGCTCTTTGAAGGCCACCATCGCGATCCAGCAGGTGATCATGTAGAGCAGGAATGTGCCGAAATTGCTGACCAGGGTCACGATGACCAACGTGTTGGGCAGCGTCACGTACATCTCCGGCGAGAAGATGCCGAAGCTGTACCAGAAATTGTGCTTGTCGAGGGCCGCAGGCAGTCGCCTGCCTCCCATGTATATTGTTACCGTGACGATACCGATTATCGCCGAGATCACGGCCAGCGCCCAGATCGCACGGTAGGGAGACAGCGTCTTGCCGTGCATAAGGCCGAAGTGCGACGGAACTTCCTCGTCGCGGCCCATTGCGTAGGTGACTCGTGCGCCTGTGCTGAGGCAGGAGAGAGTTGTGCCGATCAGCGCCAGGAATACCGTGAAGGCCTGGACCAGCATGAACGCCTTGCCTGCAGCATAGCTGCCGAACAACCATGTGCCGACGATGACCATCATGTCGCCGATAGGCGCGCCTGAAGCCCCTGCCATCGGCATGGTGTAACCGTTATGCAGGAAATAGTTGGCTGCGAAATACTCGATCAGGTAACAGAATGCTCCCTGGATGGCCAGCGACAGCAGCACCGCCCTGGGGATATCCTTTTTAGGACGTTTCGCCTCCTCACCCATCGCAGTTACGGACTCGAAACCGACCAGTATCAGGATCGCGATTGCCGCCTGAATGAAGACGAATTAAAACCGTGTATGCCGACTACCGAACCGGCGGACGAATGGTAGTTGAACACAGGGTTCCCCTTGTCGTCTTTTGTGATCGCGCCATCCTTATAGTCGACTGTGAACGGCGCGGCGAGTTTGGGGTCGGTGACAGGTTTGCCGTCCTTGTCAGCCATTACCGGATTGCCTGTTTTTTCATCCGCAGCGTCTGCATCTTATAGACCGGTTTGCCGTCCTTATCTAAGGTTGGTTTGCCGGCAGCATCCAGCACCGGCACCGGATTGCCCTTGTCGTCCTTTTGGACAACCTGGGCGACCTGATAGTTTACAGCAACGCCGTTGGACAGATGGTAACCCACAGAGCCCTGCGGATGCTGGATGTGATAGCCCAAGGCGATCACTGAGAAGACCAGGAGCGCCGAGATCTGGATGATATTGATTACCACATTGACCGCAGTGGTGCCGGTCACTCCCCGGTAGGCTATATATGCAACACCGATTGCGAACACAATGCAGAAGATCCACATAAATAGCGGGCTGTTATACGTGCCGCTGAAGGTGTCCGGCCAGAACTGGTTCAACAGAAATCCGCCAATGATTGCTGTGACGCCGACCATGACACCCGGATATACCCAATAATAAAGGTGGCTCGCCCATCCGGTGATAAACTTCGCGATCCTGGCGAACTTGTAATGTTTCGCTTTTGAAAGAAACGCCTGCTCAGCGTACAGATACGACGACCCCGGACCTGGAAACAGCTTTGCGAGTTCCGAATAACTTATCGCCGTGGCGAAGCACAGCAGCAGTGCGAACAGAATCCTGCCCACATGGCGCATGCCGGCCATCGGAGCGCCGTAAAGAGATTGCATCTGGAATGTCAGCCACAGGAACGCGCCGGGTGCGATCAGCGCCATCGCGTTCATCGTCAGGCCTGTCAGTCCTAATGTTCCCCTGGTGACAGGGGGGGCTGTTTTTTGTTCATTTGCCATAGTTATACTCCTTTTTTAACTTATTTAAAAAGTCAATATCGCATTAAGACCATAAACAAAAGTCTGGTCCAGATGTCCGTTAGGATTGAATTGATTAATTCCGCTGGAATCCCTTACTGTCTTGCTTGCATCCCCTGAAAGCGGGAACCAGTACTGCACAATGGGCTGAACAGAAAATAACTTTGTCACCGGTATGGTAAAGCCGGCCTTCACATTGCCATCGTGGAATGCGCTGTACTTGCTTCCGGTATTGCCTTTGTTAGCCACGTATGTATTCCAGTAATTGCTGCTGCCGGCCTCGTATCCAAAGCCTGCGCCCAGATCGAGGGTGACATCACCATTTGCCAACTTATATACAGGGATCGACTGGGACAAAGATAGATTGATGTAAGTGCCGGGATACCTGTCGATGTCGCGATACACAGCCAGTGTGGGGTGCGCGATCATGTCGTAGCTGCCGCTGACGAAGAGCTCTTGTGTTTCGTCCGCATATTGTGTGCCGTAATAGATAAAGCCGCCGGTGAGCGCCAATTTATCGATATTATATGTATAGCTCAGAGTCAGGTCTGTTTCGTCAAAGGTTGTCTTGCCTATTCTGTCTAAGGCCTTAGTTGGAAAACTCTGCGTTTGATGCTCACTGGAATCTATGTTGCCCCAGACATTAAGTGAGAAACCCTTGTAGCTGACGGTCACGGAAGGCTCCAGGACAGCGCTATGAGAACTCAACTCGTAGCCCCTGAAGATATACCTGTTCAAGCCGCCCAGTGCAACGCTTCCGGTCACCTTGTCCTCTGCCGGGGCTGCTGCCGGAGCAGGAGCAGCCGCAGCGGCCGCGGGGGTCTCGGTTGCAGGTTTCTGGTCTTCCGCATACGCTATGCCGACCGATACCGAAGAGATTAATGCAAAAGCAAGAAAAGCATTAGTAATTTTTCTGATTCCTTTCACTTTGTCCTCCACCCTGTTAACGTTTTACAGGCTAAAGCCTGTTTTTTTCTTTCTACTGCATGACATGAATATCGCTACTGATCTGCCTGCTTTCCTCACCTCTCTTTATCCCGTATTTTTTGATCTTGTACCCGATCATCCTTTCAGTAATTCCAAGTTTTCGAGCTGCCTTGGCCATAATCCAGTTGCACTCAGCCAGCGCGTCGACGATGGCCTCTCTCTCCATTTCTTTCACCTTTTCTTTTAATGTGTGCATAGCTGTCACCTCGGTATTGAAATAGCTAGAATCGTGCCAAGCTGTAACTGCCTGATTATCTGGGAGAGTTAGCTGAAAGGACTACGACAAATTAGTATGATGCTACAAGATTGTAGATATAATGTGACAAAAATGAAGTAAATAGCTAAGAGCCCAGAGCCCAGAGTTGAGAGCTTAAAACAAAAACACTAAACGCTATCCAAGAGCAGACAGGACATAGTGCTTAAGCGGGCGTTGGCAGCCTGAGACGCCATGGATGGCTGAACAGGCTGACATCGCTTAGGGGTCGCAGCGACCGAGATTTAGCTGAAGTACTGTGGCTTGTCTGCTCGACATTTCATGAATATTATAGGTTAGCTCTTAGCTATTTGAACGCCGTAACGCCTGGTGTCCACCAGAGCTTGAACTTCTTCGTTTGCGGGATTGTTGAATACCTCGGAGGGAGTCCCTGTTTGGGCCACCCTGCCGTTTACATATATTATGAGTGTGTCCGCCATGGAGTAGGCTTCAACAATGTCATGAGTGACAAGGACAACCGGGATATCGAAGGTTGTTCTTATGTCTTTTAAAAGTTCTCGCATTTCCAGGCGAAGGGGATTGTCCAGAGCGGAAAACGGTTCATCGAGGAGGAGCAGCGGCGGTTTGCGTATGAGTGCACGGGCAAAGGCGACCCTCTGCTTTTGTCCTCCCGATATCTCTGATGGGTATTTACGCTCAAGTCCCTGAAGATGAAAGAGGTCGACCATCTGCTTTATGTTGTCCGGCCTTTCGCCTTTCGCCGTGCCATTGGCCCCGTAAGCTATGTTTTCGGACACTGTCATATGCGGAAAAAGCGCGAGGTCCTGAAATACATAACCCAGATGACGCCTCTGGGCAGGCACATTTATTCTGGACATGCTGTCGAATATTGTAGAAGAATTTACTCGAATCGATCCCTCGTCGGCAGTCATGAGCCCGGAAATGATCTGCAGGGTGATCGACTTCCCCGCTCCGGAATAACCGAAAAGAACGGCAAGCTCATTGCCGATTCCCCATTCTACGTCGAGGCTGAACCCGTTCAGCTTTTTCTTCAGTTTGACAGAGAGACCCATTACATAATCCTTTTCGTGTAGCGGTTTGCGAAATATAAGAATACCCCTGACATGAGAGTCAGCAGGACGACCATCCAATTTGCCTTCGACCAATCCCCGCTTCCGGCAAGAGAATAAATGGCGATGGGCATTGTATCCGTCCTGCCGGGAAGGTCCCCGGCAAGCATTAGGGTTGCCCCGAATTCGCCAAGGGCCCGCGCGAAAGAGAGCACCGCTCCAGCCATTATCCCCCGTTTTGCGAGGGGCAGGATGACCTTGAGGGCGGTCTCAAATTCGGAATGGCCCAGGGTATAAGAAGCATTGATCAGGTTCTTGTCCACAGATTCGATGGCAGCCCGTGTAGTCTTTACCATCAGTGGCAGGGCAACGACAAAAGAGGCGAGCGCGGCAGCATACCAGGTGAACATGATGGTCCAGCCGGTCCATTCGTAGATGGATCTGCCGATCAGTCCGTTTCTGCCGAAAAGAATAATCAGATAATAGCCCGTTACTGTGGGCGGGAGCACCAGGGGGAGGGTCAAGACGATGTCCAGGACCTCCTTGCCGCAGAAGTCCTTTCGCGCAAGGATGTAAGCTGCGACGATCCCGATGAAGACGACGAAGACCGTCGCAACCGAAGCCACCTGTAAAGAGAGTCTCATGGAAAAAAGTACGGAATTATCCATTGTAACAGTCCCTATTCTGTAAAACTATTTAACCGCCTTGAATCCATATCTCCCCAATATTTTTTTGCCTTCCGGCGAAGTTACCAGGGTTATGAATGCCCTAGCTAGTTCGCTGTTTTTGGTCGTCTTTACCACTGCAATGGGATACACTACCGGTTTATGGCTCGCTTCGGGCGCTGTTGCTATAACGGCTGCTTCTTTTGACCTGACCATTGCATCTGTTGAATACACGATCCCTGCATCCACTTCGTCCCTGGACACATAATCAAGCACCTGACGAACGTTTTCAGTAAAGATCAATTTGCCTTTTATATCATCCAGCATCCTGTAATATTTCAAAACTTCTTCCGCATATCTTCCGGCAGGCACGGTTTTCGGATTGCCCACGGCTATTTTTTTTATGCTTCCCGATTTGAGGTCGTCAAAGGATTTTATCGGGACCCTCGTGCCGCGAGGGACAATAAGCACAACACTGTTGGCGGCAAAGTTGATCCTCGATCCGGCCGCAATCGCTCCTTTATTTTCTGCGCTATCCATGTCCTTCTGGGCTGCTGAGGCAAAGACATCTACGGGTGCTCCGCCCTCTATCTGTCTTGCAAGATCTCCAGATGCGCCGAAATTGAACGTCACTTTTGTCCCGGGTTTTTTGGTTCTCATAAACCCTTCCCAATTCCTCGAAGGCATTTTTCAGACTGATGGCAGCCGAAACTATTATCTCTTTTGGGGATTCGGCAAAAGTGAGCGATAGCGTCGAAAAGGCTGCCACGGCAATAAATAGCAAGAGTATTTTTTTAAGCATCAGTCGGTTTCCTCCTTATGTATTATCAAGCGACTCCTATCATCACACTTGTAGCTTTGACAATTGCATATGCTTCATCACCCACTTTCAACTCCATGCGTTTCACGCTTTCATCTGAAATGGTTGATGTTATGGTGTTGCCTCCCCCGATATCCAGCACGATCTCGGCCATGACCATGCCCTCTTTTACTTGTTGCACCTTGCCTTTAATAATGTTTCTAGCGCTGATTTTCATGTATGACCCTCCTTGGTTGTTTTTTTCTGGTTGTCCTGCAACCTGCGCAGGGTAACCCTTAAGTTATAATGCCTGTCAAATGCGTTATATATTATATAGCATGACGGGTGCTGGTAAGGCAAGCACGAGTGCAAAGCAGCAGCAGGCGTTCCATGATATTTCATTAAGCAAAGTAAATGCCCGGACGTAACCTCTTGCACTATCAGGAAATTGCGGAGATAGACGGTGAAATATTAATACATTAATGCAGTAATTGATACAATATTGTTGATAGCCTAATAGGTTTATATTTTTTCGCGGATCATAGGGGGAAGACTTTTATCTCCTGTTCAAGGAATACTTTAAACCGCCTCTGAAAATCACGAAAGAACTCGATAGCCTTTTCCCCGGCGTCCGTAAGACGGGCGCCACCGCCCCCTTTGCCGCCGGTAGCTGTTTCGACCAGGGGGGCTTTGGCCTGGCGGTTCATGGAGTCGACCAGGTCCCATGCATGACGGTAGGACATATTCATGGATTTTGCCGCCTCGCTGATTGACCCGTATTGTTTGATGCGCTCAAGGAGTTCAACCCTGCCAAAACCCAGGAAGGTCCCTTCGATGCTCTCTACCCAGACACGCCCCATAAGGCTGTACACTTTCCCTCTGGCCTTGCGGACACAGGGCTGATGCTTTTGTTTCATGGGATACTATATCACGGGAGTTATTGTCACGGTCAAACGGGGATGTCATCTTCTACCTGCCCGGCACTAGGGAGAAATCAATTCATAATAGGTATGGCCCGCAGCGCAGGGGCTGCAAAGGGGCCTGCCGTCCACGTATGACTCCTTCATATCCATGACAGTTTCCCCGCAGACTGAGCAGACGACTCTCCTGAGCGGTTTGCCCGGCATATCTTCGGGCCTGATTTGCACCCGGACCTCCTGAATGTCGAAAAGTTCTTCATCAGGCATGATCTTGTAAGCCTCTTTCTGTGTCATCGAATCATCCTTAACGTCAGGCGCATAGTGCCGCGCCCTTTCGCGGGAGTCCTCCCTCGATGATATGCGCACTGCTTTTCCGGTAGCGGTATTTATAAATGTGGCAGCCATCTTGCCGTAGGGGAGTATTTTCATGCTCCTTTTCCCCGGCCTGCATCCTGTAACTGTCATAATAGCATCGGCGGCACACCGGTCGATCTCGACAAAGACGATCAGGTTTTTTCTGTCTTCTCCCCGCGGGTCCCGGATGCAAGCCCCTTTGAGACCGAGCATAGCCATTCTCACACCGATGATCTGTCCGGCGCAGATATGGCCGTGAAACGCCGCAGCTTCCTCAAGTAATTGTTCAAATGTTGTTTGTGCTTCAGCAGGCATTTCTTTCTCCAAAAAAGTGAATTGGCCGTCGCAAACTCCAGAATAAGCGTAATATATCAGTAAGCATAACGCCTGTCAAGAAAAAAAATGCCGCCCTACTATTTTGTTGTTCTTGCAGCCATAGTTTTCGGCTCTTACTTGTGCGCGCAGGCCGTAACATGTTTTTGTTCAGATTGCCGGTCCAATTGATCGCAGATGGAAAGCTTGAATTTCTCGTACAGGGCCCAGAAGGACCGCAGCGCATTTCGTCCTTCCGGCGTAAGTTTTGATTTTCTGACATTGCTGCCGGCGTTCAGCGTCTCAACCAGGGGGGCACTGGAATGTCCGTTCATGAGTTCAACAAGTTCCAGTGCGTGTTGATAAGAAATAGACACTGCATCGGCAGCCCCGGAAATGGAAGATAAAATTGCGATATTTTCGAGGAGCCGGGCGCGGTTGTACCCCAAAAGCGCCCCTCCTTCAACTTCGATCAGGACGCATGGATGTTCCCTCTGCGGACGCGTTACGGTTTCCTTAAACATAACTACCTCCTTATAACGCTATATAAATTGCAGCATAACGGTTAGCAAATATTTAGCAAGTATAATGCCATGGACGTAAGTGGCTGGAAGTAAAAAAGGAACGTTTTCTTATGCAGGAAAGTAATATAACTAAAATGTAGTAACTGCTACAAAGTGGTTATGTTTATAGCTTTTCAATCCGCACGGCGCATGCCTTGTATTCCGGTGTGCCGGTTATCGGGTCCCTGACTCCGGAAGTGAGGAAGTTTGTGAGCGTGTCCCTGTGATGGAATGTCAGGAAAACATTGCCGGCCTGCGAACGGTCAGTTACCCTTGCCTTAACTTGTATTTCGCCTCTTCTTGAAGATACTTTGACTCCTCCTGTGTCTTTGATCCCCAAGGCGGCTGCGTCCTCATGGCTGATCTCAAGCAGTTCTTCAGGGACTACCGCCGCAATTCCGTGCACCGTCTGGTCATGGAGCCGTTGTTGTAATGCTCGCGTATCCTGCCGGTTATAAGCACATAAGGATATTCTTTAGTCCGGTAGACTCACCGGACCCCTTGTGATCGAGGGCCATGAATTTCGCCAGTCCTCCGGGCCTTGAGAATATATCAGTATACAATGTTGTTGTGCCGGGATGATCTTTGTCGGACACGGCCACTGTATGCCCTGTTTTTCGATGCGGTCGTAACTTATCCCGCCGTAAATAGGAACAAGGCTTGCGATCTCATCCATGATCTCCGACGGCTGATTGTAATGCATTGGATATCCCATAGGGTGGAGATTTCACAGATGCATTGCCACTCCGCCTTCCCGGACAGGGTCGATCGCTTTTCTGACACGCTGGACCCTGCGCTCACCGTTTGTAAAGTGCCGTCTTTTTCCGCAAAACTCGCGCCCGGGAAGAATCACATCCGCAAAACGAGTCGTCTCGGTAGGGAAAATATCCTGGACTACAAGAAATTCCACGGCCTCAAGGGCCGCCCACACGTGGTGGAGATTGGGGTCTGTCTGGGCTATATCGTAACCGAGTATATACAGCGCCTTAAATTTTCCTTTAGTGCACTCATCGAGCATCTCAACGGATTTGAGTCCTGGTTTGGGGTTTATGGTTACGCCCCATGCCTTTTCGAATTTCGCGCGTGCAGCCTGGTCTAAAACAGATTGATAACCCGGAAGGAGGCAGGATAAGGTCCCAGATCGGATGCGCCCTGAACATTGTTTTGTCCCCTGAGCGCCATTATGCCTGTAGAAGGCCTCCCGATCTGTCCGCATACAAGCGCGAGATTGGCTATAGCTATCGCGTTTTCGGTGCCGGTCTTGTGTTCGGTGACGCCGAGCCCGTAAACAATCATTGCCTTGCCGGCATGTGAATATAACCTGGCAGCCTCGATTATTTTTTCTCTTGCAACTCCTGTAAGACTTTCGACCCTGTCGAGTGAATATTCTGCACTTTTGCCCGTAATTCCTCTATCCCTTCTGTTCTTTTTGCGATGAATTCTTTGTTTTCCCATCCGTTCTGTAATATCACATTAACGAGGCCGTTCAACATGGCGATGTTACTGCCCGGTTTCAGATTGAGCCAAACATCGGCGCGTCTCGCCATCCATGTCTTTCTGGGGTCCCCGGCAATGAGTTTAGCGCCGTTGTGCAGTGCTTTCTTGAGCCAGAGAGAAATGATCGGATGCCCTTCTGTCGGGTTCGACCCGAACAAAAACAGTAGTATCCATGTCCGGCATCTGGCTTAATGAATTGGTGGCAGCTCCTGCTCCGAGGCTTGTGGCCAGACCGGCCACAGTTGGGGCGTGTCAGACGCGGGCGCAATTGTCCACGTTATTGGAACCAATTGCGCATCTGACCCATTTTGCAAGGAGATAGTTTTCTTCGTTGGTGCAGCGCGACGAGGAAAAGCCTCCTACTGCCTGAGTGCCGTATTTGTCGATGATTTCCGTGAACTTCGACGCCACCAGGTCGAGCGCCTCATCCCATGTCGCCTCGCGAAAGTATCGCCCGACTTTTTGAGCGGCCTCTGATCCTGATAAGAGGCGTTTTTATTCTCTCTTCGCTGTGAATGAATTCATAGCCATATCTCCCTTTTATGCAGAGGTTGCCCCTGTTCACCGGAGCCTCGTAGTCCGATGTAACTTTTACAACCTTGTTGTCCTTTACGTTCAGATAGAAGTTGCACCCGGTCCCGCAGTAGGTACAAGTGGTCTTCACTTTTTCATCTTGTATTTGCGTCCCTTTGCCTCTTCCTTTCCTGTCTGTCAACGCGCCTGTCGGACACGTCGACACGCATTGTCCGCAGAACTCGCAGTTTTCCAGTGAGCGGGGTTTTCTGAATGCGGTATCAGGAAGCGAATTGAAACCCTCTTCCGGTAATTTCGATTGTCCCGGCCATTACCACGTCATTGCATATCCTTGTACACCGGCCGCATAAAATACACTTGTTCGGCTCATAGGTTATAAAAGGGTTGTCCTCCCGTTTCGGGCAGGTCCCACTTCTCCCCGTTCAAAGCACTCGTATCAATTGCGCGTCTCCGCCGTTGAAACTTTCCCAATCGCATCCGTATTCATACGCGATGTCCTGAAGCTGCGCAATCGCCTGTCTGCTCACAATGCGGGCAATCGAAAGGATGATTCGAGAGGATCAAGGCGAGATTTGTTTTCCTCAGCCGGGTGAGTGTCTCGCTCTCCGTGATGATCTCCATGCCCTCTTCAACCGGAGTCGTACAGGAAGAAAGTGGCCTGTCCAACCCCTTCACTTCAACAAGGCAAAGCCGGCAGCCGCCATAAGGCTCAAGCCTTTCGTCATAGCACAGTGTGGGAATTTTTATTTTCGCATCCCTGCAAACCTCAAGGATTGTTTTTCCGCTCTGCAGGATAGGCGCTGTTATTTACTTTGATCGTGATTAACTTCTCGGATATTGTTGTTCCCAAATTCAATTCTCCCTTGCTACGAAAATAACAATATCTCAATATTGTAATTAGAGTATATTGCCTTGTAAAGCTATAATTTTCATGCACTGGATGAAATAGGTTCATGCGCGGCAGTAGGAATTTTAGCCGATATTATTTATAAATCCTGTCCAAGAGCAGGCAGGACATGGTGCTTCAGCGGGCGTTGGCAGCCTGAGACGCCATGGATGGCTGAACAGGCTGACATCGCTTCGAGCAGGGCAAGGATGCCTTCGCACCCCAAAAGTCTGCGACTTTCGGGGACCCCGTTGCGAGATTTAGCTGAAGTACTATGGCCTGACAGCTCGACATCTTAGCTTATTAGTGAGGAGGTTAAGGGCAATGCAGTGAGCGTGCTACGTGATATTTACGCCACACACCTTGCAATTGGGGTCTTTATGGGTAGTGAATTTCCTGAACTCCATGTCCACTGTGTTGAATACAGCATCTGAGACGCAAGCGGCTTGCCGTAGCCGGTCAGGAGCTTTATCGCCTCTATGCTCATCATGCATCCGAGCATGCCTGACACCGCTCCGAGGACAGGAAAGCCCATTTCTTCCCACTCCGGATCATCCACCGGATACAGGCAGTTAAGGCAGGGCGTCTCCCCCGGGTATGATATTGAAAATATATCCTTCCATTCCGTTCATCGCCGCCTCGACAAGTGGGATCCCCTTGTCTACGCATGCCCGGTTCAATACTCTCCGCTCGCGAAAATTGGGCCGCGCCGACAGGGCTATATCGGCATCCGCCAACAGTTTGTCAATATTTGTTTCCGAAGTCCTTTCGTCGTATATCTCAATTTCAACTTCCGGGTTTATATCTTCAATGCTCTTCATTCCCTGAACAACCCTGCTTTTCCCTATCCAGTCGTTTTTCATCAATATCTGCCTGTTCATGTTGGAAAGGGTCAGTTTGCCGTAATGGGCGAAGATCATTTTTCCTATCCCGGCAACCGCAAGATAGAGAGCGGCAGTCCCGCCAAGCCCTCCGATTCCGGCAACGAGCACAGTGGAATCCTTAAGCTTCTGCTGATGCTCCGGGGTGAATCCGCCTGAGCATTAATTGCCTTCGATACCGTTCAAAAGACGCTTTCACAATACTCCTCTCCGATTCTGGCATTCAGCATTTCGAGCTCCATATCTTTGTCCTCGCCGAGAATTCCGCATGCGTCTGCCCTGCACTGTTTGCAGTGTGTCATCTGCGGGATATGCTCTCTGCATGCCTCCCGCATTTTGTTGATCATCTCCCTGGAGGGCCTTTCCAGGTGCCGCGAAGCCGGCCTGGGGAATAAGCGGCAAAATATTCATGATATCGGCACCCATTGCTCCGGCGACTTTGGCGATAAGAGGGATTTCCATCGTCGTTGATTCCCGGGACAAAGACAGTATTGATCTTAACGATAAATCCCGTATCAATGGCATTGTTGAGTCCCCGCCATTGATTGTATAAAAGGCGTTCGGCAGCCTCCCTGCCTGTATGTCGCTTGCCTCCTTTACTGACCCATGCGTATACTTTTTCCGCTGTCTCAGGATACACCGCATTTATCGTTATGGTCAAACTCCTCACCCCGGATTTAAGTAGGTCTTCAAGCCGTTCGGGCAGGAAAAGGCCGTTTGTCGACACGCAAAGTATGAGTTCCGGAAATTCCCTGTGGACAGCGCGCATGACGTCGAACGTAGCTTCATTGGCAAGGGGATCGCCGGGTCCGGCGATGCCCACTACGCTGAGTTTTCCGCTGCGGTCAACGAGGGTCCGGACTCTTTCCAGTGCTTCGTCAACAGTAAACACTTTGCTGGTCACGCCCGGTCTCGATTCATTGGCGCAATCGAATTTCCTGATGCAATAGTTGCACTGGATATTGCACGCAGGGGCTACAGGAAGATGTATGCGGCCAAATTTGTGATGGGCGCTCTCCGAAAAACATGGGTGTTGATCTATTATGCTTCTATTTTTGTTCACTTTAAGTGGTATCACCTGTATCCCTCCTCCGTGTTCAATATGTTTATCTATAACACCATACAGCAAGCAGCGTGCCATCATATAAGTTATTGGTAATCAGAAGAACTTAATTTTTTAATTAGAACGTAAAATGTAGCATATGCGACAAAATAGTATTAATGAAGGACGGGCAATGGAAGGAGGTGTATCAGCTCGGTGATTAATCTCCTTCCATTGCCCGTCCTTCGTAAGGAGGTGTCACAAAGGAATGTGCACGTGGCATTTTTTCGTACAGATGCGATTGCATGCCTCGCAGCCGATGCAATTTTCCGGATGGGCAACGAACATCACCTTGTTGCCCATGTCGTCGCCGTATTCATCCTCACCCTCAAAAGGTTTTTCGATAAGCTCCAGAACGTCCCTGCTGCAGACCTTGTAGCAGCGTCCGCAGCCGATGCATTTCTCGACATCAATTGATTCGATAAATTGAGGCGTCCAGGTCTGTCCGCCCCTGGTATATCCGACAATGCTCATGGTCCTCTCCTTTTGAATCAATGTTGAATGATGAATTTTGAATTCTAAATTGTGGAGTTTTCATTAATTCAACATTCAACATTTAGCATTCATTATTTTCTTTATGCGATAGCTTCTCCATCTTTTTCGCCTGTCCTTACCCTCAAGGCGCCTTCTATGGGTGAGACGAATATCTTGCCGTCTCCTGTCTTGCCAGTCTGGTTGACCTTGATTATCGATTTCACTATTTTGCTTACTACGTCATCAGGCACAATCATGGTCAGCATTCTTTTCGGCACGAAAAGAGCGATTTTCGGCAATGTGTGCTCAACTGCATATGTCGAAGGCGTGGGTTTTAATCTGACTGACATGCAATAGTTGTCAGGCAGTTCAGGATCGAGGTCGTTATCACATACCGCACCCTTTTGTTTTCCTCTTCCGTCAACGCTCTGGATACTGACAGAGGGGTATCCCAGCTCGTCAAGGACCTTCTTTGTATCAGGGAGCCTGTCTCTCCTGATGATTGCGGTAATCTCTTTCATAGCTCGGCCTCCCCCGTCCTTACGGTGTAAACGCCGTCGACAGGGCTGGTGAATATCTTTCCATCTCCGATGAACCCCGTCCGCGCCCTGTCATTAATAATGCCTACTACCTTAGCTACATCCTTATCATCGACAACCATCATGATAAGTGTTTTCGGAAGTTCGTCATAATGCACCGGCCCAACCTGAAGCCCTTTCTGCTTGCCCCTTCCGAATACCGGCATCTTGGTGAGCGACGGGAATCCTGAACCTTCAAGTGCCAGAACTACCTCCTGCTCTTTTTCAGGCCGTATAAATGCTCTTATCATCTTCATAGTTTTTTCTCCCCTTAGAGTGTTTTTTATTGAGATCGAATAACGATCCGCTACTGACGCGACTCATTAAGCGCTTTCTTAAACCACGGCGGCGGTGACGTCTGGGCCTTGGTAAGCAGTTTATCAAGTGATTCCTTTATGGAAACGATCTCCTTTACCTTTATCGGCATGACGCCTTTCTTTACCAGCCGTGCTGCCGAGGGCCCCCCGATTTCGGTAAGATAAATGATCTTGCAGTCTGCAAGTCTGTCTACCTTCTTCTCCACCTTGCTTTCATGTATATCCCCCATGTCCTTCGTCTGTTCTATTTCGGTGTCCCTGCCTTCCGCGAATTTCCTTATTTCGAGAAACCGGTAGTCCTTATCGGTCAGCTCATATACGGCGAACTTCCCTGCCCTGCCGAAATGTTCATCGACATTGATCTCGTCGGTTGTGGCAAAAGCTATTTTCATGTGTACACCTCCTCCATTTAGTGAGAACCTGCGAATATGTTTGCGATGTCGTTAATCATCGAGAGCGTCCCCCTGTAGCCTATCGTTATCCTGGAATTTCCCCCGAAAATTTTATAAAGGGGAAACCCTAACTGGTAAAGAGGTATGCCGTACTGCCGCGCCGTGTCTTCAGCGTGAGAATTCGATATGATAAGATCACAGTTGTCGCGGCTGTAAATGCCATCTCTGAGGACCGAAAGGTCCCCGGTAATTACGTCTTGTGCAGCGATGTCCTTTTCACATGTCGAAGCTTGAGGAATGACGGAGAGCACCACCTCTGCGCCCATTTCCGAAAGCCACCGGGAAGTCTGCAATGTCAGGTCGGGTTCGAGCGCGGTGACCACTTTTTTATTGCCGAAGAAAAAATGCGCATCACTCATTCCGTCGAATAATATACGTCGTTGTCTCATGTATTTTGACGGGGTGGAAATGCCGCTGAGCAGGAAAAGAGTTTCCATCAAAAGATCGGAATCGCGGAGACCGGCAATGCTGTCGAGCACTTTGTATTCAATGCCGAATTGCTCCCTTAATATCCTTGCCGGCGATTCCATGCATGTTCCAATTGCAAGGGTGAATTCGGCAGTACCCATAGTCCTGATTTCATCGAGGGTTGTACCTCCTGCTCCAAGGGCGGAAAATCCCTGCCTGCTGCCGTCCAGGGCCGACAGGTCGGGAAGCATGACAGGATGCAACCCGAACGATTCGATTATCTCCCTCAACTCTGAAAAGTCTGCCGGTGTCAGGTGCGGGCCGGCCAGAACATTAATCCTGCCTTTCGTTGGCATACCCGGGTGATTGCGGCGGGCAAGGGATGCCAGCGCCTCTACCGCGGCAGCATAACCCGTCTCCAGTCCACCTTTATAGTCCGGCGTGGCTATCGGTACCACTTCCGACGCCGAACTCCTGATATTTTTTATTGCCGATGCGATGTCATCGCCTTTTACTTCCGACAGTCCGGAGGACAGTACTCCGACAACCGCGGGGTTTTGTTTTTCGATGAACCCCTCGACCACTCCGATAATATTCTCCTCGCTTCCCATGATGATATCTTCGGCGAATTGCTTAGTGCCGACAAGGGCCACAGGTTCCCTGAAATGATTTGTCAAAAGCACCTTTGCGAGAAATGTGCAGCCTTGAGCGCCATGGATGATCGGCAATGCCCCGTCAACTCCCTGCAGGGCCATGGCAGCGCCTATGGTCTGAGAATGCTTTAAAGGATCAATGGCTAAAGGCGTTCTGTCTGTCCTCTGTTCTTTGCTGTTTCCCTTTTGCCTTTCGTCTTTTGCCTTTAGCCCTTCAGTGATTTCGTAAAATTTAATGCTGTTGCTTATGTCCCGGTGAGATTCACCAGACCGTCATACCCGGCGTACGCTGTATGGCGTTCCTGGTTCACGTCCACGAAAGGGAACCCTTCTTTTATGGCAAGGTACTTGTTCCTCCCTCCCGCTATTAGAATATCAGCCTTTCTTTCCTTCATAAGTTTCAGCAGGTTTTTGGGTGCCACATCTTCGACCAGCGGCGCACTCCCCCCAAGCAGTCCTCTCATCTTTTCCTCATCTTCAACAGTGCTTTTCTTTGTCCCCACAGCAACAATCTCTATCCCCAGGTCCATAAGGGCAGAAATGAAAGACCAGCTCTTGACGCCTCCGGTATACAGTACGGCCTTCTTGCCGCTGAGATGTCCGAATTCCTTCAGTTTCTTCCGGATGTTTTCTTCCTCATTTGCAATTGCTGCCTCCGCCGCGTCCTCCAGTTTGAGCTTCGAGGCGATCAGCCTGATAGCCTTCGCCATCTCAGTGCTGCCGAAAAAAGAGACTTCGACATAAGGGATACCGTATTTAACTTCCATTGCCCGGGCCACGTTGATCAACGCCCGACTGCAAACGACAACGTTCAGTTTTGCCCTGTGTGCATAGGTTATTTCTTCGAAGGCGGCATTGCCAGTCATCCTGGACAATATCCTTATACCCGCAGCCTTGAGCACAGGCTCGACAAGCCACAAATCCCCTGCAATGTTATATTCGCCGATCAGGTTGATATCGTAATCAGTCGCAAAAGGAGGTTCTGCCGTCCCTATCACGGAATCGAGCAGTACCTCACCCGCAATCCTGTTGCCGAGGTTTTTGGGTCCGACAAAGCCCGGGGCATTGACAGGAATGATCCTTATCCCGAGCTTGTTTTCAGCTCTTTTGCAAACCGACTCTATATTTTCACCGATGAGGCCGCTTACGCATGTAGCATAAACGAAAACTGCCTTCGGCCTGACGGTCTCGCAGGTCTTCAAAATGGAGTTGTACAGCTTTTCCTCGGAACCGTACACTATATCCAACTCGTTCATGTCAGTGGTGAACCCCATTTTGTGAAGGGTACCCTTTGATGACAGCGTACCCCTTCCTTCCCATGTATTGCCGCAGCATGCAATAGGGCCATGGACAATATGTGCCGCATCCGCAATGGGCTGTAATACGATCATGGCCCCGTCAAATGCGCACGATTCACCGCCCCGCGAACGGCAGACTTTATCTTTTTTTTCTGCAGAACAGCCGCTGCTTGTTAATTTGTCCATGTTTGCTATCATTGCAGCCTCCCTACCTTATTACATCAAAGCTCGTTGTGTTCAAGGTTTTTCTGTCCAGCTCGTCGAGTACAGTGTTTACAACCTGTGTAACCACATTCAAAACCCCCTGATATCCTATAATGGGATACCGGTGAAGGTGGTGCCTGTCGAACAGGGGGAACCCGATACGTATAAGAGGAGTTCCCGTGTCCCTCCAAAGGAATTTTCCGTATGAGTTGCCGATCAGCAGATCGACAGGATCAGTGAACAGCAATGACCTCAGATGCCACATGTCCCTGTTGATATATACTTTACCCTCGGAGCCAAACGGACTCTCACTTAAAAGAGTTTTCATTTCCTCTTCGAACTTCTTGTCGCCGTTGGTGCAGACTATATGCACGGGGATGCTCCCCATTTCCATGAGCAGACTTACCAGTCCGAGCAGGAGGTCCGGATCTCCAGTCAATGCAAATCTTTTTCCGTGGACATATGGATGGGAGTCTACCATCGCATCAACGGCCCTCCCCCGCTCATCTTCTATCTCCTGTGGAATGGGTTTCCCGGAAATTTTGCTTATTTCCTCAAAAAATGCATCCGTATTCCTGATGCCCATAGGCGGCAGTACCGCCGTCTTCTGGCCCCATTCTTTCTCGATGTGCTCCAGCGTCTTTGATGTTGAATACCTCTGGAGCGCAATGGTGGCCATTGCGTTGATCGAATCTGCTGCATCGGCCAACGGAGTGCCTCCGGGATATAGCTTGTACTCACCGGTATTGGGAGAATCGAAGGTATCACTCACGTCGGCGAGGATTGTGTGCTTAACGCCCATGACATCAAGTAGCCTCTTCATTTCCCGGTAGTTGCCTGTGTAAGTGTCGAACCCGTGTATGATATTCACCTTTCCGTTCGGGGCGCTTTTCTTTCCTGTTGTGATGGTGGAGAGTATCGCCTTCAGCTCATTATCGTACCCGGTTATCTGCGAGCCCACAAAGCTGGGTGTATGTGCCTGGGGGACCGGCAGGTCATCAGGGATGAGGCCCTTTTCCCGCGCTGTTTTTACATAAGCGTTCAGATCATCGCCGATTACTTCGGCTATGCAGGTGGTGGACACCGCAAGCATCTTAGGCTTGTAAAGTGAATATGCATTTTCAAGCCCTTCGAGCATGTTGTTGAGCCCGCCAAAAACCGCTGCATCCTCTGTCATGGACGAGGAAATGGCTGCCATCGGCTCCTTGAAATGCCTGTTCAGGTGGCTTCTGAAATATGCAACGCAACCCTGCGCACCCTGAACAAAAGGCATGGTATCGGCGAATCCCGAGGCGCAGAAGATAGCCCCGAGGGGCTGGCACGCCTTTACAGGATTGATCTTTATGTTCTTCCTGGCAAAGTTCTTTTCCTTATACTCCTCTGTCTTTGTCCATTCAGCCACTTCTTTCACTTTTTCGGCAGGCCAGGGGTCCTCAAATTCCTTTTTGTTTGCGAACTGTTCCTGGTACTCCTTCGCCTCAAAAAGTTCGTTATGGTCTTTTATCTTCATCAGTTTCATTTCAGCTACCTCCCCATAAAGTCCCCTGACTTTCTGGGGACCCCTCGTCTTCTTATTAAGTTCCATGTCGGGCTGTTCACGGTCATATCCATGTCCCGTGCGAAAACCGGGAAACCGTCAAAGCCGTGATAAGGCCCGGAATAATCCCATGAGTGCATCTGCCTGAACGGCACGCCTAATTTATGATAGGAATATTTCTCTTTTATCCCGGAACCGACCATATCGGGTTTGAGCCTCCTGGTGAATTCCTCCATCTCATAAAGTGTAGCGTCATCCATTATCACAGCGCCTTCTTTCAAGTCGGGATAGGTCCTTTTGTAATCATCGCTGTGGCCGAATTCGTATCCCGAGGCAATGACCTCCATCCCGAGGTCTTCATAGGCGCCGATCGTATGTCTCGGCCGCAAGCCACCCACATAGAGCATTACTTTTTTACCTTCGAGCTTCGGCTTGAATTGCTCAATGACCGAATCCATGACCGGTTTGTATTTCTCGATCATTTTCTCCGTATTTTCTTTGATCGTATCATCAAAGTAAGAGGCTATCTTCCTCAGGCTCTGGTATATTTTTGTCGGACCGAAGAAATTGAATTCGGCCCACGGTATTCCGTATTCTTCCTCCATATGCCTGCATATGTAATTCATGGACCGGTAGCAGTGGATGAGGTTCAGTTTTGACTTGTGTGCTATGCCCATCTCATTGACAGATGCATCGCCTGTCCACTGGGCGATTACCCTCAGCCCCATTTCTTCCAGCATCTTCCGCGAGGCCCACGCATCGCCGCCTATGTTGTAGTCACCTATCAGCGCCACATCGTAGGGTGTTGTTTTTTCGAGGTGTCCTTTGCCGAGCACATGGTCCCTTATCGTGTCATTGGCAATATGGTGGCCGAGGGACTGGCTCACTCCCCTGAAGCCTTCACATCTCACCGGCACAATAGGTATCTTGAATTCCTTTTGCACTCTTTTCGCGACCGATTCGATATCATCTCCGATAAGACCCACGGGGCATTCGGAGAGGATACCTATGCCTTTGGCAAGAGGGAAAAGCTCTTTTAACTCGTGGAGAGCGGCATCCAGTCCTTTATCTCCTCCGTACACAATGTCCTTTTCCTGGAAGTCCGTAGTAATATGCATAGTGCCGAAGGTATCGATACCGGTCTGCCCGTTATAGTAGTTCCTCCTTCCCCCCCAACTGTATTGTCCGCACCCGATGGGGCCGTGGCTGATAGTGATCTGGTCTTTTACCGGGCCCCAGACCACGCCTTTGGCGCCGGCGAAAGCACATCCCCTGACTGTCATTACGCCCGGCCTTGATTTTACGTTGGACTTGACCTGGCAGGTGCTGCACTGGCCCGTGGGATCATTGGCAGCCAGGTGTTTGGCCCTCTCCTTCCTTGCTTTCTCCGGATAGGCATCCAGAATTTCCTCTATCATTTTTTGCGTATCTTTAATTGCCGAGCTCATAGTTCCTCCTTACGCTGCCGCCTCTTCATTCTCCAGTATTCCGAAGTCCATGAGCAGTCCTTCCAATTCATCCATGCTTATAGGAGTGGGAATAACGAGGTCCTTATTTTCCGCTATCTTTTTGGCCAGTGCCCTGTACTCATCCGCCTGAGGGTGTTCAGGTGAATATTCAATGACCGTCATTCTCCTCAGTTCCGCCCGCTGTACCTCGTTGTCCCTCGGCACAAAGTGGATCATCTGGGTGTTAAGCCTCTTTGCGAGCTCGGAAATCAATTCGTATTCCTTATCTGTCTTTCTGCTGTTGCAGATAAGGCCGCCGAGCCTCACGCCGCCGCTCTGGGCATATTTGAGGATACCTCTCGAAATATTATTGGCAGCATACATAGCCATCATCTCGCCTGAGGTAACGATGTAAATCTCTTTTGCCTTTCCCTCTCTCATCGGCATGGCGAAGCCTCCGCAGACCACATCACCGAGGACATCGTAAAACACAAAATCGGTGTCCGCCCCGTACCCGCCGTTTTCCTCAAGAAAGTTGATCGCGGTAATAACGCCCCGGCCCGCGCACCCTACACCCGGCTCTGGACCGCCTGACTCGGCACATCGTATACCCCTAAACCCGGTAAGGAGCACCTCATCGATTGTGAGGTCCTCCACAGTGCCCCGCTCCCGCGCAAGGTCCATTACAGTTGTTTGAGCTTTTGCGTGAAGAATTAATCTTGTTGCATCCGCCTTCGGGTCGCAGCCCACTATCATGCACTTGTATCCTGCCTCTGAAAGACCTGCAACGGTATTCTGAGTTGTTGTCGATTTCCCGATGCCGCCCTTACCATACACCGCTATCTGTCTCATAATGACCTCCTGTTTTTCATACAATTGATTTTATAAGAGCAACTGCCATGCCAGCATTTTGCCCCTTGATAAGTAAGGGAAAGCGGTGAAAACGAATATGTAGCTATCAAACATAAATGTCTAATAAAAGACAAAAGAGTAGCAAATGGGGAACAAGACATTATCGGGCTGGTTTATAATAAACGGGCGGGCTTTTGCTATAATAAAGGCATGCAAAAGAAGACTTGTCCTCAAGGCGGCCGCTTCTGAAAATAAGCGATGTGAAACGCGACAAGAGAGCAATCCTCACCCTCTGTTTTGGAACTGTGGCGATCATCTCCGATATTTATGTGGCCCAGCCCATTTTGCCGCTTTTAAGCACGAGTTTTGGTGTAAGCCACACGGTTGCGAGCCTGGCGGTATCTTTAAACATCCTTGCACTCTCCCTGGCATTGCTCGTTTACGGCCCTGTTTCTGATTATGCCGGACGTAAGCCTGTCATGGTTACAACCGGCTTTTTGCTGGTAATTCCGACTTTCGCTATTGCATTTACCGATAACTTTACAATTTTTTTAGTGCTGCGCACTGTTCAGGGGCTTTTCGTGGCCGGGATTGCGGCGATTGCAATGGCATATATAAATGAAGAGTTTTCGTCGGCAATTACCGGCAGAATGATGGGGTTGTATGTAAGTTCGATGGTCGCAGCCGGTTTTTTAGGGAGGGTGCTGAGCGGGGTGCTGGCAGGGACCTTCAGCTGGAGGATAACCTTTATAGTGTTCGGGATATTGAATTTGGCGGGGTCATGGATCATGCTTCATTTTCTGCCGGATTCAAGACACTTCAAACGCAGCCCCGGTCTGTTGAATGCCTACAGGGAAATGTTAAAACACTTAAAAAACAGGAGACTGACCGGTGCTTTTGTAATAGCATTTACATTATTCTTTACGTTTACCGGCGCTTTCACTTACATCACGTTTTATCTCAGCGCTCCGCCCTTTAATCTCTCGACAGTTGCGCTTGGACTGATTTTCACGGTATATATAACAGGCGTGCTTTCACCTGTTGCCGGCTCGCTCTCAGGACGGTTTGGCCGGAGGGTGGTCATAGGGTCCGGGCTGACAATCGCTGCTCTTGGAATTTCCCTTACTATAGTCCATTCCCTGGCGGTGATTATTTTCGGCCTGCTTCTTCTCTGTGCCGGCCTGTTTTCCGTACAACCTGCTGCCGGCTCATTCGTAGGCGACAATGCAAAGTCGAGCAAGGGTTCGGCCACATCTCTCTATCTGTTCTCATACTACATCGGAGGGAGTGCAGGGGCCTTTTTGCCGGGTTTTTTGTGGGATGCCTACGGTTGGCCGGGGGTGCTGGCCGCCTGCTTCATATCTATTGCCATAGCATTTCTGTCGCTTGCTACGCTCTGCCGCTGAGACCGTTATCTTGAATTAATCTCTTTTCCGGCATATGATTGAATTGAGATCGGCATTAGATATTACAGCTCAAATCGTCAGGCTGAAGGAAAGAGTTGGTCCCGAAAGCTCCTTGTGAACCATTCCAGCCTGAAGATGATGCCGGATAAACAGCAATGAAGATTGTCCTGTTATATGCTCCCCCATGGAAAATTGCACGGGATGGCTATCCAGCCTATCCCCCTGGAGAAGGCGCACCGGACAATGTGGATGCCGCGGCTGTCAATGAAGGCGACTTTATACAGGCACCCTACGGACTGCTGTCTCTGGCCGCGCAAGCATTGAGGAACGGACTGAGCGTCCTGATATTTAATATTTCCAATTTCCCCTGGCCGGATATTGAGATCCTCATTCATCGCCTGGATGCAGACCTGTTTGGGCTTTCCTGCATGACGGCAAATCGACGCGGGGTGGCGATGCTGGCGCAGTTGATCCGGGACATTCATCCCGGGTCTCACATTGTGGCCGGCGGACCGCATGTCACGGCGTTACCAATCGAAACCCTTCGACATATTCAGGCGATCGATACTGTCATAGTTGGCGAGGGTGAGCAAACGTTCATGGACATCATTCGATGCCTCCGGGAAAATAAGCCGGTCCGGGGGATTCCGGGAACAGCATGGCGAAGTCTGAATGGGTATCAGCTTGGACTGCAGCGGGAGCCTATCCGGGACCTTGACGCTCTGGCCTCACCATTTGACTATTTTAACATGCGCACCATTCTGACCTCCCGCGGGTGTCCGATGCAGTGCACATTCTGCAGCAGCAGCCTGATGTGGGGAAAACGAGTGAGATTCCATTCAGCGGAATACGTGCTGGAAATGCTGGAGACGGCGATTAACCGGTATGGTCAACGGATTATCTCGTTCAAAGATGATACGTTCACGGCAAACAAGCCCAGGGTGCTGGCCATTTGTGAGGGGATCCGAAAACGGCAACTTGAATTTATCTGGAGCTGCGATACCAGGGCGGACTATCTGGATGAAGAGCTGTTGTACGAGATGCGACGGTCAGGATGCATAAGGATCAGCGTAGGGGTGGAATCCGCTTCAAATATTATTTTGGAAAATATTAAAAAAAGACTGTCTCTGGGCCGGCTTTTTGATGTGACCCGGGCAGCAAAAAAAATCGGCATTCAAATCCGATACTATATGATGGTGGGGAACCGGGGAGAAACTCAGGAGACGTTCCAACAGAGTCTGGATTTTATCAACAGGGCTAAACCCAATCAATTCGTCTTTTCCCAACTCCACCTTTATCCGGGAACAGAAGAATTTGCCATTTTTGAAAAACAGGGATTTGTATCGCCCGAAATGTTTTTTACCAGGGATTTTTTTTGTCTCACCTGTTTTGCCGGCTGCAAAGATGATGAAAAACGAATCCGGAAATCTCTCAGCGCCATGGCAGGCATTCAGAACTTCTGGAAATACGGCGTTGAAGAATACCAGGCAGTTTCAGCCCGACTGCCTGAAATGCATTTACTGCACGTGGATTTGTGTCGCGCTTACCTCCGTGAAGGAAATCCGGATGCAGCCGAGCGCCACTTACAGCGGGCAGTTAAGCTGGGATTTTTCCTGCCAGGGCTCGTTCACAATTTACATGCATGTATTGACGCAGCACGCAATGATTTCGAAGGGGTAAAATTCCATCTTGATCAAGCCTTCGCGTGTTATCCCTATAAGGTTGTAATCGAAAATCAGGAGCGATTTGAATCCTGGTTGGCTGATACCGACAACATACAAAAAAATACACCGATGGAACTGGCTGCCGGTGAGGATTTTGAAAGCACGTGTATTTGCATTCAGCCGGCATTTCCGGGTCCGGCCCTTGACCTATCCCCTTTACAAGCTTATTGACCGATATAAACATCGATTTTTTCGAGAATGCAGATGAGCTGTTCGCAATTTATTTTCTTTTCATCATAAAGTAGCAGGGCGCTGCTGGTGAGGGGATTGATCTTTAAGTGTTCCGCCTCAGACGGAACAGAAGAACCTTCCACCCTGCACTGAAGAATCATCTGATAAAGTGTTAATCGGCAATGGCCGTTAAGTATTTTGCTGGGTGCACCTGAGAACCCTGTGCTCTGGGCATCTCAGCGACAGAGTTGATTTCCGGAAAAAGACTATCAAAATCGAATTCCTTCGATACCACTTATAAAGTCTTACTCAGTAAAACCTTTCTCAGAAATAGCTTGCTTGCCTCTGTAAATTATGGGAAAATTGTGGCACCAAGGGAGTAAGGCGCTGTAGCCTTGAAAATATCACTTAAGGAGGGTTTGGCTATGTCGGTTATGACATATATCGACCGTGGTAATGGTGGACCTGTTTCATGTTTGCAGGTAAGACAAGGCCCGTTACCTGAACTCAAAGCCGGAGAGGTGATGATCGAAGTAGCTTATGCCGGGTTGAACCGGCCTGATATAATGCAGCGTGCAGGTTCTTATCCCCCACCCGCCGGTGCCTCACAGATCCTGGGCCTGGAAGTAGCAGGGAAAGTGGTTGCCAGAGCAGGTGATGTTACCAAATGGAATATCGATGACATTGTCTGCGCGCTTACCCCTGGAGGGGGGTATGCCGAGTACTGTGCTGCACCGGCTTCCAATTGCCTGCCAATCCCTAAGGGACTGACTCTTCTTGAAGCGGCTGCTCTGCCGGAGAACTATTTTACTGTGTGGTCAAACGTTTTCGATCGTGGTCGCCTTCAATCTGGAGAGATTTTCCTTGTGCATGGGGGTTCAAGCGGTATCGGCATCACAGCCATCCAGCTGGCCAAGGCCTTTGGGGCCCATGTTTATACGACTGTAGGTAACGCCGAGAAAATTGAAGAGGTTAAAAAACTCGGCGCCGATGCGGTCATCAACTACAAGGAGCAGGACTGGGCTGAAGAGATATCCAAACTTGCCGGGCGGCAAGGGGTGAATTGCATTCTCGACATGGTCGGCGGACCTTATATCCAGAAAAACCTCCAATCTTTGGCCGTGGAGGGGCGGCTGGTACAGATCGCCTTTCAGCAAGGAGCAAAAATCGAGCTCGACTGTATGCCGATCCTGGTCAAGCGCCTGACTTTCACCGGCTCGACATTGCGGCCCAGAACGGTTGTTGAGAAAGCAGCCATCGCGCAGGCCTTATTGAAAAATGTCTGGCCCCTTCTTGAGGCGAGAAAAATCCGCCCGATTATTTACGCCACTTTTAATCTTGCCAATGTCCGGAAGGCGCATGAACTCATGGAGACATCCACCCACATTGGTAAGATTATGCTGAAGGTTACGGGTGACTGATTGTCGAGGCTGTTAAAGATCGCCTCTGCAGAGACCTACTTCTTATTCTATAATCCGCATCAACGAGTACAGCTGAAAACCGGGAGGTGCACCTGAAAACGAACACTGGAGACTACTTCTCAAGAGTCTCGATTTCTGTTACTAACCCACGACGCTATGATAATGAACAGGATTGTGAAATCTAAAGCGACGGCTTCCCATTCTTTTGATCTAGGCAGTTAAATGCAAGAAAGCAAGCCTGAAACCCAGGGATCCCCTCCCAGACATCATCTGACAGTATTCAGGGGTAATTTCAAAAAAGGCGATGGGGATGATATAATGCGGCCAGCAATGAAATAGAAAAATCCTTAGAATAGCAAGGGCAATTGAGGCTATTCTAGAGAGGTTATAAAATGAATACCAAAAAGAGTACACTTCTGTCATTAGTGCTCCTGGCTATTAATGAAACATAGGGACAACTTCCTTTCGCGCGACGTAAAAAGGAAGTTGTCCCTATTTTCCCCCTTATCGGGAACAAATGCAGAAGATTAATTGTATCTGCTGAAGAGAATTATATTTCACCGTGGGGATCATGGTGTGAGATTACAACTGACAAAGGCGGTTTTACGAAATTTAGAGCCGCTGTAAACAAAGCAATTGAACCGTTTTTGAGCATTGATGACATTCACTTTGCGTTTCCGTTGAAAAAATGAATACTTATCACTGCATTACCCACAACGTGAACTTTCATAAAATGAAAACAACACAACCAAAACGCTGTCCTTGGGTAGATTTAGGCAAAGACGATTATGTTGAATACCACGACAAAGAGTGGGGAGTTCCAGTTTATGACGACAGGTTGTTGTTTGAATTTCTAACGCTCGAATCTACACAGGCCGGGTTGAGCTGGTATACAGTTTTGAAAAAGAGAGAACATTACAGGGTTGCTTTCAAGAACTTTGAACCCGAAAAAGTTGCCCGATTCAATGAGCAGAAGATTGCGGAACTATTGCAGGATCCGGGGATTATCCGAAATAGACTGAAAATTGAAGCTGCAGTAAATAATGCAGGCCGATTCCTTGAGGTTCAGCAGGAGTTCGGGAGCTTTTCAAAATATTCGTGGGGTTTTGTTGGAGGCAAGACAAAAAACAACACAATAAGGAAATTATCGGACTATCCTGCCACATCAAAAGAGTCTGATGCATTATCAAAGGACTTGAAGCTCAGGGGTTTTAAGTTTTTGGGTTCTACCATCCTGTATGCCCACATGCAAGCCACTGGTATGGTTAACGACCATGTTGTTGGTTGTTTCAGGAGAAAAGAAATAATAGAGCTATATGGTAAATAACCTGTCTGATAAAAACCACGACAAGGTATAATAAAAAATGGTTAGAATAATAGAATATTCAGATATGATTTTGGAAAGGCGTGAGTGTGAGGCGGGGAGTTTAGAATTTAAGGCTAAGTTTAAATTCAATTCTGATATTTCCTCATTATTTCCATATATCAATGCGGTGGCTACAAAACCATTGTATTTTGATAAGCCCCATTATATTAAATTTAATTTTAATGAATTTCACTGTGCACTTTATCCTGATTATGGTTTTTTGGTAGTGGTAGAAAATAAGGCCCATGCTGTTACAGTAGTTGAAAAGCTAATCGAATTTCTCAATGATATTTACTCCAAAAAAGATTCAATTGAACCTAACGATCAGAAATTCAAGCACATTCCTGCCCTGAACATTTATAAATTACTACCAAGAACCAATTGTAAGAAATGCGGATACCCGACGTGTATGTCTTTCGCAGCAGCATTGAGCAAAGTAGAAGTCTCTCTTGATAAATGTCCGGATATTTGTAATCCTGAAGATGAAAATGTTATCAAACTCAAATCAATGTTGTTTGACTGATTTAGCTGCATGGAAGACACAACTAATCGGAGTATCCGCTACTCTGGACCTCTACCCTAAAAACTGTGCCACTTGTAATTACCGCTCGCACTCCGCTTGACTGTACCCCGAAAAGTGGTCCACCGTATTGTTGAGTTTTCCGGCCTTAATTTGGAATGGGCAAATGGGGTCAGACTTACTTATTGACATTTAAAGAATGGTCATCCTATTATGCCGCATGGCAAGGTAATTTATTTTCTCAAAGGCAAAAGAGCTAATGTCAATAAGTAAGTCTGACCCCTTATTTACCTTATTTATTATTATTTAATATTAAGTTGAATATTTCCATTTGAATCCCCGCAGAGGTGGCCGTCGCCTCACGCATGCAATTTTCTGTGGTATGCCGTGTAAAACGTATGACTCGTCGGTTAAAGTCCGACCGTGGGAATTCGGTAGTTCACCCATGTAGCTAGAGGGAGGTGTAAAGGGTGACCTGAAGCACTAAGTTTCCTGACAAAGGCTCCTTATGGGAGTTGAGCGAACCTGTGGGTTGCAGCTTAAGCGAATCCAGATGTAGCCCCGAAACGCAAGACGTAGTTGCCGACCCTTTCACAGACAGGGGAAGGCCGTTGCATCTATCCTAACGAAAACTACCGTAACCGATAGATGGACTTCCGGGGTGTCAGGGGTGACACGCAGGGGAAGCCATACGACAATGAACACGGGAGACCCTTGCAGATGCTTTTCAGGAAGCAACCGATAGAAATAAGGAAACGAAATTTTATCGGGTCAGCAAGGGAGTCGGATTTGCCCATATTACCGTTTGTATCGCAAGGCAACATAACCTTGGGAGAGGGAAGGGGCAATACTTTTATCATGTTTGCGAAGAAGTAAAGGAAAGGAGATTGCACAACGTGCTGGAAACTCCAGAAAAGATTCGGGAACTTCAGAGGAAACTATACCGGAAGGCCAAGCAGGAAAAGGAGTACCGGTTCTATCTTCTCTATGACAAGATCTATAGGATGGACATCCTGAGCCATGCCTATAACCTTGTCAAAGCGAACAAGGGCGCACCGGGAATAGACGGTGAGACATTTGGGAGCATAGAGGAGAGGGAAGGAGGAGTCGAGGGGTACCTTGAAGCAATTGCCGGGGAACTAAAGCGGAAGGAGTATAAGCCTCAACCTGTGCGGAGGGTTTACATCCCGAAGGCAAGCGGAGGCAAACGACCGCTGGGGATACCGGTGATCAAAGACAGGGTAGTACAGATGGCAGTAAAGATAGTGATTGAGCCCATATTCGAAGCCGACTTTCAGGAAAACTCTTACGGATTCAGACCGAAGCGGAACGCCCATCAGGCGGTGGACGATGTGAGGAAGCACCTTCGTGAAGGCAAGATTGACGTAATTGATGCCGACATCTCCAAGTACTTCGACACCATACCCCACGATAAGCTGATGCAATTGGTGGCCAAGCGCATTATGGATAAGCATATTCTCAAGCTTATCAAGATGTGGCTTAAGGCCCCGATTGTTGAGGAGCGTGAGGATGGTAAGAAAGAGTACAAAGGGAATGACAAGGGAACACCGCAGGGAGGCGTGATCTCACCGCTACTTGCCAACATCTACTTGAATGTACTTGATACCTTATGGAAGGTTAAGAAAGTGCAGGAGAAGTTAGGGGCAAGACTCGTGAGGTATGCCGATGACTGTGTGGTTTTGTGCAAAGGCAATACCGAGCGGATTCTGAAGGGGTTGGAAACGGTTCTCAGCGACCTTGGCCTCACTCTGAGCGAGGAAAAGACTTGTGTCGTGGATGCATGGCAGGAGAGCTTTACCTTCTTAGGATTCAGCATAAAGATGAGGACAGGACTGAAAACCGGACGCCCATACCCTCTTACCGTGCCGTCGAAAAAGGCACTGAAACACATACGCTCAGAAATCAAGGAATTGACCACTGAGCGGTACAGTACGATACCGACGGAAGAGGTAATCCGGAGAGTAAATGCAGTCGCCAGGGGATGGGTAGGTTACTTTTATTATGGCAACTGTACGAAAGCCATGTCAGCTTTGAGAAACTATCTGGTCTATAGGATTCGAGTATACCTGCGCCGGAAACATCATTATCGCAGTTTCGGATATACGACATATCCTAACAGTTATTACTTTGAATCACTAGGCGTATATGAAGTGCCGACCAAGGCTCCTCGGACTCAGAGTGTGAAGGCCTCTGGAAGAAGATAATCGGAAAGCCGTGTGCGGGAAAACCGCATGCACGGAATTGATGAGGGGGGGCTGGAAACGGGGCCTTAAGCTACCGCGCCAGTCCTCTACTCTACAGATAGTTGGCTTATAATGTTGGCCCGCGGGCAAGGCAGTCAGAAAATGCTGCCCTTTGGTATACTCTTTAAATGGCATCAACGCAAGAAAGTCTCAGAACTATTCCAGAGAATACTCATAACGGTTTCACGTTTCGGTCCCCCTGCTAGCGCCATCATATTGTGTTGGAGCAGCGGGAGGGTGGCAATATCGAGGCTTACCGAGCTGACGATTGTGATGATCGAGCTGTCATTGATACGACGATAGAGCCATTCGACAAAATCCGGAAATTCATGAGGCATACAGGCCTGGAAATTAATAAATGGAAAGGAGGAAACATTATGGAAGATAAAAACATGCTGTTAGCTGAGTCCCGAAATGGCAATACTGAGGCAGTTAAGCAGCTGCTTGAAGCGGGCACTGATGTGAATGCGAAGAACAATTTTGGAGATACGCCATTAATGTTGGCAGCCCGTTATGGCCACAATGAAACAGTGGGGCTCCTCCTTGAATCAAGCGCGGATATTAATGCCAACAATAATTATGGCTGGACTGCTCTAATGTGGGCAGCCCGTTATGGTCACACTGAAACAGTAAAGTTCCTTCTCGAAAAAGGCGCAGATGTAAATAGAGAGAACCGTCACGGCAACACAGCACTGCTGTTTGCAGCTTATGACGGCAGTACTGAGATGATGAAGCTACTTCTTGAAGCTGGCGCAGATGTTAATGCAACGAACGGAGAGGACGCTGGTGTATTGAGCTATGCCTATGAACTCAAGGACGAAGCTAAACGAGAGGCTATCATAGGGATGTGTAGGGAATATGGTCTGGATAATGCTGTCGATTGACCGGTGGTGAAATAAGTGACTAATAAAATTACGCTGAGCGTAATTTTATATTCGAGCCTGGGCAAAAAAGACAGGAAGATAGACTGACTTCCATAAGAAACATTGCTATAGTTGCATTAATTTAAATATGTTGTGAGTATCACAGCACTCTCCCAAAAGTCTTATTTCAGACCAAAATCTGATGTTTCCCATAATAAGGATTGTGTTTTTGCGTCGGCACAGCCGGCAGGATTAAATCGGAACGACCGGCTGAAATCCGGCGTATAATATAAATAGAATTAGCTTTCGATGGGTTGAGGCGGGCAGAGCGGTGCCGGATGATTAACTATAAATGGCGGACAAGGAGGGTGTTATGTTGGCGGAATTCAGCATTGTGCCTGTAGGTATAGGCAGCAGCATCGGAGACAAACTGGCTGAGGTGCTGAAAATTGTGGATGCAAGCGGAATGCCGTACAAGATCAATCCCATGGGTACGGTCATCGAAGGGGAATGGGATGACGTTATGAAGCTTATCAGGAAATGCCATATGACGATTATGAAGGATGGGGAAAGAGTGTTAACCAGTATAAACATTGATGACCGAAAAGACAGGCCGAACAGGATTGACGAGAAGGTGAAGTCCGTTGAACGGAGGATTGGGAAATCGCTGAAGAAGTAATAATAGCTAAGCCTCCGGACCGCCGCCTTCCATGACGGTGATTACCTGTTCAGCTACGCCGAGCACTTTTTCTGAAATATGCTCAACGAGCTCATCGTTGGTTGTGGATTTGGCGAGATTAAAGTAGCCGTATTTTTCAAGAATGCCGATGAGTTGTTCGCAATTTATTTTCTTTTCATCATAAAGCAACAGGGCGCTGCCGGTGAGGGGGTTGATCTTTAAGGACTGTATGCCATTTATATTTTTTATGTTTTTGGTAAACTCATCGGTCTTTTGCGGATTGCTGCGCAATACGGGCGTCTGTATTCTTAACCTGCCGCGTACCTGGTGAACGTAATATTCCATGTGAATGTATCCACCGTCACTTCAAAAGAACTGATTCAAAAGATGCTATCTTCATTATATTTTAAATTGACGCTCAAATCCAGCGATAAGGAGAACACCCCGGTCGGGGTCATGCTTTCCTTTGGCGGATGACTTCATAGCAAAGTATGCCGGCAGCGACTGATACATTAAGCGAATTGACAGCCCCTTTCATTGGCAGACTGACAGTCGAGTCGCACATCTCACGCACTGTCCGGCGCAATCCTCCGCCCTCGGACCCGACAATGAGGGCCAGCGGAGCACTCATATCGATGTCCCATAGTGGAGTGCCTGTTCCGGCTTCCGCACCGATCAGAACAATGCCGGCCTTTTTCATTTTTCCCATCGCGTGCTTTATGTTAACGGTCTCGGTGAGATTTATGTGTTCGATTGCACCAGCCGATGCCTTTGCCACAACAGGGGTAATCCCCGCTGACCTGCGCGACTGGAAAACAACCCCATGCACTCCCGCAGCATCCGCAACCCTCAATATAGCGCCGAAATTCCTTGGGTCCTCTATGGAGTCGAGAATGATAAAAAAAGGGATTTCATCTCTTTTTAATGGGATGTCCAGTAATTCCTCGACATGGAGTTTTTCCTTCTTGCCGGTAATGGCTGCGATACCTTGATGGCCCTTGTGAAATCTGCCGTCGAAAAACTCTTTTGTTTCTATTTTCACCGGGATGCCTTTAGCCTTTGCCGACGATATAATAGCGCCCAACTGCGTCCCGCTCTGATGCTGCACGTAAACTGCATCAACTTTTCGTCCCGATTTGATCGCTTCCGCAACCGGATTTACGCCGTATATCCAAAAGACCCTGTCGTCCCTGTCTTTCATGTCGTTTCCTTGATGACCATTTAAATATTCAACTCCCCGGGAGCATTTTGAAATGTTTTTTCTGTTTAGTCCTGTAGACCTTGAAATCCTTATCAAGTGTAAAGACAGTGCTGATGTTTGCCGCATCTGCCACAGCAACCAGGGAGGCATCCGCAAGATCCATGGGGAGGTCATGATATTTTTTCATCAAAACTCTGCATGACGCCATCAATATCTTATCAAGATCGGAGATGAAAACAGCACCTCTTGTTATGAATTCCCATAAATCATCCTGCACGGTGACAGAGAATCCAAGCAAATAAAACGCCTCAGTTATTACAGGCCAGGTCGTAACGAGCGGTCCGTTAAGTGCCTTGAAGGTTTCGACACAGATGCGGTGTCTGCCGTCATTTTTATCGAAGAGAGCAACAATAGGGCCTGTATCTATAGCAATCATTTATGCTTTTTTCTGATCAATTCTCTGAGGATTTCCTCTCCCCTTACAGAAAGATCACTCCTGCCGCTTCCCTCCTTTCCAATAAGGTCGCCGGCAAGGTCATAGGGCCTTTTCCCGTGACGTGTCACTATTCGCAAACAATAATCTTTTATGGATTCTTTCATTACTCTGCTTTTGGGCTTGCTTGTAATGCGTGCGGCCTTTTCAAGCAGTTCTTCGGTTTCTTTGTCCAGTCTTACGCTGACGGGCATATTTATCTCCTCAACTGTATTACATAAATGTATCACACTATGCTGACGCCATGCAAGTGCCGGCCGCTTGATTGAAACTTGATCTGTTCACGTTTCATCTATGCTCAGTGTCGATGACAGACCCCTTATTGCCGGCCACCTGCGTCAAGAGTGCAATTCGAATAAAACACCACTGAACATGCTATAATCAATCACATTATTGTCGGCTACAAATAGAGTAACAATGTTAACTTTACATCGAGTATCAATAAAAAGGATTCACAACTAATCTCTTATTAGGTTTGCGTGTTCTTCGAGATATTAATAAAAATATGACCAACGCAATCGACAAACTGCATAAGACGTCAGGCCTTAAGGTTCTTTATTATGTTTTTTTGCTGACAGGATCGGTCGCAGCTTACCTTTCAGCATATTTTAAATATACTCGCGGATGGTCGTTATGGTCGGACCAGCAACGCTACCTTCAAAGCGCACAGGCTTTGTCCAATTTTGATTTCAGTCCACAGTCGCACTGGTATCCATTAGGTTACTCCCTGATGGGTGCTTTTTTTTGCAAGCTCCTGCCTGCCCATCCTTTCCTTATACCGGACATCATTTTCTTCCTTTTGATAATATCGTCTTTATATCTTATATTCAGAAAGTTCCTGTCGGAAGCAGAGTCGGTCCTGCTGGTTTTTCTATCTATATTCCTTTCACGTGTCATCATAGAGCGTATCGCCCAGCCATGGACAACGCTTCCTACACATGCGTTGACATATATAATCATATATTTGCTTATATTCGAGAAGTATAAAGAAAAGAATTTTGTTATTTCATCCCTTTTGACCGGTGTTATTTTTTTAACACGGCCCGGCGATATACTTTTTGTCTTCCCCATATTTGTATTTTCTGTTTTGGCCACAAAAGACAGGACTCTAATATTGAGGACGAGCTTAAGATCATGTCTATGTTTCGCGCCATTCGCAATAGCCGGAATACTTGCGAATAAATTTATATACGGAACTTATTGGACGACACCTTATACCGTTCTTACCAGAAATATCGGTTTTGGCCTCGACCATATTTTATATAAGGGTTATTCCATTTTTGTTGAGGCCGGTTCTATTTATTTTTTAGGCTCTCCGATGTTCTTTATGAGAGTTCCATGGCTGTTATTTGTTGTCCCCGGCATATTTTACATGTACCGGAAAATGGGCATCCGGATTATCGGGTTTTGTCTGTCAATTGTAACTTGTTACCTGTTCTATTTGTCGTACAATGATTTTAATGCGGCAAATCTCCGCTGGGGTACAGAGCATTATTTGGTTTGGACGTTTCCGCTCCTGGCATTACCGGCATATTTGACCTTTAGGGACAGCTGGAAGGTCCTTTCGCGGCCATGTTTTGTTCTATCAGCAACATTGCCTATTTTGGCAGCCATGTTTATCGGGGTGCATTTTGAAGATGTGAAGTGGTCAGGCAATATTAATGTTATCGGAAATAAAGAGGCAACTGCCGGGCTTCAGAGTGATAATATCGGGACAGCCTGGAGCTATGATTACCAGGGTCAAGATGATAAACTGGTCGAAGTCACTTTCGACCCGCCAAGAACCTTTGATGCTTTACAATTCTCGGTATGGCCTGAAGGCGAAGATTTTTTCGATAAAAATATGGTTCTGTTCGTCAATGGCAAAAGAGTCGATAAAATGTATGATTACGTGCGGACATGTAACGATGAGGTTGCTAATATTTTGTTTCATCGCAGGATAGTAAATGCGAAATCATTAACTATTGGTATAAACAAAAATTATCGCGGCAAGGTTTCGCTTCTCGGGTTACGGTTCTTACGGCTGGAATTCACTGCTGGAGGCAAAGCAGCCAAGGTTTTCAGGAGCTTCTATCATGATTCAGCTCTGAGAGGGGTGTCGAGAATCAATTGGATTGCCAGTGCCAGTTCAGGAAAGCCTGAACTGGCACTGGACAGAATCTCTAATCGGGAAAGGATCAGACAGGAATGAAGAATATAGCTGTCATAATTCCATGCCTTGATGAAGAACTAACTATTGGGAAGGTGATAAGCGATTTTAGGCAAAAGCTTCCTGAAGCGGCCATATATGTTTTTGATAATAATTCAGGCGACAACACCGCGGCAGTGGCGGAAAATTATGGCGCTATAGTCGTTAAGGCAAAACGCCGCGGCAAAGGTTTTGTCGTTCAGGAAATGTTTGCAAAAGTCGATGCGGATATTTACGTAATGATAGACGGTGATGCGACTTACGACATACAAGACGTGGATAATATGATCAGCTTGATTGTTAATGATGAAGCCGATATGGTTGTCGGAGCACGATTGAAAAAATACACGAGTAACTCTTTCAGGCCTTTTCATACTTTCGGGAACAGGTTAGTGGCGTTGTTTATAAATAAATTGTTTAATGCAAACTTGACCGACGTCATGTCTGGCTTTAGAGTGATGAATAAAGCTTTTGTAAAAAATATAAATTCTACGTCAAAAGGTTTTGAAGTGGAAACCGAGATCACTTTAAAGGCCTTGAAATACGGCTATTGCATAAGGGAAATGAATGTAAACTACGGGGCGAGACCCGCTGGGAGTTTTTCCAAGCTCAGCACCTTTAAAGACGGAATATTAGTATTGAAAACTATCGCGATTATCTTCAGGGACTACAGGCCGCTCCTCTTTTTTTCCATAGTTTCTTTTTTGCTTTTCCTGACTTCCATTTTATCGGGCTTCGTAGTAGTCAGGGAGTTCATCGAAACGCGGTATATTACTCACGTACCGCTCTCCATATTTGCTGTCGGTTCGATGATTCTTTCGATAATGTCATTTATTGCGGGCATGATATTGGATTCGATCAATAAAAGATTTGATGAAATATACAATTTCATGAAAAACAAACTTTACTCATAATGAGTGCGGAATTCTACCATAAAATCATATCATGTGGCTGATATTACCAACTGTTATCAGGGCCACTTCACGAAGTGCAACACTCCTGTGACGACTGATATTCCGAGGTCTTTAAAAGCGGTTGCAAAACCCGTAAACAAAAAATCCCGACTACTGCATCTAAACTATCTTCACCTTCCATCCCGTCCCGCTTTTGCCGTCTTCAAGAAGTATCCCCTTCTCCTCCAGCTCTTTTCTTATTGAATCCGCGAGCGCCCAGTCTTTGTTCTGTCTCGCGGCATTCCGGTCCTCTATCTTCTGTTCTATCTCAATCCTGGCGAGAGGGATTTTCCGCGTTGCCAGCAGATCGATATTCCACTGTGCAGGTGTCCGCTGGAAGAGGTTAAGCACGCTGCCTGCCATGTGCAGGGCTTCCTGCGTCTGGCCGATCAGTTTTTGGGCATCGCCGCCGGAGAGTTTTGAATCGAGGAATTTGTTGGTGACTCTGATCAGCTCAAAAACATGCCCAACGGCGAGTGCGGTATTGAAATCATCATCCATAGCTTCTTCGAAACGGGTTTTGAAAGTATCGAGCACCGCCTTGAGTTCATCCACCACAGCGTCGGTGTTCTTACGTGTCTTCTGCGCAGTCGCCTGGACAGCCGGCAGGAATTCATCGATTCGTGCGATAGTGCTGTAATACCTGTCCAAAGAGGATTCCGCATCGTGCAATTGCTCATTTGAAAATTCAATGGGACTCCGGTAATGGCTTGAGAGCAGGAACAGCCTGATTACCTCCGGATCATATTTCTCAAGGATTTCACGGATCGTGAAGAAGTTCCCGAGGGATTTCGACATCTTCTCCTTGTCGATGGTAATGAAGCCGTTATGGACCCAATATCTTGCAAAGGGCTTCCCGGTAAATGCCTCGGACTGGGCGATCTCGTTCTCATGGTGGGGGAAGATAAGATCTGCTCCGCCGCCGTGAATGTCAATAGATTCGCCGAGATGACGGATCGCCATGGCCGTGCATTCGATGTGCCATCCCGGCCTTCCCTTGCCCCAGGGACTCTCCCACCACGGCTCGCCCTCTTTTGATGCCTTCCAGAGCGCAAAATCGGAGGGGTTCCTCTTCTTTTCCTCGATGTTTACCCGGGCGCCTGCAAGCAGATCTTTCTGCTCTTTCCCGGAGAGCTTTCCGTAGTCGCGGAATGAATCGACGGCAAAGTACACGCTCCCGTCGGAGACATAGGCGTGCCCTTTATCGACGAGCACCTTTATCACATTGAGCATTTCCTGTATATGGTCTGTTGCTTTCGGCTCCACATCGGCCCGTGCAACGCCGAGCCTGTCCATGTCCATATAATACTCTGCGATATACTTTCGCGAGACCTCGTCCCATGCAATGCCGTCATCATTGGCCCGTTTGATTATTTTATCGTCGATATCGGTAAAGTTCCTGACATATTTCACTGCAAGCCCTTTGTAGTTCAGATAACGTCTGATGACGTCAAAAACTACGGCGCTTCGTGCGTGGCCGATATGTGAATAGTCGTACACTGTAACGCCGCAGGCATAAATGCCCACTTTGTCTTTTTCTATAGGGACAAAGTCTTCTTTTTTCCGCGACATTGTGTTGAACACTTTCATGCTTGTTCTCTTTCCTTCCATTTTATCGATCCTCGTTTCAAGTTTTGCGATCTGTTCCGCGAACTCAACAAGTTTTTCTTCAACGGGGTCCGGGAGTTTCACATGATCAAGCGCCTCGACAGGGCCTTCCGCACCCACATGCACCACTTCCTTTTTTATGATTCTGCCCGGCACACCCACTACAATGGAATAATCAGGGACAGGTTTCAAGACAACGGAATTAGCGCCTATTTTAACATAATCGCCTATAACAATCGGGCCGAGAATTTTTGCGCCGGCACCCACTACTACGTTGTTCTTCAATGTGGGGTGGCGTTTCCCTTTTTCTTTTCCTGTGCCGCCCAGCGTCACTCCCTGGTACAGAAGGCAATCATCTCCTATCTCGGAGGTCTCTCCGATTACGACCCCCATCCCATGATCAATAAAAAAACCGCTGCCGATTTTTGCTGCCGGGTGTATTTCGACGCCGGTCAGCAGGCGCGCGACGTGGGACAGGAATCTGGGCAGCACCGGTACGCGGAGGTCCCAGAGCGCATGGCTTATGCGGTGCATTAAAATGGCATGCAGTCCCGGATAAGTTAAAAGCACCTCGACAGTGCTGCTTGCGGCAGGGTCGCGCTGAAAGACAGCATCGAAATCCCTCTTTATGGCGTGCCAGAAACCCATTGTTTTTAAATTATATACTATGAAATATGTTTTAAGGAAGGAAAGGGGCTATGGCTATTTCTGCAAAAGCGCCTGCACTGTGGGGAACTGGCTGATATCGGTATGCGGCAGGAAAAGGGCCGACATATACTTGTCCATGAAGTTGTGGGAAACGGACAGTTCCACATAAGTCATTTGAGAAGCGATTTTCTCCGCCTCGTCCCTCAATTCCTCCGAAAGCAGGCAGAGGTATGCGCCTGTGATGGATGTGTTGCCCATGAATACGAACCGCTCTCTGGGGGCATCCGGGAGCATGCCGAGTATAATGGCCCTCTCGACATTAATATAGTTGCCGAACCCGCCGGCTATGTATATCCGTTCAATTGAATCAATGGTCAAGCCGACCTCGGCCAGCAGCGTTGTGACCCCGGCATAGATGGCAGCTTTTGCGCGGAGCAGGTTTTCGATATCGGGCTCTGTAAGCACGATGTCCCTGCGGTGCGCATCTCCGGGGAAGAACAAATATTCCAGACCTTCTTCGCTCTCTCTGACCCTGCCTGTCTTTCCTGAAATGAACTTGCCTTTCAGGTCCAGAATGCCGGTCAGGAACATTTCGGACACGGCGTCGATCATTCCCGACCCGCATATGCCCATGGCTGTGCCGCCGCCTATAACGGAAATTTCGGGCTCGAAAGTCTCTTTGTCGATTTTGATGGCCTCGATCGCCCCGGATGTTGCGCGCATTCCGCATCGAATCCCGCTGCCTTCGAAGCAGGGTCCGGCAGAGCATGCGGCTGTCATGAGCCACTCATTATTTCCGACAGCGATTTCGCCGTTGGTGCCAATATCCATAAAAAGGGCAATTTCGGGATGGCGGTGCATTTTTGAGGCAAGCACCCCTGCAACAATGTCTCCGCCGACGTAACTGGCTATGGATGGGACAGTATAAACAGGCGCCTGCGCATTGACCCGGAGTTTGGCGGTGCCGCCTTTCCAGAGCGGGAAGAAGTTCACCGTGGGGATGTAAGGTTCTTCCCTGATGGAAGCTGGATTCATTCCCCAGAAGATATGAGACATCGTTGTATTGGCTGCAACAGTGGCGGTATATATCTGCTCCTCATCGAGATCATGCCGTTCCAGTAACGAGGAGACTATAGTGTTGATGTCGGCAGCCACAGCATTCCTGAGCTCATCGAGCCCCCCGCTTTCCGTTGCATGTACTATCCTCGTTATTACGTCATCTCCGAAACGTATCTGGGAGTTATAAGTTGAACCCACGTCCACTATTGATCCGTCGATGAGTTTGACAAGATACACCACAACCGTAGTTGTACCGATGTCGATGGCCAGACCATAACGCCTGTGATATCCCGGAGAGGCGAGGAAAATGGCCTCGCTTTCCATCCCGTTTCCGGGCACGTAAATGAGGTCGACTATCCACTTCGCCTCTCTAAGTGTGCCGGCCATCGCGGACACGAAGCCATGAGTGAAACGCATATCAGCCAGGCCCTTCTCTTTGAGCGTCCTCTTCATACGCTCAAGATCGCTTATGTTGTCGTTGATTGTGGGAGGTGGTAGTTGAAGCGACATCCTCTTAACGGGAGGATTGATGACAACTCCATATGACTCAAGGTATGAGACAAGGTTTTTTGTTTTGGCAAGCGCAATCTTGTCACCTATGACCAGTTTTGACTCTTTAGGTATTTCAAGAAGCAGATCGCCCCTGGGGAAGGTCTGGCAGGCAAGTACCATCCCCTGTTTAAGCTCTTTTGCCGTCAGTTTAGTGTGGGAGACAGACTCACTGGCCCCATCCAGTACCTTTACCTTGCATTTCCCGCATACTCCTTTACCGCCGCAGGAGGCAACGAGATAAATGCCGGCTTTCTTCAGGGAGGTGTAAAGGCTCTGGTCCTCCCGGGTCTGCACCACTTCATCCGAAGTCAAACGCAATTGCATCAGCGACACCCCTCAGTTCTAAATTAACGAAATATTTTACCATATACTGCTGCAGTAGCGGAGGCTTGATTTATATGTGTTATGGTAAAATGACAAAGGGTATAAGCAACAAAAATAGAAAGGGGTAAAATGCCGGACAATAAACTTCTTCATTTCTATCGCACGCCTGCTCTCTCACCATATAAACGAAACGTTCTCGTGAATGCGGTAAGGGAGAGAATCTGGCCTGATGTCGCGGATATTGAAACAGAGTTTTGCTTTAACATAGAAACTTCTGAGCCTCTCACCCAGGGAGAACTGAAAACGCTCCGCTGGCTGTTGGCCGAGACTTTTGAGCCGCAGAATTTTTCGGACAGGAGCTTTCTGGCAAATCCCTCCACCCATGCCGAATTCCTTTTTGAGGTGGGTCCCGCGTTTGAGTTTTACTACTGCCTGGTCTGCCAATGCAGTTTCCATTTGCCATGCCTGCGGTTTGCTGAAAGTAAGGCGCATAGAGCGTTCGAGGAGATATAAGTTAACCGGAAAGCAAAAGGCTGAAGCCGTCTCGATGACAGGGGCCTTTCCTGAGTTGATTCACGACAGGATGACGGAATGCCTTTATCCCGGTCCGCTCACTACTTTTGAGACAGGGGTAAGGCCCGAATCGCGTCAAAATATGCCTGTCATTGAAGATGGGGAACAGGCGCTGGCCCGAATCAACAGAGAGTTGGGGCTTGGCTTTGATGAATGGGACATCGATTATTATTACAGGCTCTTTAAAGATGAACTGAAAAGAAACCCTACGGATGTTGAATGTTTCGACCTGAGCCAATCAAACAGCGAGCATTCACGTCACTGGTTTTTCAGGGGCAGACTGGTTATCGACGGAAAGGCGCTGCCGGAGAGTCTGATGCAGATTGTCAAGGAGCCTTTTAAGAGAAACCCGAATAACAGTATTATTGCATTCAGAGACAATTCCAGTGCTATCCGCGGGTATGAAATTGACAACTATTATACCTGAAAATCCGCTATGGCCCCTTCCCCTTGTTCAGGCGGAATAAGCGTGTTTACCATATTATCTTCACGGCGGAAACGCATAACTTCCCTTCGGGGGTTGCGCCGTTCCCCGGTGCTGAAACAGGCACCGGCGGCAGAATAAGGGATGTGCATGCAACCGGAAGGGGAAGTCTTGTTGTTGCCGGCACAGCGGCTTACTGCGTGGGGAACCTGCAAATACCGGGATATCCGCTGCCTTGGGAGCACGGCTCTTTTATCTATCCCGGCAACCTGGCCTTGCCGCTCCAGATCGAAATTGAGGCGAGCAACGGCGCATCCGACTATGGAAACAAGTTTGGCGAGCCGGTCATTCAGGGTTTTACACAGGTCGTTCGGGCTTAGAACTTCCTGACGGCGAGAGGAGGGAATGGATCAAGCCAATTATGTTTACCGGAGGGGTAGGGCAGATTGATGCGCTTGCACACAGAGAAAAAAGAGCCGGAACGGGGCATGGCGGTGGTGAAGATCGGGGGGCCTGCATACCGGATAGGCATGGGAGGCGGCGCTGCTTCAAGCATGATACAGGGGGAAAACGTAGAAGAACTTGATTTCAATGCCGTGCAGCGCGGCGATGCTGAAATGGAGCAAAAGGTCAACAGGGTCATCAGGGCATGTGTTGAACTTGGTGATGACAATCCTATTGTCAGTATCCATGACCAGGGCGCAGGCGGCAATTGCAATGTGGTGAAGGAAATAATCCATCCGGCAGGCGCAAAAATCGATATACGGAAGGTAATTGTCGGTGATTATACATTGTCTGTGCTTGAAATATGGGGCGCTGAATATCAGGAACAGGATGCCCTTCTTATAGGCCCTGAGAAAGTAGAGATGTTCCGGAGCTTGTGCAGCAGGGAAAAAGTTCCTGTTGCGGTAATCGGGGAAATAACCGGTGACGGAGAAATTATTGTCTATGACGGGAGCCGACGGCACTGTCGCCGAGCGGTTGAGCCTCGGAAAGGTGCTTGGTGATATGCCGAGGAAAGTGTTCAGAATGGAACGCACTTCCGGCCATACCCAGTCGCTTGATTTGCCTGATGGCATTACGCTTGAAGATGCACTCGACAGGGTGCTCAGGCTTGTATCGGTAGGGTCGAAAAGGTTCCTGACAAACAAGGTGGACAGGTCGGTTACCGGTCTCATTGCCAGGCAGCAGTGTGCCGGGCCGCTTCAGCTTACTGTCTCTGATGTGGCTGTCATTGCCCAGAGCCATTTCGGGCTGTACAGGCGCAGCTATAGCTATAGGCGAGCAGCCTGTTAAAGGGCTGATCAATCCTTCGGCGATGGCGAGGATGTCTGTCGGAGAAGCGTTGACCAATATTGTTTGGGCGCGTATAAGCGCGCTCAGAGACATCAAGTGCTCCGCGAACTGGATGTGGGCGCCGAAACTTCCGGGTGAGGGCGCACGGCTTTATGATGCCGCTGTAGCCATGAGGGAACTTGATGCTGGAACTCGGCATTGCCGTCGACGGGGGTAAAGACAGTCTTTCAATGGCTTCAATTGTAAACCTCCCTTCCGGTGAAGACTGAAATAGTAAAGTCCCCGGGAGCGCTGGTGATATCGGCATATGCGCCGTGCCGGGATATTACAAAGGTGGTCACCCCTGACCTGAAAGCCCCGGGCAAAAGCAGTCTTATCTATATCGATCTCGGGTCCGGAAAAACAGGCTCGGCGGCTCGTCGCTTGCGCAGTGCTATAAACAGGTGGGGAACGAATCGCCTGATGTGGAAGACAGCCTACTATGCTGAAGGACGCTTTTAATGCCGTGCAACTCCTGATAGAACGAGGGACTGTGTGCTGGCAGGCCATGACAGGAGCGACGGAGGACTTATCACTACGCTGCTGGAAATGGCCTTTGCCGGGAATTGCGGGCTTGAAGTCGATCATCCCGATAGCTAATCAAATGACCCGATAGCGGTCTTCTTTTCCGAGGAACTGGGGCTTGTCATGGAGTATGAGAAAAAGTCCGAGAAAGAAATTGCGGCGGTACTTGCATGAGCATAAAGTGCCTTACCGGATTATCGGCCGCAGCCTGACGGAAAAGGGCGTCAGGATGAGCGTTAACGGAGAACTCATGTTGAATAAAGACATGGCGGGAACTCAGATCGGTCTGGGAAGAGACCAGCCACCGGCTGGATATGCTTCAGGCGAATCCCGAGTGTGTGCTTGAAGAGAAGGCTGCAATTTATGACAGGCCCGGTCCCTCATACCATCTATCTTTCATCCCTAAGCAGACTCCTGCCGTTTTCATGAAAAAGAAGGCCAAACCTGCAGTGGCGGTCATCAGGGAGGAAGGCAGCAATGGCGACCGGGAAATGGCTTCCGCCTTTTATCAGGCGGGTTTTGAGCCGTGGGATGTAACGATGACCGATCTGCTGTACGAAAGGATGACGCTTTCCAGGGTTCAAGGGGATAGCTTTTGTAGGCGGATTCAGTTATGCTGATGTGCTCGATTCCGGAAAGGGACAGGCCGGCACGATACGGTTCAGTAATAAGCTTTATAATCAGTTTAATGATTTTTATCAGAGGCCGGACACATTCAGTCTCAGTGTATGTAACGGATGCCAGCTTGCTGCACTGCTCGGGTGGGTGCCCTGGCAGGGGATTTCGGACAAACGCCAGCCGAGGTTTATCCAGAACAGGTCGGGAAGGTTTGAATCGCGTTTTGCCACGGTCAGGATTTTAAAAAGCCCCGCAATCATGCTGAGAGGCATGGAAGGCTCCGTGCTTGGTATATGGGTATCGCACGGTGAAGGAAGAGCCCATTTCCCTGATAAAAAAATATACAATGAAGTGATGAAACAAAATCTTGCGCCGATACGGTACATTGATGACGTCGGTAGGATAACGGAGACATATCCGTTTAATCCAAACGGGTCTCCTGCGGGGATTGCGGGCCTTTGCACTGCCGACGGCAGGCACCTTGCTTTAATGCCCCATCCTGAAAGGACGTTTCTCAAGTGGCAATGGCCCTGGATGCCGGAACACCTGAGAAAGACGCTTAAAGTGTCACCATGGCTGAAGATGTTCCAGAACGCACATAAATGGTGCGAAGGGAAATAAGAATAACGGTTTCGTAAAAAGTCCATATGCTGCGTTGCGCTACGTCCTTAGTCACTGCGACGTACGAAAAAGTACGCCTCATTCCTGCGGACTTGCGCGCCTTGCCTATGAACTTTTTACGAAACCGTAAGGCATTTACAGATGTGTTTTCAATAACATATAATTGTTTATCTTGCATTTTTAATTACGGGTTTTGAAAGGAGCCGGCGTGTGATTAAGAGAACTCACGTAAAGTCGTTTTACACCAATGTGCTGGTAACGTGCTATGAAGCCAACGGAATCAAATACGTGGCAAACCAGCATGGCAACTGGGACGTCTACGAAGGGGAGTACCAGCGTGGTGAAAAGACCAGGGGCATTCATAAGGAAGCGAAGGAAATAACAGCGATTATCAATGAATACAATCGGCAGGAGCGGGGGAAAAAATAATTCTTGTCCGGCAGAAGGGAAAGTCCGGGGAAACCGTTTCGGGGGAAGGTGATATAGGCAGTGTCGGGAGATAAACATAGCAGGGATTTTGTCCTTGAGGAGGCAAAGCGCCGCAGGGAGAAAGACGAAATCGTCAACGTTGAAGAAGAAAGGGTGAAAGTGGTTATCTTTGCCCTGGCCGGAGGCGACTATGCCTTTTACGGCAGCGAAGTGAAGGAAATACTTTCACAGTCCAATATTTTCTATGTTCCAGGAACACCCGGTTTTATCCACGGTGTGATAAATGTGCGGGGCGAAATCGAGTCTGTAATAAATCTTGCCGCATTTCTCGGATTGCCGGATAGCGCAAGAGCAGTTAACAGCCGCATCCTTATAGCTGTCGGCGAGGGGATACGCTCCGGCGTGCTTGTGGAATCAGTGGAGGACGTGCTGGATATCCCGGTAAACTCGATAAAGCCTCCCCTTGCGACGCTTAGTCAATCGCTCAAGGGATTTGTAACAGGCGAATTCATCCACGGCAATAAGACCGTAACACTGCTTTCCGCGAGAAGAATTTTCGAGAAGATATCGGTATGAGCTACAGTGAAGAGCGCAAGAGCAGCAACCCCGAAGAGATCGAACTGCTTGTCTTTACCATGATGGGCGTCAGGATGGGTGTAGAGACCCGGGAGATTGCGGGTATGCTGAAGCCCGAAGATGCCAGGCTGCAAGGGCTTGCCACAGTGGCCCTTCACGAGAGGCTTCAATTCAGGGGGGCAGCGGTCCGATATGATGATCCCCATGTACTCGTGATGAGGGACGAATGGGCGCGCCGCGGCATTGTAATAGACCATCCCGAAGAGATCGCTTTGGTGAAAATAGATTCCATCAGGCCGATACCGGACATCATTGCATTGTCGGGCACTGCAAAGGCACTATGGGGAGTTGTGTTGCGGGATGCAGGGATTATATTTCTTCTCGATTGTTGCAAAATTGCGGTTGCAGGAGGTACTTGCCCATGTTGCTGAACAAAAACAGGCTATACGAAGTATTTCTCTTCAAGCATGCAAGTATAAGGCACCAGTTATATTTCTGCACAGTCGCAGTCACTGCGGCAGTACTTCTTCTCGGCATCTCCGGAATATATTTTCTTTATGAATCCAACGCTATGCTTTTTGATAACCAGAAAGCATCAAAAGAACTGGTTAATGCAATCTACACGGGAAGGGCTGCTCAGGTCAGTTTCAAGAAACAGGTGCAGGAATGGAAGGACCTTTTACTAAGAGGGCAGGATCCGGAAGCATATGATCAATACTTCGCGAATTTCGAAAAAGAAGAAAGGGAAGTTCAGGACACCCTTAATGTTCTGGAATTCGAAATGGGCAAGCTCGGCATGGACAAGTCTAAAGTAGACGGGACAATAGAAAAGCATTCCGCGCTCGGGGTCAAGTACAGGGAGGCGCTGAAGCGGTATGATAAATCGAACGCTCAAAGTTATAAAATAGTCGATAGACTGGTGAAAGGGATTGACCGGTCTCTCGTCGATGATATAGACGGAATTGTCAACTTCATATGGGAAGATGGAAACAGACTCCTTGACGAAAAAGGCCGGGATGCCATTGCAGGGTATCATCACGAGCGCAATATGGCCGCGGGGGCCATTTTAATTTCTTTTTTTATAATAGCGGCGTCTTTGCATATAGTCTTTCATAATATTATGAATCAATTGGGCGGTGAACCCGCATATGTTTCCGGCATATTGAAAAGAATGGCGGACGGCGATTTGAGCGTTGAGCTCGAATTCGACAAAAAAATGCAGGCAAGCATGTGTGCATCAATGGAATTAATGATCGAACACTTGAGCAATATGATGTCCCGGATTTCGGAAGCGGCCATGGTGAATAATTCCTTTGCCAGCGAGCTTTCAACGGCTGTTGAAGAGCAGGCGGCAACATCGACTGAGCAGTCTGCGGCGGTTGCCGAGATTACGTCTACGATGGAGGAATTTTCGGCTTCATCGACCCAGATAGCGGACCATGCGAACTTGGTAGTGGATATAGCGTCAAAGACGTGGGAGAACACCAAGCGTGGGGCCGGGGCAGTGGAGTCGGTGCTCATGAAGATGAGCGATATAACCAATGACAGCCAGAAGAGCATAGAGGAAATTGTTGAACTGGGTAGGAAGTCGAGAGAGATAACGAAAGTAATGGAGATAATCAATGCCATAGCGGACCAGACCAAGCTGATAGCGTTTAATGCGGCGCTGGAAGCTTCGAGCGCCGGGGAGGCCGGCAAGAGGTTTGGTGTAGTTGCGGTCGAGATCCGCAGGCTTGCGGACAGCGTAATGGAATCGACAGGCGAGATCGAGTCCAAGATAAATGAGATACAGGAAGCCATAAACCGTTTGGTGATAGCATCGGAGAAGGGCGCAAAAGGGATACAGGAGGGGATGGAGTACTCAAACCAGACCGCAGGGGTACTTGGGGAGATAGTGGATGATGCGCAGGCAACCACGGACGCTGCGAAACAGATTTCGCTGTCGACGCAGCAGCAGAAGACGGCGAGTACTCAGGTCGTGACAGCGCTTAGGGAAATCGTGTCCGGAGCGGGGCAGACGTCAGAGTCTATCGGCAGGATCCATTCCATCAGCTCCGAACTGGCCGGGGTGTCTGACAACTTAAGGGCATTGGTCGAGGCATTCAAAGTGCGAAGTGCCGGGCAGGGGGAACAAAGACCATGGATAGAGTAAAAATTCTGATAGTCGATGACGAGTCTGCAATGAGGGCCTTCGTGAGGGCGGCTCTCAAGGCATCATTTCCGGATGGCGTTGAGATAGAGGAGGCCAGCAGCGGGGAGACGGCCAGGGACAAAGCTGGAGGTAGTGCCCTGCCACATTGTGATAAGCGACTGGAACATGCCCGGCATGAAAGGGACTGATCTCCTTGCCTGGGTGAAGGAGCAGGATAGCCTCAAAGACACCCAGTTCCTGATGTTGACCGCCGCCAATGAAACAGATATTGTAATGAACTCCGTCAAGCTGGGAGTCAACGACTTTATTATGAAGCCGCTCAGCGCGGATGACCTGAGCAGGAGGGTGCGGTCTGCATTAGCAAGACTTTTGATCGTCCAGAGGGACAAGGCCGGGCAGACAAATGCGGATCATAAATGAGTGAATTAGAAAATGAGTAAACGGGAGGGGTAAAAAAAATTGGCGAGGTCGAATATGAAACTTTCCTTGAAAAAGAAAATCTTGATTTTTACCATTATTCCTTTGCTTCTGGGTTCGTTTGTTTTTTCATACATAGGGGTTATGACTATTACCACCGCAGGTGAAAAAAGACTGAAAGAATACAGGGAAACTCTCATGGCGGAACGGAAAGAGAAAACATTAAACCTTGTTGAAATTGCGATTAAAGCAATAGAGGATTTGCCTGCGAAAAAGGCCGCTATAGCCCTTAAAAAACTGCAATACGGCAAGAACGGTTATTTTTTTCTCATCGATTTAAATTATTTTATGGTCTCACACCCTGATCCGAAACTGGAGGGTAAAGATGTCAGCAATCTTAAAGACCCTAATGGGGTATATATCATAAAAGAACTCGTCAAGACTGCCAGGGAAAAAGGTGATGAGGGAGGATACACGTCGTACATGTGGAAAACTCCCAATAGCGATCGGATGGAGCCCAAGCTCAGTTATTCAAAGTTGATAAAAAAGTGGGACTGGGTAATCGGGACCGGTATTTATATAGACGATATCGATGTGCTGGTTGCCAAAGAAAGGGAAAAGGTCAAGGCCGAGATTTCGTCCCTGATCGTCAAGAATACGATCATCTCTGTTATTATCGTGATGGTATTATTGGCAATTGTAACTTACTTTGCTGACAGATACATTAACAAGCCAATCGATAAGATCAGCAACGGCATAAAGAATTTCGACAATGACCTCACAAAGAAAATCGTCGTAACTACCGATGACGAAATCGGAGAACTGGCAAAATGGTTTAACGGACATATCGACAGTTTGCACGATGTTGTCAAGGAAGTTTCCGATGCTGCTACGGATATTAACTCCGGTGTCAGCGAGTGCTCAGCGGCTGTTGACCGGCAGGCGGCAATTTCGACTGAGCAGTCTGCGGCGGTTGCCGAGATTACGTCTACGATGGAGGAATTTTCGGCTTCATCGACACAGATAGCGGACCATGCGAACTTGGTAGTGGATATAGCGTCAAAGACGTGGGAGAATACCAAGCGTGGGGCCGGGGCAGTGGAGTCGATGCTCATGAAGATGAGCGATATAACCAATGACAGCCAGAAGAGCATAGAGGAAATTGTTGAACTGGGGAGGAAGTCGAGAGAGATAACGAAAGTAATGGAGATAATCAATGCCATAGCGGACCAGACCAAGCTGATAGCGTTTAATGCGGCGCTGGAGGCCTCGAGCGCCGGGGAGGCCGGCAAGAGGTTTGGTGTAGTTGCGGTCGAGATCCGCAGGCTTGCGGACAGCGTAATGGAATCGACAGGCGAGATCGAGTCCAAGATAAATGAGATACAGGAAGCCATCAACCGTTTGGTGATAGCATCGGAGAAGGGCGCAAAAGGGATACAGGAGGGGATGGAGTACTCAAACCAGACCGCAGGGGTACTTGCGGAGATAGTGGATGATGCGCAGGCAACCACGGACGCTGCTAAACAGATTTCGCTGTCGACGCAGCAGCAGAAGACGGCGAGTACTCAGGTCGTGACAGCGCTGAGGGAAATTGTGTCCGGAACAGAACAGACTACTGGTTCTATAGATGAGATCGGTGACCTATGCGTGAAGTTGGCGAAATTGTCTAATCAGTTAAAGGAACTTGTGGAAAGATTTAAACTGCAACAATGAGAGGACAAGAATAAATGATAGACTATTTATTCTATGATGGTTATGTCTGAAAAACCCAAATTGAGCATGTACTGGGCAGCCGCATGCGGCGGATGCGAGATAGCGCTGGTGAACATCAACGAGAAGATCCTGGACGTTGATGCAACCTTCGACTTTATGTTTTGCCCCTGTCTCCTCGACACCAAAAAGAAGGATATCGAAGCGATGCCTGAGAAAAGCATTGCAGTCACGCTGTTCAACGGGGCTATCAGGACAGAAGAAAATGAGGAAATGGCCCGCCTGTTGAGGAACAAGTCTCAGTTGATGATTGCCTTCGGCGCATGTTCATATGCAGGGGGCATTCCCGGTCTCTGCAATCTCTTCACAAAAGAACAGGTCATGAAGACCGTTTATCTTGATAATCCGAGCATTGACAACCCTGCCGGCATAACATCGCGGCTGGAAAGCGAGGTGCCTGAAGGGAAACTGTATTGCACCGCTTTTAACGACAAGGTAAAAACCCTTGCCGAGGTGGTGGATGTGGATTACTTCATCCCCGGATGCCCTCCCGAACCACACCAGATATGGAATGTGTTAGAGGCCAGAATTCAGGGTAAGCCGCTTCCGCCGAAGGGAAGCGTTATCGGCGCAGGGAGATCATCCGTATGCGACGAATGTGAACGGAAAAAAGGGGACAAAAAAATCAGGGAAATCCGCAGGACGTATGAGTTTGTTCCAGACAGGGAACAGTGCCTCCTGGAACAGGGGATTATATGCATGGGAATCGCTACCAGGGACGGTTGCGGAGCTCTCTGCCCCAAGGTGAATATGCCGTGCACCGGATGCTACGGCCCTCCGGAAGGGGTGCTGGACCAGGGTGCCAAAATGGCGGCAGCATTGGGCTCTATTCTGAATATCACGGATATAAAAGGACTGGAAGGTGAAGAAATAAATAGAAAGGTTGACGAAATAATAGACTCGATTCCCGACTTTGCAGGGACGTTCTATAAATACAGCCTGCCAGGTTCAATTTTGAAAGGAAGAATACCGCAAGTATGAGCGCTAAACGAGTAACCATCGACCCCGTTACCCGTCTTGAGGGACATGGAAAAATAGAAATATTCCTCAACGACGAAGGGAACGTCGCCAATGCCTATTTCCAGGTACCTGAACTGAGGGGGTTTGAGCAGTTCTGTGTCGGAAGGCTCGCTGAAGATATGCCGGTTATTATGGACCGGATATGCGGTGTTTGCCCTGAAGCTCACCACATTGCGTCAGTTAAAGCGCTTGACGGAGTCTTCGGCGTAGAACCCACGACTGCGGGGGCAAGAATAAGGGAGTTGCTATATATGGCGTTTTTTGTCACCGACCACGCCACACATTTCTACGCGCTCGGCGGCCCTGATTTTATCGTGGGCCCTGATGCTCCGCCGCGCGAACGTAACATTCTCGGCGTTGTCAGGAAGGTTGGGCTCGGTGTCGGCAAGCAGGTCATAGACTGCAGGGCGCGGAACCATCATGTCATAAAAATGCTCGGCGGCAGGGGGATCCATCCTGTGGGGGGACAACCCGGAGGATGGTCCAAGCCGGTCTCTGAAGAGGAAAGGAAAGAGATCGAAGAGATCGCGAAAAAGAACATCGATTTCGCCCTTTTTTCCCTCAAGGTGTTTAATGACATTGTTCTGAAAAATCCGCAGTACCTCGAATTGGTGACATCGGACATATACCTTCACAAGACCTATTACATGGGAACGGTTGACGATAAGAACAGGGTCAATTTTTATAACGGGACCATAAGAATTGTAGACCCGGAAGGTAATGAGTTCGTGAAATACAATCCCTCGGAATACATGAACTACATTGCAGAGCATGTAGAGCCGTGGACTTATCTCAAGTTTCCGTATATCAAAAAAGCCGGCTGGAAGGGTTTTGTGGACGGCATGGACAGCGGAGTTTACTGCGCCACCCCGCTGGCGCGGCTCAATGTTTCAGACAGCCTCGCCACGCCGAAGGCCCAGGAGCAATTCGAGCGGTTTTACGAAACCTTTGGATCGAAGAAGGTGAATGGCCGGTATCAGCCGGTGCACCACCGCCTCGCCACCCACTGGGCGCGGCTTATCGAAATGCTTTATGCATCCGAACACATGTTCGATCTGGCTACCGATCCTGAGATCACATCAACGGAGGTCCGGAAAATCCCCGAGAGGATCAGGGGTGAGGGCGTGGGCTGCGTTGAGGCGCCCCGCGGGACCTTGACCCATCACTATATGACCGATGAAAAGGGGATAATTACAAAGGCGAATTTGATCGTCGGCACAACCAATAATTATGCGGCCATGTCGATGTCCATAAAACGGGCTGCGGAAAAACTGATATCCAACGGCAAGATTATTGAAGATGGGATACTGAACATGATCGAAATGGCCTTCAGACTATATGACCCCTGCCTTTCGTGCGCCACTCACTCGCTGACGGGCAGGATGCCGCTGACTGTGAACATACGAAACAGCAGCGGCGAGGTAGTCAGGACGCTGAAGAGGGAAGAGTGAAGACCATCGTAATCGGCCTCGGCAACCCCATTCTCACCGACGACGGTGTTGGGATCAGGATTGTGAGGGAATTAAAAAAGAAGTTACAGGCTGAAGGTGCCGGCATACAGGCTGAGCATGGCAACGCCATGGTGCCGATTGTCCATACCCTTTTGCCTGATATTGATGTCGTAGAGCTTTATGCAGGCGGCATACGATTGATCGACGCTTTGGCTGGTTATGAGAGGGCACTGATAGTGGACGCCATGGTGACGGGGACGAATGATCACGGTACGATCAGTTTTTTCCGCCTGGCTGATTTTACATCCACGCGGAACACCGTATCGCTGCACGATATGGACCTCCCCATGGCACTTGAACTGGGCAGCATGGTGGGGATCCCCCTGCCTTGTGATATCAGGATATGGGGCATAGAGGCAAAGGACGTGGAGACCTTCTCTGAAGGGCTCACCAAAGAAGTGGGAATGGCTGTGCCGGTGGTCCTTGAAGAGATAATGCAGGAATTAGGAATTACGAATTGCAAATTGCGATCTGCAACTCAACACGGTCCTGAAGAGTTCCTGATACGTAATTGCAATCCGTAATATACCGGAGGGGGCATTTTTGAAGATAGGTGTGTATTTCTGCAATTGCGGCACAAACATTTCCGACAAGATTGATGCGGAAACGGTGAGACGCCGGGTGATGGGCAGCCGCAGCGGCATCCACTTCCGGACTGTTAATTTCATATGTTCCGAAGACGGCAAGGATTTCCTTGAAAAGGACATCAGAGATAACAATATTGAACGGGTGGTCATATCCGCATGCTCTCCGCGTGATCATGAAAATACCTTCATGAGAGTTATGTCAAGGGCTGGGCTGAACCCTTATCTTATGCAAATGATAAATGTGCGGGAACAGGTGGCCTGGGTCACGGAAGATAATGCAAAGGCCGCTGACAAGGTGGCCCGTTACGTGAATGCAGCTGTTATGAGGGTCATGCTCCACGATCCCCTTGAGAAAAAAGAGATAGACATCTGTCCCGACGTCCTTGTTATAGGCGCAGGGCCTGCCGGACTGAAGACGGCCCTGAGCATTGCGGAATCGGGAAGAAAGGTTGTGGTAGTGGAAAAAAACCCGGTCATAGGCGGCATGCCTGTGCGCTACGAGGAGCTTTTCCCGGATATGGAGTGCGGCCCGTGTATGTTGGAACCTGTCCTTGGTGATGTGCTTCACGGCGAGTATGCTGCAAACATTGAACTGCTCACTATGGCTGAAGTCACCGAAGTGGTTGGCTCCTACGGAAGCTTCAGTGTCAAGATCACGCAGCGGCCGCGATATGTAGATATCCATAAGTGCATTGGATGCGGCGAGTGCGTCGGTCCCTGCCCTGTTTCATCCAAAAATGGATTCAACTGCAACCTTAACGACAGAAAGGGGATTTCGTTCCCTTTTGCAGGCGCATTACCCAATGCGCCATTTATTGACGGGGCTGTATGTCTGAGACAAAAGGGTGAGGACTGCCAACTATGCAAAGACGCCTGTCCGGTGGACGATGCCATAGTTTTTGCTGACCCGGGAGCTTTCCTGGAACGGAATGCAGGGGCCATAGTTGTTGCCACCGGCTCTGATGTGTATGACTGTAAAAACATATCCAATCTGGGATACGGCAAGTTATCCGATGTCTATACCAGTGTTGAGTTCGAGAGGATCATGGCATCAAACGGCCCCACGGACGGCGAGATTAAGACATCGGACGGCAGGACTCCGGAGGCCGTTGCTATTGTCCACTGCGTGGGCAGTCTCGACAGGGACCATAAGGAGTATTGTTCTGGTATCTGCTGCCAGTACGCATTCAAGTTCAGCCATATCATCGGGAAAAAACTGCCCGGAACAAAGATTTATCACCTTTATAAAGAGCTTGTCATTCCTGGAAAAGGGGGGGGTGACCTGTATCTCCACGCCAAACACAATCCGGATGCTGCCTTTATACGATACACAGATATAGGGGATATGACGGTCAAAACCCAGGAAGGAAAAAAAGTTATGCAGTTCAGGGACGCCACCGGCAAGGAAGGGGTTATGCCTGTGGACATGGTCGTCCTCTGTCCGGCGGTTGTTCCGGCTGAGGAATCGGGGAAGCTGGGTGCCATACTGGAGGCCACCCACGATAAATTTGGTTTTTTTGAAGAACTGCACGGCAGAATGGACTCGGCCCAAAGCAAGATAAAAGGCATTTATATTGCCGGGACATGTCAGTCGCCCATGGACATCCAGAAGTCCATGAGCCAGGGAATGGCTGTGGCAGGCTATATATTGTCGGGACTTGTGGCAGGCAGGAAACTGGAGATAAAACCGATTACCGCCGTCATAGACGCCGACCGGTGTTCGGGGTGCCGGGTTTGTACCCTGACATGTCCGTACAAGGCTATTTCATATGATTCTGAAAAAGGAATATCGGTTGTCAACGATGTCCTGTGCCAGGGATGCGGCACCTGTGTGAGCGCCTGCCCTTCAGGTGTTATCAAGGGCAATCACTTTACCACTGAGGAAATATTCGCAGAGATAGAGGGGGTACTGGCATGACGGGAAGTGCTTTTGAGCCGAAGATTGTGGGATTTCTGTGTAACTGGTGTTCATATGCCGGCGCTGACAAGGCGGGTACAAGCCAGGACCCCTATCCGCCCAATGTAAACGTGGTCAAGGTTATGTGCAGCGGCAGAGTTGATCCACAGTTTGTCATGAAGGCTTTTGAAAAAGGGGCTGATGGTGTTATAATTCTTGCGTGCCATCCCGGCGATTGCCACTATAAAGAGGGTAATTACCAGGCAGTGAAGCGTTACCGCATCCTTTTGAGGCTTTTGAAACAGTTCGGTATTCCCGAGGAGCGGTGCCGTTTTGATTTTGTATCAGCGGCGGAAGGCGACAAGTTTGTCAAGGTGATAACGCGGATGGTCGAAACGGTCAGGACACTGGGACCATTGGCCGGTTAAACATAACAATTTGTAAATATTGTTTTTTTGATGTAAATTAGAAATGCAATAATGCTGAAGTGGAGGTATGACAATGGCTATTCATGTGCTTGACGCAAAGGGACTTAAATGTCCGCAGCCGACGCTGAAAATCACCGTAATGGCGGTCAAAATGAAGCCGGGGGATGTTATCGAAGCTGTTGCAGATTGTGCTACGTTTGAAAAGGATGTGAGGGACTGGTGTGCCCGTTCGAAAAAGATACTGCTCTGGATTAAGGATGAGGGCGGTGCAAAGAAGTGCCAGATACAGTTCTGATACAGGCAGGCAAACATATATCACGAGATGATAAAAGAATGGGATGGGAATATATCATGATGTTTCGATTTTATATAAGGATACAGAAGTGTCCGCACGTTGTCCTTTAAAGCACCGTAGTTTTTCAGTAAAACCCACTCGAACCGTTTCTGCATATCGGACTTGCAGGTATTCTTATACGACTGGCGTAGTAATAGACCTGGCGGCTGGATGAGAATATGGCACAGATAAAGGTATTAGTTGTTGACGACAGTTCGTTGGCGAGAGAAATTATTATAGCAATCTTGTCCACGGACAAGGAAATACTTGTGGTCGGCGAAGCGGCAAACGGCAGGGAGGCTGTCAAAAAAGTCGAAGAACTCAAGCCGGACCTTGTGACTATGGATATCGAAATGCCGGTGATGAACGGATTGGAAGCCACCGAGATGATAATGGCTTCCCATGCAGTGCCGATCCTTGTGGTAACAACGCGCGGAGACGCCCATACTGCATATACCGCCATATCGAAGGGTGCGCTGGATCTTGTGGTAAAGCCCGATGTCAACCTCGATGCTGCACGGGAATTCATCAATAAAATAAAACTGCTCTCCAAGGTCCGGGTCATTACTCATCTTGTCGGATATCGTGCGCCAAAGGAAATAAATATGCTGCCTGACCCTGTCATGGACTGCAAGCAGTCGGACAGGATCGCCGCCATCGTTTGCTCTACCGGCGGACCCGAGGCCCTTTCAGTTATTCTGTCAAGGTTGCCGGAAAAATTACCGTGTCCTGTTGTCATTGCACAGCATATCTCCGACGGATTTGTGGCGGGGATGGTGGAATGGCTGAAAGGGTTGTCTCATCTTGGCATCAAGGTGGCTGCAGAGGGAGACAATCTTACTCCAGGGATGGTATACGTATCACCCTCTGAAAAGCACATGGAGGTGAATAGCGCGAGAAGAATCTCTCTGATCGACAGACACCCGAAGGACATCTATCGCCCTTCGTGCGATGTCCTGCTCTCTTCGGTGGCGAAAGTATACGGTCCTAAAGGTATCGGCGTAATACTGACAGGGATGGGCAGCGACGGCGCCATGGGAATCAAAAAAATAAAAGATGCCAAAGGCCTGACCGTGGCGCAGGACGAAAAGACATCGGTAGTATTCGGAATGAACAAGGTCGCTATTGATAGCGGCTGCGTGGACAAGATACTGCCGCTGGACAAAATCGCCGATGAAATGGCGCATTTTGCAAGCTGCAGGTGAGGAGTGGCCGATAAGACGGAGCTATGGACGTGACCCCATTTAACAATCTTATTAAAGAACGGTGCGGGCTTTATTTTGACGGCGGCAGGACCGCAATACTCGAGGAGAGTATCAGGAAAAGAATGTCCGAGACCGGCGCGGCGTCCTGCGCCAAATACTTTGACCATATTGTTGACAGCGGGGACGAATTTTGTCAGCTTGTCAACCTTTTGACTATTAATGAGACGTATTTTTTCAGGGAGCCGTCTCATCTTGATCTCCTGGTGACCCGGATTGTCCCCGAGTTGCTCGCGGTCAAAAAACAGGGTGACAAGATAAATATAGTAAGCGCCGGATGTTCGACCGGAGAGGAGCCTTACTCAATCGTCATGAAGCTGATGGAGAAATACGGCTCCGGCATGCAGAACCTGGTTTCCGTTACCGGGTTCGATATAGACAGTTATGCACTTGCCGCGGCAAGGAAAGGAGTATACAGCGGACACTCATTCAGGGGCTTTCCCAACGATCTGAGGGAAAAATATTTTGAAAGGACCGGTGAAAGCAACTATAAAGCCAGAGATGTTGTCAGGGACAGCGTTGAGTTTTTGGAACTCAACCTTTTGAGCGAGGCATATCCGGACAAACTCCGCAGTGCTGACATTATTTTCTACCGGAATGTTTCCATATACTTTCAACCTGAAACACGAAAACTCATATTCGGGAACCTGGCGGGCATGCTGAATGAAAATGGATACCTTCTGGTCGGTTCCACGGAGACCCTGTCTCATGACATAGGCGTTCTGTCCCTGATAGAAATGGACGGCCTTTTTATTTACCGGAAGAAGATCGAGATAGGGATCGGGGAGAGAAGAAAAGCCACGCGGCGCGACGTGACGCGGTCCGACACTGATTTTTCTTCTCCGCAGCTTCGCCATGCTCCCGCGTCCCTGCGTCCGGTTTGCGGGACTTTCTGCGAAAGGCGGAAAGACAATCACCAGCTTTTTGACGAAGCCCTGGGATACGCCAAGACCAAAAGATATGATGACGCGCTGCGTTCCCTCGATGATTTGATGAAGCAGGACCCGGCTTTTATCAAGGCATATACCCTTAAAGGGGGCGTCCTGATAAATTTGAAGCGGCATGATGAGGCGGAACGTGTCTGCGGGCAAAGCGTCGAAATGGACCAGTGGTGTCTTGAAGGGTACCTGCTTTTGGGGTTGATAGCAAGAATAAGAAGCGATGACGAAACCGCCCTCAAACGGTTTAAAGAAGCACTGTACATCCAGTCTTCCTGTTGGCTGGCGCACTTTTATCTTGCCGAGATTTACCGGTCCCGGGATGAACTGGCAGCGGCTTGCCGGGAGTATGAAATAGTGGTCAAACTTCTCCGGAAGGGAGACATCCAGGATCACGGTCTTGTATTTTTCCCTCTGGCGTTTCCTGCCGACCAGATAACCCATTTATGCAACCATAATCTTGCTCAGTTGCAAAAAAAAACAATGGCGAATGAATAATGATGAATGATGAATTAATGAAAATCAATCTTTTTTTGCCACAATTGATCATTAATAATTGTTCATTGGTCATTGTAACAACGGGGGGGTCCTGATGGCCTTCGATATGGCTAAATTCATGGCGCGATTCACCGATGAGGCCCGTGAGCACATCGGCAAGATTAATGAGGGGCTGGTAATACTCGAAAAAACTCCGGACGACGCCGAAACCATAAACTCTATTTTTCGTTCCGCTCATACAATTAAGGGGTCTTCGCGGATGCTGAAACTGGGCGGAATAGCCGAGGTGGCGCATAAGCTGGAAGACTCACTGGGCGCGTTGAGAGACAGGAAGATTATTTATACAAAAGAATTTGCCGATCTTCTCTTTAAGGGCGTTGATGCTATTACGGATATGATAGAAAAAACCGCGGCAGGGCAGGAGATTACGGCTGACAACAGCGCCCTGTGTGAAGAACTGGCAAAGGCGGCCGAAGGGGTCATGGTTCCGTCTTCTGTACAGAACGTTGAGGAAGCATCACATGAAACTGCCGCGGCCCCGGTTCCGCCGGACACAAAACCTTACAAATCGTCGGCGACCGTGCGTATCAGCGCCGATAAACTGGATGAGCTTATCAAGCTTATGGGGGAGATCGTGTCGAACCAGAACCGTTTGAAGCAGGGCCTTCGCGACATCAAGGATGCCCACAGGCTGGCGAAACACAATCTGGAACTTGTCATGCTGCACAAAAGCCGCGGCAATGGAGATTTCCCCGACGCAGTTTCAGATTCGGCGCAATCCCTTTTAGGGGAGATCAAACAGTTGCTTTCCAACATTCGCGACTACAACAATGTACAGGAACTGATCACCGACGAGATCCAGACAAAGGCCCTCATGATGCGCATGGTCCCTCTTTCGCTGGTTTTTGGTTCTCTGCCCAGAATGGTGCGCGACATCTCGCGGTCTCTTGGAAAAGAGGTGGATATAGTCACCGAGGGTGACAGCATAGAAATCGACAAGAAGATGATGGAGAAAATTGGCGATCCTCTGGTCCATATGATACGGAACGCCATAGACCACGGAATAGAAGCGCCCGGGGAACGCATTAAACTGGGGAAACCGGCAAGGGGTACAATAGGGGTGTCGGCGTCTTATGATGCAGGCGGCGTGCTTATACATCTCACAGATGACGGCTGCGGTATTCCGCTCGAAAAGGTGAAGGAAAAGGCATTGCGCAGGAAGATCTTCAGCGAAGAAGAGCTTGCCGTTATGCCGGAGTCGGCCATCATCGACCTGATCTTTCAGCCCGGGTTCAGCACCAGCGCCATTATCACTGATGTTTCCGGCAGGGGTGTCGGCATGGACGTGGTGAGAAAGAACATTTTGGAGGATTTGCGCGGGACCCTCCGGATAGAGACCAAAGCCGGCTCGGGCACGGCTTTTTATATCCGCCTGCCCATGACCCTGACAGTCATGCGTATACTTCTTATAGAGGTTTCCGGCATGACCTTTGGTATAGTGGCCCATTATGTCAGGGAGATTATAAGGGTCCCAGAGGCCGACTTTACACAAGTGGTGGACAAAAAGGCAATAAGGCTCAGAAATGAGTTTATCCCGCTGGCAAGCCTCGATGCACTTCTGAATGTGCCTGTCCCGGAAAAGAGGCAGAAAACCGAAAAGTCACATGCTTTCAGTGGTTCCGGAGAACCCCTGATTATTATTGTCCGTATGGGTGACGAAAACCTTGGCCTTATGGTCGATGCCCTGCTTGACGAAGAAGATATGGTAATCAAATCGCTGCCGTCTCATATGAATAACATTAAGCTTGTCTCGGGATTCACCCTCTCCGGGAAAAATGAAATTATCAATGTCCTTCACATTCCCGCGCTTGTGGAAGCGGCAAAAGAGATGCGGGGAGAAGCGTTGCTCAGGGGGGCCAATGCTGTGCAGCGTGAAGAAAAGGGCGTGAACATTCTTGTCGTTGATGATTCCCTCAATACCAGGGAGATAGAGAAGAGCATTCTCGAGGCATATGGTTATAAGGTTGAACTGGCGGAGGATGGCATGGAGGCCCTTGAAAAGGCAAAGGAGTTCAAATACGATATCATTATCACGGATGTAGAGATGCCCCGCCTTGACGGTTTTTCACTGACGGAGAAGCTGCGGAATGACGAAACCTACAGAGATATTCCCATTATCATTGTGACATCGAGAGAAAAGGAAGAGGACAAAAGACGCGGAATCATGGTCGGGGCCAATGCCTATATCATCAAGGGGACCTTTGACCAGACCAATCTGCTTGAAACGGTACAGAACCTTGCCGGGTAAGAAAGGGGGGCTTTAATGGGGACCAAGAGTACAAAAATTCTTGTGGTCGATGACGACCAGTTTGTGAGGGACATGCTTGCAATGATCCTCGATGCCGGGGGCTATGAGGTCGAAACCGCTGAAAATGGCCTCGAAGCCATGACAAAATTGCGGGGTGGATCAGGCGCCGAAGTAATCATTTCCGACATGAACATGCCTGAAATGGACGGAAATGAACTCATAGGGGAAATTCGTAAAGACGATGAAGACATCCCTATCATTATCCTTACAGGCAATAATGAGATTTCTGTTGCAATTGAGGCCATCCACAGAGGCGCAAACGAATACCTTCTGAAGGATGAAAACATTCAGGATACTGTAATCCTGTCAGTGGAGAAGGTGGTCGAAAAATACCGGTTGAAGAAGCAGAATCTTCAGTTGATAGACGACCTCGCCAGGAATAACATGGAACTGGAGAAATCAAACCGTGAACTCCTTGAACTCAACAATCTGAAAAACCGGTTTCTCGGAATGGCAGCCCATGATTTGAGGAACCCACTGACCTCTATAAGCGGCCTGAGCGAAATACTGAAGAGCAAGGCGTTCGGCCCTCTGAGCGAAGATCAGGAGGAATACCTTACTGTTATCAACAATGCTTCAAATGACATGTTGACTCTCGTGAATGACCTGCTCGATATATCCGTTATAGAAAGCGGTAAGCTCGAGCTGAAGTTCAAAAGAAGTTCCCTGAAGGACCTTCTTGAGGAACGGGCAAAGCTGGGTTCCGTTATAGCCGGACGAAAGAACATCATGCTGCATACTGTTTTTTCAGACGTTCCCGAAGTGCTCTTCGACTGCAACAGGATTGCCCAGGTAGTGGACAACCTTGTAGGCAATGCAATTAAATTTTCACCTGCCGGATCGAATATTTATATCACGCTTTCGCGGGAGAACGACATGGCAAAAGTCAGTGTTCGTGACGAAGGTCCGGGTATCTCCGCAGCGGAACAGTCCAAACTATTCGGAGAGTTTCAGCGCTTGAGCGCTCAGCCGACCGGCGATGAAAAGAGTACCGGATTGGGTCTCGCCATCGTGAAAAAAATAATCAGTGCCCATAACGGCGGTCTGGAAGTTGACAGTAAAATAGGAGCGGGATCCACTTTCAGCTTTACGTTGCCTCTGGAAAAAGAAACAAAAGGCTAAGGGCAAAAAAATCAGGCAAAAGGCTGAAGGCAAATGGCAAAAGGAAACAAACCGCAGGCGAAAGGCCAATGAGGAGTAAAAAAGGAAAAATAATTTGTTATCTTTCGTCTTTGGTCTTTAGCCTTTCGCCCTTAGTCTTTTGCCCTTTGCCATGTTTTGCTGTTATCGATCTCAGGATTTGTGACGAGACACTGAACGGTAATTTACCCCGGGTCAGGAGTCTTTTGGATCAGGGAGCAGATATTGATATCAAGCTATGCATCAATGGCATGAATCCCCTTATGGTTGCGGCTTCGTTTAATCGTACCGAAGTGCTGAAATTATTGCTGGACCATGGTGCCGGCATCAATGACATCGATTCCAACAATAGCACGGCGCTGATGCTTGCGGCGGATAAAGGGAATATGGAAAGTGTAAAAATCCTGCTTGACAGGGGCGCGTATATAAATGCCAGTGACAAAAGCGACAGGACTGTTCTGGTCCGGGTGCTTGATATTCCGGTAAGACCACTTGATCGCAAGCACATTGCCGATAAGGACAGGGGGGATTTGGAAGTGGAAAAGCGCTTGTCCGTGGCCCGGCTTCTGGTTGCAAGAGGTGCCGATTTGGAGAGAAGGGACAATATGGGGAGGACAGCGCTTTACGTTGCCGTCGGCAACGGTCATGCTGAACCGGCAAAGATGATGATAGGCATGGGAGCATCGGTGAATGCTGCGGATAACGATGGTGTAACAGTCCTTATGCGGGCAATCGGGGGCGGCCAGAATAAACTGGCCGGTTCTTTGACGTACGGCAGTACCGCTGAGGAACTTGGCACTCAACTCGCCATGCTTTTGATCGACAGAGGAGCAGATGTAAATGCCGCCGATGATTTCGGCACCACCCCGCTGCTTCTGGCGATTGACAGGGGGAATGTTGAAGTGGTAAAGGCGCTGGTCCGCAAGGGTGTTGACATGCAGGCCCCGGACAGTGAAGGGGTCACTCCACTTCTAATGGCAACGGTCAAGGGCAATACCGAAGTTGCAAAGCTGTTAATAAATAAGGGAGTGTCGGTGAACGGAGCCGATAGTCTCGACAGGACGCCCCTTGCCGTTGCAGTTGGAAGTAATAATATGCGAAATTGTCAAACTTCTCCTGCGCAGGAACGCCGACACAAGGGTCACCGATGAGAGCGGCAGGACGCCTCTTATTATTGCTGCGGCCAAAGGATACACGGATATTGTGAAGGTATTGCTCGGCAAAGGCGGGGCCGCCCTTGATGCAGAGGATGACAGCGGTGAGACCGCTCTGAGCGCGGCGACAACAAGAAGGTTTACGGATATCGTCAAGCTGATTACCGACGCAAAGAAAAGAAAATAAGTGTGGGTGCATACCGCAGTATAGTATGGTATATTTAGAGTAAGTATCTTCGCCGCTGAGTTGTGTAAGCCTTTCAGTCATTTCCAGGTGAGGTGAAAAAATGTATTTCATCGGTCTTGATGCGGGCTCTGTCAGCATTAAACTCGTTGTCCTCGATGAAAAAGGTAATAAGCTCAGCGGGGAATATGTAAGGCATTACGGCCATCCCCTGACCACAACCCTGACCCTTCTCAGGGAAGCAAAGAATCTGCATCCCCAAAGCGCTCTTTCTCTTACCGGCACATCCGCCAAAGTGATCGGGTCGGCACTGAAGATAAAATGCCTCAATGAGATAGTGTCTCAGTCCTATTCAGTGATGAAGTTGTTCCCGGGCATCAACACCATTATCGAGATGGGCGGGGAGGACTCGAAACTGATATTTATGGAGGACGGCCGGATCAGGGATTTTTCGATGAACTCCGTATGTGCGGCGGGAACGGGCTCTTTCCTTGAGCAGCAGGCTGAACGTTTGAGATTGAGTATAGAGGAGTTCAGCGAAACTGCGGGGCTCTCGGCGAGACCCTCGAAAATCGCCGGGCGATGCAGTGTTTTTGCAAAATCGGACATGATACATCTTCAGCAAATTGCTACGCCGATGGAAGATATCGTTGCAGGTTTGTGTTTTGCCGTGGCCAGTAATTTCAAAAGTGCCATTGCGAAGGGCAGAGACCTCAGAATGCCTGTTGCGTTTCAGGGAGGTGTTGCGGCAAACAAGGGTATGGTCAGGGCCTTTAAAGAGGTCTTTGCACTTGAGGAGTTGTTCATCCCACGGGACTTTGTTTTTATGGGGGCGCTCGGCGCAGTGCTCAAGGATATGGATGAGGGGCATATCAACGATTATGATCCCGATGCCCTGGAAGCCTTCCTCCAGTCGGCCTCATTTGATGATCAATGTCACCAGCCGCTTTATGATCATAACTCAACTCCCCGAACTGAATCTTCGCTGAGAGTCTCCGCCGCTGCAGCGCTGGAAGGTGCTTATTTGGGGATAGATATAGGCTCCATAAGTACAAACCTCGCTTTGGTCGACGGGTATGGCAAGCTTCTTGCCAAGCGATATCTTATGACTGCAGGCAGGCCCATTGATGCGGTCAGGCAGGGAATGGGGGAGATTTATGCCGAGGTGGGGGACGACGTTAGAATCCTCGGCGTAGGTACGACCGGTTCGGGGCGATACATGATTGCCGATTTTGTCGGTGCCGACATTGTCAAAAATGAGATTACTGCACAGGCCACTGCGGCAATTTTTATTGATCCGGGTGTTGATACAATCTTTGAGATCGGCGGACAGGATTCCAAATATATTTCTATAAGAGACGGTGTTATCGTCGACTTTGAAATGAACAAGGCATGCGCAGCCGGGACCGGCTCTTTCCTTGAGGAACAGGCTGAGAAACTCGGGATCACGATAAAGGACGAATTTGCGGCGCTCGCGTTCCGGTCAAAAAGGCCTTGCAGGCTTGGGGAACGGTGCACTGTTTTTATGGAAAACTCTCTTATGGCAAGTCTGCAGAGGGGGGGCGCAACAGACGACCTCCTGGCGGGTCTTGCTTATTCAATCGTTCAGAATTACGTAAACAGAGTCATTGCAGGAAAACCTATCGGCAGGAATATTTTCTTTCAGGGCGGAGTGGCCTTTAATAGCGCTGTGGTGGCCGCCTTTGAGAAGTACCTTGGGGCCACGATCACAGTGCCCCCTAACCACGATGTTACCGGGGCCATTGGTATGGCCCTTATCGCCATGAGGCATATGAAAGGCCTCGAGCGTGAATGAACGGGGGACCCGATTCAAGGGATTTTCACTATCAAAGCGCACATATGAGATTACCTCGTTTGAATGCAAAGGATGTTCAAATATATGCGAGATAAACAAGATAAAAATACACGGCGAAGACGGCCACCTTTTTTTCGGCGGCAGGTGTGAACGTTATGATGTCAGGCGGTCCCGGAATCCTGTCGCTGCCTGACGCTTTTGCCATCAGGCAGGAGATGCTGTGGAAGTCTCACCTGATGAGGATGGAACAGAGACGGGGAAACTGAGGCACGGGAAAACCCGGACGCTGAGACATTGACGCGGGATGCGGGAACACGCTTCGCCGTATTAAGATAGGTATCCCGTATATTTTTTTCTTTCACGATTATCTCCCTTTTTGGACGACTTTTCTGTGGGAACTGGGTTTCGAGGTGATTGTCTCCCCAAAACCAATAAGGAGATAGTACATCTGGGTTTTGATAATGTTCTTTCCGAAGCCTGTTTTCCTGTAAAGGTCGCGCACGGCCACATAAAATACCTTGTGGATGCGGGGATCGACGCGATCTTTATTCCAAGTTTTATCGATATCAGTCAGGGCGGAGCAGGCTCCTCAAGGGAGTGGCATGCCCTCATACGCAGACCATCCCTTATGTGTCCAAAGCCGCCATCAGCGGTGTACGGCCTGTCACGCCCATTGTGGATTTCAGCAGGGGCATGGAGCACCTTGGCAGAGAACTGTTCAGGAGTCTTAAACAGTTTGGAATCAGAAGAAAGGACATCGACCGGGCGATGGGCCGCGCCAGGATATCGCAGGCGGAATTTTCCGCTTCAGTGGACCGGAAGGGCAGGGAACTATTGGCGCAACATGCCTCGGGAACCAGCCGGTAGTAGTGATAGTCGGACGTGCCTATAATGCTTTTGATCCCGGCGGTCAATTTGGGAATCCCGGGTAACTCTCCGCAATCAACACTTTTTCTATCCCTATGGACATGCTGCCGCTTGAAGAAGTCCGGGTGGAAGATGCATGGCCGAACATGTACTGGAGGTCTGGGCAAAGAATACTGAAGGCAGCCCGGCTTATCAGCAAACGCTCCGCATCTTTACGCTATTTATATAGGGAATTTTTCCTGCGGCCCTGATTCATATATACTGAAATATTTTAAGGAAGAAATGGCCGGGAAGCCGTTCCTGCACATCGAAATAGATGAGCACAGCGCCGACGCCGGGGCGATAACCCGGTGTGAGGCCTTTTTGGACAGCATCGCAGCAGCAGAAAGCAGCCCTGGGCACGAAGACGCGGCAACGCGGCGGACCGGAAAACCACAGCCTCCCCGCGTTTACGCGCAAAGTATCGGGGCTTTCTTCGGAGCTGAAGAAACGTACTGTTTATATACCGGGAATGTGCGACCACACTTTGCGTTAAAGCCGCATTTGAACGGTGCGGTGTGCGGGCCGAGGTTTTACCTGATCCGACAAAACATCGGTGGACATAGGCAGAAAATACGTCTCAGGTAAAGAATGTTATCCTTATCGTGGTCACGACCGGCGATATGCTCAAGAAGGTATTCTCCCCTGATTTCAAACCCGGCGCTTCCGCTTTTTTCATGCCTTCGGGGACCGGGCCTTGCAGGTTCGGACAATACAACATGTCTCATAAGCTGGTGCTCGAAAAACTTGGATTGAACGACGTCCCGATTTTTGCTCCAACGCAGGATGTTACTTTTTATCGTGAACTCAGTATGGCCGGAAGTGATTTTTCCATGACGGCATGGAGGGGCATAGTCGCTTATGAGCTGCTGACCAAGTGTTTGCATGAGACTAGGCCCTATGAGCGGGAGACAGGCGAAGCCGACATTTTTACAAAGAATACCGGGAGAAGATATACCGGTACCTTTGCGCCAACGGGAACAGCAATGGCAAGGGGACAATGGAGCACCTTTTAAGGGCCATGCGGGATGATTTCAAATCAGTCCCCCTGCCGAAAGGAGTAAGCGGCCTCTCATCGGCGTTGTCGGCGAAATTTTCGTCAGGTCGCATCGATTCTCCAACGAAGACCTGGTGAGCAAAATTGAGGCCCTTGGCGGAGAAGTGTGGCTTGCCCCTGTGGAAGAATGGCTGTATTATGTCAATAGTTTATCGTTCAAAAAAGCCTTGATTAAAAGGCGCTGGTCTGATATCATGAATATCTCTGTGAAAAGATTTTTCCAGAAACGAATAGAACACAGATATGGCCGCTTTTTAAGTGGTTTTCTGAAAACGCTTGGGGAACCGTGACAAGGGAGATACTGGACAATGCTTCACCGTATGTCCATGATTCATTCGAGGGTGAAACTGTTTTAAGCATAGGCAAGGTAATAGATCTCGTAGAGAAAGGCGCGGCAGGTATTATTAATGCGATGCCGTTCGGTTGTATGCCTGGGACCATAGTCACGGCGTTGTTCAAAGCCGTGAACAAAAACTACGGGATACCGAGTATAAGCATTCCCTATGATGGCAGCGAATCATCAGCCACATGCTTCAGCTTGAGGCATTTATGCAGTCGATAACTGCAAAAACAATGAACAATGATTAATCGTATCAAATAAGAATTGTGGAAGTAGCAGCCTTAATTCATTGTTCTTCATTTATGATTGTTAATTGTCTCTAAATGGAGGTGAGGGTGTGGGGAACGTTGTAAAATGGCGCAAGAAGAAAATGCGCAAGCACAAACATAAAAAGCTTCGTAAAGCGACAAGGGCATCGAGAAGAAGATAATCATAAGGCAACCGCGTAACTTTGACACCTATGAAGGGCATGGTTTTTAAATAGTCTCTTAATGGCGTTTTCTTTACAGAACCGCCTTTGCCTTTCCTGCCGCTTGCGTGAATAAGATAGATGTCTTTGCCCATTCCCCCGGCTCTTTGAATAATCCCCAAATGGCCCACGATTTCGTCATCGGGTTTTTCAGAGGGAAGTTTTATGAAAAAAAGGATATCGCCGCTTTTCAGCTTTTCCATTCCTCTGATTACTTCACCGGGCGGGAGCATATCCGTGCCCTGTCCCGATCTTGGTTCCTGAATTGCAACTGTCCTGCCGATTTCCGACGTTATATCTTTCCCCCATTTGCCGCTGGTGACCATGTCTTCACCATAAGCGAACCTGTCATTATAATTGACCACTTTCCCGTTGCTGATAATCCCTTTTGAATGAAAGCGCCTATCCAGGGCCGTCCGGACAGCCTCCTCCGGATTCGAACTCAGGGCAAGTTCAACCGCCCTGAAGACCAGATACATGCAATCGACCTTTTCATCCGCCACAATCACTGATTGTCTGACATAAGCCCCGAGCGGGTCGGGGTCATACGGAGTACCCACAAACTGCTCCGCAAAAAAAGCGATACGTTGACCCGTGGATGCGCCTTTCATCTCATTCTGAAGACCCAATATTTTTTCATCCGAAAGCGCGAAACATGTGCCGCAAAATGCGAATGCCAGCAGCAGTGTGCACGTAACAAGATAAGCAGGCCTTACGTTTTTCAGCATTTTCTATATTACACCAAAAGCGGGTCATTCGCCATATTTGCTATAATAGAATATGTCTTTTAAGATCAAACCTTTTTCTACAACGGGCATAGGCAGTCTTCCACATAGAAACGCCGGGGACGCGTGCGAGCTTGTGCTCAGGACTTTCGACATCCCCTTCTGGCCGCAGTTGCCCAATATAACGTTCCGGGAGTCTATGATCGCCCAGTACTCGGAAGGGATGCCATATATAAAATCCGACGAGAAGGGCGGGAAAATCTGGGTCAGGAGAGATGAGAGCGATGAACTGGAGCGGTTTTACGAGTCCTGCACCGATACGTCCAGAATTTCCATTTCCGAAGATTATGCCCTGGGGCTCCATACATTTCTGAAAAAGATAAAGGGCAGGAGATTCAAAGTTCTTAAAGGGCACGTTACCGGACCCGTTACGTTTACGCTCGGCCTCAAAGACCAGGATGAAAAGCTTATTTTCTTCGACGAGGAGTTGAGGGAGATAGCAGCCATGCTTCTGAAGGCGAAAATGAGATGGCAAATAGATGTGTTAAAGCAGCACGCCGATGAGGTAATCATCTTCATTGATGAGCCTATAATTTCTGCCCTGGGCAGTTCAGCGTACCTTGGAGTCGATTCCGGCGAGGCGTTCAGACTGCTCGGGGACATGGTTTCAGCTGTGCATGATGCAGGAGGCATATCGGGAGTGCATTGCTGCGGAAGAGCAGACTGGCCCCTGGTCATCGAAACCGGTGCTCAAATCATCAATTTCGACGCATATGAGTATTTTGACACCCTTGCGATCTACCACGGGCAACTGAAGAATTTCCTGGCCGGAGGCGGTTATCTTGCATGGGGTATTGTGCCTACATCCGATACTGTCGGCGCAGTGGATGACGTGCTGTTGATAGAGTTGCTGCGTTCACATTTCGAGGAACTTTACAGGCACCTGCCTCCTGGGCTGGTGCAGGAAAATATCCTTATTACGCCCTCTTGCGGCACGGCTTTAAGGAGCATTGAGGAAGCTACGAAAATATGCCAGCTGCTTATGCGGCTCAAAGAAGCGCTGACATGAGCAGTTTTTTTCTCTCCTTTGAGGGAATAGAAGGGACCGGTAAAACTACCCAGGCGCGGCTTCTTTTCGAACGGCTTTCAGGTGAAGGCCATGACGTTGTCCTGACTTTTGAACCGGGAGGGACAGTCATAGGCAGCAGGATACGGGAGATACTCCTCCTCCCTGAGCACCGGGAGATGTCTGCTGTGACGGAGCTTTTGCTTTATAACGCCGCCCGGGCACAACATCTGGCGGAAAAGATAGTGCCGGCGCTTAAAGAAGGGAAAATCATTATTACCGACCGGTTCAGCGATTCGACGGTAGCTTACCAGTGTTACGGGCGCGGCATAGACAAGTCCCTTATAATGTCCCTCGACCGTTTGGCTACAGGCGGGTTGCTGCCTGAACTGACAATACTTTTCGATCTCGATGTCGCAAAGGGGCTATCGAGGAACAAGGGCGCAAACAAGACGGACAGGCTTGAAATGGAAGATATTGCATTTCACCGGAAGGTCCGGGAGGGATATCTTGAAATTGCCAAGGCCGATCCGGGCAGAATCAGTGTCGTGGATGCCTCATTGCCTGAAGCAGAAGTCCATGCAAGGGTATGGGAAATAGTAAAAGAAAGGCTAAAGGCTAAAGAAGGCGAAAGGCTAAGGGCAAAGGGCTAAAGGTGAAAGAGATGAAGACAGATTTTTTCTTTTTTATTTTGTGTGTTACCTTTTGCCTTTTGCCATTCGCCTTTTGCCTTTGTGTAAATTATGGCACTTAAAGATATAGCAGGTCAGGAAAGGTCGCTGAGGATTTTGTTCGGTATGCTGAAGAGGAACAGGGTCCCTTCTGCCATAATGTTCACCGGCGATACGGGTATCGGCAAGAGGCTGGCTGCAGTTAATTTTGCCAAGGCAGTCAACTGTCTGAAGCCGGTTGAGCTTGATTGCTGCGACACCTGCAGTTCATGCAAAAAGATTGACGCGTCGGCGCACCCTGACATTACATTCACTTATCCCGAAAAGGACGAGATCAAAATTGACGCGATCAGAAAACTGGAGGAAACGCTTTTTCTGAAACCGCTTGAAGCCCGGACGAAGGTTGCCGTTGTCGATGATGCCGACACAATGAATATCAATGCAGCTAATGCCTTTTTGAAGACGCTTGAAGAGCCCCCCCAGGACAGTCTTGTAATGCTTGTATCGTCGAATCCGGACCGTCTTCCTGATACGATACGGTCCCGCTGCATATCGATAAGGTTTTATCCGCTCTCGCGGCAAGCTCTCAGAGAGACTGTTTTGGAATCGGTTGGACAGGAGCACATCGATTTTGTGACCAATTTGTCCATGGGCCGGCCCGGCCTTGCTTTGTCCCATGATTTTATGCAGGATATGGAGTGGTTTACGGGCCTGCTCAGGAGCATGATGCATGGGGAATCAAAAGAGGTATGGCCGGACAAAGAGGCCATAAGAAAGTGGCTCGATATGGCGTTTGTATTCCTGAGAGATTTAGTCATATATAAGACAACGGGAAAGGAGTCGGACCTGCTCTACGGGAAAGAAAGTATAAGTTTCAGCGGAAAATCGGATGTCAGGAAAATATTTGACACATATCAGTCCCTCCAGAAGCTGAGGGGCTTGCTTGATTTCAATCTGAATAAATCAATAACATGGAATTATGTGTCGGCCCTCATGAGGGCTTGCGGAGGATAGAGGGATGCCTGAAGTAGTCGGAATAACATTCAAACGTTGCGGCAAAATATACGATTTTGAAATTGATGGAATAGAAGTGAAAAAGGGAGACTCTGTAATCGTGGAATCCGATTTCGGCCTCAGCATAGGAACAGTCGTAAGGGGAGGCCGTGCTATTGATGCTCCGGAAAGGGAACTGAAAAAAATTCTGAGACTGGCAACCGGGGAGGACTTCAGGGCCAGGGAGGAAAATGTGAGGCTTGAGCAGGAGGCGCGTGCCTTCTGCGCTGAAAGGGTCATGGCAAGGGGGCTCCCCATGAAGCTTGTCGGTGCTGAATCGACCCTGGACAGAAAGAGGATTATCTTTTATTTCACTGCTGACGGCAGAATAGATTTCAGAGAGCTTGTCAAAGATCTGGCGGCCAGGTTCAAGACCAGGATAGAAATGAGGCAGATCGGCGTCAGGGATGAGGCCAAGCTTGTCGGGGGCGTGGGTATTTGCGGGCGTGAATTATGCTGCAATACTTTCCTGTCTTCATTCGACCCGGTGTCGATAAAAATGGCCAAACGCCAGGAATTGGTGCTGAACGTAGGCAAACTTTCAGGTTTGTGCAGCAGGCTTATGTGCTGTTTAAGGTATGAATACGAAGGCGACCTGAATACCATTGCATCCGATGACGAAATTCCGATCGGCGTAGAGGACGTTCCTATTGCGGTCATCGAAGAGAAAATATCGACAATCACTCCGAAAACGGAAACGCCCCACAAAACTGCCGACCGTGCGCGGCCTTATCCGCATCACAGGGACAGGAGACGCGACAGGGAAGTCCCTGCCGGAAATTCACAGTCAGGGGACAGGAAAGCGGCTGCCGGACAACGGGTACAGCCCTCCCGCCCGGGTCAGCCGAATCAGCCGGGTAAGCCGAATCAGCCGGGTCAGCCAGGTCAGCCAGGTCAGCCAGGTCAGCCAGGTCAGGCCAATCAACCAGAGAAAAAGCAGGGCCGCCGCCGGCATAAAAGGAGAAGTTTCAAGAAATGAGTTTAAACGGCAAGCGGTTTTATGTCACCACGCCTATTTATTATGTGAACGATATCCCTCATATAGGGCATGCATACACTACCGTTGCGGCGGATATCCTGGCGCGTTATCACCGGCTGAAAGGAGACGATGTGTTTTTTCTCACCGGCACGGATGAACATGGGCAGAAGGTTGAGAAAGCCGCTGCAGAGAGGGGTAAATCTCCCAAAGCGCATGCCGATTCCATGGTGGAGAATTTTAAACTGTTATGGCGGAAGTTAAACATCTCAAACAATGCTTTTATTCGCACTACCGATACCGAGCATGTAAAAACGGTCCAGGTCCTTTTGCAGGAGTTGTATGACCGCGGGGAAATAGAAAAAAGAAGCTATTCCGGGTGGTACTGCGTTCCTGACGAACGGTTCTGGACAGAGAAAGATATTATTGAAGGTAAATGCCCGGATTGCGGCAGGCCCGTTGAACAGATACATGAGGAGAACTACTTTTTTCTCATGTCAAAATATCAGGACAGGCTCACGCAATATATTCAAGACAATCACGGGTACATACTGCCCGAAACCCGGAAAAATGAGGTGCTTGGCTTTCTAAGGAACAACGCTCTCGGAGACCTCTGTATATCAAGACCGAAACAGCGGCTCTCGTGGGGAATCCCTCTTCCCTTTGATGACAACTTCGTTACTTATGTGTGGTTCGATGCGCTCGTAAATTATTTTTCCGCAACGCGGTATCTTGCTCCTCCTTATGACTGGTGGCCCGCTTCGCACCACCTGGTGGGCAAGGACATTCTTACTACTCATGCGGTCTACTGGTCTACTATGCTCATGGCACTGGGCATGCCTTTGCCCGGAAATATTTTTGCCCATGGGTGGTGGACCGTCGATGGGAAGAAGATGTCCAAGTCCGTGGGCAATGTGGTCGATCCCAACGAAATGGCGGACAAGTACGGCATCGATGCCTTCAGATATTTTCTTTTCAGGGAAGTGCCGTTCGGACTGGATGGCGACTTTTCCGAAGATGCATTGATACGTCGCATAAATACCGATCTGGCAAACGATCTTGGAAACCTGCTGAGCAGGTTCCTGACAATGGCCGAAAAATATTTCGGCGGACAAATTGATTTTCCGGAGGGGAATGCTGAAGCGGGGAGCGGGTCCGGCGGATTTCCGCGGCAGTGCGGCGATGCTTACGTGAATGCCCATAAGGAGGAATACTGGAAGCGGCTGCAGTTCAACGTGATTCTCGATAGTGTCTGGCATATAATCAGCGAAGCGAACAACCATATTGCTCAGAAGGAACCCTGGAAACTTGCCAAAAGGGATACTGCCGAACTTAAGACAGTTATTTTTAATATTTGGAATGCACTCAGGTTGACCGCGCTTTCGCTCTATCCTTTTATGCCCGGGACAGCTGAAAATATGTGGAAGCAGCTTGGTCTCAATTTATTAGTTGAAGAAGCCCGGCAAAGCTCTATTTTTTATTGGGACTGGAGACCTGCATATGCGATAAAGGTAGTAAAAGGCGAGCAGCTCTTCCCCAGGATCGAGAAACCCGAAGAGAAGGCACAGAAAATAGAAAAGAAAAAGGAGACAACAAAGGTGACTGAGCAGGTGGTGGAGGGACTCATCGGCATAGAGGATTTTGCCAAGGTTCAACTGAAGGTCGGCAAAGTGCTCAGCGCGGAAAGGGTCGAAAAATCCGAGAAGCTGATAAAACTGAAAGTCGATACCGGGGAAGAAAGGCAGATTGTTGCCGGAATAGGAAAGGCATATGATCCCGAATATCTTGTGGGGAAAAAGATTGTTGTCGTGGCAAACCTGAAGCCTGCAAAGCTCATGGGCATAGAATCCCAGGGAATGCTGCTGGCGGCAACGGACGAAGAAGGTACGCTGTCAATTCTCGGCCTGGACAGGGATGTGAATCAGGGCGCGCGGGTGAAATAGAAAGTGGCGGAACTGAAGATCACGGGCTGGCCCGAGAATGAGCGGCCCAGAGAGCGGCTCATCAAATACGGGGCAGGGCATCTTTCCGACGCCCAACTGCTTGCTATTATCCTGAGAACAGGCAGCGGCGAGAAAAGCGTAATGGAGTTGTCCATAGCGCTTATTGAGTCTTTTAAATCCCTGAGGAGCATCGATGCCGCTTCTGCTGCGGAGCTGTACTCCATAAAAGGGCTCGGAACAGCCAAAATAGCGCAGGTCAAGGCTGCATTTGAACTGGGCAAGCGTCTTATGGGTGAGTCTTCCGACGATGATCCCGTGTTCTCGTCCAGCCATTCGATACATGCGCATTTTTCTCCGCGATTCAAAAACCTCAAAAAAGAGCTGTTTTTAGCGGTGCTCCTGGATGCTAAAAACAGGTTTTTGCGCGAACATCAGGTTTCGGAAGGGACGTTGACCGGTTCGCTTATCCATCCCCGTGAGGCATTCAGGGAGGCCATAAGAGAATCGGCTGCTTCAGTTATTTTTGTGCACAATCACCCCAGCGGCGATCCCTCGCCGAGCCGCGATGATATAGCTGTTACCGGACGGCTCAGGAGCGCTGGAGAAATTATAGGCATACAGGTACTGGATCATATAATTATCGGAGATGGCAAATACGTGAGCCTCAGAGAACAAGGTGCGTTATAACGCTTTCCGGGGAGGAAAATAATGAAGGTTCTTGTTATAGGCGGCGGAGGAAGGGAGCATGCGATAGTCTGGAAACTTGCTCAATCAAGACATGTGGACAAGATTTACTGTGCTCCCGGGAATGCCGGAATTGCGGAGATGGCCGAGTGTATCGATATCGGCATCAATAACTTCGACGAACTCGTCAACCTTGTCAGATATGAATGGATAGATCTTACTATAGTCGGACCCGAAGAGCCGCTCTCAAGAGGGATTGTCGATGCCTTTGAGAGGGAAGGAAGGAGAATAGTAGGTCCTGTAAAAGCTGCTGCGCGGCTCGAATCGAGCAAGGTTTTCTCGAAAGAATTTATGAGAAGGCACCGTATCCCCTCTGCCGAATACAAGGTTTTTTCATCGTACCTTCATGCCGAAGATTACGTCAGGATGAAGGCCTCCCCTATCGTGATAAAAGCCGATGGTCTTGCCGCAGGCAAGGGAGTCATCGTTGCCGCTACAACGGAGGAGGCGGTCGGGGCGCTTAAGCGTATTATGAAAGACAAGGAATTCGGCGATGCCGGCAACAGGGTGATTGTCGAGGAATGCCTTCAGGGAGAGGAGGCGTCGTTTATGGTATTTACCGACGGCAGCACTATTGTGCCGATGGTAAGCTCGCAGGACCATAAACGGGTGTTTGATGAGGACAAGGGGCCAAACACCGGGGGGATGGGTGCTTACAGCCCTGCGCCGGTACTTACCGCAGAATTGGAATCCGTGGTGATGGAAAAGGTTTTGCATCCTGTAATAAACGGGCTTCGGGAAGAGGGGATAAAGTATAAAGGTGTCCTCTATGCCGGGTTGATGATCAAGGACGGTAAACCCTCAGTACTTGAGTTCAACTGCCGGATGGGAGACCCTGAGACCCAGCCGGTCCTTGCAAGACTCGATACGGATTTTATGGATATCGCGATGGCAATTGCCGACGAACGGCTTTCCGACATAAAAATAGAATGGAAAAAGGATGCGGCTGTGTGTGTTGTCCTCGCTTCAGGAGGATACCCCGGGGCATATGAGAAAGGAAAGGTAATCAGCGGACTCGAAAAAGCCAACGGGCTGGATGGTGTTTTCGTGTTCCATGCAGGGACTGCATTCAATGACGGGGATATAGTGACAAGCGGCGGGAGGGTGCTGGGAGTTACAGCCACAGGCAAAGACATAAGAGCGGCAAAAGAGCAGGCTTATAAAGCAGCCGGGCAGTTACAGTTTGAGGGTATGCATTATAGAAAGGATATTGCGGACAGAGCACTTAACAGATAGAAGAACTTTATAGCGTACTTCTTAAAAAATGGATTCCCGCTTACTACCCGCGGGAATGACCATTTGGCCGGGGCTCACTAATTAACATGAAAAATAATCAAAAAAGCCGTCATACCCGTGAAGACGGGTATCCATTTTCGAGGTAATATGAAAGTACATATAGATTGTTTCCCCTGTTTTTTCAAACAGACGTTGATTGCGGCACGGCTCGGCACGGACGATGAAGCACTGCAGACAGCTATACTGAAGGGCGTGATCGACGAAATCAAAGCCACCGACATGGCCAAATCACCGGCGTATTCGACCACCTTTATGCATCGGAAGATACGGCAAGTCCTCGGCAAAGACCCGTTCAAGGACATAAAATCCGAATACAACCAGGCCGCGCTGCGACTCTACCCGGAACTAAGGAAACGGATATTTCAGAGCCGGGACCCCCTATGGACTGCTGCCCGGATTGCCATTGCCGGCAACATTATTGATTTCGGCATATTCAGTTCCGTGGATATTACCGGCACAGTTGAGCGCGCTTTAAACAATCCCATGCCCATAGATGACTATAGCCGGTTCAGACAGGCGGTCGACAACCACGATAATGTGCTTTACCTTCTTGATAACTCGGGAGAGATAGTTTTTGACAGACTGCTTATTGAACTGCTGGCGTCAATGGGGAAAAAAGTCACGGCAGTAGTGAAGGGCGCTCCTGTACTGAACGACTCTACAGCAGACGATGCCGTTGAAGCAGGGTTGACCGGAATATGTAATGTTATTGATAACGGCTGCGACTGTATAGGCACTATCCTGGAAATGACATCAGCTGATTTCAACCTCATGTTCGGCAAGGCTGATTTTATCATCAGTAAAGGTCAGGGGAATTTCGAGACCCTGGGGTCCGATGGCCTTCCGGACAGTAAGAATGGCGATAAAGAAACTTTTTTTCTATTACAGGCAAAGTGCGATGTAGTGTCAAAAGAGCTTGGACTCGCAAAGGGTTCCATGCTATTACTAAAAGATGGCGAAAGGCAAAAGGCTAAGGGCTAATGGCAATTTTCCTTTTGCCATTAGCCCTTTGCCTTTCGCCTGTCTGTTCAATTACAATCTCTTATACGTGAATTAAAAAAGTTTAACTATATGAACATTGACTTTTAAATAGCGTTAAATTTAAGATATCACTCACGTTTGTCTTTTATAGGTATCAATCCATATTGCAGTGGCTGCCTATGTAATTGTATATAAGGAGGCCAAAAGGAGAAGAGTATGCATGAAACGCCCTCATTTTTAGAGATGTTGTTGCCCTCTATACCCCCTTATGTCTCGTATTCATGGCTTGCGATGATTATTCTTATAGGTATCGCATTGACCCTGAAGAACAAGATCAGTCTTGTTCCATCCGGACTGCAAAATGTGATGGAGTCTGCCGCTGAATTCACGCTTAACCTGTCGAATACCTCCATCGGTCACCACTGGGGAGAAACGATGTATCCACTTCTCGGTACCCTGCTCCTTTATATAACGCTTTGTAACTTCATGGGTCTCATTCCCGGTTTTGAATCACCCACGGCCAATATCAACATGACCGCCTCAATGGCGATCCCGGTATTCCTTGCCACGCATTTCTACGGCATAAGAGTCCACGGCCCCAAGTACTTATTACATTTTGTAGGACCCATCAGGTCCGTTTATGCTCTGCCGCTCATGATACTCATGTTCTTTATTGAAGTCATAGGCCATATTGTGCGCCCGCTGACTCTTTCTGTCAGGCTTTTCGGCAACATGATTGCGAAGCATATGATCCTGATAATTCTCGGCGTCCTGGTCCCGGCTGTAGTGCCTTGCGTTATCCTCGGGCTCGGAGTGCTTGTAAGCGTAATACAGGCGTATGTGTTTGTGCTCCTCACCTGCCTATATCTGGCGGGTGCGGTTGAAGAAGCACATTAATATAATCTCGAAGAAAGGAGGAAAATTGGTATGAAGAAGCTGGTCTCTATCGCTCTCGTAGTACTCATCGCCCTTGCAGTGTTTGCGCCGCTTGCACTCGCTGCTGACGATGCCGCTGCCGCTGGTGCAAAACCTGCGTACAACGGAACAATAGTGCTTGGTCTCGGTCTTGCTATCGGGCTTGGCGCTCTTGGAGCAGCCCTTGGTCAGGGTCTTGGTCTGAAGGGTGCAGTTGAAGGGGTTGCAAGGAACCCGGGCGCATTCGGGCAAGATCACCACAACCCTTATTATCGGTCTTGCTATGATTGAGTCTCTTGCTATTTACGCGTTGGTTGTCGTGCTTATTATTCTTTTTGTTAATCCTCTCAAATTTTAATAGCTCACCTTTAATAAGCAAAGGGGGACTCCGAACAGGAGTCCCCCTTTATTTTTTGCTGCTAATTTTTCTGGCGGTAGAAAGATGATTTGTAGTGCTCGGGTTGGAATGACCGCAGCCTGATTATTGTGCAGGAAGGGAACCTCTTTGTTATCTCCTCTTCGGATACGCGCTGGTCATATCCGAGGGCTATAATGTCAGGCTTTAGTTCCTGAAGGATCTGGAAGAGATCGGTGTCAAGATTGCCCAGGATGACGAGTTCGGGTATGCCGGATTCCTCGACATTATGCTTTCTCAATTGCTCATCATGAGTGGGCAGAAAGCCTTTAATCCTTTTTACGGTTTCGTCCCTTGCTACGATAACCGTCAACTCGTCACCCAATCTTTTGGCCTGCCTGAGAAAGTCAACATGTCCGGGGTGAAAATGGTCAAACGTGCCGGCACAGACAACTTTTTTCCTCATGATCCAAATGATACCAGAACTATCAGACTGTTGACAATTCCACATTTTCTGTCCTTGACGTTGCCGGTTTCACCCTGATAGACTTATGGTCAATGATAGTCACCGACCTTAATCATATTGACCGGCAGCTTTCGATGACAGAATCCCTGAACAAAGCGATCGCTTTTTTGCGGCAACTGGATACCGGCAAGTTGACCGAAGGGAAGGTGGAAATCGACGGGCAACGCGTTTTTGCCCTGCTTCAGCGTTATGAGACCGTAACGGCGGACGCTCCAAAATTTGAATACCATAAAAAGTATATCGACGTTCAATACATAGTATCCGGAGAAGAGGTCATTGGCTGGGTCCCTGCCGACCGTATAACTGTTACTGAAGAATATGAGGCGGACAAAGATATCTGCTTCGGCAAAGTGCCCAGGCACGAGATAACATCCATCTGCCTTGGAACAGGCCAATTAGCGGTGCTCTATCCTGAAGACGGCCACGCGCCCAGATTGGCAGCGCGCAGACCGTCAACAGTCTGGAAGATAGTAATCAAAGTCGCTCTTTAGTGGCCAAAGAAACCGCGGCCGATTTTGTCGGGAACAAAGACCAGGGACACTTTCTTTTTTGTACAGAAGGCTTTGACATCTTTGTCCATAACCGACCCGCTTGTAGCGAAAATTGTCTTTACGCCGGCCTTGGCCAGAACTGCCGGCCCGTCTGTAAACGGGAAGAAACTATCGCTGTATGCAATCGCTCCTTTTGTATTGTGTCCGGCATCTTTAGCCCTGCTGATGGCCAATTTGCAACCGCCCACTCTGTCCTGCTGGCCGGTGCCGTTGCCTATAAGGTATCCATCCTTTACAAGAGTAATAGTATTGCTGTTACTGGTTGATCCAATGGCCCACGCGAGCAGAATATTGGAATAGTCGCGAACAGCTATTTTCCCGACCTTTTCATAAGAGTCCAGATCGGGGACGAAAGAGTAGTTCGGCTGTTTCAGTAAGCCGCCGCGAACGTAACGATAACGAGGAGCAAGATCGAGGCTGCCCTGGCCTAACTTCGCCAGCGCTGAATTTGATATAAACCGGCATTTGTCGCCTTTTCGTTCAAGCATTTTAACTGCTTCCTCGTCGAAAGAGGGAGCTATTATGCCGTCAAGGAGCCGCCTTTTCCCTTTGTCCGTCTGGTAGGTCAGTAAAATCTTTGCTTCTTTGACGCCAATATGAAAATTCGTCATCACCAGACCGCCGAAAATGGCCCGCTTGTCTCCGATAATCATTTTTCTCAGAGTATCGTCCACTTTTTTCCCTACTGATGCACCGCAGGGATTGCCATGCTTAACTGCAACAGCAATATTGGGAATCGTTGTAAACTGGAAACTAAAAGCCGCGGCAATATGCGTAACTGTCTGCAGCAGACGGTCCATATCGCAAAGATTATTGTAGCTCGGCGAATCTCCTGCGACCTGCTTTAACATAGTCAAAGCCAGGGGATCGTCTGTGCCGCTATCATATAACCCGGCCGGCGTCTGATAGCCGTTCTCGCCGTATTTGCAGGTCAATATTTTACTTCCAACCAGGCCGTCAAGCTCGCCATTGCTATGGTATCTCGCCGATGTCAGACAGTATTCGGAAACGATATACTCTGCCTTTGCACACAGTTTTGTAATGACATCCTCTTTGTCGGGCTGGCCTTTTTTCAGCCATTCGATTACGAATTTCCTGTCGACAGGGTCACAGACGACAATTCTCCTTCCCTTTGCCGCTGAACGTAACATCGTTGGTCCGCCGATATCAGTTTTCTCGATGACCGATTCCATCGTGCTTTCCGGCTTTTTGATTTCATCATGCAACGGGTATAAATCAACACACACGAGATCGATATAGGGAATACCGAGTTGCTCCATTTCTTTCGCATCTTCTTCGTTTTCTCTCGCGAGTAAGCCGGCATGCACTTCCCTGGATAGAGTAACGACCCTGTGCCCGAGTATTGCGTGGCCTCCCACAAGTGATGCCACATCCTTAACCGGTATGCCTGCTTCAGATAACGTTTTAGCCGTCCCTCCTGAAGCAAGTATCTTCCAGTCAAGAGCGACTAATGCCTTTGCAAACTCTACGATGCCTGTCTTATGATACACAGACAATAAAGCTACTTTCCCATCTCTTTCTTGCATTTTCCCCTCCAATGAAAAAAGTCTTCGAAAAAACAGATAACGGAAAGAATATTATCACAATACACGCAAACATACAATACCGCGCTGGTACTGTTATGGGGTATAATATTGATATTTCAAATGACAAAGGATAAATCAGCGATACCCACGAAAATCAGGATAACGGTATCTTGCCGATAAACGTCATGGAGGGGACATGAGCGGAACTAAATTCGGATGGACGGAGGAGCTTGCGACCGGGATCGACATCATTGACGATCAGCACAAAGAGCTGATAAACAGAATTATTGCGATAATGGACTCTGCAGAAGCCACCAGTGTCAGCACAATAGCGGAAACCTTGAAGTATTTATCCCATTATGTCATAGATCATTTTTCCCTGGAAGAAAAGCATATGATCGATACCGGCTATCCGGCATTTGAGGAACATAGAGATGAACATTCTTACTATGTCAAACTTATAAGCGCTTTAAGAAGGGAACCCGTCATTACGCCTGAATTGGTCCAGAGGATGGAAACCGAACTTGCCAAGTGGTTATTGGACCATATACTTTCGACCGATCTTAAGATGGCCTTATATATTAAACAGTTCGGGAAATAGCGCAGATAACATATTACTTTCTTGAATACCAGTCTCCGAATTTAAGCTTGGTATATGCATCCTGCAATTTTACATGCTCAGACTTTGATAGTTCGTGTTCTTTCTTCAGGTTCTCATAGTCTGCCTGAAGAGCATGCAAGGCTGTCTGTAACTTGTTATAGTCTTCTGTATCCCTGACATCTGAATAATTCTTTTTCAGCCCCTCGTAAGCATTAGATAATTCATTGAATTGCAATGCCAGGTTTTTATATTCAATATAGGCGTCAAGAAGCTTGACTGGCTCGCCTTTCATCTCTGCATGTATATAGTCAGGAACCATCAAGGTTGTTGTTTTAAACCCAACCATTTTCTTCCGTTCCCGGAAGGCTTTTTGCCTCTCTGCGTTGTTTGAATAAATTTTTTTCATAGATATTCAATAACTTGTTACAGTATCTATTTCAACACTACCAGAAACCATGCTTCAGGTCAATATTCATGCTTTACTCCTTGTCTTGGTTAACGTCAATACATAAACATTCCGTACCCCACCTTGTTCAACCAATATGTCACATATAGCATTCAACATCGCTCTCAACCTGAACAAATCATCAAGCAACAAAATACTTTTTCCTTTCATAATATTACTTTTAACGGCAAAGGCATTCTTTATTAATAGAAGCCGCTCTTCATACTCATAAATGCCTTTCAACTGAAGCGTTTTCTTGGTCTGAACTATAAGTTCATCATGAAAAGGAATTTTCAGGGATGAACCGAGACCTTTTCCTATTTCTAAAACTGGCTCGAATACTCTTGGTTTGGATGGTGGAACTGGTATTATTGCATCGATACCAGTAACGATCTTCCATCTCTTGCTGAGAAAATCTGCCGCCGTATCTATTATCTCATCGAGCGCAGACTTGTCTGATTTATGCTTGAGCCTATACAGCAACTCTCCGATTGCGCTTCTTTTTGCAGCGAAAACATAGTGCCCGTACTCACCACTTCCAAGGGATGAGCCCTCAGTAGTGTGTACATCCAATGCATAACCTTGAGACCAATTCCCGGACAGTTTTATAGGATTAATGGTAACCATAGCCTATCCCCTCTCGCATAAGAAAGTCATATTCTCTCCTAATCCCCTGGAAATCACTGCTACTAAGCATTATAACAAAAACTCATACATATTATATATTTAAATTATAGATGGGAACTTCGGTTGTGAGTAAACCTGGCAAGGCCTCTTTAACCGCTGTTACGAGATCGCTGTCAGCGAATAGCTGGTGCTGCGGCCACCAGTGGGGTCTTTCGTCAGGATACCGCGTTTCACAAGGTCAAGAATGTCGCGCAGCGCCGTGTCCTGCGAGCACTTCGCTATCTTGGCCCATTTGGAAGATGTCAGCTTGCCGTCAAAACCGTCAAGCAGCTTGTTGAGAATCACGCGCTGTCGTTCATTAAACTGGATATCCGTGTGAGATTCCCAAAAACGGGCCTTCATGAGCACAATCTCAAGCGTACTCTCCGCTTTATCAAGAGCACGGTACAGGCAGTCCAGGAACCAGTCCAAGCGCGCCGTGATATCAAGCGTTCCTTTTTGTGTCTCTTCCAGCCCGCCATAGTAGGCGTCACGTTCATCACGTATTTGCGCCGACATGCTGTAGAAACGTTGCGGGCTTTCCTCTGATCGGGCCAGGATCATATCAGCGATGGCGCGAGCGATACGTCCGTTGCCGTCCTCGAAAGGATGGATGGTTACGAACCAAAGGTGGGCAATGCCCGCCCGTAACACGAGATCAGTCCCATCGTCGTGGTTGAACCAGTCCAGGAAGGAGGTCATTTCCTTCTCAATCCGTGCAGCGGCGGGCGCCTCAAAATGCACACGCTCTTTACCAACCCGACCAGAGACCACTTGCATTGGCCCTTTGGCATCATCGCGCCAGGCGCCGACCTTGATTTTTCTCAAACCGCTGTACCCTGTGGGAAATAATGAAGCGTGCCAGCCGAGCAGTCTTTCTTTGGTCAAGGGCTTGGCATAGTTCTGTGTGGCGTCAAGCATCATCTCGACGACGCCCTCGACATTTCTGTCTGACGGCGCCAAAGCGCCGATATCCATGCCAAGATGTCGGGCGATAGATGAACGCACCTGTGCCCTGTCGAGTGCCTCCCCTTCGATTTCGCTGGACTTCAAAACGTCCAGTGTCAGCGTTTGCAGAACAGCTTCTGCACGAAGAGAAAACCCCAGGGCTTCCGTACGTCCGAGAAGTCGGCCCTGCTTATAACGCACAGCAGTAAGCCGCTGCGACAAAGCCTCCGGGTTCCAGCGGAACCGGGGCCAATCCGGCAGTTCATGGATATAATCAGTCATTCGCTGTACCTCATGCGGTTATTAGAATTTGTATTCACCGCAACTTATGCGGTTATTATAACCTATATTCACCGCACAGGCAAACTAACTACCCACAACAAAGGCTATTCTTCGGTCTGTCCCCTGTGACCTTTTGATGCACGGTGTGGGCGGCAACTCCCCAAATCGAACGGCAGGCACCCATACAACATATATTATTATATGTTATGTCTACACAAACTCTACACAAAGACCCCTGAGAAGAAGAAAATAAGCAGGTGGACACCAAATGTCGGCGAGACGAACATTTGTCTCTTTTTGTCGTGAAATGTTGGGCGGCGTCGAATTTTGACCCAGTATCGGCGTCCAATTTCACCCTCGCAAACTTGAAACATCACTGTAAATCAAAATGTCATAGAATAGGTGGGTCATGCTTCGATGCCGACACTGGATCAAAATTGAAAGCCGATTTACATATATTGTGGCAAATTACGAACTGCACCCACTAAGAATGTGCATTGATTTTTAATGATTATCTCTTTGCTTTGTCTACAGAATATGTTATAGTGATAACGAAATATCTGTAAACCTCAAAGTGAGGTACATGAAAAGACCATTCGAGTCGGATTTAGTTTTAAATGAGCAAATCTCGGAGGCTACTCTCCGTGCCTACAATGTTGGGTTTGATCAAAACAAGTTTAGGCTTCAACCCCTTGTCGATGTAATCAGAAAGGTCATACCGGAGTTCGCGTTGGGACATTATGAAGGCCATTCGGTCCCATTAACGAATGTTGTAGAAAAATTGAAGGAAGCTGCAGAGACGGTTTTCCTAACCGATAAGTATCAAAAGCGAGGTGAATTCGGCGAGTTGATATTACACCTGCTCTTGCGTGATTATTGCGGGACAATTCCTTTGGTTGCAAAAATCTATTTTAAAGATTCACATAATGTAACCGTGCATGGTTTTGATGGCGTTCAAGTGACTACTGAAAGTGGCATTAATAAGCTATGGTTAGGGGAGTCAAAGCTATATAAGGACGGGCTTGCCGGAGTAAAAGACCTAGCTGCTGATTTGAAGAAGCACATAGCCGAAGACTATTTGAGAAAAGAATTCAACCTCTTGACTCGAAAACTTCCGGTAAGCTGCCCTGATATCGAGCATTGGAGAAATCTTATGGATAAACATCAGACTTTGGATAGCATTTATTCAAACATAGTAGTCCCCATGGTTTGCACCTACTCCAGCAATCTATTTATGAACCATAGCTCAATGTCTCAACAATTTATTGCTGCTTTTGAAGATGAATGTCGGACGCTCCACAGTCATTTTCAAGGACAAAAAATAAAGACTACTGTGGAGGTCATACTACTATTGTTGCCAGTGCCCAGCAAGGATGAACTAAACACAGAGCTTGATAAGCGATTAAAAGCAATGCAAAAAATATGAAATCAGCACTTCTTGCAGCGAAAGAAGTATTAAGTAACTCTACCCAGATTGATTTTAATGAGAGCTTTAGTCTCGCTAAGTTATGCTCGCAGGGCTTGCGAAACCAGGAACACAATGGTCTCGCGCGAGACTTGATAATACGTGTACTCGATCAGTTGGACAACATTGCGAAGACCACACACACGCTCTGGAATGACTTGGTTGAAACTGCCGGACTCTACCCCTATGTAGTTGGGAAAATGTTGTCGGGTTCTTCAGTTCTACGATATGAATATCATCACTCAAAATATTTGCCAAATATAGTTTTGCATGAAGAGCAAAATCTTATTTCACTGGAGTTGTTGGCTGGTAAAAGCATCGTTCTGAGTGCTCCGACAAGTTTTGGTAAAAGTCTACTGATAGATGAACTTGTTGCAAGCCGCCAATATAGGAATATTGTCGTTATTCAGCCGACCCTCGCCTTACTCGATGAAACTCGTAAGAAACTTCAAAGGTATAAAGATCAATATAAGCTCATTGTATCGACTACGCAGCTACCATCACATACCACGGGCAATATTTTTCTTTTTACCGCCGAGCGTGTTGTGGAGTATGGTCATTTTCCGACAATCGATTTTTTTGTTATAGATGAATTTTATAAACTTAGTCTCAGTCGCGATGACGACAGAGCACTTACCTTAAACCATGCCTTTTATAAGTTGTTGCATTACACATCACGCTTCTACCTCCTTGGACCAATGATAAAAAGTATTCCTTCTGAATTCAAGAAACGATACGAGGTAGAATGGCATCACACGACCTTCTCTACTGTTGCTATCGATGAAGTTGACGTTGCAGAATCACGAACAAAGAATAAGGATGAGCGGGTGGAGGGACTATTCAGATTATTGCTGAAGTTGCCTGAACCAACTCTTATTTATTGTTCGGCGCCTGAAAAAGCCACCGATTTGGCGGGTCTGTTTTTGGAATATTTGAACCGGCATAAGATTGAGGTTCAGAATTCTGAAGCTGCATCAATTACAGATATTAAGGAATGGCTGCGTGAAAATATTCATCCGGAATGGATTCTTATTGAATGTTTAGGTAAAGCCATCGGTATTCACCACGGCGCTTTGCCTCGTCATTTGGGAAGCTCTATCGTCGATGCCTTTAATACGGGCGGCATTCGTTATCTTTTTTGCACATCGACTTTGATTGAAGGCGTGAACACTACTGCTAAGAATGTTATTCTTTTTGATAAACGTAAAGGCATGAAGCCTATCGATTTCTTCGATTATAGAAACATTACCGGTCGGTCAGGGCGCATGAAAATACATTATATAGGTAAGGTATTTCGATTTCACGAAGAGCCGAAACAGATGGAACTCGACGTTGACATACCCATTATCACTCAGGTTAACGCTCCATTAGAACTGCTCGTTCAAATCGATCCAACTGAGCTAAGCCCTGATTCTCGGCGAAAGCTTCAGGGATTAGTCGGCCTTGACGAGGAGTTGATTAAGATATTGAAATTGAATTCCGGCATTCCAATTGAAGGTCAACTGGCAGTTATTGCAACTATCGAAAAGGATTTGAATCATTTTAGGAATGTTTTGATGTGGCGATCTTTTCCCACTTATCTGCAGTTGCTCAATGTCCTTGAACTTGCCTGGAATCATCTGATGAGACCAACCGAATCTAAGGCTAATGTGCGGAAGCCCTCTCAATTGGCCGTTTATACTCTCAAATATGTAAATCTCAAATCTATATCGGCGCTTATAACCCAAACTCTTAATGAAAGATATTGGATTGAGACGGTGCCTGACTTGTCGGCTCGTGTTAATAAAGTTGTATTCAATGTTTTGAACATGACTCGACACTGGTTTGACTATAAGCTACCTAAACTCCTCGGGGCTGTATCTAATCTTCAAAAATACGTTCTCATAAAACATGGATATCCTGCTGGAGATTACACTTTCTTAGCTTCGATATTAGAAAATGGCTTTATTTCAAAAGACCTTGCTACTCTTCTAGAGTTTGATATTCCGTTATCTGCGGTAAGAAAGCTTCAAGCCATTTTACCAAAGGATGTCGAAACAGACACAATATTAGGTACTTTAAGGGATATAAATCTTAAGAAATACGGGCTTAATAATTATGAGATAAAGAAGTTACGAGGACTGATGTAAATGAATAATGGGGCTCATAAAGGGAAAAACAACGTGGCGAATGAAATATGAGGGCAGTGGCAATTACGAATTAGGATATAAAGATAAGGTGCATAAAGGGAGGGAGTTCTCACAGTTTCAACAGATCGTTGTCCCTTATAATTCCGGGGACACAATACTTAATTGGATCATTCAACTTCTGTTCTCACCTCAGCCCTCAAAATACCATTCAATGTCGCGCCTATAACCTTTTGTGCTATCATAATTTATGAATGGCGCTGAGAGGTGGGAAAATGAAAACTAAATTAAAGATGATCTATTGGAAAGGTGAGAAATTCTGGGTGGGGAAACTTCTCCAACATCCCGAAATAATGACACAAGGTGAAACTTTGGAAGAACTTGAGGAGAATATGAAAGATGCGTACACGCTCATGACAATTGTGGGCGGCGGAGAAAAAGAACTGATTGCGGAGGAACCGAAAGCGTCGCCAATGGAACCGGCTGCGAAATTTGAAGTTAGCATTTTTGAATAGACTGAAAACCCAACCTTAGAGACCCACCTTTACATACAATGATTACCACAACGAAGTAGCTGGAGGTAATCATTGGTCAAGCGATGCATGCACTGTGGGCGGTATTTCACGCCTGATAAACGGGTAGGCCAAAGGCAGAAAGTCTGTCAGCGGGAGCAATGCAAGCGGGCAAGAAAGAAAAAAGCCCAGCAGCGGTGGCATCAAAAGAATCCCGAGTATTTCGATAACCTGTATCTCGACTATGTAAAACCCTGGCGGCAGCGACGCAAAGAACTACGTGTGGCTTTCTTGCCGAGGGAAGTGATAAAAGACGAGATACCCCCTTCAAAGCCTTTACAGGAGCTGGTTTTGCTGATACCGGGTGACATTAAAGGGATGATAAAAGACGAGATACGTCTGCGAAGGCTTGATGGCCATACGTTTGCGGCCTATGGACCATGATAAAAGACGAAATGGAATCCTAATCAGAGCTGAGGTAAACTGGGTCATCACATCAGGGAAGGAGATGACACAGCAATGCACGAATCGCTTCAAAGCCAGGCGCGGCACCTGCATCAGGTTGAAGGATTGAGTCTGAATCAGGTGGCGACGAAGCTTGGCATATCGAGAAAAAGAGTAACCCGCCTCATTCGGCAAGACGACATCAAGCGAAGGTCCTCAGGAAACATTATGGCACCCTATGAGCGGTTAATTCAGCAGTGGTACACAGAATATCCCTTTCTGCAGGCCATACAGGTACTGGCACGGTTGAAGAGCTACGGGTACGAGGGAGGTTATACGGCGGTGAAAGATTACACGCTTCCATTAAGAAAAAAAAGGAAGGGCAACTCCTTCCATGCGCTGGAGTTTCTGTCTGGAGAGGAGGCACAGGTGGATTGGATGCAGCGGAACACGCCCTTCGGAGTAGTCTATGGGTTCGTCTACATCATGTCCTATTCCCGGTACCTTTACGCTCACTTCTATCTGAGGAGTTCCATGGAGTTCTTTCTTGATGGCCATATTGAAGCCCTCAAAGAAATAGGAGGGGTCGCCAACAGGCATACCTATGACAATCTCAAGTCCGTAGTCATAACGAGAAAACCGGAGATAACTTACAATGCACGTTTTTTGGACTTCGCCAGGCACTATGGCTTTTCGATTCGTGCCTGCAATCCCGGCAAGCCCAATGAGAAAGGCCGGGTTGAACGGGTTATCAGAGATATTGAGAGCTTCCTTGTCGTTAATACTTTCGCCGACATCGATGATCTTAACAAAAGACTCGGCCTCTGGCGCATACAGAGAAACAGCAGGATTCACCGGTCCACGGGGACACCTCCTGTGGAGGCATTAAAGCAGGAGAAACTAATAGCTCTTCCCCAAATCCATTACCTGCCTTATAGACAGACACCGGCAGCTGTCACCAAGACATGCTTTGTGGAGTTCGACACCAACCGCTACTCGGTGCCATCGCAGCACGGAGATATGCCCTGCGACATCTTTGCTTATCCTCAGTACATAGAAATAGCGGTGCAGGGCAGAAAAGTAGCAACGCACAAACGGGTATTCGACAGGAAACAAAAGATGGAACATCCTTCTCACCGTGAGAGGCTTCTCAATATCACTCCCCACTTCAAATACCAAAGGATGTACCAGCTTCTGAAGTCCATGGACAAAAGCATTGAGCACTTCCTTATTAGAGCCGAACAGGAGAGACAGGATACTCTTGAGGTTTCCTACCAACTGTTCAAACTCCTCAAAGGCATAGCGAAAGAGACGCTGATTTCGGCGGTCAAGTCGGCAAACAGCATCGACACCTATAGAGTGTCATATATCCAGGGGCTGCTGAGTCCCGCCGGGTATCAGGACAATCCCGTGCATCCTCAGAACGAGGGGCTGCTGCATATCACATATGAAGGGAGGCAATTGAGCGATTATGATCAACTTATATGAATTATGGAGGCGGTTCAGGCTTCTGACAGATCCCGATAAGCTTTCAGAGGAAGAAAAAAAGTTCATGCTTAAATTCCTCATTGAAGAATCTCACCGGAAAGAACAGAAGAAAATCCAGTATCTCATGAAAAAGTCCGGCATCAAAAGGATAAAGCTGCTCGATGACTTCGACTGGAAGTATAACCCCAAAGTGCCGAGGGACAAGCTCATGGAGTTCATGAACACGCAGTGGCTCACGAAACCCAGTAACCTCGTACTCATAGGCCCGGCAGGGGTAGGTAAATCCCATATCGCAACAGCACTGTGCCACGACGCTCTGACAAAGAGCCGTCAGACTGTCTTTCTTACGCTCTTCGATCTCACTGCCAAAATGGCGAAGGCAAAAAGTGTCTACAGTTTCATAGAATACTATTCACGAGCCAATGTTCTTTGTCTGGATGAGATCGGTTATGTGATCCCGACCAAGGAGCAGGCTGACTGTATCTTCCAGATTATCTCAAAAAGGGCGGAAGTTGGGACGACTATCGTAACTACCAATCTTGTACCGTCAAACTGGGGAAAGGTGTTTGATACCGTGACTGCATCGGCGATCCTTGATCGACTCAGCATGAACGGAAAGTTCATCACCTTTGAAGGCAGGTCCTATAGAAATAAGCAGTGAGCTGTTAAGAATTGATTAAGAAAAGTTCCCAATCAGGGTTACAACTGATTAAGACAACTCGCCTCTATGCCGGGCGTTCGACGCCGGATTGCGCCTTAATCAGCAATAGCTGGTATCTGCCGCCGGCATATTCGGTTCCTTTCGAGCGGCACCCACAACAATGGATGATGTTCCGCCAAAACACAAAGTTAAAGAACTCACCCTTTCGGTTTGAAAAGAAAAGAATTGATAAAAATAATAACCGCTGCCGGCTGTATGCTCTTGCGGCATTGGGCAGAGGCACGACCTCTATCTCAATCCCAAAACTGGCAAGAAACAGCCAGTGCCTCGTCACAATGAAATAGACGAAAACCTTTCACGGCATATAATAAAAGAATTGACATAACATAATTCTGCTACAGTCGGGATTTCAAGGTAGAAATAGAATGGTATAACTTTCTGAAATTTAAGCGGAGGTGAACGGGATCGAACCGTCGACCTCTTGAATGTCATTCGCTACAGGGTTAATTTAGACAAACTGGCTTCTGGTCTGGACAACTGGATATCTCATTGAATTAATGTTAACTTTTCTCTTCCCGTTTTGTTCGGTATTTTCTGTCTGATACTGCCTTTTCGATATGTTCTGCTACATTTTTACTACGGCCTGAGAAGGGTGGCTTTGTGGAACTGCTTTATGTAATTCGCACCGCCGATATGTTTTCTATAACTGATAATTCATGGTGGAAATAGCATCCTTGCCACGTTTGGAATCCCATTTACTTTTGAGAAACAACGGTGTATAGTGAATTAAGTAGAAATACATTGATCAAAAATTAGAGTAAATATATAAAGACAATGGCCCTTTTTTTTGTATCAAAAAGAAATAAACGTCTTATCAAAAAGGCATTCAATTAATGGAATTGGCTAACGCATAAATACAGCCGATTCGTTACACTCGCGGCTGATTTCGATGTTAGGCTTGAAAATTAATTAATATTGGAGGACAATCAATATGGCTATCCCTCGCGTGTTTATAAGCTCGACATTTTACGATCTACGCCAAGTACGAGAGGATTTGGAGCGATTCGTCAGAGAACTTGGTTATGAGCCTGTAAGGCATGAAACAGGTGCAGTCCCTTATGGTAAGGATGAAAAGACTGAGACGTATGCCTATCGTGAAGTAGAGCTATGTGACATGATAGTTACTATAATTGGCGGTCGATACGGCACTGCCTCTCAACAAGAGGTCGGCTACTCTATAACACAAAATGAGCTTCGCAGAGCACTAGAGAAAGGTATTCAAGTATTTATTTTTATAGAAAAAAATGTCTTGTCAGAGTACTCTACTTATCAATTAAATAAAGATAGCGAATCAACAAAATACAGATTTGTAGACAATATAAAAGTGTATGAATTTATAGAGCTTTTGTATCAGTTGCCGAGAAATAATCCGATAACAGCCTTTGAGATATCTTCAGATATTACAAAGTTCTTGAAAATCCAATGGGCTGGCTTATTTCAAAGGTTTTTACAAGAACAGAAACGTTTATCTGAAATAAAAATACTTGATGAGATGAAATCCGTATCAAGTACTCTGCAACAATTGGTCAAGTTCCTGACTGACGAAAGAAAAAATAAGGATGAGGCAATCAAGAATATTTTGATGGCTAATCATCCTGCATTTAAGCGGTTTGCCAGTTTAACAGATACTCATTACCGTGTATATTTCACTAATATCGCAGAACTAAACAAATGGCTTAAAGCAAGAAAATGGAAACCGGTTGTAGAAGAAAATTTTGATCCTGGCAGTATTATGGAATGGACACATAGTGATAGTAAAAAATACATAAAATTAACAGAGGCAATTTTTGATGAACAGGGCCGTCTGAAACCCTTTTCGGATAGTGAATGGTCAGATGATTGGATTTCTATCGCAGAGCTGCAAGAGCCTGAACCGGAACTCGAACCATTTTAATATTGGCTCTGCAATCGGGGAATTGTAAGTCCTGTCTATCTTAGTGTCTTAGCAAGGCGCGCAAGAATGGCGCAGAATCAATTTTCACCGCTGAGAGAACAAAAATGGGACGGTTCTATTTAAGTGACAGGGCAGGCGGTAACGCTGTTAACTTTATCAACAATCTTATTCAAATACGGTTTTTCTGGTGGTTTGATTTCAGCTATTTTGTATGCTAACCAAAAAGGTCTGAATGGCTTCCGGTCCTCTCAAAGCAGATTTCATCTCCTGCTACTCGATAGATCAAAACCCAATCCGGTTAAATTTTGTCGTACGTTAGACTTTGAGCACTATTTATCCAGGTCAGCGAGTAACTCGTCGATACTGTTAAAGGAATGCAGTTCTTTCCCCCGGCGAGACTTCCGAAGTGTTTCTGCCGTCTCTTTATTCGGCAGCTCGACCGGGATTTCAGGGTATATATGAAATGGCATAACTTATTGAAATTCAAAGTGGAGCTGAACGGGATCGAACCGTCGACCTCTTGAATGCCATTCAAGCGCTCTCCCAACTGAGCTACAGCCCCTAAATATCATATAAAATACCATATATTACACTCGGTTGCCAATGTAAATTTTCTGATTCGGTCTAGAAAAGGACCTGCAGCACCTGGTCGATTTCCTTTAATGTTTCGATTATCGCCGCCGCCTCGCCGGGTGTTGTCGCGGACGGACTAATCTGCGTGACTGCATTATATACTTCATCAAAAGCCTGTTTGACATCGAGGTCGTTGTCCATATGTTCGCCAAAGAGTTTTTTTATGTTCCGCGATCCGGCGCCGATGGTATCGTTCCAGGGCGCATTTTCTTTTTCAGCGCGCCGATGGTCCTTCGAAGGCTTCTGAGCTTTTCGGTGGTAATGGCGATAGCGCCGTCCGAGTAATTGAGCGTCCTGCGGTAATGGCTGTAAATAAGGAAGAAACGGATTTCGGCCAGCGAATAGCCCAATGCCTGAAGTGTTTCGATGTAATGGATATTGCCCTTGCTCTTCGACATCTTCTGGCCGTCTACGTGAAGATGGCAGCAATGCAGCCAGAACCGTGACATGGGCTGGAACCGGTATTGGGGATTATCTCTTAATGATTCGAGTATGGCCAGGGAATAATCGTGGTGACGGTAGAGGTTATCGATGCCTCCGCAGTAGAGCGTGAGAGTTTCACGGAAAAATCTGATGATCATGCTCGGGTCCTGTATGTTCCATGACGGCCTTCCCCTGCCGATTTTTGTGTCCCAGTAAACGTTGTCCCCGTGTTTATAGCCATGCCAGAGAATAAAATCTCCAAGGTTCCACTGAATACCCGGATAAGTGTCTTTATGAAAACGGATTGTTTTCTTCGGCCACTTTGTCATATCGAGACCGTAAAGCTTTCCGAAACCGGGAAAGGCCAGTGGATCAAAATAGACATTTCCCCGGTGCCAGTACGCGACATGCCGGGCGAGAAGGTCGTCGATTATCTCAACGGCCTCTTCGACACTCTCCGATGCCTTGGGGAGGAAGTCCGGGATGCGCATGGCAAGGGCCCTCATTTCTTTCAAAAAGACCTTTATGTTCTGTCCTGTGAGCTTTTTCAGGCTGGTCCTTCGCGCTATGGATTCAGCAATGGCCTTGTCCTCGACGTCGGTATAGTTCATGCCCCTCTGAACAGTGTAGCCAAGATATTCCAGGTACCGCACAAGGATATCCTCGAACAAAAAAGTCCTGAAATTTCCGATATGCGATTTCTGGTAGACGGAAGGCCCACAGGTAAACATTGTCACTTTTCTGGTCCGTCGTTCTGCAAACGGTTCGAGCTTCCGGCCCATGGTATTGAATAACTTCAGCACGCTCCCTCCTTGACGGTCTCGTAAAAAGTCCATATGCTGCGTTGCGCTGCATTCTTCGTCACTGCGGAGTACGAAAAAGTACTCCTCATTCCGCAGGATTTGCGCGCCTTGCCTATGAACTTTTTACGAAACCGTCTATTTACAATTTTGTCTACGCTTTTACAAAAAAGTTAAATTCTTCCATAATCCCTTGTGAAATCTGTATGCCATAAGTATACCTTGAATGACCATGGAAGTGACCATAGCTGTCCAGACCCCGAGGGCCCCTAAGCCGAATTCGAGAGCAAGCAGCCAGGCAAGAGGAAGCCTGATGCCCCACATGGCAATGGCAATTATCCTCATTGTGCCCCTGGTGTCTCCGGCCCCCTGAAGACCTCCCCCCAGTATTACGCTTAACGCCATGAAGGGCTCTGATATCATGTTGAATCTCAGGTATCGGGCGGTTTCTTTAAGCACGGAGGGGTCGCTTGTAACTATTGACGCAAACTGTTCCGCCCGGATGAAGATAATGAATGCCATCGCACTGACGAGAGCGATACCAGCCGAAACCATTTTCCATCCAGCCTCCTCAGCCCTGGCAAAGTCTTTTGCTCCCAGGTTCTGCCCTATGATTACACCTGCTGCCATGTTCAGGGCAAAGGCCGGCAGATAGATAATGGCTTCAATCCTGAGGCCGTTCGCGAGCGAAGCCAGCGCAGGGATGCTTGCGCTGCCGAGTCTTCCCAGTATATTAAAAAGAACAATGCTTCCGGAATTCCAGGCGATCTGGAGCAGTGCGGCAGGCCAGCTCAGACTGATCACTTTTCTGATAACATCGCCTGAAAGGGTGATCGGAGTTTTATAGATGGCCCTCCATCTGCTGAATGCGAGAAGAGCGAAATTTATAGCCATTCCCGCTGTTACGGAGAGAGCTGTGGACAGAGCTATGCCGATATACCCAAGTTTTGGAAACGGCGGGATACCGAAAACAAAAACGAAATTTCCGGCAATGTTGGCGGCGCTGACTATGAACATGGTGAACAAGACTCTTTTGACCTCGCCACGCGCCCGGAATACGGCGTTCGAAATGATCAGAATATAGTTCGGTCCGAGCGACAGGGCAAAAATCCTGACGAAGCGTTCGGCAATCGGCCGGATATTTTCAGGAAACCCTGCTGCAGCAATAATCTCCCGGTAAAAAACAAGACCGGCTGTTGTCAGCACTATTGCAGCCAGAATCCCGAATATAAGCGACTGGCGTGCCACTTTGACGGCGCCGCCAAAATCACCTGCACCTATTGAGCGCGAAAGCAGTGCAATGGTGCCTATACTGATGGCATTTGCAATAATGATATTGAGAAAAAATATCTGGCTGACAAAGCCCACAACCGCCTGCACTCCAGGGCTTATGAACCCCGCCACGTAAACATCGGTCAGTCCCACAAAGAAATTAAAGATCATTATTAGCAGCATGGGCCATGAAAGCTGCCATATGGAAAGCCACAAATTCCCCGCTGTCAGGTTTAACTCATGTTCATTTGAAGGCAAAAGAAACTCCTGAAAAAGCATTCAGCGCATAACGGTCAACATTATTATCTTCGCATTTGGCGCACAACGCTGAACGCTTCTTTATACGGCGGGCAGGTAGATGCGAAAGCTGCTTCCTTCCCCGACCGTTGAATCGGCAAAAATATAGCCGTCATGATTTTTAACGGCGAAATAGCTGGCGGCCAGACTGAGCCCCGTACCCGTATTGCTGTCCAGCCCTTTTGTGGTAAAGTAGGGATCAAATATTTTAGGAAGCAATTCTTTCCCGATTCCGGGGCCCTCATCTTCTATTGTTATTTTGACATAGTTCCCCTGTTTTAATGTGGGGCTGTTGCTGACATCGGCATTTTCAGCGCTGATTTTAATGTGCCCATTGCCGTGCATTGCTTCGCGGGCATTGGCTACTATGTTGTAGATCGCCTGGCTTATTTGCCCCTCGTCTGCCATGACAGGCCGGAGTTCATCAGCAAGATGATACGTACATGTCATCGCAGTACCGTGCAGTGCAAATCCTGATGATTCCTTTATAAGTCCGCCTATCGCGATGGTCTTTTTCTCCGATTCACTGCTCTTGGCCACCGTATGCAACTGGTTGGTCATATGCTCTCCCCGGAGACAGGCGTTTTCCGCCCTGGTGAGCAAAGCGACCAAAGGATCATCAGGCCGCAATGATATTTTTGCAAGCGAAATATTGCCGAGTATGCCGGTGAGAACATTATTAAAATCATGCGACAGCCCGCGGGCAAGGATTCCTATCGACTCTAGCTTTTTTGTCCTGAGCAGATCGCTTTCGATCTTTTTGCGCGCCGTTATCTCTCTCAGCACCTCGATACCGGCAGTTATCCGGCCTTCAGCATTTCTGAGAGGGTAGGCGGCGGTTTCAAAATATTTGACCTCCTTACCGGTAGCAACGGACCGTTCGACAACGCGGGGTTCCCCGTCACGAAAGATCAAATCAACCGGGCAGCCTTCGCAGGCACGATCAGTCCCTGCGTATGACTTGTAACAATAGTTGCCGAAATGATTGCCCAGGAAATTCTGATGGGCCCGGTTCTGGTAGAGTATCTTGAAATCCGTATCCACAATACAGATACCGTCTCCTATAGCTTCCAGCATGGACCCGGTTTTGTTTCTTTCTTCCTGCAATCCGGCAACCGCTTCTTTAAGGGCTTTTTCGGAGCGCTCGATCAACCCGACGTCACGTTGTATCAGGAGATACAGTATCCAGGAGGTGGTCCCTACAAAAAGCCAGCCTTTAAAAGTACTTATTATTATGAGTGTCGGGATATCGCTGAAGATTTTTCCTGTTAACCCGTCGGAAAACAGCATCCAAAGCCCGCCAACGAGCGCATAAAGACCGGCTATCTTGATAGCTGTGAGCTTGTTAGACGGTATCATGCTGGACATGCCGATGATGCTCCTTAAATCAAAGGTCTGTGCACAAGTTGTTTGTGCGCAGACCCTGTTGCCGTTTGCATTACAGATACAAAAAAAGAAATCTTATATATTGCTGTTGTGCGAAACGCGCCCAGGAGGATTCGAACCCCCGGCCTGCAGATTCGTAGTCTGTCGCTCTATCCAACTGAGCTATGGGCGCAAGCCTTGTAAATCAATGACTTAAATAAAGTGTTACCTGAAATTATAACATATCGGTCTATGATAACTGTAATAAAAATTATTTCTGAAAGATGATCAATATGAACAAATATGCCTGCAAGCTGACTGGTATGAGTTGCTTTATCCCGGACGCAATAATCAAATATAAAGCTTGTTGCACGGAAAAATAAGGAGGCTTACGCCTCCTTATTTTAATAATTGATTGCCGGACAATCTCTTGTAACGTTCAGCTCACACGGATTTTCCTCCTGCCTTTCAGAATTCCGCAGGCTGCGGTTCCTCCTTCAGCAGGAAGACCGAACACGGCATCTTCCGAATAATTTCTTCGTTGCTTCGCCCAAAAAGAAAATGTTCCAGCCGCCATTCTTCGTGTGCCAGCATGATCACGAGATCTATGTTGTTTTCTTTGATTGCTGCAAAAATCTCTTCTGTAGGATTTCCCTCTTTTATTATTTCTCTTATATGCAGGCCCTTACCCTTTTCAGCAATTATGATAGCGTCGAGATTCTCTCTGGACTTCTTGATCTCCTTTATGTACTCTTCTTCCAGCGATGGCTTCGGCAGGTTCCACGTCCCATAAGTTAAAGGATCATGAACAACATGAATGACGGAAAGTTCCGCCCCGTAGCTCCGGGCCAGAGAAATTCCGTAATGGACAGCTTTTCTGCAGTATTTTGTCATTCTGCTTACGACAAGGATGCGCTTGATATCGTGCATAAATAATCCTCCTTAGCGGATATTGTCCTCTCAGACGCCGAACGGCAATACAGGTACGACGTAAATTTCAACTTCCTTAACGCCAGGAATTTCCCTGGCAGCTTTCGTAAGGGTATCAACAAGCTCTTCTTCGCGGTACTCGGTGGCACTTGTCTTGATGCGGAGAAGGCCGTTCCTGGCAAAGACTTCAGCATCGGGGGCATGATCTATTATTGCAACCTTCACCGTGGCCGCGAGAAGCAGGTTTGAAAATGCTTCCGCTGACTCTCTTGTAGTCCTGAAATCTTCAAGGCCGACCGCGTGGCATATGATGTCAACAGCGTCATCAACAGTTATTTTTCTTATCTTGATCAGAAGGTCGTAGAGAGTAGGGTCATTAGTGTCCACTCCATGAACATATTGGCTCCATTTCCTTCTTTCCTCGTCATCGTTTTTCAGAAGCCGGTAGGCCTCTTTTTCAGATATTTTTTCACGTTGCATCTCGAACTTCACGCGTTCTTCCATTTCAGCTATAATCCTGACTTTCAGCACGTGAGAAATCCCTTTGAGAATGAAATGTCCGGCCAGCCCATGATAAACGATGTTGTCTTTTTGGAGATGCCTCAGGAAAGCGAGCTGGTAGAAAGCCATGAATTTTTCTTTTCCGTAAGAAAATCTGTCCAGAATAGAAGGCGCGTCGTGAAGCGCCCTGACAAGCTTGACCTCCGGGATATCGAATTCCTTTGAGGCCTCAAGCACCGCTTCCCTGGCAAGGCATTCATAACCCAGTTTCTTTGCAACTTTTTCCGCTATTTCCTTTCCCCTCGTATACGAACCTCTTGAAATGGTGATTATAGCCATGGCGGACCTCCGTCTTCCATAATATTGATATTTTGAATTTTATAATTTTATTTTTTAAATTGCAACCGACCGGTCCAATTTTGCGAGGCATTCTTCCATATCCGGAGGCAGCGGGCTGGAGAATTCCATATACTGTTCTGTGGCCGGGTGGATGAACCCCAGCAGTTCGGCATGCAGCATTTGGCGGGGGAAAACAATCCGTCCATTTTTAATGTCGACAGACATTTTTTTGCCATATGTCGAATCGCCCAATACCGGATGTCCCACTGCGGCAAAATGGACCCTTATCTGGTGGGTCCTGCCGGTGCCCAGTTTTGCCTCGATCAGCGTGGCCATGCCGAATCTGCGTATTACCTTCCATCGGGTGAAGGCTTTCTTGCCGCTTCTGGTCCTGGTGGACATCTTCTTTCTGTCCGAAGAGGAACGCCCTATGTCCATAACAATGTCTCCCGAGTCCTTTGCGATATTGCCGTAAATGATCGCACGGTAGAGCCGGTTTATTGTCCTGTTCCTGAATTGGTCGGCAAGGCTGTAATAAGCCGCGTCATCGAGTGCGACGACCATAACGCCCGAGGTATCTTTATCCAGGCGGTGGACAACGCCCGGCCGCAATGGTCCGCCGATATTGGCCATTTTTTTGAACCGGTATGCCAGCGCATTGAGCAACGTGCCCTGTTTATGACCGGCTGACGGGTATACCACCATCCCCGCCCGCTTATCGACTACGGCAAGGTGCTCGTCGCTGTAAAGTATATCTGCAGGAAGGTCCTCAGGTATGAGTACGTCAGCCGCCGCCTCAGGGCGCACTATTTCAATTATATCATCCGGTTGCACCCTGTAATTTGCGTCTTCTGTTGTATTATTGACCAGGACATTTCCTTCTTTAATGAGTATCTGGATCTGGGAGCGTGTGGTACCTGTGTTCTGTGCAGCAAAGACATCCAGCCTTTTTGAACGGTCGGACGGAAAAACTCTTATAGTATCCTTCATAGCCTTGAAAATATTATAGCAGAATTGCCGGAATCAGGAACCCGCTCCCGGCCCTTGGATGCCGGTGGGACCGGGATGTGGTATACTGAAAAAATGAGCAAAGCGAAATTGTTTTTGGCCCTGATAACGATATGAGACACATTCGGACGGCAGCCGCTTTTATCGCTTTCTTTATCTTTTCCACGTCGGTACATGCCCAGGTTGTCACTTTTGTCAAGGAATATACCTATCTGGCCAGCGATTTCGACAGCAAGTATTCAAGCCGGATAATTGCTCTTGAAACAGTAAAAAGACTATTGCTTGAAGAATTGGGGACGTATCTGATCGGTGAAACTGAAGTTAAAAATATGCAGTTGACAAAGGAACAGGTGACGGCATACTCAGCGGGAATTGTCTCTGCGGAAATAATCGAAGAAAAATGGGACGGCAGGAGATACTGGCTCAAAGCAAAGGTGTCGGCCGATACCGATGAAGTTATTAAAGCCCTGAAGACGCTTGCTGAAGACAGGATCAAGTCAAAAGAACTCGAAGAAAGCAAGAAAAAGGCGAAGGATCTCATGAAGGAAATTGAGGTACTCAAGAAAGAACTTGAGGAAAACAGGGAAGCAAAGATCAAGAATACAGAGACGTATGATAGGACACTAAAGGGAATTAGCGCAATCGAGTGGTTTGATAAGGGTAACCTGGCGGCCCTGCACGGGAAGTGGAACGACGCACTTTACGCGTTTACAAAGGCAATTGAACTTAAATCCGATTACGCAGAGGCTTACAGAAACCGCGGATACATTTATGGCTACCTGGACAATTATCAGCAGGAGATCAGGGATTGCAGCACGGCTATAGAGCTGAAGCATGATTATTCGGAGGCATATAAAAACCGGGGCCAGGCTTTCGGCAGCCTCGGCTATTACCAGCAGGCTATTGAGGATTATTCCAAGGCTATAGAGCTAAAGCATGATTTGTCTAGAGTTTATTATAACCGTGGGACTGCTTACGGCAGCCTGGGCGATTATGAACGGGCGATTGAAGATTATACCAGGGCGATCGAATTAGGTGCGGATATGATAGAGGCATATCACAATCGTGGGGTCGCTTATGGCAACCTGGGCAAGTATAAGCAGGAGGTCGATGATTGCAGCAAAGCGATCAAACTAAAGCCAGATTATGCGCAGGCTTATTATGCGCGCGGGATTGCTTATGGTTATTTAGGAAAAAATCAGGAGAAGTTGGATGATTTGAAAAGGGCCGCCAGACTGGGGTTGGAAGCTGCCCGGGATTTTTTGACCGGTCAGAAAATTCAATGGTAACTCTGTATCCTTGCAAATATTTACAACGGGGTGATAGAATTTTCAATTGTGAAGCTTAACGAACTCACGATTTCGGATGCCAGAAGATTACTCGACAACCGGGAGATTGCGCCCCGGGAAATAGTCGACGATACATACGCGCGCATAAGAAGGGTTGAAGACAGCGTAGGGGCCTTCATCACGCTCACGCAGGACGCCGCTTACAAGATGGCCGATGCAGCAGAAGAGGCAGTTGTGTCAGGCAGGGCAGCTCTGTTGACAGGCATTCCCATTGCGATCAAGGACAATATGTGCACGAAGGGGATACTGACCACCTGCGCGTCAAAAATACTCGCCAACTTTATTCCGCCTTATGAGAGCACGGTTACCGGGCGGCTCGCAAGACAGAACTATGTGTTGGTCGGCAAGACTAATCTCGATGAGTTTGCCATGGGGTCGTCGACGGAAAATTCGAGTTTTCACACGACGAAAAACCCCTGGAATCTTGAATGTGTGCCGGGTGGCAGCAGCGGCGGTTCTGCTGCTGCGGTCGCTGCGGACGAGTGCATAGCCGCACTGGGTTCCGACACGGGAGGTTCCATAAGGCAGCCCGCTGCACTGTGCGGGATAGTGGGACTGAAACCTACCTACGGCCGCGTATCCAGGTACGGACTTGTCGCCTTTGCTTCGTCGCTCGACCAGATAGGTCCTATAACCAAGAATGTTACGGATGCTGCGATTATGATGAATGTAATAGCCGGTCATGACCCGTACGATTCCACTTCTGCGCCTGTTGACGTGCCTGATTTTGCCCTGTCGCTCGGGCGGGACATCAAGGGACTGAAAATAGGTATCCCGAAGGAATATTTTGTTGAGGGTATGGATAAAGACGTGGAGGATGCGGTGCGCGCAGCCATAAACAAACTAGAGTCACTTGGGGCTGTAGTCGTTGACGTCTCACTTCCGCATACCGGCTATGCGGTGGCCGCTTATTATATCCTTGCCACGTCGGAGGCGTCATCGAATCTCGCAAGGTATGACGGCGTCAAATACGGCTTCAGGGCTGAAGGAAAGGACCTGCTCGATATGTATGTGAACTCGCGTGCCCAGGGGTTCGGGCCCGAAGTCAAAAGGCGTATAATGCTCGGCACCTATGCTTTGTCAGCAGGATATTACGATGCATATTACAAGAAAGCCCAACAGGTGAGGACCTTGATAAAACAGGATTTCGACAATGCCTTTACGCAGGCCGATGTAATCGTTACCCCTACATCACCGAGCGCCGCATTCAGGATCGGCGAGAAATCAACCGATCCGCTTCAGATGTATTTGTCCGACATTTTCACCATTTCGATAAATCTTGCCGGTGTTCCGGCAATGTCAATCCCGTGTGGTTTTACAAAGGCGAATTTACCGGTGGGCCTCCAGGTGATCGGAAGGCATTTTGACGAAGAGGCCATTTTCAGGGTTGCATATGCATACGAGCAGAGCACTGATTGGCACACAAGGAGGCCGCAGCTGTGATGCACGATGCTGAACGCGGTACGCGAAACGCAGGGCGCTATGAGGCGGTGATCGGGCTGGAAGTGCACGCCCAGATGTTCACGGATTCAAAGCTGTTCTGCGGCTGTTCCGCAAAGTTCGGCGCCGCGCCCAACACGCAGACATGCCCTGTTTGCATCGGCATGCCCGGTGTCCTTCCCGTGCTTAACCGGAAAGCGGTTGAGTTTGCCGTCAGGACAGGACTTGCCATGAACTGCAGCATCGCCCCTTACAGCAGGTTTGCCAGGAAAAACTATTTCTATCCCGATCTGCCCAAAGGCTACCAGATAAGCCAGTACGAACTTCCGCTCTGCATAGGCGGCTTTATTGAAATAGTAGTAGATGGCGATGTCCGAAGGATCGGGATAACCAGAATACATATGGAAGACGATGCCGGGAAAAACATTCATGAAGAAAGGGGGAGTTACAGCCTGGTCGATTTGAACCGCGCCGGCGTCCCTCTCATGGAAATCGTCTCGGAACCGGAGATCAGAAGTCCGAGGGAAGCAGCAGAGTACATGAAAAAGATAAGAAGCATTCTCAGGTATCTTGGAGTGTGTGACGGCAACATGGAGGAGGGTTCTCTCCGTTGCGATGCCAACGTTTCTGTGCGCCCTGCAGGGCAGGATGCATTCGGTGTTAAGGCGGAACTTAAGAACATGAATTCTTTCAGGTTTGTCGAGCGTGCGCTTGATTATGAGATAAAGCGTCAGATAGGGGTACTGGAAGAAGGCGGCAATGTCATACAGGAAACAAGGCTCTGGGATGCGGGCGCCGGGATCACCCAGTCCATGAGGACAAAAGAAGAAGCTCACGATTACCGTTACTTTCCCGATCCGGACCTTGTGCCTATGACAATCAGCCTGGAAAGGATCGCTGAAATAAGGGCCGGACTTCCGGAATTACCCGATGCCAGGCGTAAACGGTTTGTGGGCCAATACGGACTGCCGGAATACGATGCAGACCTTCTTACCTCTGAAATATCGGTTGCCGAATGGTACGAGCATGCAGTCAGTGAGGGTGGACAGCCAAAATCCGTATCGAACTGGATGATGGGTGAAATGATGAGGCTCCTGAACGAAGAGGGCAGATCAATTGAGGACTGCCACTTGCAGCCCGGTAAGCTTGCAGGCATGCTCCGCCTGATCGACAACGGAACGATAAGCGGCAAAATAGCAAAAACAGTTTTTGAAGAGATGTTCAGGAGCGGTAAGGATGCTGAGACAGTGGTGAGGGAAAAAGGACTTGTCCAGATAAGCGACGAGAGCACTATAGAGAAGGCTGTTGATGAAGTCCTTGAGAAACATCCGGACGAGGTTGAGCGTTTCAGGTCGGGAGATGAAAAGCTGATAGGTTTTTTTGTAGGCCAGGTGATGAAAGCGACCAAAGGCAAGGCGAATCCTAAATTGCTTAATGATCTGCTGAAGAGAAAATTATCCCTATTCCTCGTTGTGGCCCTGGTGGCCCTGATGGGATTTCTTCCTTGTAAGAGCGCCTTTGCCGTACCACCGGGCAAGACTGTTGTATGGGAAGGAGACGGGGCGGGAAGGGTTGTGTTTGACGGAACGCTTCATAAAAACAAAGGACTCAAGTGCCATGATTGCCATACCAGGTTGTTTGCAAACATGAAGTCAGGAAGTCCTAGTACCCGGATGTCCATGAAAGAGATGTACGAAGGTAAGCTTTGCGGCGCCTGCCATAACGGGAAAGAGGCTTTTCCCGTGAACGACAAGGCAAATTGTGCAAAATGCCACAAAAAGTAATTGGAAGTTGTATCCTCATAAAGGAAACAGTTTCCCCTTTTCGGGAGATTTTTTTCCAAACGTATTTTTTTGTAGTAGAATTTAGACATATAGTATTTGGTACGTTACTTGCTGAGAATAATTGAAAGGAGGTGAAAGAAATGAGAAAAGTTCTGCTTTTAGTTGTATTGGTTGTTTCGTTTTGCTTCATTACTTCCGCTTTTGCATCAATGAAGACTCTCGAATTCCCGGACGGCACTGAAGGAAAGGTGACATTTGACGGCAAGATGCATAATACTAAACTTGGCCCCGGCAAGTGCATGGAGTGCCACAAGGCCAGCAATCCTTTCCCGATGAAGAAACCGGGCGCTGAAGGATCGGCGAAAATAACCATGGCCGACATGAAAGAAGGCAAGTTTTGCGGTAAGTGCCATAATGGCAAAATAGCCTTCAATGCGAACGATAAGGCCAACTGCACGAAGTGCCACAAGAAATAAATGAATAGCTAAAAGCTAAGTGCCAAGAGCTTAGAGCTAAAACAAAAACTGAAAACTAAATAAAAGGGGCGACTGTTCAGGTCGCCTTTTTTATTTTTAGCTCTTAGCTCTGGACTCTTGGCTTTTAGCTATTTGATGTAGGTGAGCCACGACCCGTATTTTTTGTTCTTGCCTTTCACTATATCAAAAAAGACAGACTGTAATTTTTTCGTAATCTTGCCCGCCTTTCCGTTCCCGACAGTCCTGCTGTCGAGTTCCCTGATGGGAGTAATCTCTGCCGCGGTCCCGGTAAAGAAGGCCTCGTCGGAAATATAGACCTCATCACGGGTAAACCGGGTTTCGACGGTCTCTATGCCGATGTCTTTTGCTATTGCAATAATGCTGTCACGGGTAATACCCTCGAGAATCGAGGTAAGGGGTGTTGTCTTGAGAGCATTATTCCTTACAATGAAGATATTTTCCCCGCTGCCTTCGGAGATATATCCCTCGGTATCAAGAAGCACAGCCTCATCATATCCGCAGGAAATTGCCTCTTTTTTGGCAATCTGCGAGTTGACATAATAGCCGCAGATCTTGCCCCGGGACATATTGGAGTTCACATGATTTCTTATGAAAGAAGAAACCTTGACCCGGATGCCTTTTTCCAGGCCTTCCTCTCCCAAATAAGCCCCCCACGGCCATGCAGCAATGGCAACGGATATCGGGTTTTCCTTAGGGTAGAGCCCCATGGCCCCGCAACCAATATATACCAGGGGCCGGATATAGCACTCCCTGAGTTTATTCGCCCTGACCGTGTCAATTATGGCCTTCCTGACTTCCTGCTCTGTATACGGTATCTTCAAAAGGAATATGCTTGCAGATTGAAAAAGCCTTTTGACGTGCTCGTCCAATTTGAAGATGGCGGGTCCTTTAGGCGTATTGTAGCACCTGATGCCCTCGAATGCCCCCAGGCCGTAGTGCAATGTGTGCGTCATGATATGCACGTTGGCCTGTTCCCACGCCACCAGTTTGCCGTCCATCCATATTTTTTCAGTTTTCTGAATCATGAGCTATTATTTATAACAATAGTATACCGGACATGTCAATGTCTCAGCCCTTACGGCTTATTGACTGTGGAGAAGTGGATGTGATAGCTTAGTTGGCGGATACCCGTGGAAAAGTTTATTTCTATAATCATCCCGAATTATAATGGAAGCACTACAATCGGCAAATGCCTGGAAGCCGCATTTTCTTCTGCCTATGGGAACTTTGAGATCGTTGTTGTGGATGACTGTTCGAGCGACAATTCGGTTGAGATCATCAAGCGCTTTCCATGCAGGCTTGTAGAACTCAAAATACATAGTGGCGCTTCGAAGGCAAGGAACATGGGGGTGCTGCACTGTCGGGGAGAGTTGATCTTCTTTACCGACGCGGACTGCTTGCTGTCCCTTGATTCACTGTCTGCGGCAAACAGGGCGATTGCGGAAGCAGGCCCCGGCGCGATTATCGGAGGGACCTATACACGAATACCGTATGATAATGATTTTTTCAGCACCTTTCAATCTGTTTTTATCCATTATTCTGAAATCAAAAAAAGCGGCAGGCCGGATTATATTGCGACTCATGCCATGGTAATGACTACGGAGGCGTTCGGGAAAGCGGGCGGCTTCAGGGAAGACTTCCTGCCCATTCTCGAAGATGTGGAATTCAGCCACAGACTCCGCCGGGCAGGCTGCCGTCTTATGATGGACCCGGAAATAGCTGTCCGGCATATGTTCAACTTTACGTTAAGGCGGTCCATACTGAACGCTTACAGGAAATCCCGATACTGGTTTATTTATTCTCTTATGAACAGGGACATGCTTGCCGATTCAGGCACCGCCTCAAGAGAGCTTAAGATCAACGGCATGGCCTGGCTGGCATGCCTGTCATGTGCGCTTCTTTTCGCCCTTACCGGAGCCGCTGTCTGGCTTTTCCTTGCGGCGGCTTTTGCCGGATATAATCTTTTTGTCAGCCGGGGTCTTTTCGCTGAATTCCATAAAACCAGGGGTTTCCAATTCTCTTTGCCGGCAGTACTTTATTATATTGCGGTGTATCCTGCTCCCGTGTGGGCGGGTGCGGCGGCGGGCGTAATGGGATATTTGAGGCATTATCGAAAGCCTCCAGGACGTCAAGCTGACAAGCCTGATTTTAAGGTATTATAGACGATGTACTCACCAGTACGGCACATCGGCCAGATTTTCAGGAAAACGAGGCCGATTCATCTCACTTTTTTCCTGACCCGCAGATGCAATGCACAATGCCCTTTCTGCTTCTACCTGAAGAGCAAAGAAAGGGGGGGGTCTGCTGCGGAACTTACGCTTGATGAAATTGAGAAGATTTCCCGCTCCTTCGGAAGCCTCCTGTGGCTGGCCTTCTCCGGGGGAGAGATTTTTCTGAGAAACGATCTTGTCGAAATAAGCAGGGTGTTTTACGTTAACAACAGACCCGCCATTATGCTTTACCCTACAAACGGTCTGCTGCCGGATATCATCAGGTCGAAAATGGAGCAGATACTGAAGCGCTGCAAAGATAGCGTTATTGCCGTAAAGCTCTCTATCGACGGCCTTAATAATGTACACGATGACTTGCGAAATACACCGGGCAGCTTTGAAAAGACGATGCAGACATACAGAATGCTGGGCGAACTTGTTCAAGCTTATCCGAATTTCGAACTTGGAGTTAATACAGTTTTTTGTTCGGAGAACCAGCATTGCATGGATGAAATAATCGATTTTGTCAAAGGCCTGGAGCATATTAAGACCCATACGATCTCACTTGTGCGGGGAGATCTGATGGACGGGAAATACAAGGATGTCGACACAAGGCTTTATAACCGTGCAATAGGCCGGCTCGAGAGCGATCTGAAAAGCAGCAGCTCCCGGAGATACAGGTTCAGGGGAGCGCGTATCAAAGCGGCCCAGGACATTGTGCAGCGCCGCCTGATACACCGGACCGTTCATGAACAAAAAAGACTTATTGCCTGCTATGCGGGAAGGTTGAACCTGGTGCTGAACGAATGCGGCGATGTTTTCCCCTGCGAAATACTTAACAAAACTCTTGGGAATGTGAGAGATTATGATTGGGACATAAAAAGGCTGTTGCGCAGCGATAAGGCAAGGGCTGTTATAAGGTCAATAAGAGATAAAAAATGTTATTGTACGCATGAGTGCTATTTCATGACCAATATTTTGTTCAATCCCATGCTCTACCCTGCGGTTGCAAAAGAGTATGTGTGTTTACCAATTTTCGATGAAATCGGGTAATATAATCAGGAGCTGTCGTCAGATATTTAATTAAAAAGAAGAGGTAATAAGACATGAAACTGTTGCGTATAAAGATGTTCTTTGCAGCCATGCTTATCGTGTGTTGTGCCGCATCAGTCCTCGGCGATGATGCGCTTTCGCACTTTCAAAATGCAGTAACGTTTTACAATGAGGGGCAATACGCCAAGGCTGTCAAGGAATACAGCAAAGTAATCGCTCTTGTCCCTGAGCATGCCGACGCTTACTATTATCGTGGCAAAGCCTATAATAAATTAAATCAGTTCGATGAGGCTATTGAGGACCTCAACAAGGCGATTCTTATCAAACCCGACGATCCTGATATTTACAATGAGCGGGGCCTGGCTTATTTCCGGAAAGAAATGTACAGCAATACCATAGAGGACGAGACAAAGGCCATTTCCCTCAGGCCCCGGTTTGCAGCGGCCTATCAGATACGCGGTATTTCCTATTCCAGAAGGGGACAATATGATGACGCAATATCGGACTTCAATCAGGCGCTTTCAATAAGGCCGGATTTTATGGAAGCACATTACTCCAGGGCTTATGCCCTGGTACAGAAGGCATTGGCTGATTATAAAAAGGCTTGCGGGATGGGTAATCAGAATGCCTGCGACGACCTTAAAAAACTTAATGAAAAATGAAAAAGCGGTCGAGGTTTCAATGAGCAAAGCCGCTATCAGCCTCTACGAACTGAATGCCGCCATCAAGTCCGCTATCGGTGCCGCCCTGCCGGACGCATACTGGGTCATTGCTGAAATCGCTGAACTCAAATCAAACCAGAAGGGACACTGCTATATTGAGCTGGTGGAAAAGGCCGAGGATAAAACTATAGCGCAAATCAAGGCCACCATATGGGTTTACGAGTACCGTAAAATCGTCCATAAATTCCAGGCCGCGACGAATGAGTCATTACGGCAGGGCATGAAAATTATGTTTCTTGCCGCGGTGAATTTCCACGAGGTATATGGTTTAAGCCTGAATATAAGAGACATCGATCCCTCTTATACCCTGGGTGAGATGGCGAGAAAGAAGAAAGAGGTTATCGAGAGGCTCAGGAAAGAGGGACTTCTCGAACTGAATAAAAGCCTGCCGCTGCCTGCGGTCCCGCAAAGGATTGCCGTCATATCTTCCCCTACTGCTGCGGGGTACGGAGATTTCTTCAACCAGCTCGATACCAACCCTTACGGTTATCAGTTTGTCCATGTGCTTTTTCCTGCACTGGTCCAGGGACAGGATGCCGAGAGGTCAATTATTGACGCCTTGCGGAAGATCGGAAAGTACCGGCATTTGTTTGATGTCGTGGCTATTATCAGGGGCGGCGGTTCTGCCGTCGATCTGAACTGTTTTGACAATTATGAACTCGCAGCTCACATAGCCGGATGCCCTCTGCCGGTCGTCACAGGAATCGGCCATGAAAAAGATGATACGGTTGCGGATATTGTCGCTCATACAAGAATGAAAACACCCACGGCTGTTGCGGAATTTCTCGTTTCAGGACTCAGAAGTTTTGAAGATAACGTTACAGGCCTGGACAACAGGATAAAGACCCATGCCGGAAGGCTGCTGCAGGATTTCCGCCACCGTCTGCATTCTCTTGCCAGGCATCTGGCCTATATTCCGGGCCGTGCTCTATCCGGCCAACTCAATAAACTGCTCATACTTAAAAGCGCCCTCGGGAATGCTGCCGGGCTGAGGCTGCAAAAGGGAGGGCATACGCTAGGTACTATAGAGCAGGCGCTGAGACTTCTCGACCCGGCCAACGTGCTGAAAAGGGGCTACAGTATTACCCGGCATAACGGGAAAATCCTGAAAGATTCTTCGCTTGTGAGCGGAGGGGCCGCGATTGATACGACGCTTTATAAAGGAAACATTACAAGTATTGTAGGACCGAAAAGGGGGACACGGAGCCATGAGCAAACAACCTTCCTACTCCCAGGCTTTGGCGGAGCTGGAGCAGATAATCAGTGAAATAGAAAGTGAAGATATCGACGTTGATGTACTTGCGGAGAAGATAAAAAGGGCGGCCTTTCTGGTCAAATTTTGCAAGACAAGACTGAGGAACGCAGAAGCGGAAGTCAAGAAGGTATTGGCTGAAATAGAGGCTGATTCGGATCTTGCCGACGAAGATGAGCCGACAGTCGAATAACGGTCTCGTAAAAAGTCCATATGCTGCGTTGCGCTGCATCCTTCGTCACTGCGGCGTACGAACAAGTACGCCGCATTCCTCAGGATTTGCGCGCCTTGCCTATGAACTTTTTACGAAACCGTCTATTTTTAAAGGAGGGACACTTAATTATGCGCCATCAAACTTTTGTGTTAGTGTTTTTTTGTCTCTTGGTAACGGCAGCCTTGATTAGTTGCGACCGGACTCAAACCCAGGTTAACTTGCCCGACTTGGCGCCTTCCAGTTCAGACCCCAGCGGTAGTTTTTGCAAGGGGCAGAAAGGACCGGAGAAGCAGCTGCAGCTGGTTGTTTCAGTGAAAAACCAGGGAAATCCCCGGGCAGAAGCATCACAAACGATAATCCGGTTCACTACATTTCCTGTTACGGATGTCCTGCTGGCTACACCAGCTATCGAGCCGGGCGCGACCGTTACCCTACAGGCGGTCGATGTGCCGAAGAATTGCGGCAGCCCCGAATGCATGGCCACAATTGTTGTCGATTCCTCTAGTCAGTTAAAAGAATTGAACAAGAACAACAATAGCCTTACGTGTGTTGTCCCTCTGGAGAAAGACTGACCTGCGTGTACTGTATGGCAACTTCGTAGACAATAGTCGAGTGGTCATCAGGAGGGCCGCCTTCGCAGGTGAGATGTCCTTTTGCGGCCTCTTTGTGGTTTCTGATCATCCCGGTGATAACCTGAGTGAGATCAAACCCACCGTCGACACATTCTTTCTTCAAACAGTCTATTCTGAACAACGCATAACTGCCGGGAAAGAAATTAACGACCCGGGGCAATGATTTTTGTATGCCTGTCTGATTGTATGTCATGCTGATAACGATGCTTGTTACCTCAGGGAATTGGGCATTCATGAAACCCGCGTCGAGCTTCCGCTGCCGCCTCTCCATCCTTGCTGCATTCTTCCTGTTGTTCATGCTGTTCATTTTCCCCTCGTATGAGAAGGCCCCTCCACCTGTAAGGGGCTTTTTTCAGTTATGAAGCCCTGAGAATCATTACCATCTGGCGGCCGTCCATCTTCGGCGGGGATTCTACTTGCGCGATATCCTCCACTTCCAACGCTAACTTGTTCAGAAGACTGGTCCCCATGTCCTGGCGGCTAAATTCCCGTCCTCTGAACCTAATGGTCACTTTGACCTTGTCTCCGTGTTCGATGAACTTCCGCACACTGCGCTTCTTGAACTCATAATCATGGGTATCGGTCGAAGGCCGCATCCTGATCTCTTTGAGAGTGAGCGTAGTTTGTTGTTTCTTGGCCTTCCGCAGTTTCTTGCCTTGCTCGAACTTGAACTTCCGGTAGTCCATGATTTTACATACGGGAGGTTCGGCCTGGGGGCTGATTTCCACGAGATCCAAATCCCGTTCTCCGGCAATCTTCAATGCCGAATCGATATCCATTATGCCGAGTTGCCCTTCATCGGCTACAACCCGTATCTCTTTCGCTTTAATCAGCCGGATCTGATTGTTTACGCGGGTCTTGTCCACGACCCGCCCTGGCGATGCCTGTCTTTGATTAGCTATGGTGTGTCCTCCTTTTTGGTGGGGTAGTTTTTGCCGGCATCCGTACTCCACGTCCCGTGGACAAGAACCGACAGTTGCTGATAGTGTAACATGTTTGCACCATAAGACTTTTTTGTTTTATGACCCTGGACCTTCTATTTCATCCGAGATTTCTTCAATATACCGGGATTCAGGGGCGAATATGGTATCGCCGAACCGCATCCTGTATACTGCTGAGCTGAGATAAAGTCTCTCCTTTGCCCTGGTTACAGCCACATAAAATAGCCGTCTTTCCTCTTCAAGCGCTGCCGGGTTTTCCATTGACCGCGCTGAAGGGAATATCTGTTCCTCCAGTCCCATTACGAAGACTACCGGAAATTCCAGCCCTTTGGCAGCATGAATAGTCATCACCTTTACCGAATCTGAACTTCCGATCCTGTCCTGGTCAGAGGAAAGGACGGTATCTTCCAGGAATTCGGAAAAAGGTTTCCCTTCCACTTCTGCAGTTTTCAGGACGTTTGCCAGTTCCGATATGTTTCCCTTCCGGTCCTCGTAATCATCTTTGTAATGCTCGGCGAGATATTCTTCGTATTTCAGGTCCCGAAGGAGTTCCATCAGCACAGTATAGGGTCTTTCCTCGATACTGTCCTCGTATGATGTTATGGCCGCGATGAACTGGTCTGCCCGGGCACGCTGTCTTGCGGGAAGTTTTGTATCTTTAAGCGCCTGTATCCAGTCCGTTACATAGTTGTTTGTTGCCTTGATAAGTGTTTGCGCCCCTATAGACCTGGGCGGTACGTTTATGATCCTCCAGAAGGCAGCCTTGTCTTTTTTGTTCGTTATCAGGCGGAGATAGGAGAGCATATCTTTGACCTCCGCCCTGTCGTAGAATGCGTGTCCGCCTACAAGTTCGTAAGGGATGCCGTAATTAACGAAGGTATGCTCCAATCCCCTCGATACAAAGGTCATTCTCATGAGAATGGCGATGTCCTCGTAACGATAACCCTGCCGGCCCAGTGACCGGATTTTTTCCGCTATGGACGCGCATTCGGCAGTGCCGCTTTCATTCCTCGTATACTGTACTTCACCCTCGTCGCTCTTTACCGTGCTGAGTTCAAGTATCTTGCCTTCCCATATGCGGTCTGCCCCGGCTATAATCCTGTTGGCGATGTCCAATATTTTTTTTGTAGAACGGTAGTTTATTTCGAGCTTTGTCTCGCGCGCCCCATGGTCCTCCGCGAAATTGATGATATTCAGGGGGTGTGCTCCCCTCCACGTATAGATGCACTGCTGCGGATCACCCACAACGCAAATAGCTCCCGCCTCTTTGACGAGGAGGTTTATCAGCAAATACTGGATCCTGTTAGTGTCCTGGTATTCATCGACAAGAATATAATCGAAACGCTCCTGCCACAGTCTTCTGACAACGGGTTTCTTTATGAAAAGGTCCACAACGAAGTAAATGAGGTCGTCGTAGTCCATTGCATTGCTATTTTCCAGAACGGCCTGATACTGTTCAGCTACCTGGGCATAAGAAGATGCCGGGTAGGGGAGGCCGGCAATATAGCCGGTTATGTTGTCCCTGTATTCCTGTTTTGCTTTGGATATCACAGCCTTTGCTGTTTCCGCATTCTTAATGTCCCTGTTCAGGTTCTTAAGGGCGTCCTTGAGCACTTTCAGGCTGTCTTTTTCGTCATAAATGTTGAAACGCCTGTCAAAACCTTTCTCAAGGTCCGCTATGTTTTCCCGCAGCACTCTCACGCAGAACGCATGAAAGGTCGAAATCCATTTGGGCCTGATACCCAGAAGGTGCTCAACCCTTTCCTGCATTTCACTCGCAGCCTTCCTGGTAAAGGTGATAGCGAGAATCCTGTCTGCTCTGATACCCTTCTTGTTTACGAGCCAGGCTATCTTATGAGTGATGACCTTTGTTTTTCCGGAACCTGCTCCGGCAAGGACCAGGAGGGGTGAGCCGAAATGCTCTACAGCTTCTCTTTGTTGCGGATTAAGACCATCAAGTATCACTCCTTTTAGTATAACAGCAGACGAGGCGGTATTTCATTCTTGGGCAGCAACTAAATAATGATATAATCTATTCCGGAGGTGAAAGATGGCTATCATACTGCACCCTGTCGGGGTCGTTAACTCGCCGCTCAAATCTCTCAAGGACTGCCCTAAACAGGGCAGGGAGGGCGCTACCGATGCCTGGTTGGAAATTGATCCTTTTTTTGCAGATGCGCTTGAGGGTCTCGTTATAGGCAGCGAGATCATTGTTTTGACCTGGCTTCACGAGTCCCGCCGAGATTTGCTGAAGGTCCACCCGCGTGGTAATCCGGACAATCCCCTGAGGGGCGTTTTTGCCACCCGGTCACCGGACCGTCCAAATCCTGTCGGACTTCATCGCGTGGAAATCCTGGATATCCGGAAACCATGCAGTATCAGGGTCTATCCGTTGGAGGCACTGGACGGAACGCCGGTTATCGATATCAAGCCGGTTATGCCCGGAGCGGAAGATAATCGGAAAAACTTGGAGACCACGGAATAAACGTCGTGGTCTTTTTTATTCGGCGGAGGTATGGGAAAAAAGGACAGTCTCGATATTGATCGCATCGCTTTTCTGGGAAGGACCTACGACGAATATATGGATATTTTTGATCTCGACGAGTACCTTCTCAACAACGGCGTTATACTCGACTGTCCTGCAGGACCGTCATCTTTTGCGTCGACCGCCTTTCGCAGGGGTTTTGACGTGGTTGCGTGCGATGCAATGTACGGTCTCACATCAGAGGAACTTTTGAAAAAAGGCCGCGAAGACATTAAGCATGTGTTCGACAAATTCGACAGTGTATCCCATCTTTATAAGTGGGATTATTACAGCAATAAGGAAGACGTAATTGCTTTGAGGGCGAGGGCGCTGGAACTGTTTGTGGATGACTTTTCACCGGGTCAAAAAAAAGGACGGTATTTATGGGCAGAACTCCCGCTCCTTCCCTTCCCGGATAATGCGTTTTCATTCGTCTTTTCCGGCCATTTTTTATTTCTTTATGGCGACAGGCTTGGCGTGGATTTTCATAAGGCATGTTTAAAAGAAATGGCAAGGGTTTGCCGCGGAGAAGTGTGGATATTCCCTCTTGCCGGACATGATGCAAAACCATATCCCCACCTGGATGAGATTCGCAGGTTTCTGGATGCCGAACATATTGAAACGGAGATAGCAGGGACGCATTTTGAATTTCTAAAAGGAGCAAACCATATAATGAAGCTTAGGAGGAAGTCATGAGTGCTCTGTCAATGAAACGGGCTTTGCTGGTTATCGATGCGCAGAATGAGTATTTTACCGGGAAACTGCCGGTAACCTGGCCGAAAGGCAGCCTGGAGAATATCCTTAAAGCAATAGATGCCGCTTATAGGTACGGCGTCCCTATTATTGTTATTCAACATACGGCCCAAACACCTGATTCGCCTGTTTTCAAAAAAGGCAGCCATGAATGGGAGTTATGTCCGGATGTTGCACGTCATCCTTTCGATCTTCTGATTGAGAAAAACTTACCCGGAAGTTTTACCGGCACCGACCTCGAAAAGATGCTCAGGGAAAGGAACATCGATACAGTAGTGATTTCGGGATATATGACGCAGATGTGCTGTGATACTACCGCCCGGCAGGCATTCCATTTGGGATTCGGCGTGGAATTTCTGTCCGATGCTACCGGCACTCTCGGATTCAGCAACAACGCAGGCTCGGTCACCGACGAGGAACTGCACAGGGCAACGCTCGTTACCCAGCAGATGAGGTTCAGCAAAGTAATGAAAACCGATGAGTGGATAAACTCAATAAAAAACTGAAGAGGAAACCGGGTAATCCGGAGGAGGACAAATTGGCAACATGGAACCCGCATCAGTATCTCAGATTTAAAGATGAACGAACTCAACCCTCGATAGATCTTGCGGCAAAGGTCAGAATCGAAAATCCTGCTACTGTTATTGATGTTGGATGCGGACCCGGAAACAGCACTCAGGTTTTACGTGAGCGCTGGCCCAATTCACGGATTATCGGCCTTGACAGCTCAAGCGAGATGATCGAAAGGGCAAAGACGGATTTTCCGGACCAGGAATGGTTACTGGCGGATGCTTCAAAACTGGGACCCGATCAGACTTATGACGTCGTTTTCTCAAATGCGGTTTTGCAATGGATACCGGACCATGATCTTCTGGTCCCCGGACTCTTAAAAATTGTAAAACCCGGCGGAGCGCTGGCTGTCCAGGTGCCTGCAAACTATGAGTCGCCATTGCATAAGGCGTTGCTTTTTGTATCTTCGAGAGAAAAATGGTCCGGATTTACGAGCGGGTGCGAGAAGCTGTTACACTATCAAAGTGTGGAATACTATTACAATATACTTTGTCCAATCGTCTCCTCCGGACCCGACATCTGGGAAACCACCTACTATCATGTCCTGGGTTCTCACGCGGCGCTGATAGAATGGTACAAGGGCACTGGATTGAGGCCTTTTCTTGAAAAGCTCCCGGACGATGAATGCAGAAAGGAATTCGCGAACGAGATATTGAATGAATGCAGGCAGTCATATGCGATTCAGAGAGACGGCAATATCCTCTTTCCGTTTAAGAGGATTTTCTTCGTTGTCTACAAAGAGTGATTTTGACTGTATTCAAGGCACGGCTTCTCTGAATTTATCGAAGTCTGCTATAGCAGTTATAACAACCATACAGCCGTCATAAAGGTCTCGGATGGTTATAAACTCCTCTGTTGAATGAACTTTCTGCATGCCTGTGGATATGTTGATGGCTTGTATGCCTCTTTGATTGAAGATATTTGCGTCCGATCCCCCGCCTGTCACAGTATATGCCGGCGATAGATCGCATTTTTGCAAAACGCCGCCGAGATAAAGCAGGAACGGCGATTCGCGGTCAATGGTATAAGCCTTATATTCTTCGTGCTCTGTTATGGAAATACGGGCGTCGGAATGTTCTGCGATCTGTCTGGCGGTCCCGAAGATTTCGATTTTTGTCTGCTCAATTTTTTTAGCGCTATGTCCCCTCAGTTCCCCGTTTACGACTACCTCCTGAGGGACAACGTTGGTTGCTGTACCGCCCTTGATAATTCCGATATTTGCCGTTGTTTCGGGGTCGATCCTTCCGTCAGGGATTTCAGTGATGATGCGGGAGGCGACCCGAATAGCGCTTATTCCTCGCTCAGGCTCTATCCCGGCGTGGGCCGCTTTCCCTGAAATCCGCATTTCGTAAGTGATATGAGTGGGGGCTGCAACGATCAGCTTGCCGACACTCCCGCTAGAGTCCAGAACTATTGCGTGTCTGCCCCTGATCGAGGCGAAATCGAGGTTTCGGGCGCCGAGGAGACCTTTTTCTTCAACAGACGTGAATATGATTTCAATGCCTCCGTGCGCAATACCTTGTTCCTGCACTACCAGAAGAGCTTCAAGTATCTGGGCAATGGCCCCCTTGTCGTCGGCGCCGAGTATGGTCGGGCCTGTTGTTTTTATCATCCCGTTTTCAATTGAAAATGTGATGCCTTCAGTGGGCTCTATCGTATCCATGTGCGCGCTTAAAATCAGGGGGGGTGCGTCACGGTTTGTCCCTTCTTTGAAACCGACAAGATTAAAAGAGGCGCCGTAGTCCTGCGCGGTCACGCTGAACCCTGCGCTGCGTAATTTTGCGGAAAGCAATTCCCCTATTGCATGTTCGCCGAATGAGGGGGAGTTGACTTTGATCAGTTCGATAAAGGTGTTTATCAGCCGCTCTTTGTTGATCGGGCAGGCACGGTCCATAAGTTGTTCCTCCCATATTTAAAAAAAATCTCCCGCAATTATATTATAATTAAAAAGGGAAATATTATTAATTACTTAATTGTACGGAGCCGGAATGATCGCTATTGTTGATTATGGCATGGGAAATATCAGGAGTGTCGAGAAGGCGTTTATCAAAGTGGGTGCTGATGTGAGGATAACCGCTGATCAGAAGGTCATTGCCGATGCAAAGGGCATTGTACTGCCCGGCGTAGGCGCTTTCAAAGATTGCATGAAAAATCTGGATGACCTGCGCCTCCTTGACAGTATCGTGAAAGAGATTGAAAAGGGCAAACCGTATCTCGGCATGTGTCTTGGACTTCAGATACTGTTCACGGAGTCGGAAGAGTTCGGCTTCTGCAAGGGATTGAATGTTTTCAAAGGCAAGGTCGTCAAGTTCAAATTCAATAAACAGGGGTCCGCACTTAAAATCCCCCACATGGGATGGAATACCGCCAGGCTGCTCAGAAAGCCGCCCATTTTTGACGGTATTCAGGACAATACATATTTCTATTTTGTTCATTCATTTTACGTTGTGCCGGAAAACGAGGCCATCGTTGCCGCACGTACTGATTACGGAGTCGAGTTCGTCTCGATGATATGGAAAGACAACGTCTTCGCAACGCAGTTCCATCCCGAAAAAAGCCAGGAATCCGGGCTGAAAATACTCAAGGGCTTTGATGAATTTGTCGGCCGCTCATAGTTCTAAAAGTATTATCCTCGGCACCGCCGGCCATATTGATCACGGCAAAAGTTCTCTTGTAAAGGCCCTGACCGGTATCGATCCCGACAGGCTAAAAGAGGAGAAAGAGCGCGGAATCACCATCGACCTGGGATTTGCCAGTCTTGATTACCCGGATGGACTCACCGTCGGAATTGTCGATGTGCCGGGCCATGAACGCCTGATCAAGAATATGCTGGCCGGTGCAGGCGGCATTGATATCCTCCTGATGGTAATAGCTGCGGATGAAGGTGTAATGCCCCAGAGCCGGGAGCACCTTGCCATATGCGAGTTGCTGAAAATCCAGGCAGGCATTATCGCCCTTTCAAAGGCGGACCTTGTCCAGCCGGACTGGATTCAACTCGTCATTGAAGATGTGCGCGCCTTTGTGAAGGGCACTTTTCTCGAACAGGCTGAGATCGTCCCTGTTTCCGCCAGGACGGGGTTGAATATCGACGTGCTGAAAGACCGCATCAGGGATATTTCGTCCAAAGTGAGGCCTAAAACTACCGGGGGACTTTTCAGAATGCCTATCGACCGGGTTTTTACGCTCAAGGGATTCGGTACAGTCGTGACCGGGACCGCACTCTCAGGCACTATAGCACTGGAGGGCCCCGTAGAAATACTCCCTTCAAAAATCAAAACCAGGGTAAGGGGGCTTCAAACTCACGGCAAAGTCACCGAAAAGGCGTATGCGGGACAGAGAATAGGCATCAATCTTCAGGGTGTTGACCGGGAGTTGCTCAAGAGGGGCGATGTAGTCGTTGATTCCGATAAACTTCTGCCCACTGCCGCGCTCGATGCGGAGCTGGAGATGCTGAAGGATGCGCCTGTGATCAGGAACAGGGACCGCGTCCATTTTTACAGCGGGACCTCTGAGACCATAGCCCGGATCATCATTTACGACAAAGGGGATGTAAATCCCGGTGGATCATGTTATTGCCAGTTCCGTCTTGACGATCCGGTGGTAGTGCTTTCGGGCGACCGGTACATAATACGGAGGTTTTCACCTCTGGAGACGATCGGAGGCGGTGAGATCCTCGATCCCTTTCCTGCCCGGAGAAGGAAAGATACAGGTATCGATGACCTTGTGGTTTTTAAGGAGGGGTCGCTTCCGGACAAGATCGCTATGAAGGTCGGCCGTGCCCGGCTCAGAGGCGTCTCTACCGATGAGATTCTCGGTTGGGTGCAGGGTAATGTAACGGAGATATTGTCGGCGATCGAAAAACTCTTAAAAGAGAAAGTCGTGGTCAAGAGTCACGACCTCCTGTTTCACAAAGAGAGCTTCGATGAGTTCAGGGTAAAGCTGGTTTCCGGGGTCAGCCGCTTCCACAAGGAGCATCCTTTGAAGCAGGGGGTGTCCAGGGAGGAATTGAGGACCACGGTAAGGGTAGGACGGAAGGAAGATGAAAAGGTTTTTGACGGTCTGGTTGCCATGATTAAGGACGTGACTGCCGACAAGGAAATCGTGCGCCTTACCGGTTTCAGTATAGCGCTCTCGAATGTGGACGAAGGGGCGAAGCAGAAGATACTGGCAATACTCGGAAGCGGGGGATTTCAGCCCCCCCTCAAGAACGAGCTTGCCCAAACATTGTCAATGAGGGAAAAAGAACTGGGCGACCTTCTCATGCACCTTATCAAAGAAGGCCTCCTGGTAAGGATCAATGATTCCATCTATATTACGAAAGAACGCTATGATGCGATGATAGGCCTGCTGAGGCAGTTCTATGCCCAAAAGCCCGGCATGTCTATAGCTGAATTCAGGGACATGCTTGGTACGACGCGCAAATATGCGCTTCCTTTCATAGAGTATCTGGACTCTAAAAAGATCACCCTGCGAGTTGGGGATATGAGGAGATTAATGTTAAAATAAAAGCTATGAAGAAACAGTTTGTCTGGATACCTGTAGTTCTACTCACAGGGTTTTTGCTGGGAGGTATTACATATCATTTAATAAGCAGGAGCACTGCTCCATCTCATATGTCTTTTGCGCCCAGACTGCCCGGGTCAATTACAGAGACCTCGCGAGGATTTTCCGAAGTGGTCAAGGCTGTTTCTCCTTCAGTCGTCAATATTTCCAGTATCAAGACCCTTAAACGGCAACCTACGCCCTTCGACGAATTTTTTGATTTTCTGTATCCTTTTCCCGATGACCGCTCTAAAAAATGGAAAGAGCAAAGCCTGGGCTCCGGTGTTATCGCGTCTTCTGATGGTTACATCATAACCAATAACCATGTTGTTGAGCAGTCGGATGAGATCAAGGTCATCCTTTTTGACAAGAGGAGTTTCAGGGCAAAAATCATCGGTTCAGACCCGAAAACCGATCTTGCAGTCATCAGAATAAGCGCTAAAGACCTTCCGGTTGTGCCGTGGGGGGATTCCGACAAACTCCAGGTAGGCGAATTTGTCCTTGCGATAGGAAACCCTTTTGCCCTGAGCCACACAGTCACTATGGGTATCGTAAGCGCTGTCGGGCGTGCGGATGTGGGAATCGCCGATTATGAGAATTTTATCCAGACGGATGCCGCCATCAACCCCGGAAATTCGGGCGGGCCCCTGGTGAATATAAGAGGGGAATTAATAGGAATAAATACCGCAATATTCTCGAAAACCGGCGGATACCAGGGCATAGGGTTTGCCGTGCCGAGCAACATGGCCCGCCTCGTAATGGACCAGCTGCTGAAAAAAGGCAAGGTCATACGCGGATGGATAGGAGTCACTATCCAGGAACTTACGCCGGAGCTTGCCCAGCAGTTCAACCTTAAGCTCTCGGAAGGGGCGCTGGTAAGCGATGTTGCTCAGGGAAGTCCGGCGCAGAGGGCCGGTATATTAAGGGGAGATATCATTCTCGAATTTGACGGGAAAGAAGTCACAGATGTCGGTGTCTTCAGGAATATGGTGGCCCAGAGCAGTGTTGGTTCACAGGTCAGCATCAAATTGTTAAGGAGAGATAAGACACTGACTGCCGCCGTAAATATTGTCGAACTTCCGGCGGACAGCAGCGATGTGGCATTGAGCGCATCTCCGAAACAGGAATCCGACGAAAATGCCCTCTCCGGCCTGGCTGCCATGGACCTTAATCGTTCGATTATGAAGCAGCTGGGCATAGAAAAGGATGAAAAGGGAGTTGTTGTGGTCAAAATAGAACCGGGCTCGCCTGCTGAAGATGCAGGTCTTAAGAAGGGTGATATTGTGCAGGAGGTTGACAGGCAGAGGATCTCGAACCTGAATGAATTCAACAAGGCTGCGTCCAGGGTCAAGCCGAGTGATAGTGTCTTGCTGTTTGTCAATCGCAGCGGTAAAAAGTTTTACGTCGCATTATCACCGCAATAAAGAAAGTAGTAAGTAGCCGGTAGTAAGCAGTAAGGGAAAGGCAAGGAGTCATGGTTCGACAAGCTCACCATGACAATTGTTACCCTTAGTTTGTCGAAGGGGCAGTTTTTGGTTTTTCCCTGACTACTTACTACCGGCTACCGGCTACTTTTTAAAGGAAAGGAGGTGAACATGTGTCTAGACTACTTGCACGGACTATTATAGCAGCGGTCTTTTTATTGGCGGGATATTTTTTCGGATTGAAATACGACTTAATGGCGCAGGGAATAGTTACCGGAATTGCCCTGGGATTAATCACTGTCTTTGTAGAGACAAGGCTTAGCAAGGTCTCTTTCGGGTCGGTGCTGGGAGGGTTTTTCGGCCTGGTGCTGGGACTTTTGTTCGCGAATCTTCTTTTGTTTCCTCTCCATTCAATTATTACCGGTGAGAATTGGACTATAGCCGGCTTTGCCATCAATGCCATACTCGGTTACGGAGGATTGCTTGTAGGGCTTTACAGGGGGAAAAATCTCACTATTCCGGCAATCATGAGGCTGTTCAAGGGACAGGAACTGGAAGAAGGGCTGAAGGTCCTGGATACGAGCGTAATTATCGACGGCCGCATAGCTGAGGTAATTGAAGCAGGGTTTCTTGAGGGCACGTTCATTATCGCCCAGTTCATACTTCAGGAACTTCAGTACATCGCTGACTCTCCCGACCCGATGAGGAGATCAAAGGGAAGGCGCGGACTCGACATCCTGCACCGTATTCAGAAGATGTCGAATATAAAAGTCAGGATTGTCGAAGAGGATTTCCCTAAAATAAAGGAAGTCGATGCCAAACTCATTTCGTTGGCGCGGCTCCTGAACGGCAAGATCATCACCAATGATTTCAACCTGAACAAGGTGGCGCAATTGCAGGGTGTGGCCGTACTTAACATTAATGAGCTTGCAAACGTGCTCAAGCCGATAGTGCTCCCCGGAGAGACCCTCGGCCTGTTCATCGTCAAAGAGGGGAAGGAATACAACCAGGGGGTCGCCTATCTCGATGACGGCACCATGGTAGTAATTGAAAATGCCAGGAAGCTTATCGGTAAAAATGTGGAAGTGGTGGTCACGAGCGTGTTGCAGACAACTGCCGGAAGAATGATATTTGCAAAGCTGAAGGAAGACGAATAATGAAGATTGCCGCAATCGTTCCTGCCGCCGGACTCGGCAAGCGTTTCGGGACCGGGCAGAACAAGCCTTTGTATGTGCTTTTGGGCAAGCCCCTTGTTGTCTGGGCGCTCCAGGCGCTCCAGGCTGTTGAGCAGATCACCGAGATTATCCCGGTAGTCAAGGAAGAGGATTTGAAGATTGCTGCAGAACTGGTCGAGCGGTTCAAAATCTCGAAAGCCAGGCGCATTATCCCGGGTGGCGCGGAGCGGCAGGATTCCGTGTATAACGGTCTGAGGGCGCTTGATAAAGAGACCTCTGTGGTCGTCATCCATGACGGCGCGAGGCCGCTCGTGGACAGTTCCCTGATCAAAAAGACGATATTGGAGTTGCAAGGTGTCGACGGCGTCATTACAGGTGTTCCGGTGAAGGACACGATCAAAGAGATGAAAAAGAGGAGGCCCGCTGCTGCAGGGCGCAAGCAGGGTCAGAACGGCACGGGCAGCCTGGTGAAAAAGACATTGGACCGGAAGTCGCTCAGAGCTATACAGACCCCGCAGACTTTCCGGGCCGCAGCGCTGCTCGATGCCCATGAGCGGGCCCGTGCCGAAGGGCTATATGCCACAGACGATGCCGCCCTGATCGAGCACTACGGCGGAAGTATCAGGGTCATCGAGGGCTCATATTCCAATTTAAAAATAACCACATTCGAAGATATCTACTTTGCAGAGATTCTGTATCTGAAATCATGCGTATAGGCATAGGATATGATTCCCACCGGCTTGTTGAAGGGAGGCGCCTGATAATCGGCGGTGTGGATATTCCCTTCGGGAAGGGACTTCTCGGCCATTCCGATGGGGATGTCCTGTGTCATGCAGTCATCGACGCTCTTATCGGCGCGCTGGGCGCAGGAGACATAGGAAAACATTTTCCTGATACCGACCAGAGATGGAAAGACGCCGCAAGCATGCTGCTCTTGCGGCCTGTTTTGGAGCTTGTGCATTCCTCCGGCTATTCAGTTGCATGGGTTGATTCTGTCGTTATAGCGGAAAAACCCAGGCTCTCTCCTCACATCGATTCAATGAAAGCGGCTTTTGAGGCCGCGGGAATTCCCTCATCCAGGATCAATATTAAGGCCAAGACCAACGAGGGCATGGGCTTTGCCGGCAGAGGAGAGGGGATCGCGGCGCAAGCAGTGTGTCTATTGGAAAAAAACCGTACTTAGGGAGATTGCCGCTCATTGGAAGCACTCAGAAAAAGGCTGATACTTTCCGGTTTACTGATATTCTTTATTATTTCTCTCGGCACGGCGGGCTTTATCGTGATAGAGAGATGGAATTTTATCGATGCCATTTACATGACCATAATCACCCTCAGCACTGTAGGATACAGGGAGGTACACGATCTCTCGACCCAGGGGAAAATATTCAATATGTTCCTTATTATCGGGGGCGTGGGCAGTGTTTTCTATGCTCTCAGCACGGGGGCGCAACTGTTGCTGGAAGGAGAACTTCAAGAACTGTTCGGGAGGAAAAGATTGGAAAAGAAAATAAAAGACCTGAGCAACCACTATATTATTTGCGGTTATGGAAGGATGGGGAAAATCATATGCAGGGAACTGAAGGCCAAGGGTGAAAAATTCACTGTGATTGAAAGGAATTCCGACAGGCTGCTGGAGAGGGAGGGTATTCTGATTGTCGAAGGTGATGCGACTCAGGATGAGGTGCTGAAAGCAGCGGGCATTGAAAGGGCAAAGGGGCTGATATCGGTGCTGTCGACCGATGCCGAAAATCTTTTTGTTGTCCTGAGCGCCCGCGGCCTCAAGCCGGACCTGTTGATTGTTGCCAGGGCAGGGGAGGAGGGCTCTGAGCAAAAACTTGTCAGGGCCGGTGCGGACAGGGTAATATCGCCCTATCATATCGGCGGCCTGCGCATAGCTCATACGGTGCTGAAGCCCGCTGTTGTCGACTTCATAGAATTTGCGACAAAAAGCGGCAACATCGATCTTCAAATGGAAGAAGTTACAGTAGCGGAAGGCTCGAAACTTGCCGGTCTCACTCTGGATGAAAGCGACATAGGCAGGGACCTCGGCATTATAGTTGTTGCTATCAGAAGGGCTTCCGGAGAGATGAAGTTCAATCCCACGTCGAGAAATACTCTCAGGGCCGGCGATACGCTGATTGCCCTGGGAGAGATTCCCAAATTAAAAGTGCTGGAAGAGCTGTCCGCTAAAATTAAATGATTCCGGTCAAAATACGCAGGAAGCTTGAAGAATTAATTGAAGACATACTTGAGCATATCAAGGGAGTTGTTCTGGTCGCATTTATAATTGTCGGCTTTCTCAGTGCCATTGTAGGTTACCGCTATTACAGCTATTCACAGGACGATCCGCGGTTTTGCGCGTCCTGCCATCCGATGAAGGACGCTTTCAACCAATGGCAAAGAGGGAAGCACAGGGACGTGGCCTGCCAGCAGTGTCACCAGTTGAGCATGATCGAGAAAGACCGTCTCCTCCTTGCGTATGTACTTGAAGGCAACCAGCCTCTTGCGCAGACCCATGGCCGGGAAAAACCGTGGGAAACTTGCAAGGATTGCCATTTGGAAAATATCTCTGAGGACCAGGTAGAAATGAGGAAATCATACGGCCATGCACGGCATGTTTTTATACAGAAACAGAAATGTAAAGTGTGTCATGGAACAATAGCGCTTCATAATTTCGATGCAAATGAAACGGCATGCCGGAACTGCCATAAGGTGGTGCATAGTCCCCGTATGGAGGCATTATCTTGTCTGAAATGCCACCCTTTTTAAATTTTTGCAATCCTGCGAATAAATTCTTTCCTTTCGCAATTATGCAAACTTTCTCCCGAAGAAAATATTTAAAAATCAATATGTTATTTATTGGCACGGAAAATGCTGTATTAAGAAGCAGATGCAGACGTGAGTACCAGAAAGGAGGTACAAAGAGATGAAGAGAGGTGAGATGGCTAAAAAGGGATTATATACTGGGGCAGGTGCAGGGCTGGTCTTATTTGCACTGATTGGATTGCTGCCTGGATCGTTTATAGGCGGCGTCATAGGGATTAACATAGCGGGCAGCATTTTTGGTCTGCCACTTGAGGCAACAGTAGTGCCTAGAATCATAGTCGGGGCATCAATGGTATTGGGAGTAATGCTGGCCGGCGTGGTATTTGTGGTGGGCAGTGCGCTTGTCGGTTGGCTTATCGGGCATGTTGTTGATATCATACGTGATAACAGGGCGACGTCTGTGGAACATACAATAAAAAGTGAATGAACCAAAAGCAGGCGCTTTATGAAAAAGGAGGATACTGAAATGTTAAAGAATGAAATGGCAAAGAAAGGATTGTATATAGGGACCGGCATGGGTCTGGTTCTGTTTGTGCTCGTGGGACTGTTGCCGGGATTATTCCTCGGGGGAATGGCCGGATTGAAAATCGGGGAGAGTCTGTTCGGGGCAGTGACGGCCGGTGCGACAATGCCTAGAGTTATTGTTGCCTTCTCCATGATAGCCGGGCTTCTTATGTCAGCGGTTGTCTTTATCGTTGGATCGGGAGTGCTGGGCTGGACACTGGGCTTTATCGCAGATGCAGTTAAGGCCGGCAAGGCAGCGATGCCGGAGGCCGCTGAAAAGAATGGATAAAGAAGGGGAGGATAAAAGTAATGCTCTTTGTTATCAGTGGAAAGAGGGTATCTCTGACAGAAAGCAAAAAGCCCTGTGATGAGGCGAGGGAACATGAATTGACTTCGCTGGATTACAGGGACGTCAAAACTCTCGAAGAAGCGAAGGGAAAGATCTGGTATAAGGACTGGATTGCGGAGGGCGAAAATCAGCGGGAAGAAAACGGCATGGTAGTATGCGACAGGAAGGCCAAAACAAAACAATGGGTAATCGAGATAAATAGCCTTGACGAACTGTTGTCCTTTCAGAGCAAGTACGGCGATATCGTCATTTCCGATAGTTCCCCCTTTAAGGAAGCGAGCAAGGAAATAATCATACAGGGCAAGAAAGGACAATAGTTCTGGGAGGAATTATGGAGAATGGGTCAAAAAATGTAAAAACCGCGGAAATAATGAGTGACCTGACAAAGTCTTTGAAATCGTCGTTCCTCGTGGAATGGTACTCCACTCTTGTCGGGTTTTTGTCGGGCAGCAGATCCTTTTATTTTCTGTTGGGCATAGGTATTATTGTCATATACGCCGGCACTATGGGGGCTTTTGATGCATTCCGCATGGGGTACCGGCACGCGTTTGGGGTAACCAGGGAAGTCCCCTGGGGCATATTGATTTCTACGTATATTTTTTTTGTGGCAACAACGACCGGCCTGTGTATTGTTTCAGCTATCGGGCATGTCTTCGGCGTCAAGGATTTCGTGCCGATCGCGAAGCGCTCGGTCTTCCTCTCTATTGTCACCATCATCTCGGGGTTTACCATTATCTTTTTCGATATAGAGAACCCTTTCAGGATGGCCCTTTATAACGTGATTTCACCGGGATTGACCTCCAACATCTGGTGGATGGGCACTCTTTATGGTGCATATATGTTTTTCATGATAGTGGAGTTCATCTTTATTTTGGTGGACAGCCATAAATTTGCGACATATTTCGGGCTTTTGGGATTGATAGCCGGTGTCGCGGCGCAAAGCAACCTGGGCGCCATTTTCGGCATGCTGAATGCGCGCGGATATTGGTACGGCCCATACGTGCCCGTTTATTTTATCGCTTTGGCTATTCAGTCGGGGTGCGCAGCAATCATCTTCTTCACATGGCTGGGCTACAAGATCACAAACGAGAAGATGGACAGGCCGATGCTCCGTTCTCTGGAGGCTGTTTCCAAGCTCTGCATGCTCATGATCGTGATTGTCCTGTTCCTTACCGCATGGAACATCATTACAGGTCTCACGGGTGGACCCGACAAGGTCGAAGCCCTCAAGGCCATGTTGACCGGTCCTTATGCCTTCAATTTCTGGGTTGTGGAGATACTGGCAGGATTGGTAATCCCCTTTACGATTTTACTCGCTACAAGGGGCAAGAACGTCGGCATGGGTTTCCTGGCTTCGGCGATGATGCTTGTGGCGATCTTTTTCATGAGATATGACCTCGTGGTGATCGGACAGATCGTGCCGGGGTTTCATGACCTTGGTGTCAGGGAATACACAGGGCTTATGACGTATACCCCTACTTTCCATGAAATCATGGTAGTGGCTGCCGGGCTCGGAATTTGCGGTACGACATTCATGATAGGAGAGAAGGTGTTCCGGGGCCACAAGAGCGAGATACATTAATCATAACGGAGGTATGGTGGTGAAGAACTTGAAAATAGATTTCGGGAATTTGAAGGAAGAGGACATGGATTCAGTCTCCGCGATGGAGCGCAGGGAATTTCTGAAGATCGGACTTATCATAACCGGCGTATTTGCGGGCGGCACAGTCTTCTCTGCGGTGTCGAATTTCAACAGTGTATTCGCTTCTCCCGGTGAGGTGGCCGAAAAATATCCGTACAAGCCGCATTACGGGATGGTCATTCGGCAGAGCAGGTGCATAGACTGCGAGCGCTGCATAGACGCCTGCGTCATTACGAACGACGTGCCTTCATACGGCTATCGCACAAGGATACTCGAAAAAGATGTCCCTGACGCCATTGGCAGGAAGAGGGAATTCATCCCCGTGCTCTGCAACCAATGCAACAACCCCCCTTGCGTGAGGGCCTGCCCGACCAGGGCGACTATAAAGGACGAGAAGACCGGGATCGTACTTATGATAAGCCACAAATGCATCGGCTGCAAGAACTGTATGCTTGCATGCCCTTATAATGCGCGGTATTTTGATGAGGAAAAACACGCTATAGACAAGTGCAATTTCTGTTATGACACCCGTCTCTCAAAGGGTGAAAAGCTGACTGCCTGCGCTGCGGCATGTCCGACCGGGGCGAGGAATTTTGGTGATTTATCGGACCCTGACAGCGAGGTCTACAAGATGGTGCACCAGCTTGAAAGGACAGTATGGGTGTTACGCCCTGAAGTCGGAGCAAAACCCAATGTTTTTTACACAAAGGGATAATACGTTAACAGGGGTCATAGATGAAAAAGATAGGTTATTCCTGCTTCCTGATCGTTGTCATTGCGATTCTCTTTAATGTTTCCGGAAAGGCCCTTGCCGCGGACAGTGCTGCAGGCGGGGGAGATATCCTTTATACAAAACCTGTCAAGTCCGTCCTTTTCAGCCATAAATTGCATGTGGATGGGAAGGGACTGAGCTGCGATATGTGCCATGCTAAACTTTTTGAAATGAAGGCACTGGCTGCGCAGGACAACACTGATTTTAATATGGATGCGCTATACAAGGGTAAATACTGCGGCGCATGCCATAATGGGAAAATGGCCTTTGCTTCGAACACACAGTGCGCCCGCTGTCACGGCGGAGTAAAAGAGTATGCGGCCGCTGAAGGAAAACCCAAACCTGTTGCTAAACCAATACAGGGGCCGAAAGGTGCAATTGTCCTGGGAAGCGGGGATTCAACAGTCAGTTTTGTTCATGAAGCCCACGCGAAGAACTATAAGTGCTCAGACTGCCATTCGAAGCTCTTTGCTCCCAAAAAAGGATTGGACAAGATCGCCATGAATGATCTTTATCAGGGCAAATATTGCGGCACATGCCATAATGGAAAAGTTGCCTTCGCGTCCACCGAATGCTCGAAATGCCATGCAAAAATGATCGCGCCGAAAGCGCCGCTTGCATATAAGCCGAAAGACATCGGCCCTGTGCAATTCAGCCATCAGGTGCATACCGGGACGTTCTCCTGCGAAAAGTGCCATCCGAAGCTGTTTGCCATGAAGAAGACCCAGGGCAAAATGACAATGGATGCAATGAACGACGGCAAATACTGCGGCGCGTGCCACAATGGGAAAGTTGCCACAGCAGTAACTGAATGCGACAAGTGCCATAAGTAAACATAGACGGAAGCGACAGGGAAGGGCCGCCTTACCTGCCGGTTTGGCGGCCTTGTTTTATCTGCGGTGCGGTACTATCAGCCGCTAGAATAGCATCCTGACCAAACTGAAATTCGACTAATGACTTCTTGTCTGCTAAACTTCCATTAGGGCAGACTGAAAACCTTCCTTACTGACTTAAGAATACCTCCGGCTAACAAGTTGGAAAAACTCAAAGGCAATCGAGCTGGACAGCACAGCATCAGGATTAATGACCAGTGGCGCATTTGCTTTACATGGCGAGATGGAGATGCGTATGAAGTTGTCCCTGATTTAAGTTCATAGGGATATTGCCCCATAAAATATGGAACTAATTCCATAGTCTTGGGCCTCACCGAAGGATTTTAGTTTAAATTCAGAGAGTAATCTATCGGCATCTTTATTGCTACGTCTTGATGTGAAGTATAACACTGAAAGACAAAGGAGGCAGTGAGATGATTACAGCCGACACGTTCAATGTTAAACAGCTTCTGGAGTTGGCAGTCGTGAAAATGGACTCTGATAGTATCAACAATAACGATCCGGCCATGACTGATCTCTGGCTATGGCTGATCTAAAGAATGCTGACTTTCACGTCATTAGGCATGACTGTCCCCCACTATGCGGGGCCAGTTTTTGTCGGCCTTACGGATATACTCCTGCATATTCTTCTCCCATAATCTCTGGACATCCTTGTCCAGATTGAGATACAGCTTTCCCTCAAAAATTGTCCATGCCCCGGGGTCGATATCGGCGGTCTTTCCCTGGCTCACCGCGTAGGCACAGTAACCGCCGTATCTGGGAGCGTACTTCTCAGGATCTTGCTGGAACACTTCACGGTGCGCGGCGCTTGCAAATCTCCACTTGGCCCCGTGCCAAACGAATTCGAATTCCGGCACCCCTCTCACCGGCCTTTTGTCTGTGAAGTATGCAACAGGGTCATATCCTTTAATCGCCACGCCTTCCGATGTCACGTTGACCGGCGATATGTGAGAAGTTTTAGTGCATGCAAGAAAAGCGCACATGATGATAACAGCGGTAAGAATACATTTTAATCTGAATTTCATATCCACCTCATCCCCCTGTTTTTTGCTTATTTGCCGCGGTATATCCCGCGTATCCGTGCACCGGCAAAGTCGGTACTTACCAATAGCCCTGCGAACGATTTCAGTTCATCTGCAGTGGGAGCCGTATCCATCATGTCAAATTATACCCATTTCCCGGGCTTTAGGGAAACGGGGAGGTATATGCCCAACATTTCCGTGATTCCAGACGTTATGGCATAACATAAATAGAAAGGAGGACATAACGATGAAAGAAAAATTAACGGCAATCTTTCAAAGATCGCCTTACGGATATATCGGTTTTATCGAAGAACTTCCCGGAGCGAATACGCAGGGCAAAACTCTCGAAGAGGCAAGAAAGAATTTGATTGAGGCAGTCCAGCTTGTTTTAGACGCTAACAGGCAACTTTTTGATGAAGAATTTAAAGGCATTGAAATTATAAAAGAAGATTTCGCAGCAGTAACGACTTGAAACGAAAAGATCTGAGGCGGCATCTTGAGTCAAGTTAAATTTAAGTCAGTATTTATGTTCACGACATTTGTAAGCGTAAAATAGTGACTATCAGTTATCGTAGGAAATCTTTTATCACGCCTAGAGAGGCAGGAGCGCGGCTGCACCTGACTTAACAAACACTGTAGAGATTTTGCTAATAGTGTTGAATTCCGATCGAAACATTGATTCGATGCTGTTTTGGGACGACGAGAAAGATAAACATTATAGACCTGACCGCAGTTTCCAGTTGCCGTGAACTGTCAGTATCTAGCCTTTTCCAGATATGTGCAGTAGTGGGGATCGGTGTCACAGAGGACATAAGTCCTATGGTACGATGAAAATTATTATTAAAACGTATATAATTACACTAAACTAAGTACGAGGGGATTGCATTGGTTAAATATCCTCCTTTCCCAAATCCGCCGATTACAGAAGCACTTTTGGATATCCAAGTTGAGCTTCCAAAGGAAATTGCATTAGCTGATTTAGAAGCAATACACGATTTAAACCACTTAAAAAACCGTTTCCCTGAAAAGCAGCAGCGGATTATGATCACGGCTGGCGTTAAAGTGTCCCCTGAAGGAGCTGAAACACTTCCAAGTTCAGGCGGACCTGATGGATATTTATTCCGCTCACCAAATGAAAAAAAAGTAGTTCAGGTTAGGTTGGATGGTTTTACTTTTAACAAACTTAAACCCTATGATAAAATGGGAACTATTTCGATCTGAAGCCCAAGAACTGTGGAAGATATACCGCGAGGCAACCAAACCTATCAGGATTAAGAGAATAGCTTTACGCTACATTAATAAAATAGATATACCATTGCCTGCGAATGATTTTAAAGATTATATATTAACAACGCCAGAAATAGCACCAAGCCTTCCGCAAGGATTATCTCACTTTTTCATGCAACTCACTATTCCAAATCCTGACGATGAGGAAATGGTTGCATTAATAAACCAAACCATGCAACCGTCAACACCTGAAAAATTACCTTATATATTTGATATTGATGTATGGAAAATGGTTTCCTTTGAAAATGCTGATGAAATGTGGAACGAGTTCGAAAAACTAAGAGAATATAAGAATCATATTTTTCTTAAAAGCATAACAAAGAAGACAAAGGAGCTCTTTAGATGAAATATTACGGCGGCCAAACTATTCAACAGTTGCCCAGTTTCATAATAGCCATTGTTAACGATTTAAGTGCTGGCGACGAATCGGCGATTATGAATGATGAGTACAAACGGTTAGTGGAGCACTACCTTAAACCGTTCTCAAGACAGTGGGAAGATCCTGTGATCAGATTTGAAATGCTAAAGGCCAGCTGGGAAACAGAAACAGCTGTCTTGTCATCTATTACTGAGATAGCTATGCATCCAGCTTACCAACAGATCATCGGGATGGGCCCTATTGCTATCCCTTCAATTCTTAAAGAACTAAAGAAGAAGCCAGGCCATTGGTTTTGGGCATTGAGAGCAATAACAGGAGAAGACCCAGTCCCGCCTGAACAAAGTGGGAGAATGAGACAGATGGCAGAAGCGTGGTTAAACTGGGGTAAAGAGCAAGGATATCTTTTTTGAGCAATCAAGAAATAGACGGCTTCTTCCCTAATCTCAGTCGCAACGGTTATTCCATTACTAGCCCTAAAACCAGCGAATATAACTGCATAGCATGGGCAGCCCATGATTCTGAATCAGTTTGGTGGCCTGATCCCTACCACATAGGATATTGGCCAGATAGCATAAAGAGGGCTGAAACAATTAATGCGTTTATTGATGCTTATGCAACTCTAGGTTATAGTCAGTGTGACAATGCTGATTACGAAGAAGGATTTGAGAAGATTGCGATATTTACTGATACTGTCAGTAAACCTACTCATGCGGCCAGACAATTAGCCTCTGGAAAGTGGACTAGCAAGTTGGGCAATCGGAGGACATTGAACATACTCTCGATGGACTTACAGGGAAGGTTTATGGGTCTATAGCTATTGTTATGAAGAGACCTAAATAATTTGAAAACGATAATTGTCTTACTCTCATTGTTGCTGGCCTCAACCTGCTATGCCGAAACGATCACCGGTGGATATTGCTTTACCTACGGCGACAGGGAGAGCTTGAAGGAAGCCAGAGAGATTGCCCGCACTCTCGCTATCAGGAACGCCATCGAATCCTTATAAAACGTATACAGAGTCTAGCACTGAGGTACTAAACTTACAGGTTACCAATGATATTATTCAGGTACTTTCCTCCGGCTATTTAAGGAATATAAAGGTTATCGACCATACTGAGAAGGGTCGAACCATTTGTGATAAGATCAGCGCTGGCCTTGATCCTGAAGAATTCACGAACGCCCTGAAAAGGGAAATTCTCACAAGGACATCAGCGCTTGAAGAGAAGGGCGTCGATGAGAACGGCAAATTAAAAATTCTCAGAGTTTTTAATGATGTTTGTTCCTCAAAACGTCCCTGTATCAAAATAGTCGTAAAAGCCTTAAAGAACATACCATTGCGTTACTCCCAATATGTCTATATAGATTATTTTGACAAAAACGGCAATCCTCTCGATGGGCAAAAAAGACCGATGAATTTTTTAGATGCAGGAGAAATACGATTAATAACGATAGAATCTCCACCGTCCCACATATACCGAGTATGGCTTAAAAAGTAAAGCACCTTCGAGGAAGATGGATCTCTGCCCTAAAAACTGTATCAATTGCAATTAGATTGATGTCATTCCATCGAGGATTACCGAAGATAACCAACACCTGACCTATCGATGGCGGTCTGTTGGTGTTCTGTGAGCAAGTCATTCTGCGATTAACACCTTGTAAACTTTATCTATTAATTAATTGATATGTGAGAGGTTTTGTCGTATAATAAAGGCATCCAAAATAGTTGGGTCGCTGTTGCTTGACAACACCCACCCGATGATTGAGGAAATAACTTTATTCTCGATGGTCGCTTACACCTACTGTCGAGAGCAAGGAGTGTTTTATGGCCCGCCGGATTGATAGTACCGATGAAAAATTCCTCGAAATGTCCGTTAGCAATATTGGGTTTCTACTCGACCGATTAGGACAGGATTGTCATCCCCTTCAGTTTCTCAGAGAACTTAGTCAGAACTCGATTGAAGCAATTCAACGCACAGGGAAACCCGGAGAAATCATTTGGGATGTGGATTGGGTAACGTTCGAGTTCGGGATAAGAAAACTTTGCATCACCGATACCGGTGATGGAATGACAGGGGAAGAGATGGTTCGTTTTATCAATCAGCTCTCGTCCTCTGTATCTGAGCAGTCATTCTCTGGTAACTACGGGGTAGGCGCGAAAATAGCTGCAGCTACACGCAATACTGCAGGCGTTATTTATCTTTCGTGGAAGGACGGAGAGGGCTCCATGATTGAGCTTTTCCGGAACAAGAAGACGGGCCAATATGGGCTCAAACAATTTGAGCATGTTGACGGTTCCTTCGCGTACTATTTACCTCTTGAAGATGCAGTGCGACCTGAGATTATCCAAATGCATGGCACAAGGGTTATATTGAAAGGCAAGACCGATACTGAAGATACAATGCAAGCTCCGGAAGGAGCCTCTTCCCCATCACGCTGGATTTCAAAGTACCTAAATACCAGGTATTTTAGGTTCCCAGAAAGTATAAACCAGTAAAGGCGCGTGAAGGATGGGAATATCCACGTTCTGATAAAGATGAAATGTCCTCCGGTCGTTGGCTGGACAAGAAAAATACTTAAATGAACACTCGGTCAGTTCAGGCAACACACAATTGGCTGATGCCGTGGCACATTGGTGGATTCTCAAAGACGAACCAGCCTTGACGAATAATTCAGGATACATTGAGTCATCCGGTCATATAGCAGCCCTTTATAACGATGAGCTATATGAACACGCAACTTCACGAGCAGGCATGTCTAGGCTTCAGCAATTTGGAGTCACCTTCGGATATAAATACGTTGTCATTTATGTGGAGCCTATTGTTAAAGAGGGAGTACTTCTTACGACAAACACTGCCAGAACGTCATTGCTCATCAATAATGAAGCTCTTCCTTGGGCTGATTGGGCTGCTGAGTTCCGCGACAACCTTCCTGAGGAGATTTATGCCCTTGTTTCAGAAAAAGCTGCAGCAGCAACTGAAGAGGATCACAGTAAGTCTATAAGAGAAAGATTGAAGGATTTGCTTGACATGTACAAGGTCAGCAGATATAAACCTGCACCAGACGGAGACGTTTATGTTGATGATTCTCAATTGACCCGAGGAGGAACTCCGAGGAGCGTTAGTACTTCTCGGAGAAAAGGCAAGAGTCCTGGTGGTGCCCCAGGCGGCGCTCTCGGAAATGTCTATGCCGTATTTGAAAAGACTGCCGGTGTGCCAGCAAAAAAGGTTCGCCCTGACGTATTTCCTCAGGTCCAATGGGTGAGCATTAAAGACGGAACCAGAGAACATGGTGACATAGAGGACCGAGCCGCCAAATATCTCCGGGACCAAAACCTCCTGCTGATTAACGCTGATTTCCGAGTCTTCACGGACATGTTTAGGTTTTTTGTAGATGAATTTGGAGGGTCGTCAGATCTGGAGCACGTAGTTAGGGATGCTGTACATGCATGGTTCGAACAGGCACTCGTTGAAACAATCATAGGCATTCAAGGCCTGCAGAACAGCCAGGAATGGGCTCCAACAGATATTGACACGGCTACTTCTGAAGAATCACTTACAACAGCAGTTTTACAAAGATATCATGTGATGTTTGCAGTTAAGAGAGAACTTGGGGCTAAACTGGGGTCACGAAAGAAAAAGGTGGGATTAAATTGAGGAAAAAAAGGACGGTTCTATTTTTTTAACGGAAAACAGAATCGCCGCACGAGTTTGAAGTTACAGACGACATCGATTACCTGCAGAAACCTTCAGTCTTGACTGGTCAATGTCTGGTGCGGACTGCTGTGGTATGCCGTGTAAAACGTATGACTCGTCGGTTAAAGTCCGACCGTGGGAATTCGGTAGTTCACCCATGTAGCTAGAGGGAGGTGTAAAGGGTGACCTGAAGCACTAAGTTTCCTGACAAAGGCTCCTTATGGGAGTTGAGCGAACCTGTGGGTTGCAGCTTAAGCGAATCCAGATGTAGCCCCGAAACGCAAGACGTAGTTGCCGACCCTTTCACAGACAGGGGAAGGCCGTTGCATCTATCCTAACGAAAACTACCGTAACCGATAGATGGACTTCCGGGGTGTCAGGGGTGACACGCAGGGGAAGCCATACGACAATGAACACGGGAGACCCTTGCAGATGCTTTTCAGGAAGCAACCGATAGAAATAAGGAAACGAAATTTTATCGGGTCAGCAAGGGAGTCGGATTTGCCCATATTACCGTTTGTATCGCAAGGCAACATAACCTTGGGAGAGGGAAGGGGCAATACTTTTATCATGTTTGCGAAGAAGTAAAGGAAAGGAGATTGCACAACGTGCTGGAAACTCCAGAAAAGATTCGGGAACTTCAGAGGAAACTATACCGGAAGGCCAAGCAGGAAAAGGAGTACCGGTTCTATCTTCTCTATGACAAGATCTATAGGATGGACATCCTGAGCCATGCCTATAACCTTGTCAAAGCGAACAAGGGCGCACCGGGAATAGACGGTGAGACATTTGGGAGCATAGAGGAGAGGGAAGGAGGAGTCGAGGGGTACCTTGAAGCAATTGCCGGGGAACTAAAGCGGAAGGAGTATAAGCCTCAACCTGTGCGGAGGGTTTACATCCCGAAGGCAAGCGGAGGCAAACGACCGCTGGGGATACCGGTGATCAAAGACAGGGTAGTACAGATGGCAGTAAAGATAGTGATTGAGCCCATATTCGAAGCCGACTTTCAGGAAAACTCTTACGGATTCAGACCGAAGCGGAACGCCCATCAGGCGGTGGACGATGTGAGGAAGCACCTTCGTGAAGGCAAGATTGACGTAATTGATGCCGACATCTCCAAGTACTTCGACACCATACCCCACGATAAGCTGATGCAATTGGTGGCCAAGCGCATTATGGATAAGCATATTCTCAAGCTTATCAAGATGTGGCTTAAGGCCCCGATTGTTGAGGAGCGTGAGGATGGTAAGAAAGAGTACAAAGGGAATGACAAGGGAACACCGCAGGGAGGCGTGATCTCACCGCTACTTGCCAACATCTACTTGAATGTACTTGATACCTTATGGAAGGTTAAGAAAGTGCAGGAGAAGTTAGGGGCAAGACTCGTGAGGTATGCCGATGACTGTGTGGTTTTGTGCAAAGGCAATACCGAGCGGATTCTGAAGGGGTTGGAAACGGTTCTCAGCGACCTTGGCCTCACTCTGAGCGAGGAAAAGACTTGTGTCGTGGATGCATGGCAGGAGAGCTTTACCTTCTTAGGATTCAGCATAAAGATGAGGACAGGACTGAAAACCGGACGCCCATACCCTCTTACCGTGCCGTCGAAAAAGGCACTGAAACACATACGCTCAGAAATCAAGGAATTGACCACTGAGCGGTACAGTACGATACCGACGGAAGAGGTAATCCGGAGAGTAAATGCAGTCGCCAGGGGATGGGTAGGTTACTTTTATTATGGCAACTGTACGAAAGCCATGTCAGCTTTGAGAAACTATCTGGTCTATAGGATTCGAGTATACCTGCGCCGGAAACATCATTATCGCAGTTTCGGATATACGACATATCCTAACAGTTATTACTTTGAATCACTAGGCGTATATGAAGTGCCGACCAAGGCTCCTCGGACTCAGAGTGTGAAGGCCTCTGGAAGAAGATAATCGGAAAGCCGTGTGCGGGAAAACCGCATGCACGGAATTGATGAGGGGGGGCTGGAAACGGGGCCTTAAGCTACCGCGCCAGTCCTCTACTCTACAGTTCTCTTGCGTGCAGCACGGCACCCCTGCACTGAGCGCTTCCAGAAATAACAGCAAAATCTCATCGCAGATAAAATACCCGGAAGAAGGTAATACTCACTCGATTACCCACACAGCGCAATGCTGAGCGGAATGGACGATTTTGCTCGATGTGCTGCCGAACAGGAATTCCTCTTTTTTGGATATGCCACGGCGTCCTATGACAAGAGTGTCGCAATTCAGCCGCTGCCGCGCATTCAGGATGCAATCCGCAAGCAATGGGCAAGAGTTGACCTCCACGAGCGGCTCAACGTTGCTTTCTCCGAATCCTGACTGAACAAGTATCCGGCGATAATTGTCGAGCATAAGCGCTGAATCGGTTTTTTTCCGGTTTATCCACTCGCTGCGCTCCTCATCGGTCTTGAAATAATCGACCGGAGGCTCAGGTATGATGCATAGTATTGTTACGCAGAACCCCGGAACGCCTCCCAGGAATTCCGCCACATACAGAAGGGCGCGCTTTGCATTTTCAGATTCATCCACAGCAATCAGAATATGCTTGTTTTTATCAAGGAAGCACATCTTATCCGCCATAATATTCTCTCCTTTGACGGTCTCGTAAAAAGCCCATATGTTGCGTTACGCTGCATCCTTCGTCACTGCGGCGTACGAAAGAGTACGCCTCATTCCTCAGGATTTGCGCGCCTTGCCTATGAACTTTTTACGAAACCGTCTATTTTTAGTGTTGTTAAACTTTATAGAGCGATTATCTCCCTGACCTCGTTCAGGTCCGTCAGGAGCTGATCAGTATCATCATAAAAAACATTTGCTCCCATTGAAAAGTGAAGCAGTACGATATTGAGGGCATCGGGTATGTACGGGTAGACTTTCTTCAGATTTACCAGCCTGTTATTGAAAATTATATTCATGTCATCGGATGTCAAATGATCAAGAACAGGCGACCCTTCTTTCCTGAGATGCTGCAAGGTTACGTCGCCCCGGCCTGTAAGGTAGACCAGGATATTGCCCAGCCCGAACAGGTCATATCCGAACATGTTCCCGGCATGCATATAGTTAAAATCGAAATCTATCCAGCGGCACCGACCCGTATCTTTTTCCTTTATGATATGATCACGCCTGATGTCGCCGTGCTTCTCCCCGCGTTCGTGGAGAAATCTTATTGCTTTTACCAAGTCAATGTATTCATCCAGTACGGCGGGGAAAAGGCTGCAGAAATAGTCCTCATGGTTTTCGCCAAGTCCCAGCACATGGTCAGCCAGTGTCTTGCCTTTGATAAAGTCTATTATCCTGATTATGTTTCCAGCCGGGTCAGTTACCGAATAACCCTGCATGAAATTGGGATGCCCTTTGACCATATCGAGGATAATGGCCTCTTTTCGCGGACTTCTGACGCAATCGAATGTTATGTCGCCAACCTTTGCCTTGAACTGCTCGTGAAAGACCATTTTGATAATCTTTATGCTTCCGTCAGTCAGGTCGATTGCCCTTCTTACCCAAAATTTGGGCTCCTCATCAATGCCGAAACGGCCCTCTCGTTCATAATTCCGCATAAAGTAAGGGCGCCCGTCAAGAATTACAACGTCGTCATAGTCGACCTTGAAGAAATCCGATATGTCGGTGACAATCCTTGGCGATGCAGGCACGCCGGAGGGCTCCACCCATCGTGCGATAATGTCCCGCAAGTCATGTCCACTGAGAGGCATTTCTCTCATTTCGTCCGTTCCAAGTCAACCATATATTACAGATTAAAATCTACATCGTTTAAAAAGTTCTGTCAATGTTTCATTAACCACTCTAAAAATAGACGGTTTTGTAAAAAGTTCATAGGCAAGGCGCGCAAATCCTGAGGCTGGCGCAAAAGGGTCCCCGAAAAGTCGCAGACTTTTTGGAGCAGAACGCAGTATATGGACTTTTTACGAAACCGTCAATGTCAACTTGACGCGCCTCCTGCCAGATGATACTGTTTAACCAGAAGACGGGCATAGGAGGGGGCATGAGACATTTTCAGTTTTTTCCCGCAGTGATATTATTTCTTTTTCTTGTATCGGGCGGTGCCGCGGGGCAGGAAGGTAAATTTGTTGCCTCCGTGGACAAAGACGGGGTCCAGCGGGTAGAAATTCTTGCCGGGAGATATTATTTCCATCCTAATTATATAGTTGTCAAAGCCAATGTGCCAGTGGAGATAAACATCAGAAAGGAGCCGGAAATGGTGCCCCATGACTTCGTCCTTAAGGCCCCTGAAGCGGGATTAGATATTTTTCAAAGTCTGAGTTCCGGGCCCTCTATTATCAGGTTTACCGCCCTGAAGCCCGGCAAATACCTTTTTTACTGCGACAAGAAATTCCTGTTTTTTAAAAGCCACAGGGAGATGGGCATGGAAGGCGTATTTGAAGTCACCCGTTAAATGAAAAGCGGTGCCAATGTCCTTATAGTCAGCACCAATCGCAATGATCTTCCGGTCCCTGTCATGCCCTACGGCGCCTGTATGGTTGCAGAGGCAACAGAACTGCAAGGCCATCATGTCAGGCTGCTTGATCTGATGTTCGAAAAAGAACCTCTCCGGGCGCTCCAAAAAGAGTTGTCCGCGACAAAACCGGCTGTGGTGGGACTCTCTGTCAGGAACATCGACAACAATGATATGCAAAACCCTGTGTTCTACCCGAAGGAACTGAAGTCCATTATGGAGTGTATAAGAATGGTTTCAGGCGCACGTGTAGTGCTGGGAGGGGCCGCCATGTCGGTTATGCCTGAAGCGCTGCTTCGCTTCACAGGGGGTGATTACGCGGTACGTGGGGCGGGAGAGGTTGTTTTCCCCAAACTGGTCAAGAGTATTGTTGAGGGGGGCGCTGCTTGCGGCGTGCCGGGTGTTTTGAGGGTCGAAGATGGCGTGATAAAGAAAATTGAAGGTTCTTCAGAAGGGTTGACGGATTGCTGCCCGGCGCCCGATTTTCGCAGGTGGATAAATGTCGCGCCCTACTTGTCGAGACTGTCGAGCGTTCCGGTCCAGACAAAAGTCGGGTGCCATTTTCAGTGCGTCTATTGCACTTACAGAAGGGCGGAAGGAGGAGGCTACCGGCTTTCGAGCCCGGAAAGCGTTGTTGAATCGGTAAGCGCCCTTTCAAAGGCAGGGTTTCAGGACATTGAGTTTGTCGACAACGTGTTTAATTCGCCATATGATCATGCCGCAGCCATATGCGAAGGACTTGCGGGCCTGAAGGGACGTGCGCGTCTGCAGAGCCTTGAACTCAATCCTCTGTTTATAGATGACCCGCTTCTCGATGCAATGGGGAAAGCGGGGTTCATGGGAATAGGAGTAACTGTCGAAAGCGCTTCGGACAAAGTCCTTAGCAGCCTCGGCAAAGGGTTCAACTCAAGGCATGTCCACAGGGCTTCTGAAGTAATTGCCCGGCACCGCATTCCATGCCTGTGGATATTTATGGTCGGCGGCCCGGGCGAGACGGACGAAACATTGCGCGAAACCCTCCGTTTTGCGGAAAATTCGATACGTCCCGGAGATGTGGTTTTCTTCAATATAGGCGTCCGTATTTATCCCGGTACGACACTCGAAGCGAGGGCAAGGGAGGAGGGAATCCTTTCTCTTTCCGCGGAAGACATGCTCGAGCCGGTTTTTTATCTTTCTCCGGGGCTCGATTTTCGATGGATGATAGAAGAGGTCGGGCTCTTTATGGGAGTCCATATGAATGTTATGAGTTCGGATTCTCTCAGGCTTTCTTTTCTTCCATTTATCCAGCGGCTTGCCTGCAGCGTTGGCGTCAAAGCCCCTCTTTGGAGACGCACACGCACTATAAGGAGGATGCTCAGGTTGCTGCGGTTATGACCCTGTCCCGGCCTTCCGCTTTTGCCTTATAGAGTGCCGCGTCAGCGGCCCTTAAAAGATCTTCCTGTCTCCTGCCATGCTGGGGAAAAGCGGCGACCCCGAAAGACAAGGTGACCGGTCCGACAGTTTGATCAAGATATTTGAAACTCAGTTTCTTCATCTCCTGCCGCATTTGCCCGGCGCGGTGCGTGGATGCCTCCAACGATGATTCCGGCAATATGATCACAAATTCCTCGCCGCCGTACCTGCACGCAATATCTTCCTCCCTTATACATCTTTTTATGAAAGCGCTGAGTTCGCGCAGGAGCATGTCCCCTGCTTCATGCCCGTATGTATCGTTGAATTTTTTAAAATAGTCGATATCCAGCATGATGACTCCCAGCGGGCTCTGTTTGCGCGTCATACGATGCAGTTCTCTCCGGAATGTCTCCAGCATATATCGCCTGTTGTACAAATCAGTGAGCGGATCGAGGATCGATTGCCTGAAAAAGGATTCGCGCAATTTAAAGTTCAACAGAGACAGGGAAATACTTTCCGCCGTAATCGCGGCCAGATGTTTTTTGTGTGCCGTCAACCGCTCCGTTTTCTCGGCATATTTTTCAAATTGCAGGTGAAATAATCCCATGTTTCTGGTTTTGGCCGTCATTGGAATACAAATATAGGTCATACCCTCTTCCGGTTTTATATGCGAACACGGGGTCTGATTAAGAGGGTCATCGAAGGAATAGCTTTTCCCCAGCCTCAATGCCAGGCAATCCCTGGGTCTCACCACCGGGTCTTCAATCCTGATATCTCCCCATGTCGAAATAGCCTCCAGAATGGTCCTGGATTCGTCGAAGATATATACCGCTCCGCGGTCGGAAGAGAACAATTGTCTGACATATTTGTCCACTACCCTGTAGATCCCTTCAACACTTTTGCAGGCCAGAAGCAATCCGTTCATGCTATTGATTATTTCAAATTCCTTATTGTGCTGCTCGAGCTCGGCAATGTAGACCTTGAGGTCGCTTTGGGCCTGCTTTAATTTATATTCCGCTTTCATCCGTTCCCTGATGTCGGTGATAAAAGCATAATAATAAACTGTGTTCCCATGCGTGTCCAGGGCCTGATGTAAAACCATCTCGACGGGTATCCTTGCGCCGTCTTTTCGCATGCACTCATTTTGGCAAACCTGGAGCTCTCCCGTGCGCTCCAGTTCCACGAAAACCTTTTTCTCCTGCTCATGCCATTCAGGGGGTGTGAGGTCCGACAATCGTGTTATTGATTTCAATTCGTCTGTGCTATACCCCGTTAATTCAACAAACGCTCGGTTGTGTAACATCAAACGGCCGTCGCGACCCATTACTATAAAGGGCTGAGAAAAGGTTTCGATAACATTCAGTAATGCATTTGTCAGCAATCCTTCGCGGTCCTGGGCGCTTAATGCTGCATTACAGTTATACGCATTATCAAAAGCCAGTGACAGTGAATCTGCAAAACCGCTTGCAAACTTAATGTGAGCGCTGTCAAAGACCGGGGGCCTGGAATGGTAATGAAATGAAATTCCTCCTGTCGTTTCACATCTGGTCCTGAGTGGAAGCTGAAGCAGTGAGCTGATACCTAATTTGTTCACAAATTCGGGGTTTACCCTCCCGTCCCCTGCAACGTTTTCGATAGCAAGCGGCGCGAACATTTCCATTGCAAGTGCCGCATGCTTTACTTCGCTTGCTGTAAAACGTTTCGACATAAGTTTGGAAGGCAGATTGTAAACGCTCCTCACTTCCCACTCTCCTTCAGTGAGGAAGAATATGATCGCACTCTCCGCCCTTATGGCTTTGGCCGCTTCCCGGATAACACGCTTCATAATCCCGTCCATGGCAAGGGTTGAATGGATGAGCATATTTATTCTGTTCAGGGCATCACTCAGGTCTTTTTCAGTTTTTATTTTTTTCTGCCGCTCCATGAGGTCTGCATAGAGTCTTGCGTTCTCAAGGGCAAGGGAGGCTGATATGCCGACTTTTTCGGCAAAATCTATCATAGTGTCACTGAATGTGGCTATAGTGGAGTGATAGTGCAGCAGAAGGGTCCCTATCACCTTTCCGCGTACAATGATGGGGATTGCCAATACTGAGCTAATGCCCAAAGTTTTCATTGTGTCCAGGTTTACACGGTTGTCGTTAAAAGTGTCATTCACAGCGACAGGCTTGCGGGTAGTTTCCGCAGTTGCGGCATGCAGGAATTCTTCGTTTGTAAACGACTTTGCCGCAAGTTCCTGGGGAAATCCGTAAACGTATTTTACCGTCCAGAGATCGCCTTCGCGCAACGCTATCATGGATGAATCACAACCTATTGCTTTAGCCGACTCGACAACGACCTTGCGGATAATTTCATTGAAATCGAGAGTCGAATGGAGTGACAGGTGAATTTGATGAAAGGCATCTCCCAGGCTGATCAATTCCGAGCGCCTTTCTGTCCTGCGTCTTTCTTCTTTTCTCCGCTCCATGCCGGAAAGCATACGATATGATTATACTATAGCCCTTCTGTGGACAGTGTCAAGTTCCTGTATCATATGTGTCAAGTTCCTGTATCATGTGTGTCAAGTTCCTGTATCATGTGTGTCAAGTGTGTTTCTGTGCGCAAACATATCGACGAAATCGGCCATATTCAGATAGCCGATAATCCCGGGCGTCATTAGCATGGTACCGGGGACCTCGTTCTACGGTGCATGCGCCTTGCCTATGAACTTTTTGCTAAACCCTCCGGTTTTAGTGTTGATGGAATTTCCGGCATTGTATTTTGAGACGTTTATGTGGTATTTTCTTATCGATGAAGCATATTCCGACAGTATGCGACCTTTCAATTTCACTGTCCGGGACAGTCGACTTGTTTCTGCCAGGGTCTTGTAAATCTTCTCAGATTTGGGAACAGAAAAAATATGAGTAGGAGGAAAAGCGGGATGGCATCGAAAAATTGTATCAGAGTTTTGTCCGTCGCATTATCGTTGTTGCTGATCTTGGTTTTTTCCGTGTCCGCGCAATCACAGCAGAAGGTCATCAAAATCGGAGCAGTCTATCCCCTGACCGGCAATATCGCCTCAACCGGTCTGGATTGCAAGAGGGGCGTCGATCTGGCGGTGGACATTATTAACGGGAAATATAATCTTGATCTCCCCCTGGCGAGGAGCGCGGGACTGCCGAACCTGGGCGGTGCAAAAATCGAGATTGTATATGCAGATACCAAGGGGGACCCGAAAAACGGCATGTCCGAGGCCGAAAGGCTGATCACCTCTGAAAAGGTAGTTGCCATGATAGGGGCCTACCAGAGTGCCGTGACGAAAACCGCCAGCCAGATTACCGAAAGGCTGAAAATTCCGTACGTATGTTCGGATTCTTCCTCTCCCACACTGACGGAAAGGGGATTCAGGTACTTTTTCAGGGTGAGCCCCCACGACGATATATTTGCCCGGGACCAGTTCCAGTTCCTGAAGGACCTGGAAAAGAAGACCGGACAGGCTGTCCATAACGTCGCTGTGCTTTACGAAAATACGGAATTCGGCTCCAATGCCGGCAAGGCATACAGGAAATATGCCTCCGAATTCGGGTATAAAGTCGTTGCTGATATAGCGTACTCGGCCAACGCAACAGATGTGACGAGCGAAGTGGGCAAGCTCATCGTAAGCAAACCGGATGTGCTGATGCATGCTTCGTATATCACAGATGCCATTCTCTTCACCAAGACTTTCAAGGAAATGGGCTTTCAACCTAAAGGCATTATGACTATGGCCGGTTATATCGAGCCGGGCTACCTGGCGGCGATAAAAGCCGACGGCAACTATATAATTGTCCGGTCGACCTTTGCGCTCGATCTTGCCAAGAAAAAACCGCTTGTGGGCAAGGTCAACGAGCTTTTCAGAAAGAAATACGGCATAGACATGAGTGAAAATGCAGCCCGCAGCTTCATGGCCCCATTTGTCCTTGCCGAGGCTATCAACCGGGCGAAGTCCACAGCTCCGGAGGCCATTGTGAAAGCTCTCCAGGGGACTGATATACCCGGCAGCGAGACTATCTATCCATGGAAGGGGATCAAGTTCGACCCGCAATCACACCAGAATATTTACGCGCGGGGAACGCTTGTGCAGATACTCAACCAGGAATACGCAACGGTCTGGCCTTTTGACTCGGCTTCGAAGCAGGTGGTCTGGCCGTTCCCCGCATGGAAAGGAAGAAAATAGGAACGGGACCGGTCAATGCCTGATCAATTGCTTCAGCAGCTTGCTGATGGTTTATTAATCGGCCTGATGTATTCGCTGGTCGCCATCGGCTTGACGCTTATATGGGGTGTCATGAACATCGTGAATTTCGCCCACGGCGAATTCCTGATGCTCGGCATGTTCACCTCCTTCTGGCTCTTTACCCTGTTCGGCATCGACCCCATCTTTTCGATCCCGATATGTTTTGTCGGGATGTTTGTCCTGGGCACGCTGATCTACCGCTTCATTGTGAGCAAGGTGATGAAGGGTCCCATACTGGCCCAGCTGGTAGTGACTTTTGGATTGAGTATCTTTATCTCCAATCTGGCCGTTTATTTCTGGACGCCGGATTTCCGGCTTTTACCGGCCACAATGCTCCAGGGTACGTGGCAAATCGGCGGCATAGACCTCAGTATTCCCAAAGTTGCAGCTTCCATCGGGAGCGTAATCGCTTCCGTCAGCATGTTTTTTTTCCTGAAAAGGACGAAAACGGGCAAGGCGATTTTGGCGACCGAGATGGACCGCGAGGCGGCCCTGCTCATGGGGATCAATACCGAGCGTATCAACTCGCTTTCTTTTGGAATCGGGGCGGCCCTCGTCGGAGTGGCGGGGGCCTTCTTATCCACTTATTACTATATCTATCCCCAGGTGGGAGGTCTGTTCGGGACCATCGCTTTTTGTGTCGTGGCCCTCGGCGGGTTCGGCAGCATTGAAGGGGCATTTATAGCCGGAATACTGGTAGGGTTGGCCCAGACATTAGGCGGCTTCTACTTTGACCCGTCTTACAAGTATGCGATTGTCTTCATGATATATCTCATCACAATCTGGATAAGGCCCCAGGGTCTCCTGGGGTGGTAACGCATGCGTAATTTCACTAACCGACAGATTATTGCGGGAGTTGTCGTCCTCTTGCTGCTCATTGCCTTTCCCCTGGTTGTCAGCCAGTCCTTCAATATTCATGTAATGATCCTTGTGTTCATGTTCGGCATGCTGGGAGTAGCGTGGAACATCATGGGCGGTTACGCCGGTATGTTTTCTTTCGGGCAGGCGGCCTTTTTCGGCATCGGCGCTTATACTTCTTCCTATTTGTTGATCGCCTATGGAGTCAACCCGTGGATAGGACTCGTTGCAGGGGGCTGCGCCGCTGCCCTGGTGGCTGCAGCTATCGGGTATCCCTGTTCCAACCTGAGGGGCCACTATTTTGCGATAGCCAGTATTGCTTTTGCTGAAATCGTCAGGATTGTCTTCAATAATTGGCAAATGGTCGGGGCTGCGGAAGGACTCTCCTTGCCTATGCAGAACGAGTCCTTCGCCAATTTCCTGTTCAACTCTTCAAAGCTGCCTTATTACTATATAATGCTCGCCTTTCTTCTGGTTTCTCTGCTTGTTTCTTATTTCATAGCCACCTCTAAAATGGGCTACTATTTCCGCGCGATCAGGGAGAGCCATAAAATTGCGGAAGTCCTTGGTGTTGATGTTGTTTTGTACCGTCTCATAGCTATTATGATAAGCGCCTTCCTGAGCGCCATGGCAGGCACATTTTACGCGCAATATATTCTTTACATCGATCCCGGGAGCGTCATGCTTCTCGCTACGTCTGTCCAGATTGTTCTCATCTCGATGTTAGGAGGGGCGGGGAGCATAATGGGGCCGGTGATCGGCGCTGCCATACTGATACCTGCATCAGAATACACGCGTGTTGCCCTCGGTTATAAGGGAACAGGCATGGACATGCTGATTTACGGGTTGTTGATCACTCTTATTTCCATGTACTACCCCGAAGGGGTCTGGAAGCTTTTTTCAAGGATAGGCAGGAAACTGAAATGAACAAGGCGGTCTGTTTGAAAGTCGCCGGGTTGTCGAAGCGGTTCGGCGGCCTGGCTGCAAACAACGATATCCACTTCTTTGTGGAGGAAGGGGAAATCGTCAGCGTCATCGGTCCGAACGGGGCCGGGAAATCCACCCTGTTCAATTGCGTGACCGGCTTCTACAAGCCGGACAGCGGCAACGTCTTCTTCTACGGCAAGGACATAACACGCATGCGGCCCGACAAGGTATGCAACCTTGGCATCGCCCGCACCTTCCAGATTGTAGAGGTGATCAGTCAAATGACGGTCCTCGAAAACGTTACGACGGGTGCGCTGTTGCGTTATAGCCGGACCAAACCTGCCATGGAAAAGGCCGGCGAGATACTGACCTTCACGGGCCTTTATGAGAAAAGGGATTTCCTTGGGACGGAGCTGACCATTGCCGATAAAAAGAGGCTGGAGGTCTCCATGGCGCTGGCCACTCAGCCGCGATTGCTGATGCTGGATGAATCCATGGCCGGACTCAATAAAGTCGAGTTGCGGGAGATAATTGAGCTCCTCAGAAAAATCAGGGACAAAGGAATGACACTGATCATAGTCGAACACGTTATGGAGGCTGTTATGCAGATATCCGACCGTGTCGTTGTCCTGAACAGCGGCAAAAAAATCATGGAGGGCACGCCGAAAGAAGTGTGCTCGGACCGGGAAGTCATTCAGGCATATCTGGGGGAAAAGTACTGTGCTCTCCTTAAATAATATTTCCGTGGGCTACAAGGGACTCCTGGCTGTTCAGGATATTTCTTTCAGGATCAATGAAGGAGAGATAGTCAGCCTTATCGGTTCCAATGGCGCCGGGAAATCCACCATAGTCAAAACCATCGCGGGTCTTATTCATCCCTGGAAAGGGGAAATTCTGTTCAGGAATGCCCCGGTCCATCAGGCCCAGCCTTATGACATCGTAAAAATGGGCATCTCCATGGTCCCTGAGGGCAGGAAGCTGTTTGGCCGCTTGTCTGTTCTGGACAATCTTATGTTGGGGGCCTATGCTATCCAATCCAGGGCGGACGTTGAAAAGCATCTGGAAAACGTCTTTAACCTGTTCCCCATACTGAAGGAACGGCAGGGGCAGCGCTCCGACACATTCAGCGGCGGAGAGCAGCAGGAACTGGCCATTGCACGGGGACTCATGTCCAACCCTTCGCTGCTCATACTGGACGAGCCTTCGCTGGGACTGGGACCAAAACTGGTCTCTGACATTTTCAGGATTGTGAGGGAGATCAATGCCCGTGGCGTCACTGTTTTGCTTGTCGAGCAGAACGTCTATGAAGCCCTCGAGATTTCCGCCCGCGCATACGTTCTTCAGACAGGCCGCATAGTCATGGAGGGGGCAGGGCAGGAATTGCTGAAGAGTGATCACGTCAGAGAGGCATACCTCGGCATGTGAACGTACCTGACATGTCACGTCACCGACAATCGGTTGTTTAATCGTGTTCCGACATATAGCAAATCAAACATGGCATCATATTTAAGAAGGCAGGATTCTTATACTGAGCAGTCCACCGACTACTCTGTGCTGATCCACATGCTACAATAGTGAAGATTTCGAGAGAAATATAAAAATCGGGTATGAGCCAACCGCGAATAGCCGTCTTCTTTTTTTGTGCTAAAATAAAAAGTTGAAATTATATGTCGGGGAGAAATGGAATGACGGACGATGCGAAACTGAGAGAGGAAGAGATGGAAAAAGTGTATCAGGAATTCATGATGCCTATTCTTATCGATTTCCAGCAACTAATTGTCAGGCAAACAGAAGAAAACGAAGTGGTCTTGCCTGCTGAAAGTATTAAGGAGCTGACATTCGAGTTTACCCAACGTTTGATTTTGGAGTGGGAGAAACACAGCGAAGGGAAAGCGCCGAAATATTTCAAATGAGGAATGCGTATTCCGCCGTTCGAGGGCACCTGTCCCTATGCGTCATGTTTCTGGTTCCCTTCAATGTGATTGGGCAGAAACGGAACAGCTCCCCAAAATATGATAAAACAGCAACGATTCCGAAAACTAATATGGGTATCAACAGAGCCGTGATCAAAGATACCAGTAATTTAGGAAAGAGTGTCAGCTTTCTACAAAAGGCAAGGGTAACTGTAGAATATCTTTCTGGATTTGATGAGACCTCTTGTATAGCCTTATTATAGCCCCAAAATGGAATACGCCCCATACTATGCCGTACAAGATTATTGGCCCAATTATTTCTGCAACATGATTCATTTCCAGCACCAGTTCCATACTTGATTACCAATAATAACTTACACTATTTTCTCAACCTTGGAAAGGGTGTAGTACAGGAAGGAGTTAAAAAAATTATCCGGCGCCTCTGCCGGATCTTTTTTGACCATATTACGGGATGAAATTTGCATTTACGTCAAACGACTGTCCGGCGCAACCTTCCTTCCCGGACTCCGCACATACTGACCGTGATATAATTGTGCGCAGTACAAGTGGAAAGAGAGATTCTTAGAATTGTCCATCACAGATAGTGAAGTTATGAAGTGGGCTGGAGGCAAACAATTAATGTTGCAAAAAAATGAGGTGCCTGAGTCCTGCCTGTCTTATGTCAATTGTTCCAAGATGTTTTTAATATATGCCGAGGCAACTTCTTTTTTTGTTTTTTCTTTACCAGCATTAAAATAATCCTCAAACCGACTTCTATGAATTTCAACGAATCTGTTTCCGATGTTTTTTATTGTCATAGGCATAGATTTTCCAGTTTTCTTTTCTTGCCAATACAAAGTTAATTTGTCCTCCCTCTTCACTTCCTTTCTCCAAATTTCTCTCACTAATTTCATAGACTTGATTTCGAATGTTTCTTCAGGTGTCGGTCTTGTCATTTCCCATCCTTTATTACAGATATTCCAATAAGCATTCTATAGCTCTTATAGAAGTAATGTCAAAGCAATGGATATTCCGGTCAGTTCGGACAACTCATTCTTTGAGCAAAATTCACACCCTCGGCAATAGACTTCTGGCCGAACAATGCACTGAGATGTTCTTCCTCCTACGAACAAATATGCTATAAAGAGAATAAGAGCGGTAAGGCAGGAGAACTTAGTTCTTCCTGGGTCACAGAGTGTGAAAAATAGGGACAACTTCCTTTTTGGTGAAAGGTGGAAGTTGTCCCTATTTTTCACTATCGATTACTTATTTTGGACGGGATATTTGGCCTCTGACCATTCTCTCCAGCCGCCTTTGAGAGCCTTTGCCTTAAAACCTTTTGCAATCAGTTCTTGCGCCACACGGGCGCTCGTTCCTTCATTCGGTCAGGCGCAGTAGAGGACTATCTCCTTGTCTTTCGGCAATGTGCCGGCCCAGGCATCAACGTTCTGCGGGTCCATCCGTACAGCGCCGGTAATCTTCTCGTCACTCATTTCCCAATCGCCCTCAGACCTCACATCCAGAAGAACGAAATCCGATGATCCAAGTTTGGCCCTCAGTTCGTTCTTCGAAATGCGAGGCACATCGTTTGAGCCCTGCAAGTTCGTGTGCGTTATCAATACAACAAGAAGTCCAAGGATTGCTAAAGAAAACATTCTTTTCATATCCCCTCCCGTTACTTCCTTCCGGTTTTGCTCCATATCAGATCAAGTCTCTGACTTCGACTACCGCGAAGTACGCTACATGGTTGACGGCTGCAGCAGCCTCCGGTCCCACAATCTCCCGTGTTCGGGCCTTGATGACATCAAGCATCTCTCCGGAGTTCTCAATCCCTGTGAGCTTCAGGCCCAGTCTTGCACCGGAATACCCGGCGCCTGCATACATGTAAAGATAAGCGGCCCTGGGATTCTCCATGACATTGCGGTACGTCCTGCCTTCCGTCATGCCCCAGGCTAGTGTTTCATCATCAACAACATGCGGAGCGGCGTAAATGGCGACATTGACCTCACCCAGCGTGTTTGACGTGGCGATGACTCCACGTCCTGCCTCCTTGAACAACTCTGAAAGTTTCATGCATCTCTCCTTTTTTATCCTATACTATGAGCCGTCGGGACTTCGACGGCACCGGACAGTGCGGCACAAGTTCTGAACCGGCATGTTATGTAATACCGGCTTTATGCTTAAAGTATAACGTTGATTCAGGTAGAGTACAACAGGAACAATAGACAGACGGACAACTGCCCGTCACTGTCGGTCCGACAGGGCGATTACACGTAGGATTGCCGAGCCACGTATGCAATTTTGCCTGGTTGACATTTTGTGCAAGAAGTCCTACGATGTATTACTATTGGAGGGAGAGGCATTGAGGATAAAGGATTTTGAAACGTAAGATTGCGTAAGTAAGGATAAAAAGTATGGCAGACGATTATAAATATCCAAAATTGAAGGTGTCGGGAGACGAGATCAAGGGGCAATTGGCGCGCTATCAAAAGCGGACGGAAGCGGCAAAGCAGATCATCAGGCAGACACAAAAGCAGGCGGACCAACTCCGTCTTGCGATTAGAGCGCTCACGGAGCAAGAGCGGCAGGGTCGCTTTATGCGGGTTATTGAACTGGCAGAGGTAATCACGCAGGGCATCGACGCTATCCAGTACCAACTGTATAAAACAGAGGACAAGGAGTGAGGGCGGCTTGTACTCATTTCATGAAGACCTGACCCAAAAGCTTCAAAAGTCCTTGCGGCATACGTTCCAAAGCAGGTGCGGAAATTTATGGATTAATAGCTTTAACCAGCCTGTCGTTCATGTAGAGTTCGATCAATGTCGTAATCCCATCGCTGTCAATGTAGGCAACTCTTCTGTTAACCCCCGTCTCATTGGCATGCTTATCGGTTAAAAAGTCTTCCAGTTTTGTAATTTTCCCATTGCTGTCAAAGTAATGAATTGCTCTGCTAACTCCGCTTTCATCGGCATACTTGCCGGTATAGAAATCTTCCAGTTGTGTCGTTTTCCCATTGGTGTCAGAGTAGACAATACTTCTGTTGACTCCACTTACACCGGCATGCTTGCCGGTATAGAAAATTTCCTTTTTAACTACTTTGTTGCTATTGCTAAAATAGCCCAGAATTTTTATAGTATCCTTTGACTCCTTATCTCCGGATGAATAGACTATTTCTAATGTCATACCACCAAACTCATTATTCCTGGAAATAACATTTGTCGTCTCTGCCGATACAGCCCCACATAAAAGAATAATCAGACTTAGAAAGGATAAAAATACCATCCTGACCGCGTTCATTCTCTCCCTCCCTTGTTTTAATGCGGGTTTTGTGAAATAAGCGCAGGTTTTAGAATATCGTTTATCAATGATATTTGCAAGGCAGGCATAACTTTACCATCTATCGCAATAGGGCCTGCTGTGAGCGTCAGGCATCTCGTTGACAATTGTATATATAAGATACACAATATGTACGTTATTATTTGTGAGGCTGCAGCATGTCAACACGGATGACTGTAAGGAAGGAGTGCAAACACATGAATATTAATATGAAATATGGCAAAACCGGACTGTCTCTCGATCTTCCGGGGGACATCGACGTTACGCTGGTACAAAAGAAAGCCATGCCTGTCCTCAAGGACCCTGAGGGGGCCATCAAGGCTGCCTTTGCGAATCCGGTGAACTGCAAAAGACTCCGTGAAGAGGCGAAGGGCTGCCGCAGTTGCTGCATCCTCATATGCGATATCACCCGGCCTGTACCGAACGGTCTTATTCTAACTCCGCTGATCAAGGAACTGGTCGAGGCTGGAATGGCCGCTGATTCGATCACTGTTCTTATTGCAACCGGTCTCCACAGGCCGAATGAAGGTGATGAGCTTCGTGAACTGGTCGGAAGCGACTGGGTCCTCGGCACCGTGACAGTCGCCAACCATTTTGCGCGGCGGGATGATGATCATGAATTAATAGGGACTACATCGGGCGGCATAGAGGCTAGCCTCGACCGCCGGTTTATCCACGCTGATCTCCGTATCGTCGTCGGGCTGGTGGAGCCCCATTTCATGGCCGGTTACTCCGGCGGAAGAAAAATTGTCGCGCCGGGCATTGCACATGAAAAGACGATACGCTCGTTCCACTGTGCGCGGGTCCTGGAGGATTGCAGGGCTGCAAACTGTATTATCGAGGGCAACCCTCTGCACGCTGCCCAGATGGAGATAGTAAAAATGGTGGGAAAGTGCCTTGCTGTCAATACAGTCATCGATGAGGACCGCCGGATATCCTTTGTCAATTTCGGTGAAATCGGAGAGAGCCACCTTGAAGCGGTTTCGTTCGTGCGGCCCTATGCCGAGGTCCGTCTTAAAACAAGATTCAGGACCGTTGTGACGAGTTCGGCGGGTTACCCGCTGGACAAGACTTATTACCAGACAGTCAAGGGAATGGTGGGCGCCCTCGACATACTTGAGCCGGGCGGTGACCTCATCATTGTCTCTGAATGTTCCGAGGGGATTGGATCGTCCGATTATGCTGAAGCGCAATTATGCCTGACTGACGAAGGACCGGAAAGGTTTCTCCAGGGAATCCTCGGGAAAAAGTACGCTGCTATAGATGAATGGCAGACGGAGATGCAGGTCAAGGCCATGAAAAGGGCAAATATTTTTCTCTGCACAGGGGGGCTTACGAAAGAGCAGCAGGCACTTACAGGAGTTACTTTGATCGAATCGCCATTGGCTGCTGTCACTGAGAGCGTGAAGGCACAGGGGGACCGCCGTGTGGCCGTTATCCCCGAAGGGCCTTATGTGATCCCTCTGTTTGTGCCCGGGTCCTGAAAAGGTACGCATGATGATGGCAGGCGAAGGTCCCAGGACTATCATTAGAGAGATTTTCAATAAATCGCTTCTGGCAGTAGACCCTTATAAAGCAGTGGCCTCGTACTCGGATACAATTCGTTCGGCATACAAGAGCGGTAATTTCAGTAAACTTGTCGTCACAGGTTTCGGCAAAGCGGCTTCGCTCATGTCAAAAGCAATCGAAGACAATCTGGGAGACTTGCTTGCCGGTGGAATAATAGTAACAAAGTATGGCCATTCTGTGCGGGGTGACCGGGACAGCAAAATTATAACCTATGAAGCCGGGCATCCGCTGCCTGATGAAAACGGACTGAAGGCTGCGAAGGAAATTGTGAGAGTGCTAAAAGGGGCTGACGAAAATACACTCGTCATTTGCCTTATATCAGGAGGAGGATCTGCCCTTCTCGCAGCGCCTTACAGAGACATCACCCTGGCTGATAAACAGGAAGTCACCGGCCTGCTCCTTAAGGCCGGGGCTGATATTTATGAGCTTAACACCGTGAGAAAGCACATTTCGGCAGTTAAAGGAGGCAGGCTGGCTGAAGCAGCCCAACCAGCAGCAATTATATCACTGATACTCTCTGACGTTATTGGAGACAGACTGGATATGATCGCATCGGGACCTACAGCGCCCGACAAAACAACTTATAATGATGCGTATAATGTTATCCGGAAATATAAGCTGGAAGGCAGATTGCCGGCAAGTGTTACGGAAATGATAAGCAAAGGGATACGCGGGCTTATGCCTGAAACTCCGAAGGATGACGGTCCGGTTTTTCAGAGGGTAAAGAATATTATTATCGGGAGCAATAAAATAGCGGCGGATGCAGCCGGGAAGACCGCGGAGTTATTGGGATACAGAACAACGCTGATTTCTACCGAACTGAGCGGTGAAGCGTCAATAGTTGCCAGGGAACTTGCAAGAAAAGCGATCGATTTCAAAAAGGCATCAGCTCCCGGAGACAAGGCATGTCTTATCGCCGGGGGAGAAACAACTGTTACGGTCAGAGGAAACGGCAAGGGAGGGAGGAATACGGAACTTGCCCTTGTTTTCGGAATGGAAATAAAAGGACTCCGGGGCATTACTTTTCTCTCGGCAGGCACTGACGGCACCGATGGCCCGACCGATGCGGCAGGCGCGTTTGCGGACGGTCAAACTATTGCAAAAGCGGCAGGGACCGGTATGGATGCAGGGGAGTACCTGAAGAACAACGATTCGTACACTTTTTTCAGCAGGACAGGCGATTTATTGATTACCGGGCCGACCGGTACGAATGTCGCGGATATACAGATAATACTGCTGGACAACTGACCCGTACACCCGCCATATCGTCCGCATTATCCCGCCTGGTTCTTCTTGACAGGGCGCATTGTCCCCGATATTCTTGAGAGAGGGAAAGACTTTTGCTTGAATAAAACCATGGATAAATAATATGATACTTAGGTAAGGCTGACGGAACATGCTGTTATATCAAAGCCGCGCACACCCGGTTTTTGCGGTTTTCCTATGACATTCCCTCTTCCACTTCAAGACGGGCTCGGTTTGGAGCAAATGTATTAACAACGTCGCAATGCACTTTCAAGGAGGCAGGCAGCAATGTCAAAAAGAATTTATGTGGGAAACTTGTCGTATCAAACTAATGAAGAGGCTTTGAAAGAGTTGTTTGGCGAGATCGGGGAAGTCAATTCGGTAAAGATCATCACGGACGAGACCAGCCGCTCAAAAGGGTTCGGATTTGTCGAGATGAGCTCTGATGACGATGCCGACAAGGCCATCGCGACGCTGAACGGCACTGCTCTGGGTGGCAGGAACCTTATAGTGAATGAGGCGCGGCCTCAAACGGAACGCGGCAGGACTGGCGGCGGGCCCAGGAAGCCTAAGAAATCCTTTGGCGGAAGGGGAAGGGAATCGGGCAAGTGGAGATAAAAGTAGAGGGCAAGGACCTCGAAAAGGCATTAAAACTACTCAAGCGCAAAGTTCAGCGGGACGGCCTCATGGGAGAGCTCAAGAGAAGACGCTACTATGAAAAGCCCTCCGTCAAGATGAAAACCAAGCAGCGTGAGGCTGTAAGGAAGAAGGCGAAAAGCGCGAGGCGGAGCGGAACTGTAAGGCCAAAAGCTGTGAAAGACTGAAAGGGGACAACTTGGCAAAAAAAGTTGCATACAAGAGCGAAAAGAGAAAGAAAGAGCTGGTTCGTCAGAAAAAGCAGGAGGAAAAACGGCAGCGGCGTTTGCAAAAAGAGGCAGACGACAAGTCTGTCTCTGAAGTGACCGGGCAGGACGAACAGAAGCCGGCTGAAGGCTAACGGTCCCGTCAAAACTGGATGTCGTCGAAGAGAACCGGCACCTTCTTGCGAAAACCTTCAAGCATGTCGGTTGCCAGGTCGCGAAGTTGCGGGTGAGACCTTTTGCCTGCCCTCAGCGTAAAGAAATGCCTCCATTCTCTGAGGTTGGCAGTCATTACGATCTCTGTTTTGAGGGAATTGGGCAGAACAGCCCGGGCCTCCTGGGGCGATTGACCCGCATCAAGCAGTTCAAAGTATGCCTTTTCTATCTGCTCACACGACGCCTTCCATAGCTTATATTGGCCATGTCTTCTCTGCTCTTCATCGGTCCTGTTCAGGTTGTCTTCAGTTAAACCCTTGAACCACACGGGCAGAACAACCGTGATTTCATTGCCGAATTTATCATGAGAATAGTTGCAATACCTTGTGCTCTCCTGACTGTAACTGGCTATGCGGTGCCTGACTATTTCATGGGTGACACCCCTGTCCGTCATTATTTTTACCGTGATATTGTGATGCTCTATAACGGAGTGGTGCCCGGCTTTTATAACACCCGACACAAACTTTATTGCCGACTCGTCGGTTATCCTGTCTTCCGACTTGTAACATGTCCTCCCGGCCATTTCTATTTTCCTGAGAATGGCGGCGCCGTTAACATCCTCTTCAAACTGCCATGACTGTTCGACTATTTTCATTGCTGCGCTCCTCCTACTTGGCCATTATTTGAATGTATTTTGCGATGCCGTTCCGCGTTATCAGGCCGATTATGGAGCCATCCTTAACTACAGCCAGCCGGCCCCTGTCCTCGTTTATCATGATTTCCAGGGCCTTCATGGCGTCGCTGTTCTGGTCGACCTCCCAACTCCTGTCAAAAGGCAGAAAAGCGTCGGCAACCTTCTTGTCCTTCCACAGCGTCCTCGGAATGTGACGGATCTCTTTCAGTGAAATAAATCCGAGCAGACGGCCTGCCTCTGCAACCGGAAAGCCTCCGTACCCGTATCTAAGGAAATAATCATTCACAGCGTCGTCGAGCGACAAATCACGGGGCATTGTTACAATGTCCCGCACCATGATTTTTTCCACCTTGATGCCGCTCAAGGTCTCCTGCAGGCTCACCTGCTGATAGCTGGCCTGTGACGAGCTATGGAGGAACCATCCTATGAGCATAAGCCAGAGGCCTCCCGACATCCCGGCTACCGCTGAAAAAAAGCCAAGGAAAATTATGAGAAGCGCGATCTTCTGGCCATAGGAGGCAGCCTTGCGGGTGGCATAGAAAAAATCCCTGGTTTTGTGCCAGATGAGCGCCCGCACCAACCTGCCGCCATCCATAGGGAATCCCGGGACCAGATTGAACAATCCGAATATAAGGTTCAACTGCGCAAGATAGTTAAAGAGCGCCTTGACCGTCTCACCGACCGGCATAAGGTAAGCCGCAAAAAACACAAGCGCGAGTAAAAAACTCATTAATGGTCCGGCAAGAGCTATCTTGAACTCTGCCCCGGGATCGGGAGGCTCCCCCTTCATTTGAGAGACCCCGCCGAAAATAAAAAGCGTAATGCTTAATATGGGCAGTTTGTACCTGAGAGCAACAAAAGAATGAGACAGTTCATGCAGTGCCACGGATACGAAAAGCATTAATGCCGCTGCCGCACCGGTGATCCAATATGACCGCACCGTCAAATTGGACACTGCCTGAGGGAAATAATACGCCGAAAGGGACCAGGTAAGGATGCCGAACACAATAAGCCAGGAAAAATGTACTCTTATGGGTATGCCCATAATTGTTGCTATCTTCAGCGAGCCGGATTGCAAAGGAACGTTCATTTACAAAATAATAGCACAAATCCTACACTCAAAATGCATTCAGGCAGCGAATAGCTTGCAATAATAAGTGTCACCCTGAGCCTGTCGAAGGGGTAGGTTTTGATTTTCCCCTGGCTACTTGCTACCGACTACCTGCTGCTGGTTTTCATTTATTGATCGCTGCTTCTATCCACGCCTGCATCTGGGGCTCCGGGTAAGCCCCATAGAGTTCATCGATCAGCTTGCCGTTCCGGTATGCCATAAGCGTAGGCGCAGACCTGATCTGAAAACGGTTTGCAAGAGAAGGTTCTCTTTCGATGTCGACTTTTACCACCTTTACCAACCCCGCCCTTTGATATGCCAGCCTTTCCAGCAGGGGCTGAATAGACGCGCAGGCGCTGCACTGGCGAGACCAGAACTCGACAATGACGACTCCCGCCCATTCAAATACTTCCCGCCCAAAACTCTCCTCAGACGCATCGACGGGCTTTGTGGTAAATTCCAGATAGCTTCCGCACTTTCCGCAATGCGGCCGCTCCGCCAGCCTGCGCGAGGGGACGCGGTTGAGGGTCCTGCATTTTCTGCATCTGAGATATACCGAATTATCCATTAAGATTCTATATCATAAACCGCGCAGGATTTCAAACAGACTTCGATTAACGACCCATCTTGTTCATGAGTTGCAGAAGGCCGGACAGCAAAGCCGTCGGAGTAGGGGGGCATCCCGGAATGCGAAGATCAACAGGTATTACCTTTTCCACGCCGCCCAGCGATGCGTAGCTTTCTCCGAATATGCCCCCGTTACACCCGCAATCACCTGCCGCAACCACAAGCTTAGGGGCGGGCGTGGCATTATAGGTCCTGCGGAGAGCTATCTCCATATTCCTTGTAACAGGTCCCGTGACCAGCAGGACATCCGCAAAACGCGGCGAAGCGGTAAAGTGAATCCCGAATCTCTCGCAGTTATAAATGGGGTTGTTGATCGCGTGGATCTCGAGTTCGCAGCCATTGCATGAGCCCGCATCAACCTGCCTTATTGTAATACTGCGTCTGAAATGTTTCCATATTGCATCTTTTAATTGGGCCCCCATATCTGCCACTTCAGGCGTAACGTCCGGGTGGAACGGTTCAGTCACGATGCCGGTGCGGAATATCTGGCGCATTATCCTTATCATAGATCATGCCCCGAATAAGATTGGTTAAAGCTCTTGTTGCAGAGCGGAAAATCAGGTACGATATTGTCCGGGATCGCCTGTTCGAGCCCAAGCCAGCAGACGCTCGAAGGGTCCCTTACCATGCACCTGTTCACCTCGCCCTCAGGCCCGGCCTGAAGCCAGTAAATGATCTCTCCACGCCACCCCTCCACAGCAGCGAACCCGGTTGTATAAGGACGAGGAGGGCCTGCTTCCGCCTTGATATCGCCTTCGGGAAGGCCCTTGAGTATTTCCCGTATCAGACGGACGGATTCCCGTATCTCTTTTATTCTCACCCACATCCTTGCGTGCACATCGCCCGAGATAAGGACCGGCACGTTCACTTCGATCCGGTCATACGGAGGAAACGGGTTTTGTATACGGCAATCAAGGTTCATGCCGCTCGCCCTTGCAACTATTCCGACGACACCGAGTTCCCTTGCCTTCTCGGGAACGAGGATTCCCGTATCCCTCGTCCGGTCCTCCAAAGATGAATTCTGATCGATAATTACTACAAGACGCTCAAATTCTTTTGACAGGCAATCCATTTCATCTATTATATGTTTAATACCTTCCTGCCGGATGTCCGTTGTGACCCCTCCGTTGACTACCCTGTCCATTATCAGGCGGTGGCCGAAAAGTGTGTGATTGGTGCGAAGAAGCATTTCTCTGAGTCTCATCATTTGATACAGAATAAATGCGAATGCAGCATCATTGCCGATAGCGCCGATATCTCCAAGGTGATTTGCTATGCGCTCCCTTTCCAGGAAGAGTGCCCTCAACCAGTGCGCCCGTTCCGGCGGGTTGCATCCGGTCGTGGACTCCAACGCCCTGCAATAGGTCAGGGAATGGGCAACGGTTGTATCACCCGATACCCTGCCCGCAAGCCGTGCCCCCTCATTCCATGTGAGGGCTTCAAACCTTTTTTCTATTCCTTTGTGGACATATCCCAGCCGCGCCTCAAGGTTAATTATGGCCTCGCCGACTGCCTGGAACCTGAAATGCCCCGGCTCAATGATACCGGCATGAACAGGTCCGACCGGGATTTCATAAACTCCTTCGCCCACCGCCTTTGACCATTTGTAATCTCCCTTCACCCTCGGCATCGGTTTTGACGGGTCAAAAGATTTCCGGAGCGGCCATGCATCGGCAGGCCAGTCCTCGAATTTTATCCAGGGCCTGGAATCCGGATGCCCGGCAGGAGTGATCCCCATCAGGCTTTCTATCTGCCTCTCAAACCGGTACGCCGGAACGAATTTCTTTGTCAGGCTCGGAAATACCGGGTCATTGGCGGGAGCTTCGGTCTTTACTATAAGATACTCAGCGCCCCACCGGAAACAGGCGTAGATGCCATATCCCCTGCCAAAAGGCGTTTCATCCGCAGCCCATTCGGCTGCAAGAAGGGCATAAGCTTTTTTCATCGCCCGCCCCGCTTCCCGAAAATTTTCCCGGGGCACGAAGCACGAGATTACAGGTGCAGGATATTGACCCTCGTAAAATTGGGCATCCGGCACAAGGGCGGTCAAAGCATCTTTCAGTATGCTCATTTCAATAACTCCACTGCGGTATGAAACCACTGGTTGAGAAAATCAGGGATATAGAGTCCTATGATGAGCACGAGCGCAATGTGCAGCACTACAGGAACATTTGCCGCCTTCAGAGGTCTCTGATTCGACGGCACATCACCTGAAACCATAGGTTGGACCCTTCTGAAAAGCGCGGCAAAGGCCACTCCGAGTCCCAGGAGGAAAAAGGGGCCCATAAAGGCGCGTCCTTGATGGTTGCCGTCAGTATCAGGAATTCGCTGGTGAATATGCCGAACGGCGGCATGCCGGCAATGGCCATGACCCCCAGCATCAGTCCCCAGCCGACCATGGGGTTGCCTTTGAAAAGACCCTTTATCCTGTCCATTTCCTGCGTCCAGTGCATCTGGGACGCATGTCCTACAGTAAAGAATATGGCCGATTTTGCGAGACTGTGCACCATCATGTGAAGAAGCGCGCCAAAGGTCGCTATCGGGCCGCCGAGCCCGAAGGCAAATGTCGCTATACCCATATGCTCTATGGACGAGTATGAAAACATACGTTTTATATCTTTCTGCCGCAGGAGCGAAAAGGCCGCTACAAGGATGGAAAGGAGACCGAATCCCATCATGATGTCCCCTGCATGATGCGAATGCGTGGAGCCGTCAACCAGTACCTTGCATCTTACCAGTGCATAGAGGGCGATGTTGAGAAGCAGGCCCGAAAGCACTGCGGAGATAGGGGTCGGCCCCTCGCTGTGCGCGTCCGGCAGCCAGTTATGAAGGGGGACCAATCCCACTTTTGTGCCGTACCCTACCATCAGGAAGACAAACGCCAGTGATAACACGGTCGGTTCAAGCTGTCCGCTGACCCTGCTCAGGTTTGTCCAGAGAAGTGCCTCGCCCCCTTCGCCCAGGACCTTTTCCGCCGCAAAATAGAGCAGGACAGTCCCGAAGAGTGCCTGGGCAATTCCCACGCCGCAGAGGATAAAATATTTCCAGGCCGCTTCGATGGCTGTCGGCGTACGGTATAGAGAAACCAGCAGCACCGTAGACAATGTGGCCAATTCCATGGCAATCCACAATACTCCCACGTTATTAGTGAGGAGACACAGGAGCATCGCAAATATGAAGAGCTGGAACATGGCGTGATAGAACCTCATGCTGCCATGGCCCACTCGTCCGTGTTCTCTCTCCCTCCTCATATATCTCCGGCTGAAGATCGCGGTTGTCATTGAGACAAAGGAGGTCAGCACCGCCAGATAAACGTTTAACGCATCAACAAAGAATAATTTTCCTCCGGCCAGCATCGGCCCATGCAGCCACACTTCCAGTGCGAGGCCGAGACCGGCCGCAAACGTGGCGGCCGAGCCGAATATGTTTATTTCCGGCGCGAATTTCCTGTCTCCGGTAAAGGCCAGGACCGCGGACCCGAAAAGGGGAACGCCCAGTAAAAGCAGAACGGTCGTGCTGCTATTCATCGGTATCCCTTTCCTTCAGCCGCGCCATCTGGTCGACATCCAGGCTGTCAAAAGTGGTATGTATATGGAAAAAGAATATGCCGAATATGAAGGCCGCAATCAATACGTCGAGGGCGACACCCAGCTCAACGACGAGAGGCATGCCGTATGTCGCATTTGTGGCGGCAAAGAAAAGGCCGTTTTCCATGGCAAGGAAGCCGATAATCTGGGTAACGGCGTGCTTTCTTGTAATCATCATGAGGAGCCCCAGCATGACCGTTGCAAGGGCAATGGCGAGTGTTGACCGGGTTATCAAAGCGGAGAGTTCTCTGACGGGCGCTGTCAGCTGATAGCAAAATATGACCAGCGCTATACCGATCAGCATTGTCACCGGGATATTCACGATCGCCTCGACCTCCTTGTGGATATTAAGCCGGTATATCAGCAAACGGAGAATATAAGGCAAAAGGACCACCTTAAGGCTGAGGGTCAGTAAAGAAGATATGTACAGATGGTGCTTGTCAGCTGCATAGCCGACGATGGCCGTGTTCACAGCCAGAAAAAGCCCCTGCCACGCAAACAAGTGCAAAAGTCCGTATATCCTCCTTTGCACCAGCATGCCGAAGGTGGTGAGGAGCACGAGCGCCGCCAGAAAACTGTTTATCTCTGCCGCAGTATGCAGGTCCATTTCAATCCAGAATAAAATAAGAGATCATGCCGAGGGTTGCCAGCAAAAAGGCGGCCCCCAGGAATTCCGTCAAACGGAACAGTCTCATCTTTGCGAATCCGGTTTCAATTAATGTCACAGCAATACCCACAATCCCGAGTTTGACGACCATGAAAGTCACGGCTGAAGGGACTGCCAAAAGACTCCCCTTTGCAGCAATGCCCCATGGGGCGAAGGCCGCTATCCCCAGCATCACAAACAGAAAAAGCTTCATCATCCCCGCCCATTCAATAAGCGCCAGATACTTGCCCGAGTACTCCAGGATCATCGCTTCGTGTATCATGGTCAACTCGAGATGGGTCGACGGATTGTCAACAGGTATCCTGCCTGTCTCGGCGAGAGTGATCAGGACAAATGAAAGAAAGGCAAAAGCAAGGGACGGCCTCAGTCCAGCCTGGCCGCTGTATATCACCTCAATTATGTGGGCAAGCGAAGTGGACTTGTTCGACAGAGATACTGTAAAAATCGCCATCAGCATTGCCGGCTCCGCAAGGGAAGCTATCATCATTTCGCGGCTCGCTCCCATGCCGCCGAAGGCCGTCCCTATGTCCATTCCCGCCAGCGCAGTAAAAAACCGCGCAATTGCAAAAAGCCCGACAATCACAATGACGTCAGCGGTCGGGGCGAGGGGCAGGTCTATGGACAATATCGGGATTATAGCCCCCGCGAGAACGGCAGTGCCGAAGACCAGATAAGGCGTGAATCTGAATATCCACGATGCGTTCTCAGCCAACAGCACGTCCTTGGAGAATAGCCTTGCAAGGTCCCGGTAAGGCTGGACCAGTCCCGCAGAGGTGCGCCCCTGCGACCAGCACTTAAGCATGCGTATCCAACCGGTAAAGGCCGGTGCAAGTCCCAAAAGCGTGATGATCTGCAATACTTCAACTATATAGGGATTCGGGTTCATCGCAGGAACACCAGGAGAACAATAATAGTTATAAATGAGTATATGAGATAGGCCTGAATACGGCCCTGCTGCAGCTTTCCGGTCTTGCGCGATACCCAGAAGCTCATCTCGACAACCGGCTTATAGAGCCAGCCCCAGAAACGGTCCCTTACGCTAAGATGATAATTCAGCTTTTGAGGAAAGGCCCTATGTCCGGCCTGCGGTGCCAACTCCACGTGCTCTTTTATACTGAAGAGGTAACCGAATATCCTGCGTATGGGCATAGAAAAAGAGGTGGCATTATACTGCATCCTCTGATTAATCTTTTCGAACCCGCAGTCCCAGATGGGGACCCTGCGAATAGCGCCGGACCTGTAGTGGAGGAATGCATATGCAACAAATACAACAAGGATTATGCCGATAAAGACGATCGGTCCCGAATACGATGCCCGCTCGTAGGAGACCGGTGTAAGCCACATCCAGCCGTAGGCGCCGGCGGAAGTGGCTATTGTCGCGCCCACAAGCTGCTTCGCAAGGATGTCTACCCACTCGATAAATAAAGTCGGAAAAACACCGAGACCGAAACAGGTCAGTGCCGCCATGATCATACCGCTCCGCATGGGCCAGTTTACTTCATGAATGCGTGGATTAGGATGGCCCCTCCAGTGCCCCAGGAAAGTGACGCCAAAGGCTTTAACAAAACAAGCTGCGGCAAGTGCTCCCGTTAGAGCCAGTAACGCGGCGCCCATTGGTATAAGAAGCCTGATTAACTGGTCGGGCAGGGAAGGAGAGAGCAAAAAAGCCTGGAACGTGAGCCATTCAGAGACAAATCCGTTGAAGGGAGGCAACGCCGCAATGGAAACACAACCTATGAGAAAGAGGACCGCGGTCCATGGCATCCGGTGAATGAGCCCGCCCATTTCTTCCATGTTCCGTTCGCCCGTAGCATGCAATACACTCCCCGCCCCCATGAACAGGAGCCCCTTGAATATTGCGTGATTCATCGTGTGATAAAGCCCGGCGATGAGAGCAAGCGCCGCAAGCAAAGGCAGCCTGAAAGAGGTAAATATCATGGCAAGCCCGATGCCGATGAGAATTATGCCGATGTTCTCGACAGAATGATAGGCAAGCAGCTTTTTTAAATCATGCTGCATAAGGGCGTACAATACGCCCATAACAGCCGATATCAGACCCAGTATCAACACAGTTGCTCCCCACCACGGAGGGAAGACATGGATAATATCAAAAATTACGCGCACTATGCCGTATATGGCGGTTTTGAGCATCACCCCGCTCATCAGGGCAGACACGTTTGAAGGAGCTGCAGGATGCGCCTCGGGCAGCCAGACATGCAAAGGCACAACACCCGCCTTTGCGGCAAAACCGAGGAACGACAGTAAAAAAGCGACCGTAGCCCATCCAGGGGGGATATGAGACTGCCTCATGGCATCGAAGGTATAACCGCTGAACCCTCCGCCGGAAGCCACGCCTGCCATAACGCCGAAAGCCAGAAGAATGCAAATCGCCCCTACATGGGCCACAACCAGATAGAGAAAGGCCGCTCTTCTGTTCTCGACGCGTTCGTTTTCAAAGATTACCAGGAAGTAAGAAGCAGCCGCCATAATCTCCCACGAGACGAGAAACACGAGGGCATCATCGGACAGAATGACCATCAACATGCCGGCAACAAAAATACAATAAAAGACAATGAGACTTGTTACCGGCCTTTGACCCAGGTATCCTTTGACATAGCCCGCGGAATAGATCGATACAAAGAGAGATAGCAGTCCTATAACAGTGAGGAAGAAACCGGCAAGGGCGTCCAGTCTTAAATGAAACGGAAGATCGGGCAGACCTATGAGCAGAATTACCCGGCTTGTGATTTCACTGCTTACTGTCCATATGCCGGCAGCGACCGCGATAATTGAGGCAACTGCGGCAAGAACAAATGAAATCGTTATCAGGAACTGTTGATTGCGGCTGAAAAGCGGAGCGCAAAGCGCCGTCATCAGAAGCAGGACAACTGATGAGACAGCAAGGTCCATCGGATTAAAAGTCATTTTTCAGTCCCCTGAAAATCCCGGTTTTTTAATGAAGCTCCGATATGGATACGGGTCAAAGAAATCCACGGCACTAGTTATATGGGGTCCCATCTCATCCTGTAATGTTCAATTACGCGCAAATAGCAGCTTTTGAGCGCAAGTACATATATTAAGTTTCATTTAATTTTTTTGTCAATAAGACTTATCGCATCTTCTCGATTTTAGAATTTTTTCAGAACAATTAAAGCAATTGGCACATAGAGGGTGAGCCCGGTTATGATCGAGGGGAAAAAACCGAGTCGCGGAGTAAACAACAGGAAGTAAAGGATATACTTTAATGCCATACAATTGTTCCGTGTTCTAAATGCCCTATTCTAACACGGACCCCCTCCTACATCTCTTTTTGTATTGCCTTTTGTTGTCTCTAAATGGTATAATATTATAGTAAATCAAAGAGTTAACTGAAACAGTCAGTTAACATAAAGAGGAGCTTTAAAAGATGGTAACTTTCAACTGTACGGAATTGCATTGTAAGACAATGACACCCGAACTGTGCATAAAACGTCAGTTTGTCAGCACAGAGGGTAAAAATGCATGTTTTTTGCTATGCGCAAATTGCAAACAAGGCGTCAAGATAAAAACATCCCACAAGAGGATAGCGCGACTGGTTGAGAGTGTAATGCAGGCCAGGAAAAAAACCAGACCGGGAAGAAATAAAAAAGGCTTATTCAACGAGTCTAATGAAAACTTTAGGAAAGTTGTTTGACTGGATAATCAGCCTATAGCGTTCCCTTGGTCGTAGGTAAGCCCTTCATTCTGGGATCAGGGGAGACTGCTTCGCTCAAAGCCCTGCCGAATGCCTTGAATATGCCTTCAAATATATGGTGGAGGTCCTTTCCATATTCGACGATGATATGGAGGTTTATCATGGAATGGTTGGTGAGGGCCCTGAAAAAATCCTCGAAAAGCGAGTACTCAAGACCCCGGACTGTGCCCTTGGGAAACTTCACTTTGTAGACCAGATAAGGTCTGCCGCTCAGGTCTATCACCACCCTGGCAAGACTTTCGTCCATGGGAATGGCGGCACTGCCGTAACGCCTGATCCCTTTTTTGTCGCCAAGCGCTTTTTTTATGGCCTCTCCGAACGTTATACCGAGGTCTTCCATGAGGTGATGATAATCGATCTCGATGTCTCCGGTCGCCTTAATCTCCAGATCCATCGCCCCGTGAAACGCGAAAAGATTCAGCATATGATCAAGAAAAGGGATCGAAGTATTCACGGAAGCAGAACCTTTCCCCCCAAGCGTGAGTTTAAGAGTTATATCAGTTTCCTTGGTTTTCCTTTTCACCGTTGCAGTACGCACTATTTACCTCCCATCGTTTTTTTCAGGGCCTTGATGAACAAACCGTTTTCTTCAGGGGTGCCGACTGTAACCCTGAGAGCACCCTTTACCGCAGTGTTCATATTTCTTACAAGCACTCCATGTCCGAGGAGCTTCTTGAAGACCGCATCGGCATCCTGGACCTTAAAAAGAATAAAATTGGCTTCGGAAGGATATGGTCTCACTCCATGGATATTCAGCAACTCCCCATAGAGCCGCTCACGCCCGGCGATCAGAGTTTTTCTAAAAGTGTGCAGTGAACTGCCCCGGAGCGCCTCTTCGGCCACCGCCTGCGAAAGCCCGTTAAGATTAAAGGGGAGCCTGACCTTGTCAACTTCTCTCAGCAGTTCATTGTCTGCCGCCAGATAGCCTACTCTCAAAGATGCCAGCCCTATTTTGCTCAAAGTTCTCAAAATAGCAAGATGTTTGTAGTCTTTCAGCATCGGCAGAAAGCCTTTTTCGCTCGAAAAAGGCTGATACGCCTCATCAAGGACCACTATGCCGGTCGCCATGTCGATAATCCTGAGAATTCTGTCCGAGGAGAAGCAGTTTCCTGTGGGATTATTGGGAGAACTGAGAAATATAAGTTTCGGCCTGAATTTTTTTATATAGGCAGCCATTTTATCCACATCCAGATCAAAGTCCCGATCCAGGGGAATTCCTTTGTGAAGTTGCCCCAGCGCCTGGGCGATGATGCCATACATTGAAAAGGTGGGGACAGGATAAAGCACCGGCCCGCCAAAGGAGATTGTCAGGTAATAAATCAGCTCATCTGAACCGTTGCCCACAAGCAAGTCATCGGTATCCACCCCGATTTTTCGCGCAATAGCCGCTTTTAGTTTCCCGGCTTCCGGGTCCGGATATCGATTCAGGGCGGTCAACGCTACCTTCTCCATTACCTTTTGGGGAGGAATAAAAGCATAAGGGCTCTCGTTGGCATCGAGTTTGACAGAGCAACGGATGTGCTTGGCCTGATAAGGCTCCAGGTCCCTGACATTCTTATGAGCAAGTTCAGAAAAATCCGGTTTTTTCATCAGCTTTTATAATATAGATCATGAAAAGGGCTTGTCAATCAGCGATGACTTTTGTACCCCTGTCGTTTGCGCTGTTTAGTCATTTTCTTGACAATAAACATATAAATTGTTAGACTGTAAGATAAATTTCTAAAAGAGAGGGGGGATACAGGTGCCCTCTGTGAAAGTGAAAGACATTGAATCACTCGAGTCCGCGCTCAAACAGTTCAAGAAACAATGCGAGCGGGATGGCGTACTTTCGGACGTAAAGAAAAAAGAACATTACGATAAGCCAAGCGTAAAGAAAAAGAAGAAGATTATAGCTGCGCGCAAAAAAGCGGCAAAACGCGTAAGGACGTACTCGGCGAGATAATCTGCCCTTTTGGGAGGGGAGAAGGCTTTATGGATACTGTCACGCAGCGTTTGGATGCGGAACTCAAAGAGGCCTTGAAGTCACGAAATGAACTGAAGGTTTCGGTTATTCGGATGATCAAGGCCTCTTTAAAAAATAAAGAAATCGAGAAGATGGCCCCGCTCTCTGATGCGGAGATTACATCCGTCCTGTCAACGATGGCGAAGCAGCGAAGGGAATCGATAGAGCAATTCGCCGCGGCAGGCAGATCAGACCTGTCTGAAAAAGAGACAAAAGAACTGGAGATAGTCCACACCTACCTCCCGGCACAACTTTCACCGGAAGACATAGATAAAATCATACGTTCTGCGATCGATGAATGCCATGCGTCCCAACCGGGTGATATGGGGAAGGTAATGAAGATCGTTGTGCAGCAGACAAAAGGGACAGCCGATGGTAAGATTGTCAGTCAACGCGTGAAAGAATTGCTTGGCCAAGGGCTAAGGGCAAATGGCTAATGGCTAATGGGAAACATAAAACAAAAAAGCAAATTCAACTTTAGCTGTTTGCCTTTCATCTTTTGCCTGTTTACCTTTAGCCTTTTGCCCTTATCCTTTAGCCTTTTTTTATATGACTGACCGCACAGTTGACGATATCAAGCTGAAAATCGATATAATCGACCTCATTGCCGAACATGTTGACCTGAAGCGGGCAGGGCAGAATTTCAAAGGGCTGTGCCCGTTTCATGCGGAAAAGACCCCTTCGTTCATGGTAAACCCGTCAAAACAAATTTTCCATTGCTTCGGCTGCGGTAAGGGGGGCGACATTTTTGCCTTCACAATGCATTACGAGAACATGAATTTTCGTGAGGCGGTATCATATCTCGCCAATAAGGCCGGAATAAAAATAGAGCCCTTGGATAACGGTCCGGGTTACAGCAAGGGAATCAAGGAAAGCATTCTCGGAATCCACAAAGAAGCGGTCCAATTCTATAAAAACAACCTGAACTCCTCCAGCCAGGCAAGCGAATACCTCAGGGAACGGGGGCTAGGCAGCGAGGTCATTGAAAAATTCTCGATCGGATACAGCACGGCCCGGCGTGACTCACTTTTCAGTCATCTCAAAAACCAATCATTCACCCTGGAACAGATCAGGGCATCGGGTCTCGTTTACTTCGGCGAAAACGGCACTCATGATTTCTTCAGGGAGAGAATAATGTTCCCTATTTTCGATCTTCAGGGGAGGGCAGTCGCATTCGGCGGCAGAACGCTGTCAACGGCAGCAAACATTCCCAAATATCTGAATTCGCCGGACCATGTACTTTTCAAAAAGGGCGAATCATGCTACGGTATGCATATAGCCAAAAACGCTATTGTTCAAAAAGGCTACTCCATTGTGGTGGAGGGATATCTTGATGCAATCATATGCCATCAGTATTCCTTCAGTAATGTGATAGCGCCTCTTGGAACTGCGCTTACTGCCGGTCATCTGAAGAGACTCAAACGGTTCTCCACGAAGGTCTTGCTGATTTTTGACGGAGACCCGGCAGGAATGTCCGCAACCAAGCGGTCTCTCGATCTTATTTACGCCGAAGGGATGGCGGCAAAGATCCTCTTGCTTCCCGAAAAAGAGGACCCCGATACATTTCTCAGAAAGTACGGAGCAGATTACTTCAGACGATATATGGGAAAGGCTGTTACCCCTGTGGAATTCCTGCTCAAACTGTACGGCAGGAACAAACTCGATGCAGTACGTTATGCCATCTCACTGATGCTCTCCTGTACCGATCAATTGCTGAGAGACGAAACGCTCCGGGAACTGTCCAGCATGTCTGGAATTGATGAACAGACGCTGCGACAGGAACTGAAAAACAGCAGGAAGGCCGCTGACCTGAAGGCGTCGAACGTCAGGCGTCAGGGGCCTGTCGTAAATGAAGAGTCCGAAGACACCGGACTTCAGGAACCGGGCGGAGCGGTCAGCAAAGAGGAACAATTACTCCTGAGCGTCATCGTTTCAGTACCGGAAAAGCGTTATGACATACTGGACCACCTTGATCCTGAAAACATGGCATCATACCCCATGCAGGGATTATTTGAGAAGATCAGGCTTTACCTGGCTGAAAACAAGTCGGGCGACCTCCTTTCATCCGGCTTCATGGCATTATGCAATGGCGAAGAGCAGGCGCTTATCACGAAGCTCTCGGTGGACGCTGAGATTGACCCTGACCACGTTGATGCCATGATTAAAGACTGCTTAAAAACAATCGCCGTGAAGGGGATCAGGCGGAAGATTGAACTGGCCCAGAAGGCCGGGGATGAGAAGCTTTTATTATCACTCTATGGACAGAAGAAACTCCTGCAAAAAGAGACGCTTGACTAAGGTCTTAATATGCGTTTATAGTAAAAGACTTTGGATCTGGTTGTGTAATATACATGCAGGGCCCATAGCTCAGTTGGTAGAGCTACCGGCTCATAACCGGTTGGTCCCAGGTTCGAGTCCTGGTGGGCCCACCATACGCGTATGCTCTACGCGGTACGGAGGGTGGTAGTGAACAAACAATTAAGCCTGCTCATAGAACTTCAAAAAGTGGATACCGTTATATTGACGCTGCATTCTAAAATCGATATGCTGCCCGGTACCATTGCTTCCAGTGAAGGTCCCCTGAAAAAAGCCGAAGCTTCTCTTGAAAACCTGAAACAGGGCCAGACAGCCATGGAAAAGAAAAAAAAAGATAAAGAACTGATCATCGAAGAGATAAATGAAAAAATAAACAAACAGAAGCAAAGGACTTCGGAGATCAAGAATAATAAAGAGTACCAGGCCCATCTTAAAGAGATCGAGAAGGCTGAGAGAGACATGAAAGCGGCTGAAGACGAATTGCTTGACGCGATCGAGTCTATCGAAAAAACCTCAAAACTGCTTACTGCCGAACAAACCCTTATGAACGAAGAGCGGTCAAAATTGGATGTAGTCAAAAAGGAAGTCGAAGAAAGCATTGCCTTGTCCAGGCAGGAAGTGAAGAAACTTAAGTCTGAAAGGAAAAAGTTTACAGAAAAACTGGACGCCGACATTTATAAGCTGTATATCAATCTTATGAGATCAAAAAGAGGGCTTGCTGTTGTCGAGGCTAAAAATGAGAGATGCGGCGGATGCAATCTCAACATCCCTCCCCAGATGTTCGTTGAGCTGAAACAAAATTCCGAAATCACCCATTGTCCGCAGTGCGAACGGATATTGTATTATAGCGACTCTGATGCGGCTTCCGATGTTGCCTCTTAACCTCTATTTTACAGATTTATTTGCATATAATAAAACTTTATGGTATCATAACCGCTACATATCATGGAAGACCACAAATTAAAAGTTTTTTGCACTGTTGCTGAGACAAAAAGTTTTTCGAAGACATCTCAGATAATTCACCTGACTCAGCCCGCGGTGAGTCTGCAGATCCAGGCCCTTGAGGAGTTGTATGAAACAAAACTCTTCGACCGTTCGAACAGTTCGATCAACCTTACGTCTGCGGGTGAAGTGCTGTATCGCTATTCCAAAGATATCCTGACGCTGTATGCTGAACTGGAAAAGGAGATAAGCCAGATAACGGGGCTCAACAAGGGAAGGATCACAATCGGCGCGAGCACAACTATCGGAAACTATGTCCTTCCGAATGTTGTCGCTGATTTCAAGAAGATACACCCTAAAATAAAGATAAATATTCTGATCGGGAATACAAAAAAGGTGCTTGATCTGCTCAACGCCGGCGTGGTCTGCTTCGGACTTGTCGAAGGTGAAACTTCCAAGAATAAAATCAAAGTGGAGCCCATGCTGTCAGACGAACTTGTCTTTATTGTGCCGGCCACACACCCATGGGCAAAGAGGAAGACTATTTCCATTCAGGAAATCACCAGAGAGCCTTTTATCATACGGGAGGAAGGTTCCGGGACCCGTCAGATAATTGAAAATTATCTCATATCTCACGGAGTAAAGACCTCTGATTTGCAAATTGTGCTCGTTTTGGGTGGTACCGAATCGATAAAAGAGGCGGTTGAAAGCGGGATGGGAATCTCGCTGGTATCCCGGTGGGCGGTCCGGAAGGAACTCAAATACGGAATTCTGAAATATGTTATAGCCAAAGAGGCCCGGATACTAAGAGATTTCTCCCTGATATTGCCCAAAAATGCGGTAGTCTCCCATGCTGTCGACGAATTTCTTTCTTATCTCAGACTGTACCCTTACAACGTACTGCTGTCGGAAGCAGTTGCGGCGGTCTCGTAAAAAGTCCATCAACCTGCCGGTTTGTCGGTTTCGAACGCGTCGAGCCAGGCAAAAGCAGAATTTCGATTCTCCAGTTCGCGGAGCCATGCCGGATCAACACTTTCGCCTTCAACCAATGCAAAAAGCCGGTTAAAATTGTCTATATGGCCGAGCACTCTTCTTTCAGCATACTCTGATGATCTCCCTTTCTCAATCAGAAAAGTCCAGTCGCTGGCTTGTGCAAGCAACATCTCTTTCTTCGCCTGGTTGATTGCCCGCCTGATAACTGAAGAGGCTCCGCGGCGGCGACCGGCCGCATGCCGCCATGTTTCTTCCAACAGCGGTATTTTCTCAGCCATTTTGTGCAAGTGTCTGTAAAGGTAATGGTTTTTTTCACCTATCCATTGCATGCTGTACCCTCCTTCACCCCAGCTCGAAGGGTGCAACATAATACGATGTTCGTCTCCTGAATAAGCTGCGCTGCATTCTGCCGGGGTAGCCAGACGGACACTCCTGCTGTCAGCCAATTTTCTCACCATAATATCGAGCCACTCTACTCCCTCAAACCACCAGTGTCCGAAGAGTTCGGCATCAAAAGCCGAGAAAATAACAGGATTAAACCCAAACCCACAAAGCCGGAGCACCTGATCTTCCCTGCTCTTAACGAAATGTTCCGCATGCTCAACGGCCCTGCGCATCGCCATCACCCTGTCATAAGGGAGCTTTGCATCGGTTGCGCCGGTGACCCTGTGATATTTCATACCGGTAAAAAGCTTCAGCCTGCCGCTATGCAGAAACTGATCAATATATTCGACGGGAAGGTCGAACCCGATATCACGGTAAAAATCCCTGTAAAAGGGATCTCCGGGATATCCCTCTATAGCGCTCCATACCTGACTGGCCGATTTAAAATCCCTTCCGAATACCTGCAGGCCTGAAGGCGTCATGACCGGCTTAAAGATTCCGTGCGCCGGAGTGGGCTTTCCAAGCAGTATGCCGTGAGATTCAACAAAGGAATAGCGTATGCCGGCATCTTTCAGGAAACGATCGACTCCCTCGAAATAGCCGCATTCAGGCAGCCAGAAACCGGATGGAGGTCTGCCGAAACTCCTGATGTAGCTCTTTATTCCTATGGATATCTGATCTTTCACAATGTGCGGATATGCCTTGAAGGCCGGTAAAAATGCATGGGTCGCAGCAGAAGCCACGATTTCGATGTGGCCTTCATCCTGAAGCTGCCTGAAAGCGTCTACAAGATCGCAGTCGTACCGGCTGGTATACAAGCGCAGGACTTTTTTGAAGTGATTGTTATAAAGTGCCGTTACAGGTCCAAAATCCGATCTCGCCGTCCGGAGCATCTCGGCTTCGGAGAGCTCAATAAGATTGACAACATGACGGACAAATCTTTTTCTGAGCAGTTCATCATTGAGCATTTCCACCAGAGAAGGGCTTATTGAAAAAGTGAGCCCCGGACTTATGCCGTCATTTACCATACGCTCCATCGCGGCCAGCAGGGGCACATAGGTTTCCCTTATTGCCTCAAAAAGCCAGTGCTCTTCAATTGAATACTCGTGCTCCGGATGTTTTACATATGGAAGGTGAGCGTGAAGCAGGAGGACAAGAAAGCCGTTCACTCTACTATAATACGGCCGGAACCCCTCTGCACCCTGCCGATGACCGAAAAAAAAGTCGAAGAGTCTTCAAAGGCCCTGATGCCGTCCTCACTCAGGGTAAATAAAAGTCCTCCGGAAGTTTGAGGGTCTGAAAACAGAAGCCTTCTCTCATCACTCACAGTCCGGGAAAAAACGGCCTTGTCCTGTATATACTGCTGATTTTTGTAAGCGCCTTCAGGGACCATACCGATATCGATCATTTCAAAGACATGATCGAGCACCGGGACACGAGCGCTCTCTATGATAAAATTCACAGCAGAATTCCTGACCATGTTGTACGCATGGCCGAGCAGCCCGAACCCCGTGATATCCGTGCATGCAGTTGCGCCCGCAGAGGAAGCCAGGAAGGATGCCTTATCATTCAGGGTCAGCATCCACCTGATCGCATGTTCCATAGCATCATCAGACAACTTGCCTCCCTTGAGCGCAGTAGTCAATATCCCGATTCCTATTGGTTTCGTAAGGATTATGAGGTCTCCTTCCCGGGCGCCCGATGCCTTCAGTATCCTGTTCCTGTCTATAATGCCTGTTACCGAAAGGCCGAATTTAAGTTCAGGGTCGTCAAAACTGTGTCCGCCAAGAAGCCGGGCGCCAGCCCTCCCGAGAGTATGCACCGCTCCCCTCAGTATTTCTTTCATTACAACAGGCTCATATTCACACACCGGGAGTCCGGAAATTGCGAGGGCAGTAACAGGCCTGCCACCCATTGCATAGATATCGCTTATCGAATTGCATGCGCTTATGGCGCCGAAAGTAAAGGGGTCATTTACCACAGGGGTTATCACATCCACGGTTTCAACTATTGCGGTATCGCCGATAAGGGCCACGCCCGCATCATCGCCAGGGCCGACAAGGACAACAGGAGATACATTCCCGACGCTTTCGGAAACAGCGGTGTCGGAATAATTGCAAAGCGTGCCTATTATGTCTTCCAGGTCCGCCGGACCGATCTTTCCAGCTCAGCCGGCGGCGCGGACCTTTTCAGTCAACCGGTAATTCATTTTGTTATTATACCTCAAAAGACAACGGGCAAAAGGCAAAAGGTAAAAGGTCAAAGGTAAATAAAAAAAGAATTAAGAATTCTGTGTTTTATTTTTGCTTTACGCCTTTCACCTTTGACCTTTTACCTTTTGCCTTTTAGTATTGACAAAGCTGGCGGCATTTTGTATTCTAAATACGGGAGTTCGCCCATTCAAGCTTCGCGCAATTAAAAAATCACTGAGGAAGTTTGATTAACAGAATCCATAAAGCATTCTAATGTTATCCCTCCGGAACCAGGGGTAATCCATAGATTAAGGATCTGTGCATAACCGGGAACACATATCAATAAAAAATGAATCTGCAGCTTCCAATGAAATTTTTAAATTTTTAAAGCTATTCTTATGACAACGATAACCCAGAGAGGTAAGAAAAAAATGGAAAACTATATTTCAATTTCTGAATTGAAAGAAAAAACTATCGATGAGCTTACGGGTCTTGCCAAAGACCTTAATGTAGAGGGCGCGTCAGGTTTGAGGAAACAGGACCTGATTTTCGCTATTCTGCAGGCCCAGGCTGAAAAAGCCGGAAGCGTCTATGGCTCAGGAGTGCTGGAGATACTTCCTGACGGCTTCGGATTTCTCCGTTCTCCTGATTACAGCTATCTGCCTAGCCCCGATGATATTTATGTGTCACCTTCACAGATCAGGCGATTCAGCCTGCGTACAGGTGATTACGTATCAGGCCAGATTAGGCCGCCCAAGGACAATGAGCGGTATTTCGCGCTTTTGAAGGTAGAGAGCATAAACAGTGAATCCATCGAGCGTACTGTGAGCCGTCCGCTCTTCGATAATCTCACCCCCTATTATCCGACTGAAAAAGTCAGCCTGGAATACGACAATGACTTCTCCATGAGGGTAATGGATTTGACGGCCCCTATAGGAAAAGGACAGCGAGGTCTGATTGTTGCCGCGCCGAGGACCGGAAAAACAATGCTGCTTCAGTCAATAGCAAAGGCAGTCAGAACAAATCATAAGGAAATTCATCTTATTATCCTCCTGATCGACGAGCGGCCGGAAGAGGTCACCGACTGGAAAAGGCAGGTGATAGGAGCAGAGATCATAAGTTCAACTTTTGACGAGCCGCCACAGAGGCATTGCCAGGTATCTGAAATGGTTATCGAACGGGCCAAGAGGCTTGTGGAAACAAAAAAAGACGTGGTTATCCTTCTGGATAGTATAACGAGGCTGGCCCGGGCTTACAACGCAATAACACCCACGAGCGGCAAAGTGCTGTCCGGTGGTCTCGACGCCAATGCATTGCAGAGACCAAAAAGGTTTTTCGGTACTGCCAGGAGCATAGAGGAGGGCGGCAGTCTTACCATTTTGGCTACGGCCCTGGTTGATACGGGAAGCCGTATGGACGACGTTATTTTTGAAGAATTCAAAGGGACCGGCAATATGGAACTGCATCTCGACCGGAAACTTGTCGACAAGAGAATATTCCCGAGCATCGACATCAATTCATCCGGAACGAGAAAGGAGGAGTTGCTTGTCGACAGGGACATCCTGAACAAGATGTGGATACTGAGAAAAGTGCTGAACCCGCTGAGCACCGTGGAAAGCGTTGAATTCCTTCTCAGCAAACTTAAAGGCACGAAGAGCAACAGCGAGTTCCTGGAGATGATGAATAAGTAGCGTTACAGCGTTGGGGTTGAACGACGTAGCGTTAATTGAGAATGAAGATCGACGATGGCGGCAATTGTTTTGTATGCGGCAAAAACAACCCCTGCGGGCTGAAACTCTCCTTTAAGCGCATCGACGGAAAAACCACCTCTGAGTTCACTCCTTCCGCATTGCATCTCGGATATAAAAACATCACCCACGGTGGTATAATAGCTGCGGTCCTCGACGAGGCAATGGTCCATGCAGCTTTAGACGGCCTGGACGAAGAGACGCTCCCTGTTACGGCGGAAATCAGCGTGCGCTTCAGAAAGCCTTTAATTGCGGGGCAGAAGTCGTATATAGAGGCTGAAATAGTAAGGAAAGGCACGCGGCTTATTGAAGCGAAGGCACGGCTGACATCCTCAGCCACCGGCGATGTCATCGCAGAAGGGCGTGGAAAACTGCTGATAAAATGAAAAGCCACATTTTTATAATCGGTGCTCTCATTATAGTTGTCTCGGGAATTATAACACTCAATATTTTCTTCCAGCAGTCCTTGCAGACAGACATCGCCGAGAGGTTGAACAGGCAGCAGTTCCTGCTTTCACGATCGATTGCGGACGATATAAAATCATTTGTCCGCCACGAGCAGGAAGAACTTCTCTTAATAGCCCGTATCCTGTCTGAGACGGGCGGGAAGGACGACGGAAACTTCGGTAATATAGAAGAAAGACTCAGGGCAGCGCATAAGGAAAAGGTTGCCGCAAAACTCGGATTGATCGATATGCGCGGCAAGATACTGTTCTTTAAGGGGGACAGGAATGTGTTGCGGTCCCATATACCTGAAATAATAAAGCAGTCGAAGGGTATGGATTTCAGCACGACGCGCCTGTTTGAGACATCATCCATCGTTTATGTCATATCACCGGTCTACCGGAAAGGCGGCCCTGCATATATAGCATTCCTGAAGATAAGAATAGATACGATAGCCAACATCGCCCAAAATTTCGTGAGCAGCATAAGATCACAGACGAAAAGATATGCATGGATGATGGACAGCAACGGCAATCTCCTTTTCCACCCGACCCAGCCGGGCATGGTGGGCAGGAACCTTTATAAAGCGGATGCTACCTGCTTTAAATGCCACAATAGCTTCGACTTCGAGAAAAAGATGATAGAGGGCCGGGCCGACACTTCCGGCAGGTATTTGTCCCCGTCAGGGGAAGACAAGATAGTGGCATTCTCGACAATTCCCATCGATGGTCTGTCATGGATTATCGCGGTATCATCGCCTTATTCCGAGGTGACGCGCCCCATAAAGCGCAGCATGAAACTTTATTCGTATCTCATAGTGTCCATCTTTATTACTACCACCTTTATTGCTGCGGTGCTGATAGTCTTCAACAAAAAGAGGATCAAGGCAGAGGCGGTTGCCCGGAGAAAAGAAGAACTGGAGAAATACGCGGCGCAACTGGAAGATCGGGTCAATGAGCGGACCGCCGAACTCTCGAACGAAAAAGAAAAACTCGATACTATCGTGAGCGCCATAGGCGGCGGGATAATACTGGTCACAAAAGAAGGCAAGATCCAGTGGGCGAACCAGATGATCAGGGACATGGCCGGCATGGACATGATCGGAAAGTATTGCGAGGAGCTGTTTCAGGATTGTAATCTGGCTGCCACTTATTCCCGCGATCACATCGACACTATCATACTTACGAATCTCTTTGGCCGGAAGGACGACTATTTTCAGGTGACAACCGCGCCCATCATGGGAGATAACGGAGAATTGCACGGCTATATACGGCTGATACAGGATGTCACCGAAATAAAAAGGATGGAAGAACAGATTATTAATTCTGAAAAACTCGCCTCTATCGGAAGGCTTGCCGCTGGGATCGCCCATGAAATCGGCAACCCGCTCACTTCCATTTTCTCTTTTGTGCAGATCCTCAAGGAAATGGAAAAGGGGGATGAATTCAAGAAGGAGAGCCTCGAAACGATCTCTTTTCACATCAACAGGATCTCCGGGATACTTAAACAGCTTTCCGGCTATACAAAAATGCCGGCTGGAGAATCGAAACGCTGCATGATAAATGACATCATCGATACCGCATTAAACCTGATCCGGTACGATAAAAAAGCGAAAGGGATATCTATTCTGAAAGAACTCTCGCCCGACCTCCCCCCGATTGTTATTGATGACAACCAGTTGTCACAGGTTTTCGTCAATATTACACTGAATGCAATCGACGCCATGCCCGAGGGTGGTACTCTGACAGTCAGGAGTTTTATGCGTTTCGGCTCTATTGCCATTCAGTTTGAAGATACCGGCATCGGCATACTGAAAGAGGACATCCACAAGATATTCGATCCCTTTTACACAACCAAGGAGAAGGGAACAGGGCTGGGACTGTCAGTGAGCTATGATATAATAAAAAAATTGAAAGGGACCCTGAAAGTCGATAGCGAATCTGGCAAGGGGACCGTTTTTACGATACTGCTGCCGGTGGAACAGTCATGAAACCGAAAATCCTTGTAGTGGACGACGAGCCTGATATTTGCAAGGCCCTCGCCTTCCTGCTCAAGCAGGAAGAATACTCTGTTGTCACAGCAAACAGTGGGGAACAGGCCATCGGGAAACTCAATGAAGAACAATTTGACGTGGTGCTTACCGACCTGAAGATGGGGGGCAGGAGCGAAGGACTGGAAGTCCTCGAAAAAGTGAGAGGTACGGCGCCTGATACGGCTGTCGTCATTATGACGGCTTTTGCGTCGGTTGAGTCCGCTATAGATGCCATGAAGAAAGGCGCGGTGGATTATATCGTGAAGCCTTTCCATAACGAAGAAATCAGACTCACGATAAAAAGAATTCTGGAGCAGAAACGGCTTGTTACCGAGAACATAGCTCTCAAGCAGCAGATCAGCCAGCGTATGGCATGCAAGGAGTTCGTGGGGCACTCCGAGTCCATGCTGAAGATATTCGAAACCCTCGAAAAAGTGATCCCCACAAAGAGCAATATCCTGCTGTTGGGCGAAAGCGGTTCGGGTAAAGGGCTAATTGCTGAAGTGATACACTGCAACAGCCCCCGCCGCAACGATCCTTTCATATCTGTAAACTGCTCCGCCATACCCGAGGGGTTGCTGGAGTCCGAACTTTTCGGCTACAAGAAAGGTGCGTTTACCGGGGCTGTCTCAGACAAGCTTGGGCTCCTTCCCCTTGCCGACCATGGAACTTTTTTTCTCGACGAAATCGGAGATATGCCGGTTGCGTTGCAGGCAAAGCTGCTGAAAGTGCTTGAAACGGGAGAAGTCTATCCTCTGGGTGATACAAAACCGAAGATTGTCGATGTCCGCATTATTTCCGCGACCAATGCGGATATCGAGAAAAAAATCAGCGGCGGCAAGTTCAGGGAAGACCTTTACTGGAGGCTCAATGTCATAGAAATAAAAGTCCCGCCTTTGCGCGAAAGGAGGGACGACATAGAACTCCTGTGCAGGCATTTTATAAGTAAACTGGCGGCGGAACACAAGAAGAACGTCGACGGCATGGATGAGCAGGCCCTTTCAGCACTGCTGGATTACCCGTGGCCGGGTAATGTGAGGGAATTGCACAACGTGCTCGAGCGCGCAGTCATCCTTGCGGAAGGCCCGCACATAACCGTCTGTGATCTCCCTGACAAGCTGATAAAAGCTGATCGTGATCAGGCGGCCTCACTTCTTAAAGTTTGTCTCTCCGATTACGAAAAAAATCTGATCCTTAAAACGTACGCAGCCCACAATAAAAACAAGGACGAAACCGCCCGGGCGCTCGGTGTCGATCTTGCAACGCTTTACAGGAAATTCAAGAAGTACTGCATAGAAGCCGAATGAAAAAGGCGCCTCTCATGAGTGAGCACAGCGAGCGATTGCCTGAAGGTAGTTCTTAATAAATGAAAAAGGCTTTTTATATCGGGGCGGCCGCGGGCGGGCTTCTCGGCATCATAATATCGTTGAGCATGGATTTAATGCTGGGCAACTCTCTTGGCGGCGGCTGGGGAGAATCGGTTGCCCACGATCTGAACCATATTTTCAAGACAAATCTCCCTGAAAACCATATACTGGTTATCCTCGGGGTTTTTGGTGTAATAGGCATTATTGTCGCTTTCGGGGCTATAATGGGCGGCATCATGAGCATGATGGTCACCGGATTCTTCCGTATACTTACAAAAGAAAAATAATAAGAGCCGGCAGGAAACATGGGATGTATCGTGTGCCCATGCACTCAGGGCTTCACTACTGAAACACTTGCCCTGGCCCAGTGAGTTTATAGACACACTGACCCCTCCCATTTGTCTCATATTTCTTGAACTCATACACCACCTTGACACTGCAGCGGCTTAGTGATAAAAGATAAGCAGAAAATAATCTGCCCAAAACATTTGAAGGAGGAAAACAATGAGTTCTTCGGTCATAAGCAGGCATTATTTTTTTTACCTCTTCCAAAAGGGCATGCCCTGATGCATACGCCGCAAGCACGAACACCGATTCCGGGCATGGACTTTACTTCAAGGGTCCTGTCCGCACATCGCCTGAAATGGAGTGCCGCATCCCTGCTTTGATATCGTGAATCAGTTGAGACATTTCTGATCGCGGACACAGGACATGCCTTGGAACATTCCTTGCACTTGCCGCATCGGTTTCTAATCGGTTGGTCGACCGCCAGCGGCATATCAGTTATAACAGTGGCAAGACGAATTCTGGGGCCGTACTGCGGACTTACAATAAGAAGGCTCTTGCCCTGCCAACCGATACCAGCCATGCGCGCGACTGCTTTGTGAGAGAGCGAACCCAGAAGATTGCCCTCGTCGGCAATGTGAGAGGCCGGTATTGCTGATGCACTGAAGCCTTGCCGACCTATCCATGCGACAATCCGGGTCGCAATGTCATCAAGCCTGGCATTAACCTCGCGGTAATGCTGTGCGTAGTCGACTGTCGGAACATCTTTTATACTATCTATGATCGTATTGTCGAGTCGTACTGCCATCGATACGGCCCTGGTAAATTTTTCAAGAAGATCATGAGGTATTACAATCCATCCTTCCTTGAAAGGCGCCAGGTCCGCGATGCCTATGAGATCGGCGCCGGCTTCCTTAGCCATGGCCTTGAGTCTTTGTGCCTGCTCCATAAAGAGGCCCCCACTGCATCGGTACTTACTACTACTCTATCAGCTATGGATTGCTTTATCAACGGAATCGCTATATAAGATCAGAAGTTCAATGTATTAAACAATTCCAGTTGTCATGATCAGCCAGTATCTTCTCGCAGACCTCTGCGTAAAAGTTCCCACCGAAGTCCGCACCGGAGGTTGGCCTAAATATGCCGTGGAATCATTTGCTTGACAAGGTCCAGGAAACTTGATATACTCATACAGTTTCCTGAGTATTTAAAAACGATTGAAAGTGACGGGTGTTATTATCTATGCAGCGCACCAAAGCGCATCCCGATGAATCGCCTGAAGTGAATCCCGCCCGGCTGAGGATTATTGCGGGGGCCCGGCGGCATTTTTACGCCAACGGCTTTCGCGGGGTCACGATGGATGATGTAGCAAAAGAACTCGGGATGAGCAAAAAGACCCTTTACGCTCATTTCCCGAGCAAGATGGCGCTTGTGGAGGCCATAATCCTCGATAAATTCCGGAACGCCGAGAGTGACCTGCAGCAAATCACTTCAGGGTCGTTGTCCGATTTTCCCGGAGTGCTGCGAAATCTGCTTGCATACATACAAAGCCACACCGGAGAGATCCAGCCGCCGTTTATCCGTGACGTTCGCCGCGAAGCCCCTGAAATCTGGGAACTCGTGGAGGGCCGGCGCCGCGATATAATTCAACGCTATTTCGGAAAGCTCCTTCGCGCGGGACGCAGGGCCGGAATTATACGCAAAGACATTCCGGCTGAAGTGGTCACGGACATTCTGCTCAGCTCAGTGCAGGCAATTATAAATCCTTCAAGGATGGAAGAACTGGATATCACACCAAAGGCCGGCTTTACCGCCATCATGACGGTGATCCTCGAGGGCTTGATCACCGAGAAAGGAAGGTCGAAACTATGATCCGCGCATGGGCGCATGGAAGAATGCCGTTTTCTGTTTTTTGTGCGTTGGCGGCTTTGTGCATTCTGGCGGGCTGCAGTCGTACTTCTGCCGATCGTGTGCAGGGCTATGTGGAGGGAGAGTTCGTTTATGTCGCTTCTCCGTATGCCGGCGCGTTAAAGTCGTTGAGTGTGCAGCGGGGCGATCAGGTGAAGACCGGCGATCCGCTTTTCACACTGGACAATGAACCTGAAAAAGCGGCCAGGGACGAGGCAGAACGGCGGCTGATGCAGGCCCGCTCCAGTTTGGAAGACGCCAGGAAAGGCAAACGGCCCACCGAAATAGAGTCCGCCGAAGCGCAGTTGCGTCAGGCCCAGGCAGCCCTGGTCCTTTCGGAAAAAGAACTCGCGCGCCAGGAAAAACTCCTGCGGACATCGGCATCTTCTGTGCAGGATGTTGACCGTGCCCGTTCAGCGCGGGACCAGGACCGTCAACGGGTGGCCCAACTGGATGCCGATCTGGTAACAGCCCATCTCGGCTCCCGGATCGACCAGATCGCAGCTGCGGCAGCTAATGTGAAAGCGCTGGCTGCAACGCTGGCCAAGGCGGAATGGGACCTCTCTCAAAAGCGCCAGGCCGCTCCCGAAGCCGGATTGGTTTATGATACGCTCTACCGTGAAGGTGAATGGGTCGCAGCAGGCCGTCCTGTCGTGGTGCTGCTCCCGTCCCGGAACATCAAAGTTCGCGCGTTTGTGCCGGAAACTCTTGTCGGCTCAATTCATTCAGGCGATACCGTAAGGGTCATGGTTGACGGAGTGCCTGTGCCATTTGTGGGAAAGGTAAGTTTCATATCGCCGAAGGCAGAATACACGCCGCCTGTAATCTATAGCATGGAGAGCCGCGGCAAACTGGTCTTCATGATCGAAGCCGTATTCGACCCTAAAACTTCTTCAAAATTGCATCCAGGCCAGCCTGTGGATGTGCAGTTCGGGTCCTGATGCATGACAAACGAACTTGCCATCGACGTACATGGAATGACTAAACGTTTCGGTGACTTGACAGCCGTCAATAATGTCGAACTGCAGGTGGGCACAGGTGAGATCTGCGGCTTCCTCGGCCCGAACGGAAGCGGAAAGACAACGTTTATTCGGATGCTCTGCGGTCTGCTTCGGGCTGATGCGGGCAGCGGTATGTGTCTTGGCCATGACGTGGTCCGGGAAAGTGAAGAGATAAAGCAGCAGGTAGGGTACATGACCCAACGCTTCAGTTTTTACGAAGATTTGAGCATTTCAGAAAACCTGGATTTTGTCGCCCGCATGTACTCCCTGACTAATCGCCGTGAAGCCGTGGCCGAAAGCATCGAACGGCTCGGTCTTTCGGAACGGCGCAACCAACTTGCAGGCCAGCTTTCGGGCGGATGGAAACAGCGGCTCGCACTTGCCGCATGCATGATTCATCAACCGAAGCTCCTCCTGCTTGATGAACCAACTGCCGGTGTGGACCCAAAAGCCCGCCGGGAGTTCTGGGAAGAGATACATGAGCTTGCCGGTCAGGGGCTTACATTCCTTATCGCCACGCATTATATGGATGAAGCCGAGAGGTGCCATCGGCTCGCCTTCATTTCTTATGGCAATCTGCTCACTCACGGCACGGTCAGCGAGGTCATTGATCAGGCCCATCTTTCGACCTGCTCGGTCGGTGGACCGGATTTGCTCAGGCTGGCCGGAGAGTTGCGCGCACAACCCGGCGTGGAGCAGGCCGTGATTTTCGGCAATACCCTGCATGTAAGCGGCGACGACCCTGCCGCTCTCGAACAGGCCATAGGGCCATTCCGCACCGCACAATACCATTGGCGCAGCGTCGATTCCAGTCTTGAGGATGTTTTCATCCACCTTATGGACGGATCGAAGGAACGGTCGGCGTAATGATACGGAAGCTCAGGATTTCGCCCGCCCGATTTTGGGCAATGGTAGTCAAGGAGTTTATTCAGATGCGCCGTGATCAGGTGACCTTTGCGATCATGATCGGTATTCCACTCATCCAACTCACGCTTTTCGGATTTGCAATCAATGCGGACCCCAAGCACCTTCCCACCGCCGTGCTCATGGGCGACAACGGCCCGCAGGCCAGGACAGTGCTTTACGGTCTTAAGAACAGCGCTTATTTCGATTTCATCCGGCAGGTGAAAAAAGAATCTGAAGGGCGCGACGCGCTTGCCCGCGGCGAAGTCCAGTTCGTCATAAGCATCCCGGAAAATTTCAGCCGGGACTTTCTTCGAGGTGACAGACCGGCAATTCTTATTGAGGCAGATGCCACCGATCCTATTGCTACAGGTAATTCCCTGGGCGCTCTGCACACCCTGCTTGACTCCTCTCTGCAAAATGATCTCAAGGGTCCGTTATCGTTCCTCTCCGGGTCTGACGGCCCGGTTGATCTGCGCGTCCATGCCCTGTATAACCCCGAGGTCATCACGCAATACAATATCGTGCCCGGACTTATGGGCGTTGTCCTCCAGATGACAATGGTCATGGTAACAGCACTGGCTATCACCCGCGAACTTGAGAGCGGCACCATGGAAAACCTTCTGTCTATGCCCACCCGGCCGATAGAGGTCCTTATCGGCAAGATCGTTCCATATATCCTTGTCGGCTACATTCAGTTGACCCTAATTCTCGCCGCCGGCCACTTCATTTTTCATGTTCCGATGGTCGGGAACCTGTTGCTGCTACTTATAGTTGCACTGGTTTTCATCATCGCAAACCTGGCAATGGGCATAACCTTTTCCACCCTGGCCACAAACCAACGCCAGGCTATGCAGATGTCGTTCTTTTTCTTTTTGCCGTCACTTCTGCTGTCAGGGTTTATGTTCCCTTTCCGTGGCATGCCCCGGTGGGCCCAGGCAATTGGAGAAATCTTTCCGCTCACCCATTTTCTTCGGATCGTCCGCGGCATCGTACTGAAAGGCAACGGCCTGAGAGACGTCGTACCGCAGCTTTGGCAAATTGTCCTTTTTGCTGTTGTCGCTGTGACAATCGGCGTGAAGCGCTACCGGAGGACACTCGATTGAACAAGCTGACAGGCCAACAACCCAACAGGCTGACAAGCCGGCAAGCCGGCAAGTGGGCAATCTTCATTATGTTGATAGCGCTCTGCTCATGCGCTGTCGGCCCTGACTATAAAAGGCCTGACGTGACAAATATCACTCCTCCGGACTGGCACTGGAAAATTGCAGAGCCCAAGGATGCTATTCCCAAAGGCGCATGGTGGACGATTTTCAAAGATACTGTCCTTGATGAAATGGAAACCGGCGCTGTTGCCAACAACCAAAGTCTCCGCGCCGCTGTGGCCCGCGTCGACGAAGCACGCGCTGCCGCAAGGCTTAGTCGCAGCCAGTTTTTCCCTCAGCTGTCCCTCGACCCTTTGTTCAGCCGTCAGCGGACTTCTGCGAACCAGCCTACCCCAATCCCGTTCAAATTGCCTACAGCATTCCTGAACACTTACAGCGTTCCTCTCGATTTGAGTTACGAAGTGGACCTCTGGGGCCGGGTACGCCGCTCCTTTGAAGCCGCGCAGGCCCAGGCCCAGGCCAGCGTCTCTGATTATCAAAACGTGCTTCTCACGCTTACCGCGGATGTAGCGGTAAATTATTTCCTGGTTCGCTCTCTGGATACTGAAGTTGCCGTATTACGGCGGACGGTCGAACTTAGGGACGAATCCGTGCGGCTCCTGAAGGACCGTTTTGCGGCGGGTGCCGTATCCGAGATAGACGTCGCCCAGGCAAAAACCGAACTGGCGAGCGCCAGAGCAGATTTGGCTGACACAACACGTCAACGCGCCGAAACTCTTAACGCTCTCGCACTCCTGTGCGGAAAACCCGCCAGTTCATTTGAAATCTCTGAACGCCCGGTCACCACTTCGCCGCCTGTTGTCCCGGCTGGCCTGCCCTCTTCACTTCTGGAAAGACGACCGGACATTTCAAAAGCCGAAAGAGACCTGGCAGCGAGTAACGCTCAAATCGGAGTGGCGCGCGCGGCTTACTTTCCGGTCCTGCATTTGACGGGACAGGCAGGGTACCTGAGCGCAAAAGCTGACAGTCTGTTTTCGGACAGCAGCCGCATCTGGTCGATCGGGCCGGGCGTCAGCCTGCCGTTGTTCACCGGCGGACGCATTGCAGCCGGGGTCGACCAGGCGAAGGCTGCATACGAGGAAACTCTTGCCGACTATCGTCAAACCGTGCTCAGGGCTTTCAAGGAAGTTGAAGATTCTCTCGCTCAAATTGTTTTGAGGAATCAACAAGACACTGCCCAGGCCGAAGCCCTTGCCGCGGCATCACGGGTGAACGAACTGGCGAAGGCGCGCTACGAGGCAGGCACAGTCAGTCATCTTGAAGTGATAGACGCCGAACGGAATATGCTCCAGTATGAACGCCTGAAAGCACAGATAGAAGGCCAGCGTTTCGCCGCCAGCGTGCGGCTTATCAAAGCCCTTGGAGGAGTATGGTAAAGACCGGAATGTCTGTGAAAACATATAGTTATAAAAATACCTTGACAAAGAATTAGTTATTTTATAATATTATTGGTGTTATTAGAAAAAGTAATAATGCAAGGCTTCTTAGATGATCTGCTTGAACTGTATCGCCTGGGAGGATGGTGCAAAACAACGTGGCTTTGGACAACAGGATTCTTGATGAAATCAATGAACTGAAGCGTACGTACGAAGACGTGCATTCCTGCCTTTTGCCAACCCTTTACATTCTCCAAAGAGAACATGGGTGGCTGAGTCCCGAGGTTTTGGAGTCGGCGGCATCAGTGCTGAATATCCCGGTGGCAACAGTAAAAGGCATCTCCACTTTTTATGCAATGTTCACCCATAAGCCAATGGGCAGGCATCTCATTCAGTTGTGTACTAATGTCAGCTGCATGATCATGGGCGGAGAAACACTCCTGGATATCTTAAAAAGTAAATACGGACTCGAACCTAACCTCACTACCCCTGACAGAAGGTTTTCCCTTGTCATAATGGAATGTATAGGTGCGTGCGACAAGGCCCCTGCCATGCTTATAGATACAGACTTGCACGGCAACCTAACGCAGGAAAATATTATAGAGATTTTGGAGAAGTACAATTAATATGGAAAAGGTCTTGCTCAGAAATATAGACAATCCAAATTCTTATCAAATAGACGAGTATATAAGGGTAGGCGGATATGGCTCGCTCCGTAAGGCATTCGGGATGAATCCCGCTGATATCGTTGATGAGGTGAAAAGGTCCGGGTTACGTGGCAGGGGAGGGGCCGGGTTTCCCACCGGCATGAAGTGGTCATTCGCCGTGGCAGACGCTGAAATGCCGAAGTACCTGCTTTGTAATGCTGATGAAGGCGAACCAGGCACTTTTAAGGACCGGCCCATTCTCGAAAAAAACCCGCATATCTTGCTGGAAGGAATGGTTATTTCAGCATACGCCATTGGAGCGGAAAGCGGCTATATTTACCTGAGGGGAGAATATCCGAAAGCAAAAGATGTGCTGTCAAATGCGATAAAACAGGCATACGAAAAAAATTATCTTGGTGACAATATCATGGGGAAGGGCGTAAAGTTCCATCTTTCTGTTCACAGTGGTGCAGGCGCCTATATCTGCGGTGAAGAGACAGCCCTTGTAGAGTCCCTTGAAGGCAAGAGAGGACAACCGAGGATCAAACCGCCATTCCCGGTTAATCAAGGTTTCCTTGCAAAGCCTACGGTCATAAACAATGTGGAGACCCTGGCCAATATTCCATACATTTTAGAAATCGGCGGAGATGCGTATGCAAAAATAGGCAGTTCCGCCAGCCCCGGCCCGAAGCTTTTCTCTGTCAGCGGTCATGTGAAAAGGCCTGGCGTATATGAGCTGCCCATGGGTGTGACCCTGAAGGAGATCATTTACATGCACTGCGGAGGCATTGCCGGCGATAGAAAGCTCCAGGCCGTAATCCCCGGAGGGGTATCGACGCCTGTGCTGACACCGGACAAGATAGACTGCCCTATGGACTTTCTGAATTTGTCCAAACAGGGCAGTATGCTTGGTTCAGGGGCGGTCATAGTCTTTGACGATTCAGTCGACATGATAAAAGTTTGCTTGAGGATTACCAGGTTCTTCGAACATGAATCATGCGGTAAATGTACGCCATGCAGGGAGGGAGTTGGCTGGATGAGAGCGATCCTCGAAAGGATCATGAACGGCGCAGGACGTGATGATGATATGGAACTTCTGACAGAGGTCTCAAACAATATTATGGGTAAGACCTTGTGCGCCCTTGGAGATGGGGCAGCAATAGTCGTGCAGAATTTTATGGCGAAGTTTGGAAACGATTTCAGGGAAAAGATAGGAAACAGATGATAACGGTGACCATAAACCAGAAAAAAGTGACGCTGCAGAAAGCGGTAACCATACTCGAGGCTGCAAGATCTGCAGGGATACATATACCAACCCTTTGTCATGAGGACATACTTAAGCCTTATGGCGGTTGCAGGCTATGCCTGGTCGAGGTGGAGAAAGTACCAAGACTTCAGACCGCGTGTACCCAATATGTAGCTGACGGCATGACGGTCTGGACCGAAACGGACGCTGTAATCAAGGCAAGAAAGGCGGTCCTCGAATTTCTCCTGATCAACCATCCGCTTGATTGTCCTTACTGTGATAAAGCTGGCGAGTGCCGGGTGCAGGACCTTGCTGAGAAATATGGCCCGGCAGCCGGCAGGTTTGCAGAAGGCAAGAGGAAGAATCCTGAAAACTATGATGACCCGCTTATTGTGAGGAATACGGAGCGCTGTATTCTCTGCTCAAAATGCGTGAGGATGTGCGACGACGTTCAGGGGGCATCAGCCCTGGCCATTACCAGCCGGGGCAGCAAATCCTATCTTGAGCCATTTTCCGGCGGTAAATTCAACTGTGAGTACTGCGGAAACTGTTTGACCGTATGCCCGACAGGGGCCCTTACATCCCGCCTGCAAAGACATGGCTACAGACCGTGGCAGGTTGAAAAAGAAGCTGAGACAATATGTTCATATTGTGGTGTCGGTTGTACTATGGTTATACAGACCTGCAATTCCATGGTGAGAACTGTGGCAAGGATCGGTCTGGGATTAAACAATGGACTCCTGTGCAGCAGGGGAAGGTTCGGGTATCACTCCATGCACACCGCTCACAGACTGGACAACCCTCTGATGCGGAGAAATGGAGAGTTGGAGCCTGTCACGTGGGCAGAGGCGATTACGCATATAGCTCAGAGGTTAAAGGAGATCAAGAAGGACAACGGGAGCGATGCCATAGCAGGCATACTATCCGGAAGGTGCGCCAATGAAGACGCCTATGTGTTTCAGAAGTTTTTCAGGGGGGCTATAGGCACAAACAACATAGATTCAGTCGCAAGCCTGGCATACGGACCCGCCCAGAGATTCTTCGAAAGGATATTCGGACAGGGCATCACTGCGAACAATATTCAGGGCATATCGAATTCCGACGGCGTCTTCGTCATCGGCGGTGACCCGACTGCAATAAATCCCGTTCTTGGTCTGCAGATCAGGTCTGCCAGCCGCAAGGGAGCACCTGTTATTGTTATAGGATATGCAGAGGGACTGAAAAGATTCTCAAAACATACCTTCATTGCGAATTCGACAACCGAAACGGTCCTCCTGGCTTCATTAATTTCCGAGATAAAAAAGAAGAAACCCCTTTCCGGGGAGAGGCCTGCCTTTGAGGACATAATAAACAGGCTCCAGGCCGTAATGTTGAAAGACGTCTCTGAAATGAGCGGTGCAAACCTGAATGATCTCGTTGACATGGCTGACACCCTGTCAAATATGAGCAACCCTTCAATCGTCATAGGGAGAGACATTGTTCAGACAAGCACCGGACATACGAATCTCCTGTTTCTTGCCGCTCTGGCCTATTTGCTGAATGGCAGGATATATCTCCTTTCCGAACTTCCCAACGAACAAGGGCTTCTGGATATGGGATGCCAGCCGGATATGCTCCCGAGTGGCAGACCCTTGATCATCGATACCTTCAGAAAGAGATGCGAAGAAGCTCTGGGAATTGCGATACCGTCGACTCCGGGACTCAGTTACCCCGAAATGATAGAATCCGCACATGCAGGCAGGATAAAGGCCCTATACGTGATAGGGGAAGATTTAGTACGAAGCCTCCCTGATGCAAACTATGTGAGAAACGCCCTCGGGAATATTGAATTTCTAGTTGTTCAGGACAGGTTTCTTTCCCAAACGGCCCAGTATGCGGATGTGGTGCTGCCTGCCCTGTCATGGGTGGAAAAAGAGGGCTCGTACACCAATCTTGAACGGAGGATACAACTCACCAGAAAGACTGTTGATGGAAAGGGCATGGAGGATTGGCAGATAATTTCCGAGATAAGCAGGATATTGGGTCTTGACATGGGCTATCGGAACTCGGCCGATATATTTTCCGAGATAGCCGGGATTTCTCATATCTACAGAGGGATCACCTATAATGACATGGCAGGCGGTAAGTGTATATGGCCGTATAGGGGGGAACCGTTGCGCCACGATGTGCACATAGAAGGGCTTGAACTGCCTGACGTTGTCTCATTTATAAAAAAATCCGATGCCGGTATCACGTATGTTCGCAGAGAAGCGCATCTTTTTCATTCAGTAAACACAAGCAGGCATTCCCCTGCCCTGAAGAGCATTTCTCCTGAACCGTATGTCAGGATGAGTGAAATTCTGGCCGGCAGATTGTCCGTGCAAACCGGTGAGCGTGTAAAGGTTGTGACTGAAGCAGGGAGCATGACCCTGTCTGCGCATCTGGACCCCTGCCTGCCTGAGAATGTTGTCCTTGTTTCGCCCTTTGAAAAGGGAGGGATATATGAGATCACAAAATGGAAGGTAAACCCGGTCACGAAGGCCCCTGCATTAGATGGCTGCAGGGTGACTATTGAGAAATGAATTATAGCTAAGGGGATAACATGGAGAAACAGAGGATATTGATCGTTGACGACGACCCGGTAATTGCGCTCAGTTGCAGGAGAATACTGGGAATGGAGGGATATGCCGTATCTTCTGCAGAGGACGGCGAAAGCGGCATCAAGAAAGTATCCAACGAGACGTTTGATCTGATAATAACCGATGTTAGGCTCCCCGACGTTAACGGGTTGACCGTTTTGAGGGAATCAAGGATCATACAACCTTCAGCAGGCATCATGGTGATAACGGGGTATCCCACTGTTGAAGATGCGATTGAAGCAACACGCCTTGGGGCTTTTGAGTATATGGAAAAGCCTTTTACTCCGGACTTCATGCTCAATGCAGTGAAACAGGTGTTTGATAAAAAAGGATGGATACTGAGGAAGCTGTTTATAAATCAGTTCAAAAAGTATATAGTTCCGACCGAAGAGATGGATGATTTTACCGTGTATTACAAGGAGGGGACATGGGCAAGGCCCCTTATAAAGCAAGAGGTATGGGAAATAGGAATGGATGTCAGGCATTTCCTGGTGACCGGCCAGCTCATGCACGTCGAGATTATGAAAAATATGAAGACCCTTGCAGCGGGCGAGCCTTTTGCCCGACTGACATCGAGTGACGGGAATATCTCCGAAATAACGTCTCCGATGTCCGGTGTCGTGAAGATGTTCAACGAACGTGCGAACGAGGCCATCTCTTCGCTTGCAAAAAACTATTCATCAGAGGGTTGGCAGTTGTGGCTTGCGAGAATTTTGAATACCTCGTAGAAGAAAAACTCTGCCGGGTCATCAACAAAGTTCCCAATAAACAAAAAAGTGGTGCTTGCTTCCTCTCATATCTCAGCAGTTTGTACAGTTAGAGACATACAGCTTAAGACTTTTACGTCTGCAACCTACGTCCTACTCCGTTACATCCTTTCGCCGAGTCTGAGAAGAGCAAGACCACCACTTTTGGTGAGCCGCTCTTTAATTTACTTATAGGCCTATCTAAGGTCATTGTCAAGCATTATTTTCTCAGCATCTGCGATAACACGAAAGCTAACAGATTAGGACGCAGTGAATATATCGAACTCAATCATCTTCTGAAAATCGTGGGGCTCTGCGACAGTTTATTATTTTCCGGGAGATCGGGGCAGAGGCAGTACGGTTTTTTTCTTCTACGCCTGAGGCGCATTATCAATCAGGATAGTGTTATACTTAGGTCACCCCCGGATCGTGTCCCTGCAGTGCGTGGGCATTATTTTGCTGGACATATATAAAGGAATAAGGAGCAATCACTGATGGAGAACACGTCTGGGCCGGCAGAGTCTCACTCGCCTTCAGTCGTACCTGTAAGCGCTTCTGAGCAACAATCCGTGAAAGGGACCTCAGCATTTGTTCGCAGTATCTTTCTTGTTTATGTAAGGGATGAGGCATATTTCCGTCTTCTGGACGAATATACCGGTGAAAACGCACGGATCAAGGTAGCGGCTTTCCCGCCTCTGGGTATTCAGACCCTCGCCCCTGTTTTACGGCGTGGCGGATACAGGGTAAGGATGTTCGATACCTGCCATCCCGATATGGGCGCAGAACAGATCGCGGTTGCAATTGAAGAAGACAGGCCTGATGCCGTGGCCCTTTCATTTCTGTCGGTGACCGCATACCCCGTCATGAAGAAGCTTGCACAGAGACTGAAATCCTCATCGCCATGGGTAAAGATCATTGCCGGCGGTGTGTTTGCATCCATGAACGCAGACCGCATTATTGAAGAATGCCCGTATATTGATTGCGTTGGTGTCGGAGAGGGTGAAGAGCTGCTTCAGGACTATCTGGCTAATCTCGACAACCCCGGCGTGGTTGATGGTCTTGTTTGGCGTAATGGCGGTGAGGTTGTGCTTAATAGGCGGCGACCGCTGATTGAGGACCTTGACCAGTATCCTTATCCCGACCGTACCAGCCTGCCTATTGATTACATAGAATCATTGCCGCTGGACGTTCCGGCTATTCTGTCGTTCGACAAATTCTGCACCATACAGACATCCAGGGGCTGTCCATACAAGTGCATATACTGCGATATACCGAACATCTCGCAAGGCAGATGGCGCCACCGTTCCGCAGCTCATGTTCTTGGAGAAATGCAACAACTGAATGATGCCGGTTATCGCTCTCTTTATCTTACCGATGACCACTTTCTCATGAATAGTAAGCGAATAAATGCAATATGTACCGGTATTATTGAACGCAAGCTCGCCTTCAGATGGGGATGCGAAGGCCGCGTGGATTCTGTGGCCGTCGAACAGATGCCGATTATGGGCAGGGCAAACTGCGATATGCTCGCATTCGGGATTGAGTCAGGGACCCAAAAGGTGCTCAACAGGCTCGGCAAGGGACAGACGATTAAACAGATAAAGTATGCGATTGGACAAGCCAAGAAACATGGCATCAACAGGGTGCATGGTTTTTTTGTGATAGGTTCGCCGAGTGAGACAGCGGCCGACATCATGAAAACATTCGACTTTGCAGCCCGGCTGCAGCTCGATACCTTCGGCTTCAACAGGCTGAGCGTGTACCGGGGAACGCCGTTGTGGCGCGAATATGTTGAACGTCGCATTATTGACGATAAAGTTGACTGGTATAAGTCTTTTAAATGCGCCGACATTGATTCAGATGTTCTGTCGGGTAAGGTTGTCAACAGTCTCCGCATGAAAGGTTACGCAAGGCTGCTTGCGTACCGCGCCATCGTGCGCCCGTTAAAGACATGGCAGCTCCTGAGGACATTCAGCAGGCATATGAAAAAATCCGACATGTTAAAGCTGATCCTCAGTCCATTCTTTTGGAAGAAGGTCGTGGTCAAACCCGAGTCTGCCGGCGAGTTTTATGAGCGTAGTGCAAAGTGTCCGGTAAATATTTATAGAAATATGGTCTATTACACTTGTTTGTTGGATTGAGTCTGACCGCGAATTGCAGTATCTGCCAAAGAAACGTTTATAGCGGGATGTACTCCGCGTTTCTTAATTCAGATGTCCGGTGAAGAGTACTTGGTGAAATGATGCCGAAAGACATTCTTATCAACAGCCTTTAAGAGAGCTAAAGATGACTGGTACAAAACTTTATTGCACAGTTCTAAAACTTTACTGCATCCTGCAATTGGTGCCCGATGCTCCCTAAAGCAGCTCCGCCGCCCTTTCAGCCAGGGATGATCTGCTGGTCTTGATAAAATTCAGGTAGCAGAAATCCGGCTCGTTGATGAATTTGCTGATCAAATAAGAGAGCCCGTTGCTTTCGGAATCCAGGTAGTGGTTGTCTATCTGCTCTATATCGCCTGTAAGCACCACTTTTGTATTTTCGCCGGCGCGTGTAAGTATGGTTTTGACTTCCCTGGGTGTAAGATTTTGCGCCTCATCAATCACGTAGAAACGATGAGGCAAGCTGCGCCCCCTGAGGTAGGTCAAGGGTTCTATCTGGATTAATCCCGACCGTATGAGCGAATCGGCAGTGACCTTCCTTCTGGGACTCCTGCGGCCATCTGACTGCTCTTCATGTGTGGGGGCCATCAGAAATTCGAGATTGTCCCTGATAGGCTCAAACCACGGTCTCAGTTTCTCCTCTACATCGCCGGGCAAAAATCCCAGATCGTTGCCAATAGGGATAACGGGTCTGGTAATCAGCAACTGCTCATACTTGTCTGGGTGCCTCTCCAGACAGTGAAGCGCTGCAGCTATACTGACCAGGGTCTTGCCTGTGCCTGCTTTCCCTGTAAGGCAAGTGACAGTTATTACCGGATTTAAGAGAGCATCTATAGCGCATTCCTGTTCGAGATTGGCGGGCTTGAGCCCATAGACTTCCCCGACTCTTCTTGCAGGCCCTTTATTGCTGCCTTGAAGCCTGTACAGCGTCTCTCCCTCCAAAAGATACCTTACAGAGTTAATTCCGTTTCTTTCATCTCCTTCACGAAGGACTTTTCCATAATCTTTGAATACGGAACTTTTATCAGCCTTATAATCCTGGGCATGGATGCCGAGCAGTTCTGATTTAAGGCGGACATTGGCGTCTTTGGAGACAACTATCACGGGTTCATTCAGCCCTTTTTCCTTGAGTTGCTTGGCAGAAAAAAGTATGCGATTATCAGGGGAGTTATGATGGAAGACCGCACCCTCGTTAATTACAATGGTCAGACTGCCGCCTCCCGGGAGCGGCGCACCGCTGCTTATCCTGGTTACATCCAGCCTGGATAACTGCCTGATAGCCTCTCTGGCGGCATAGCCCACCGACCGCTCCTGTTTTTTGAGCTGATCGAGCTCTTCGATTACTGTGATATCTACTGCTATATCATTTTCTTCAAATTTGAAGATACATGCCGGATCATGAATAAAGACATTAGTATCCAAAACAAATATTTTCCTGCTGCCGTGACCTGCAGAATGCGACCCCGCCATAAAACCTCCCACACCTGACATTCGACAACCTTTCAATAGTGGCACAGATAATGTAAATATTTCAATGGGAAGTTGATGTGGAAAGAACGTCAGGGTGAGCAGCGCATAGGTTTACTGCAATTCTCTTTTTCGTGCATTCGGCTTGTTTTTGATCACTTTTGCAGCTGTGAAATCAGAGTGTTCAGCGAAGTTCTCAGCTGAGATCTTTATTCCATTCATATAAAAATACTGTTGGCCGTCTTTAACCGACTCTTTTATGGCTGATCTGATATCCAGAAAAGCCATCTTGTATCCTGTTTCAAAAACTCCGCTGAAATTTACAGCCACCACCCAACCTGCTATAAATGCAGGAAATGCTACTGCAAAAAAAACAACTATTATCGATTTGTATAGTTTCATCCGGATTGTTTTCATTGATATCCTCCTTTTTTTAAGTAGTAAGTAGTAAAGGGAAAGGCAAGGATTCATGGTTCGACAAGCTCACCATGACAATTGTCACCCCGGGCCGTCGAAGGGGCAGGTTTTGGTTCTCCCATTAATACTGACTACTGGCTACTTACTACCGGTCTTATTCAAATGATAGCCGCATAATTCGGAAAAGACAATAGGGTGTTCTGAAGAAGAGAAATCTTTGCGTCCAGAATCAGTGCTCCAGCAGGATATAGGGTAACAGGATTTAAGTCGATTTCCCTGATCCTGTCCTCTGTCATTAGTTTCGATACGGTAATCAGAATACTTATAAGCGCGCCGGTATCCACAGCAGGGCTGCTTCTGTAACCTTCAAAAAGCCTCCGGCCTTTTATCTGGCTGATAAGCCATTCCGCAGCTTTTTCATCAAGAGGGGCCAGTCCGAAAGCGATATCTTTGAACAACTCCACATAAACTCCTCCGAGTCCTAACATGATAACGGGACCGAACTGGGGGTCGATGATACCTCCCACTATGACTTCAATGCCGGGGGGGGCCATTTCCTCCACCAGCACCCCTTCGGCACCGGGTATCTCCATGAGCCTGGCAACGGCCGGCTTCAGATATTCCTCATTGGTGATGCCGGTTATAACACCGCCGATATCGCTTTTTGATACAATTTGTTCCGATGAAACTTTTGCGACAAGGGGATATGTGATGCCACGCGCAGACGGCGCAGACCCTTTTTTGATGAATGTGCCGCGAGGTACGGGCAATCCATGATCTCTGAGGTATGCCTTTGCCTCGTGTTCAAGCATGATACCCCTTTTTACTTCTTATCCGTCTTTCTTTTTGAATGTTCGCCAAAGACGCTTACGCAGTTCCTCTGGTTTTTTGATATGTAGAGCGCACTATCGGCGGCTTTATAAAGATCCTGGTATTTCTTGAAGTTATGACTTCCGGTAGCTGCAATGCCTATGCTCACTGTCGGCCTTTCATCCATTCCCTTGAAAGCAACCCGTGCGACAGATTCCTGCAGACGCGAGGACAAAAGACGGGCAGTTTTATCGTCGGCATTGAGCATGATATAGCAGAACTCGTCGCCGCCGAGCCTCCCGATTACATCACCTTTTCTCCCGGAGGTTTTCAGACACTCGGATATATGCCGTATTACTTTGTCGCCTGTGGCGTGACCGCAGTTGTCATTTATGGCTTTAAGGTTGTCGATGTCTATCGCAAGCAGGGCGAACTGCTCATCGTATCTGAGCGCCCGGGAAAATTCCTCCTCAAGCCGCGTGAAGAAAAAGCGACGGTTGAACAGACCGGACAGCGCATCGGTTACGGCGAGCTTGTGGAGTTTCGCATTTTTTGTTCTCAGTTCAGCGGTTTTTTTCTCGACCTCTTTTTTCAATCCCTCATTCCATTCTGATATCTTATTGTGCAGGGCAATAAGTGTCATTACCTGTCCCGCAAAATTTGAAAGGAGAAGTATGAGGTTGATCTTGTTTTCGTCAAATGCCCCGGGGATAGGATGGCTGCAGTTGATGACCCCCAGAATGTCGCTTCCGCTTCTTATCGGCGCTGAAAGCAGCGATGTAATACCGAGGCGCAGGTCCGCCAAATCCGTGAACGTGTTGTCAACGAACACGTCAGGAATGAAGATATGGTCCCCTGAGTCGGCGACTATGTGAGCTATATTTTTTAAGACCGGCGAATTGAATCCCGCATTCTTATTCCCGGATGAGGTGCGCTTGCCCCCTCCGGAACGGGCGGCAACAGGTCTCAACTGCCCGCTGTCGGCACGTTTCAGCAGTATCGAACAATTCTCAAACCCCAGTTCATGGGTAAATATTTCCACTACGCGCCTGCAGAAGACGTCGATATTCCTGATAGTCTCTCCAAGATGTCCAATCTTGATTGAAGCGGACAGCGCCCCTATCGCAACTTCCGAAAATATCTCCCTGCTGTCGAGCGTCTGAAGGAATATCGACGAATATTGTTTGAGATTGTCCGCCTTTGCGAGTGATTCCTCGACCTGTTTGGCAAGAACTACCTCTGTCGTGGAGAGCCCTTCAAAAGAGACAGGGCGACGGCCTTCCATGGAAAGGGAGCGCTGCAGCCATTGAAAAAATAACTGTTCGCTCATGAGGAGAATATTCCGTTAGCAAAAATGGTGTCGGGAATGCCGGATTCTATATCATCGAAATTTTTTTCCGGCATGTTGAGCAGAAAAAGCACCAGCGGGTCAAGAGGAGCACAGGAGATTTCTTCATACATTCTGAAAGACCGCTTGCACGCAATATAATCGGCCAAATGTATAATTGCTACCTGCTGCTTGTGCTTGCCGGCAAGGGAGGGGGTGTGATGGTACAGTATCACCTCATGTAAAGTATCCGGCAGGTTCCACGTATCGGCAAGCCAGGCGCCGATGTCCGCGTGGGTGAACCCCAGGACGATTGTTTCAGCTTCAAGCAGATTCTTGCATTCCTTCGCGATCTCCGTCACTCTGCGGCAAAGGTCGGGGAAAAAACAGGTCAGCAACAGCAGCCCGAAATCGTGGAGCATGCCGCTTAAAAAAAGATCGTCTTCCGTCTTGATTTTGAAATTCTCTGCTATAAATGCCGCAACCGACCCTGTTGCAATTGAATGCCTGTAAATCCTGCCATAATTGTAGTCATACCCGCCATGCTTGTCATCGAAGATAGTCATCAAAGATATACCGAGCGCGATATTCTTCAGATTGATGAACCCCAGTTTCTGGATCGCATTAGCCACAGTTGTGCGATCTGTCTTGTATCCAAAAAAGGCTGCATTGGATAAACCCACAATTTTTGCCGAAATGGCCGGGTCCCTGCTGACTATCGCTTCCAATTTTTCCATCGATACGAGATCATCCCTGGCAATACTCAATATTTCATGGGCGACAAGAGGCAAAGTAGGAAGCTTGGTTATTTTCTGGACGAAAAGTCTTAATGAGTCATTCATATTATTTCTTCTTGCTTCTCGCTTAGCGCTCAAACCGGCAACATAATTGCCAAATTTTATCCTACCATAGTTTGTCTGAAAAAACTATATCGGGCCAAAGGCGACGGATTCGCAGGTTTTTAAGAGAGGAGTGCTTTCAAGCCTCTCACGGCTCTTTCAGGGGAGGGGTAGACAGGGATTCCGGCCTTTTCAAAAAGTGCGGTAAAAGATCGTGCGGCACTGTTCGGATTTGTATAAAGCACTACGTGCTTGCCGGTCCTTTCTTTGAAATCCTTTACAATGCCGGCCAGCGCGGATGTAATGCCGGCTACTGCGGTCAAGGCTATAATGAGAAATCCGTCATAATCGTCTTTCAGCGTCTCCATGACTGTTGCATAATCTGCATCTTTGCTCTGGGCAGTGAGATCAATGGGGTTGTTCATCGGGTAAAAAGGAGGAAACGTCTCCCTCAGTTCCTTAACTTTTTTTTCCGGCACACTTAATACCTCGAGCATCTGCTTCATGCACTCGTCAGCAGCGAGCACCCCTGAACCGCCTCCATTTGTGATGATGCAGACCCGATTGCTGCCTCTTCGGCCCACGGCTGAAAAGTCTGTGCCGGTTTGGCCGCGGACAGGGTTCTGATAGGAAAGCGCTTTAGCGGCATCGATAAGATCATCGAAATCCGCAGCCTCTTTAATCCCGAACTGTCTGAGGATGGAGTTGAACACTTCATATCTCCCGGCAAGCCTCCCGGTGTGTGAAAAAGCGGCAGCCTGGCCACTGGAGCCTTTGCCTGATTTGAGTATCAGAAGGGTCTTCTTGTCCGAAAGCGCCTTTGCGCTTTTAATGAATTTTCTTCCGTCATCCAGCGACTCGATATACGAAATAACGATATCCGTATGAGGGTCGCCGGCAAGGTAATCATAAAAATCAGATTCATTGATGTCAACGGCATTCCCGTATCCCGCGGCTTTCGAGATGCCGGTGTTTGATGACCGTATTGCTTCGAAAAGGCAGGTCATGACCGCTCCGCTTTGGGAGAGCACAGCGACATTGCCCTTCCTGGGTCTCCTGAGTTTCTCACGTGAGAGAAAAAGTGTATCGAGCCTTTGATGGGCATTATACACGCCCAGGCAGTTCGGTCCGAGCAGACGTATGCCTGTTTCCTTCCCTATATTCCTGATCTCATCCTGTAATCCCGACTGTCCGACCTCGGAGAACCCTGCGCTCACTATGATGGCTGTTCTGGCACACTGGTGCAATTCCCTCAAAATTCCTGCAACTTCGGAAGCCGGCCTTACGATTATTGCCAGATCAACCGGCGTGGCGGGTCCCAGGTGCTCCTTCACCGCTTTGATCGAGGAATACGCCCTCGTTCCCATGAGTTCAGCGTATTTGGGGTTTACAGGGTAGATCATACCTCTGTACCGCAGGAGATTTTTGAGAATGATTCCCCCCAGTTTTCTCTCTGTATGGGCCGCCCCGACAAGTACAATGCTTTTTGGACGGAAGAGTGGGGCGAGAGTATCAGCAGCGTTCATGCACTCTCTATGAAAAGCAAAGCGGGGTCTTCGAGATAGGCGACTATCTTTGAAAGGAACAGCGACGCATCAACGCCATCCGTCACCCGGTGATCAAAGGTCAAAGACAGGGGGAGAATTCTTCTTATGACGATGCATCCGTTCCTGACCCACGGTTTCTCCGAGACCCTCCCTGTTCCAAGAATGGCGACATCCGGATAATTAATTATCGGGGTAGCAAATGTGCCGCCAAAGTGTCCGTAATTGGTGATGGTAAAGGTGCTCCCTTTCATCTCTTCCATTTTTATTTTTCTTTCCCGGGCTTTTACGCTTAGGGACTGTATTTCAAGAGAAAGGTCCAGGATGGTTTTTTTGTCTGCCTCCTGGATGACCGGTACCATCAGGCCTTCGGGGGTATCTACTGCAACTGCGATGTTATAGTATTTTTTGATGATGATTTCGTCCCGCTCGTCGTCGATGGAAGCGTTGAGCATCGGGTGCTCCCGGAGGGCATGATGCACAGCCTTGATTACAAAGGGAAGGAGAGTAAGGTGAACTCCCTTGTCCAGCATTGCCTTTTTTTCGCGTTCCCGGAGGTTCCATAACTCCGTAATATCGGCTTCTTCCATTCCTGTAACGAATGCGGTGGTTTTCTGGGCGACAACGAGGTTCCTGGCAATAGTCTTCCGCAAACCTCTCAGCGGGACCCTCTCGGTAGGTCCGTAACGTTCCTCTGCTTTGCCCGCAGGGGCCGCTTTTCTTACATCGTCGGGCGTTATGCTCCCACCCGGACCCGTTCCCCGGACTGACTCGATTTTTACTCCCAGTTCCTTTGCGAGGCCGCGGGCGGCAGGCGATGCAAGCACCTCTTCTTCAGCTTCCTCTTCCGCTTCGGGCAGGACGCCGACAACGGAAACAGACTTCGGCCGCTCTTCAGGCTTTGGTTTTTCTTCTGCAGCTTCCCCTTTTTCCGCGATGGTCATCAGGATGTCGCCGACCTTTGCTGTCTCTCCTTCCTCCTTATTTATTTTCACAATAGTTCCGGCCTTTGGAGATGGGACTTCGACAATTGCTTTATCAGTCTCTATCTCAAGGACATTCTGGTGCTCCTCCACGGAATCGCCTTCACTGACAAGCCATTTTCTTATCTCACCCTCTGTTATTCCTTCTCCAAGGTCCGGCAATTTAAAATCAAATGGCATAGTACACTCCTTATGGATAAACAATGATCAATGAACAATGATGAATTAAGGAAAATTAAATTTTCTTTTGCCGCAATTGATCATTGTTAATTGACTTTATCAATATTTCATTATCTCTTCGAGGGCTTTTTTAATCCTGGCCGCGGAAGGCATATAATAGTCCTCGAGTTTGGGGAGGGGAATAACAGCGTCGTAGCCCGTTACCCTCATTATGGGCGCTTTCATATAGAGCATTGCTTCCTCCGCAATTGTTGCCGAGATCTCCGCGCCGAAACCCAATGTCTTCGGGGCTTCATACACTATGACAACCCTGCCGGTTTTTCTGACTGACTTGAATATAGTCTCCTCATCAAAGGGACTCAATGTCATCAAATCTATCACTTCTGCGTCAAAGCCTTCCGCTGCCTGAAGCGCCCTGTGCAGCATACTGCCCCATGCGATGATCGTCACGCTTTTGCCTTCCCGGGCAATTCTTGCCTTGCCGAGAGGGACAGTGTACTCGCCTTCGGGCACCTCTTCTTTTATGAGGCGATACAGCCTCGTTGATTCAAGGAAGATTACAGGATCCGGGTCCCGGATCGACGAGATCAACAGGCCTTTGGCATTGTAAGGCGTCGAAGGCACTACAACTTTTATCCCCGGCATATGACAGAACAGTGCCTCTCCGCTTTCCGAATGGAGTTCAGGCGGCTTTATTCCCGCTCCGTAGGGGGTCCTTATCACCAGGGGGCAGGTGTATCTACCCCGGGAACGCGAGCGAATCCTTGCCGCATGAGAGTATATCTGCTCCACGGCAGCATAAATAAAACCCATAAACTGTATTTCAGCGACAGGCCTCAATCCGTACACAGCCATTCCTATGGCAGCCCCCACGATGCTGGATTCTGCTAGGGGTGTGTCCACTATCCTTTCTGCTCCGAACTCTTTCAGCAGGCCTTCCGTGACGCGAAACACGCCCCCGTCCACGCCGACGTCCTCTCCGAGAATGACAACGTTTCGGTCCCTCTGCAGCTCTTCTCTGAGAGCGAGGTTTATCGCCTGGACCATATTAATTTTTGTCGGCTTTTCCGGCATATTAGAAATCTCTTATCTGTTTTGCCTGCCGGGGTGTAAGCTCTTTCAACGTATAAGTCAGCATGTCACCCGGAAACGGAGGCTCTGTTGCTTCGGCTTTTTTCACGGCTTCGTCAACTGCGGCCTTCGATTTATTTTCCACTTCCCTGTTATACTGCTCAGTCCATATCCCCTTTTTCCCCATGTATAATTTCATTCGCAGCAGAGGGTCTTTCGCTTTCCATGACTCGACTTCCTCCTGCTTTCTGTATCTTGTCGCATCGTCTGCCGTTGTATGGTGAGACATCCTGTATGTGAAACATTCGATAAAAGTCGGTCCGTCGCCTTTTTTAGCTTTTTCTATTGCATCTTTTGTTGCCTTATAAACGGCAAAGATGTCATTGCCGTCCACCTGGATACCTTCAAATCCATAGGAACCATCGCCTTTTGTGCAAGGGTCTCTGATGCGCACTGCTTGCTCTCGGCACTGATATCGCCCATTGGTTATTCTGGCAGATAAAAACAGCAGGGACCTTGAAAACACCTGCCATATTGAACGCCTCATGAAAATCTCCCTTTGATGTGAGCAATACGTAACTCAGTCGAGCAGGTACGAGGTACATAACATAAC
>CAWCLI010000007.1:0-98186 GCA_963796345.1 Nitrospirota bacterium | reverse complement strand
CAATCCCGTACTCGTGATCAGCGAACGATTGTGGCACAGCCAATTCGCAGCCGACCCAGCCATCATCGGCAAGACGGTCGATCTCAACCGCCAGGCTTTCACCATCATCGGCGTCGTACCCGCCGCCTTCCGCGGCACAATCAACCCGATCCTCTGCGAGGCCTGGACGCCGTTGTCCATGATCGCCGAGGTGCGCAACCAGAGCCGGAATTTCCTCACCAGCCGGAGCGCACGTGGCTGGCACAATCTCGCCCGTCTCCAACCTGGTGTAAGTCTAGCCCAAGCGCGGGCCGCCGTCGCCACCGCCAACGCCCGACTTGCCTCCGAGTATGCCAATACTAATCGCGACGCCCAACATCGCGTCGTTCCCCTCAGCCAGTGCCCCTGGGGCGCACAAACCGTCATGGGCCCCGCCCTCATCCTCTTGCTCGCGGTATGCCTCGGTGTCCAACTGATCGTCACCGCCAATGTGGCCAATCTCATGCTCGCCCGCGCCACCGGACGACGCAAAGAAATCGCCGTGCGCCTTTCCGCCGGCGCGACGCGTGGCCGTTTGATCCGACAACTGCTCACCGAGAGCCTGTTCTACGCCTTAGCTGGTGGTGCGCTTGGCGTATTCTTCGCGTGGCAGGTGGTCGATGCGTTGCTGCTCTTTTTGCCGAGGGAACTCGCGACACGCTCACAACTGAATTTTTCTCTCTCGACGAACGCCCTCGGCAGCGGCAACAAAGATGCGGCAAACGGCACGAAATTAAACAAGGAATTCCGTAATCCTGACAACGATACTTCACTCGTGGGTGATATGCATGTCATCGGTGATCTTTCGGGAGTAAGCGTAGCAGGACACCACGCCAGCGGACTGCAGATTTACACTTTGGGGTGGGGAATCGACATAACCAAAAAACTGAATTTTACGGCAACCGGACACTATTTTCTTGCCAATGCAGTTGAGAATGGTTTCAGCCGTCACCTGGGGCTGGAGACCGACTATAGCTTTACCTATACTATAAGTGACGATTTCTCGCTCATTGTCGCCTATGACCATTTCTTCACAGGACAATTTTTCCGCAACGCCTGCGGCAGCGGCAAAGATAACGATTACGGATACATCATGTTTCAGTTCAACTTTGACAAGACAAAGCTGAAAACCAGCAAATTATGACAATTTGAAACCCGGAAAATCCTGTTTACTCAACTATGCAAATCGCCATTCCTGCCCCACGGTTCATAACTCCGGTTGTAACACTGCCCATGAGCAAGTGTTTGGCAGGAGAAATACCCCGGCGTCCCATCACGAGTGTCTGATAGCCTCCGCCGCGTGCTTCTTCGAGAATACTGCCGATAACATCCGTGGAATCCGACACAACCTTTGTCTCGATCTGTTCGGCTTTTATGCCGTTTGCGAGAAGTAATTGCACAGCCTTTCCGAACACAGGCTCGATCACTGATTGCCGGTTCGTCACCCACTTATCGACAACCGCTTTGCGGGCCTCCCTCTCTTCTTTAGTGAGGATATGCCCGTCATCCCAGAATACAGCGGGCACGAAGGGCAATACATGAAAGAGAGTTATTCGCAGCCCGCTTATGCCTGAAAATTGGCGCCCCGTATACTCAGCTGCTTTCATCGAGTTCTCGGAACCATCCACGGCCAGTAACAGTTTGTTCATTCCCTTCCTCCAGCCTTGATTTTATATAAATATCGCAATTTCAGATTTCACCATTGTCGGTAATTTCTTTTATCAACTTCAGCGCCTCGTTTGCGGCATCACTGTCAATCTTCTGTATGGCAAAACCGGCGTGCACAAGCACGTAATCGCCTATGCCGGCGGCCTCAGGCATGAGAAGCAGGCTGACTTCACGTCGCGCACCGTAGACATCGACAGTCGCGGTCATATCACCCATAGTAACTATTTTCGAGGGGACTGCAAGGCACATATATGCACCTCCTGTTATTTCTTACATATATTCTACCTCAAAATACCTTCACTTTCACAGATGATTTTCTGACCCGCATATAAATACTGTCCAGGAGCAGGCGGGACATAGTGTTGAAGAGGACTCTGGTTCATAGTTTTTCAGCTGTGAAATGCCAGTGATAAGACCCCGGTTTGTCGTGTTCTGTGTCTCTTCCGGATAATACCCTGAATCCGGCCAGGAGCTCCAGTAATTCGCCATAGTCACAATAAAAATGCGAATGGCTCTTTTCATCATCATCGTCGATTATGAATGTATCTTTCGCGATCAAACGCCCCTTTCCATACAGGGCATTTCGCTTCGAAAGCATTGTGCCCTGGAAAATGCCGCCTCTGCGCAGAACACGCGAGATCTCTTTAAGGGACCGCTGCACAATAAACGGGTCACCATGATAAATTACATTCCATGCGAGGACATAATCGAAGCTGTCAGCCCCGTACGGAAGGTCCGTCATTTTTGAACAGGAAAAATCAACCGGCAGTTTTGCGTCCCTGGCGTTATTACGGGCAATTTCCAAACCTGCCTCGCTTGCGTCAAGGGAACATACCGCAAATCCTTCGTAGGCAAACAATAAGGAATGTCTGCCTACGCCGCATCCCAAATCGAGCACGGTATTCACGCTCCTTAATCTGAGAAGTGGTACAATATCAATTACATCCTGTTCGGGCCTTGTCCAGCCGGCACGGCCTTCCTCTGTCATCCATTTCCTGTCCCACGCCTGAAAAGCCGTATCAGTAGGGCCGGCCATGGTCCACCAGAACTTGTTCGTCGGCACTGCGTTCTGACTGCTCTGCATCATTTTCATAGATACTATTGGCTAACAACCACATGCGGAAAATACCTCCTTACCCGATACATAAGTTCTAAAAATACGCGGAATTCCATCAGCGACATCCACGATGGCGAGGTCCGCTTCTTTCCCTTCTTCTAAAGACCCTGTCCTGCCGTTGGCACCGACTGCGGAAGCAGGATTAAGGCTCACCAGATTTACCGCCTCATGGAGCGGCAGTATTCCGGTATTTACAATCGCAAAAAGGGCGTGCAGGATCGTCATCGGAGAATAATCAGAACAAATGATATCTCCATATCCCTCGGACAACGCATCCCTTGCACTCAAGTTTCCTACCTGGGAATTCCCCCTTAAAACGTTCGGGGCGCCAAGACATGTAAAGATATCCATCTCCCTGGCGGTCTTCAGGGCTTCCCGGTTCACCGGAAATTCCGATATGCCTATACGCTTTTCCCTGAGCCACCGTATTCTTTCCGGCGTATCGTCATCATGCGACGCCATGGGGATGCCAAGCGATGCGCATACATCTATGACATGCTGCACAGAGGACCGGGTATGCTTTTTTGCAGTAAGCTTCCGGTCGATCATTCTGTCAAGTTCTTCATCGCTTTTCTTATAGACTCTCCCGAAATAATTTTTAAAGGAGGCGACATCCTTATATTGACCCTGGCCGGGGGTGTGGTCCATAAAGGAAAGGAGATGTATCTGCCCGCCATTCAGAAGTCCTTCCAGATAAGGAACAGCGCCGGTATCGGTGATCTCGAATCTCGCGTGTATCCTCGTCTTCACGCCCAACTTCGGGGCGAGCCTGCCGACTTCTTTTATTATGTCCGTGGCCATTGCGTTTGAACGGACCCCTATCTCCCCTTCGGCAAAAGACAGCGCATGAAAGATCGTTGTGACCCCGCAGGCCGCAAGTTTTTTGTCGAGTTCAAAGATCGCGACATCCTTCGGGAAAAAGGTATTGGGCCTTGGCTCAATCTCCTTTTCTATCGCGTCGCTGTGAAGATCTATGAATCCCGGTATCACATACCTCCCTTCCGCGTCAATTCTCCTGCCGCCCGACTTTATCGCGCCCTCCTTTATTTTTGATATGGTGCCGGCTTCCACTTTCAGAGAACTTCCATCGAGCGTTCCGGCAGGGGTCGCAATGCGGGCATTTTCAATTATGACTCCGGTACTATGCTGCATGCTCAGCTACCCCCTGCTTCATCTCGTATTTTTTGTCCGCTACAGAATCAATGATAACGCCGTCATGGAATATGCCTATCATGGTAGTACCCTCATATTTAAGCTCTTTAAGCAAATCTGTAACAATAGCTATCGAATCCTTGTCCAGGGACGCAGTGGGTTCATCAAGAAGAAGCAGGCGCGGCGCCCAGATTACCGCTCTTGCTATATTCACCCTTTGCTGTTCTCCTCCGCTAAAGCTGCAGGGATAGGCATCAAACAGATATGTTGGAATGTCCAGTCTCTCCAAAAGCTCTCCCGCCCTGGTCCTGGCCTTGTCCAATGACAGCCTGTTTTTTGTCACGAGAGGTTCCGCAACAATATCGATGGCCGGCACTCTCGGTATTACTTTAAGAAACTGGGACACATATCCGACCTCTCTTCTTCTGATATTGAGGATTGCATGGTTCGGGGCGGTCGCTATATTGAGCTTCCCGTATTCTGCCGAATCAAACCAGATGTTCCCTCCGCTCGATAAATAGGTCCGGTAAATGCATTTTAGAATCGTGCTTTTACCTGAACCGCTCGGTCCGGAAAGGACCAGGAACTCACCGCTTTTCACATGAAATGAAACATCGCAAAAAGCATTGATGGCCTTGTTGTCGAGGATGTGAATATTGAAGGTCTTTGACAGATTATCCACTCTAAGCAATGTGCGAATCCCTCCCGTTCCTGAGCATAATTCCGATTTCAGGAGGCAAACCCGCCTCAACGAGGGCCTTTATGTTTTTTTCGACATCATAGACCACGCGCCGGAAACTCACCCTGATGTCCCTTTCAGCGTCAATAATTGCGAAAGACGCCCTGGGGTCTCCGTCAAAAGGCCTGCCCACGGCCCCGGGATTTACGAAGAGAGTGCCGCTTATCAGTATGGAGAAAGGTGTATGAGTATGCCCCATTATGACGAGCTTTGCATCGTTTCTCTCTGCAATAGATGCGAGCAGATCCTGATCGTTCGCCGTTATCCATTGCGTCAGATTTTCGGGGCCTCCATGAAACATCAACGTTTTTCCGTTCCCGGTCCAGAATCCGCATGTAACAGGCAATGACGACAAGTATTCTCTTGTTTCCTCAAAAATTCTTTCCTGCGTCCACCTGAGCGACGCAAAGCGTATGCGATTGGTCTCCTCATCTCCCGTCCCGCACCCGCAGGAAGAACGGCGCATGGAGCCTGCATCGTCATAGTTGCCCATAACTGATGTGACATTTCTTTCAGACAGGAGAGACACACATTCATTTGGAAAGGCCGAGTACCCGATGTTGTCGCCGGAATTCACTATAAGGTCCACCCCCTCTTTATCTATCTCCTTCAAAACTGCTGTCAGGGCTTCATAATTGCCGTGCACATCGGAAATCACGCCTATTCTCATATTCTCTCCTATAATTGTGAGCTTACCAGGAGTTGTGTGTAGTGGTGCTGGGGATCTTCCAGTATCTGGTCCGTGAGTCCCGATTCAACAACCCTGCCGTATTTCATCACCATTGTCCTTGTTGTCAGCAGCCTTATAACGCCCAGATCATGTGATACCACGATAACTGACAAATGCAAATCACTTTGCAGCGCCCTGATCAGGTCCAGCACCCTCGCCTGCACGGAGAGGTCGAGGCCTGTGGTAACTTCGTCCAGGAAAAGAATCAATGGATTGTTCGACAATGCCTTCGAAATCTGGACCCTTTGCTGCTCTCCCCCGCTGAAATTTGCCGGAGGCTCATCCATTCTCAGGACGGGAATTTCCGTTTTCTGCAGCAGATAGGAGGCCCTTTCGCGCATCGCTGCGATGTTTCTCCATCCGGCCATAATCAGCCGTTCCGATATATTGCCTCCGGAACTTACCTCCATCCTGAGCCCGTAGTGCGGATTCTGGTACACCATGCCCATGCTCGAATTTCTGATCCGCCTCTTTTGAAACGGACTGAACGAGAGGACATTCTCTGCTGAATCATTTATATAAATGGCCCCATGAGTCGCTTCAGAGTCAAAATAGAGCAGTTTTACAAGCGTGCTCTTGCCTGAGCCGCTCTCGCCGACTATCCCCAGCACCTCATCAGGATAAAGTTCGAATGAAATATCGCCGCAGGCGACCACGGAACCGCACTGCCTGCAAATGTTCGTCTCGTATGCGGGACCGGTTGATTCCCTGCAAGCAGGGCATCCTATGCCGTAGATCTTTGTGAGTCCTTCCGCCTTCATCACAGGTGCGCATATCATATAATCATGTCCATCCTGTTATAATTTTCCATTGGTCCCGGCCCTTAAATCGCAGTGCCCGGTATCCGAGCACTGGTAAATCCTTCTGCCCGAAACTTCATCAATCATCTCATCGAGAAAAGTGTCCGTGCTGCCGCACCTCCGGCATGCCGCAGTCCTGAAATCCTCGACCCTGAATTTGAAGTCTTCAAACTCCAGGGGCTCGAACTTTTGTATGAGGGGGCACGGCATATATCCTTTTCTCCCGCCCGGCCCCAAAAATATAGATCGTATCGGACATGTTGAGTTTCGGAATGTCCCATCTCGGTATAGGACTCGGGTCCATGATATATCTTCCATTGACCGTCACCGGATACCTCGCTCCTATGCTTATCTCGCTGTACTGGACTATGTCCTCATAAAGATAAAGCCACATCCTGCTGTAATCGGCCTCTCCATGCATCCGCCGGGTCTCCAGTTCCGAAGGCTCCACCATTCGCAGCGCCTCGGGAAAAGGCACCTGGAGTACAAGTATCTGGTCTTCGCTCATCCTTTCCTCAGGAATCCTGTGCCTTGTCTGGATAATAGTGGCCTCCCCGGTAACAGTTGTGGTTTTTACGCCAGTTACCCTGCTTATAAATTTCTTTATATTCACCGCATTGACGCTTCCGTCACACCCCTGGTCTATGACCTTCAGGATATCGCCGCTGCCGATAATGGAAAGAGTTATCTGCAGCCCGCCCGTTCCCCAGCCCCTTGCAATCGGCAGTTCCCGTGATGCAAAAGGGACCTGATATCCGGGGATGGCCACTGCCTTAAGTATCTTGCGCCTTATCTCCTTTTTTGCGCTCTCGTCCAAAAAGGCAAAATTGTATTCAACGGCCTTTTGCCTGCTTTCCCTGCTTTTCATGTATTTATCAAGCTTCATTCTTCAATGCCCGCTTTCGGGCTTCCGCAAAAGTTCCAGGACTCCCGGGCCTTCCTCAGCCTGTCGAGATCCGACTGGAATGTCACGTAATGAGGCAGCTTCCAATGAGCACAAAACCCAATGCATCGATTCCGTCGATATGTGACAGGACAAATTCCTGATCTTGCAGAAGGCATTTTTTTCCCTTCCGCCTGCATCGCCCTGTCAAGGATCGCCATTGAAATCGCTTTAGTCTCGTTGTGTCCGAAACAGAGCCCGTAACCAAGAGTGAATTGGGGAGATCCGTCATTTGCGGTGAATTTCGCAATGACCTCTGCTTCCGTTATTTTCACTTCACCAACGGTGTAAGGCTCGCTGCTGTAGGGATGTTTGATTCTTACAGGGATGTATCCAACCCTCAACTCTCCGACAGTGGGATGAATATCTCCGTAACCGCGCATATTGGAATATGCCAGCAAAAGCAGACCTCCTGTCTCGCCCCTCGCCATCGACTGAAGCGTGGCGCTTCTGCCTGCAGGAAACGTCAGGGACTGTCTTGTTACGTCATATATACCGGAAATGTCCGGGCCCGAATTCCCTGCCCGCTCCGTCAAAAGCCCCTCTTTTCTCATTATTTCTATCACCTTGGGAAACGATTCAGGAAGGGGATCGACATCCGTGAGTCCCTTAAAAAGATTGTTTATATATGACTTTCTCGTTTCTCTGATTGTCATTCAGGAGTTCGAAATCGAGAAGCCTGAGAGTATAATCCGATGTAGGACCCAGAATTTGTCCACCCGGAATATCTTTAAAGGCGGCGGAAATCCTTCTGACAACCCTTATTTCCGTCGTCGCTTGCGGGATGGAATATCCGACCCTGGGTTTCGTGGCCCTGTAAGCCCTGAGCATGAAAGAAGCCTCCAAAGTGTCCCCTGCAGATTGCTTTATGGCAAGCGCCGCAAGATCGGGCGCATACAGCGAGCCTTCGCCCATGACCCTGTCAACAGCAAGGTACAGTTGTTCCCTGATCTGATCTGCCTCCAGCAGGCGCGTACCGCCTTTTATCCTTTCATAAAAGAGAAGTTTTGCCGCATTTTCTATTGCTTCCCTCCCGCCCTTTACAGCAATATAACCCATCGCTAATTCACCTCTATCATTGTCGATCTCGGAATGCACATTATCCTGTCGGACTTGTCTATGAAGATGCAATCTATCCCCAGCGGGAATTCCGCGTTGGCCTCTTTGATGAAAAGAAATTCATCTTTCACAGGCCCGCTGACGGATATTTCGAGTCCGTCTTTTATGCCCGGACCTTTCAATAAAACATGACCCTTTCCATTGCTTCTGTCCCCGAGGCTGTCAATTACATACAGCACGGTTGCACCATCATCAGGATAATCAAGGTTTCCTCTCTTGGCTTTGAGCACTTCGCCCCCGCTCTTGCCATCCGGCATAATTATGAAATCAGCTGATACAATATCGGAGACAGTGCTCCTCGTCAGTTCGAATATCTTATCTCCAAAATTTTTTGCACCGCTGCCCAGGAAAAAAAATGTCACCTCATGATCGAGAAGGGTCAAAATAACAGACATTAATCCATCCGCTTTCCCACAGCCGGTTTGTGTAGGCAACTTATAAATTTTTCCCGGATGGCCCATGGACTGAAGAATGGTCCTGTATGTATTCTGCGTCAGTAAATATGTGTTGTCCATAAGTTGATTCCTACCCTTTCCTCATTGTTTCAAAGCTCACCTTTGTTCTGGCCGTGAGTTTTCCCTGTTGTTTTTCATTTCTGTTCACTCTTTTCAAGCACGATGCAAGGACCCTGTTTACTATTACCTTTAATTTTTCATTATCGCTTCCCAGTACAACGTCTACAACAGCGGCCGCAATGGCCCTACCGGGCTCATCTCCCATGACCATGGAATATCCTTTTTTGCCGTTGTACCGGACCTCCGCTTCTGTCACAAGTATCTCTCCCAGATAAAATTCCACATCAAAGGAATCCTTTACCGCCATCATCAGAAGACCTGTCTCAGGCGTCTTCACTATATCAATTTCATTTGCCGGCATAAGGCAAATCAGTTTTTCTATTGATCTGTCATCCATTTTCGTTAGCAATAATTGAAATTCCATTATCTATTCCTCACCGGTCATTGTTCACTATTCACTATCCACTGCCTTCATACTACTTTTTTCCTTAAATAAGAAGAGAGCCAGTCCACCAGCATGAGGGTGGCCAGGATTATCAAAAGCATGGCGGCCATCTGGCGATATTCGAACATTCTCGAAGTCATGACCAGCTCGAAGCCGATGCCGCCGGCGCCTACCAATCCCATGATGGTGGAATACCTGATGTTCCGATCCAGGATGTACAGGTTATAGCTGTTAAAAAGTGGCAGGACTTGGGGGAAGACGGAGTGAGCGATCCGCTGAATCGACCTGGCCCCTGAAGCCTTCACTGCCTCCACAGGTTTCGGGTCGATATTTTCGATGGCCTCCGCATAAAACTTTCCCAAAAACCCGGCAGTGTTCAGGCCGAGTGCCAGGACCCCTGCAAAGGGTCCCAACCCGACCGCCACCACGAAAATCAAGGCGAACACGAGGTCCGGCGTTGCCCGGAAAAAGTTGGTAACCTCCTTTGCCAGATTATAAATTATCGAATTATGAGTAGTGTTCCGGGCTGCCAGCACACCCAGGGGGACCCCAAGGACAATCGCCAGGAAGGTGCCGCTGATACCCATGGCCACAGTTTCCAGCATCAATTTCAGGTAGACCCAAAGTCTGGAAAAATCGGGCGGGAACATTCCTTTCAGAAATCTCCAGATACGCGGCAACCCGGCCACCAGTTCCTTAATATCCACCGGAACAGAATAAACACAGATCAGAATAAACAGGCCGATCACAACCAACAGTGCCGCATCTTTAATGCGGGTCTCTGAATTTAAAAAGCCGCCTTTAATGATTTTATTGCGCAGGCTCGCCGAGGCCCGATCGATGAGGGTAATAACGACCAGGATGATCACAAGGATGGCAGCCGCCTTCTGATAGTGAAAGGCGCGCATCTGGTAGAAAAGCTCCACCCCCAGCCCCCCTGCGCCTATCACCCCCAAGGCCAGAGCAACGCGGATATTGTGGTCCAGCATGTAAAAGGTGTAACCCGTAAATAAGGGCAACACCTGGGGAACAACAGCATGGCGGATGACGCTGAGCCCATGGCTGCCCGTGGCCACCAGCGCTTCTACCGGCTCTTCGTCGATGCTTTCCACCGCTTCAGAGTAAAATTTGCCAAGAAGCCCTACCGATGCCAGGGTCAAGGCCGCCACACCGGCCTGCGGTCCGAGACCGAATGCGGTCACGAAAAAAAAGCCGTAAATGACATCCGGTATTGATCTCAGCAGGGTCACCAGACCCCTGGCGAGGTGGTATAAGAACCAGTTCTTATTGGTATTCCTGGCCGCCATAAATCCCAGAGGCACGGAAAAGAGGATTCCGAATATTGTACCCCAAAAGCCCATTGCCACAGTTTCCGCGGCCAGCCTCAAGATCTGCCTCCACCTCGAAAAATTCGGCGGCAGCATCTCCCTGCCCAAGGCAAACGACTGTGATAACCCGCCGATGAGGGACCCTATATCCACCTTCGAAATCTTGAACGAGAAGCCTAAAATGACCAGAAAAATGGACCACCACAAGAGCTTCCCGGCCCAGTTTACAGGTTGCCGACTTTCGCTGTAACGCATCCAATTTCCTCGTCGAATGTATATATCTCCTGAAGTCGCTGATCATTGAGGTCGCGGGTGTGAACATCAAAACAAATAGACCCCTCTTTGAGGGCGATCACCCTGTCGAAATGGTCCCGCACAGAGTCCAGGTGATGGAGGACCGTGATCAGGGTTATCTTCTGCTCCTGGTTGATCCGAAGTAGAAGTTCCATAATTTTCCCGCTGGCTTTTGGGTCGAGGTTGGCGATGGGCTCGTCCGCCAGGAGCACCTCCGGCTCCTGCATCAAGGCCCGGGCAATGGCAACCCGCTGTTTCTGGCCGCCGCTGAGCCGGTCCACCCTTTCCCTGGCCTTTTCCTCCAGCCCCACAAATCTGAGAAGCTCCATGGCTTTGTCCATCTCCCTCCTGCTGAAGAAACCGATGGTGGAAGAAAGCAGGGAAACCCCGCCGTCCAGCCGTCCCAGGGCTCCCGCCATCACATTTACCCGGACCGAGGTCCGTTCCACCAAATTGAAAAGCTGATAGATCATGCCGATTTTCTTCCGGCATTGACGCAGAGACTCCGCGTTCTGAAACTTGAGTTCCCGGCCGCCGACTGAAATCGTTCCCGCGTCCGGGACCACAAACCCGTTGATCGTCCTGATCATAGTGGTTTTTCCGGACCCGCTGGGGCCTATAAGGGCCACGGGCTCGCCTTTTTTCACCCATAAATTGATGCCGCACAAGACCTCATGGCCGTTGAATTGTTTCCTGAGATTTGCGATCCTTATCATCATATCCTCCCCGGCCCTCAGGGCCCCTGCCGGGCAGACGAGCCGACCTGGTCAAACTCTACCCGGGAACCCGCCCCCGGCGCTGCCGGCCGCCGAACCTTATTTCAGACCGTCTATCACTTTCTTGACATTTTTAATAAGTGTATAGTCGCTGATCACTTACAATCTCCCAGCCGGTAATGTTCCCGAAAGCAGTGACCTTGTTGTCTTCTCTTGGGATTGTGGTAATCGCCTTTTTCAATCCATCCTTGATGTTTTCCGGCAAGTCCTGCCGATAAGCCACGGGAGAACCGGGAAGAGGGATAGATTTCCAGATAATAATATTGGTCTGGGGCGATATTTTCCCCGCGGCGACCATGGCAGGATTGGTCATATCGTTATCGGATGCCATATCGACCGTCTTGTTTTTCACCATGAGCTCGGCGGCGTCATGAGTGCCGCTGAAGCCCACCTTTCGGAACACCTTTTCCGGGTCCATGCCGACTTTCCACATGAAGTACCTGGGTACGGCATAGCCGGAAGTGGAAGCAGGGTCGGTGAAAGTGAAAGTGAATTCCTTTTTAAGTTGTTAAGCTTTTGAACTATGGCTTTCATGCCCTCCTCCCCTTCAAGGGGGTGGAGATGCCCAGCTTCCGGGCCGTTTCCGGCGTAGCCACCAGGTATGAGCGGTAAGTGCTTTTGCCCTTCGGATCGATGCCCACGGCAAAGGCATCGGCCCCTGCCCTCTCATGGGCCATCACGTAAGAGAAGGGGCCGAACCAGGCAAAATCCACCTTCTTGGCCCGCATGGCCTCGATTACGCCGGAGTAATCAGTGGCGGTGAAAAGCTCGATGTGCTGCCCCAGTTCTTTCTCCATCCAGGCCTTCATGGGTTTGATTTGCTCGATCATAGCCTTGGGATCTTCAGCTGGAATGAGACCCATCACCAGACCTTTTTGTTCAGCCCGGAGAGTCCCGCTCAGAGTTATCATCAGGGCCGCTGCCAGCCCGATAGCCAGAAAATACTTTTTCATTTTTTCCTCCATTTGGAATTGATAATGACATAAGTTCTAATTTTATCGGACCCGTATCGGGTCCGCCCGGACGCGGTCAGACCCTCCGATCATCTCCCGGAACTATCACCTCCCTTCCTCGTTGAAATCCACAGTGATGCTGCTCAGGTCTCCCCTGAAGCAGGTCGTGCAGTATTCGACCATGTCTCCGTGCTGGCTCTTCGATATGCTCTTGACGACAAGAAGCGGTGTCTTCGCGGATATCCGAAGGATGTCCATTTCCGAATTACCCGGCAGCGAGACCTCGAAATTCGATGATACTCTTTGCATGTCGATGTTGTAATGTTTTTTGAGAATGTTATAAATGGAATAGAGTCCGTTCAGCAGACCGGGAAGTCCGGGGAAAATATCGGCCCTCAGGTAAGAGACCGAATGACAAAAAGGGATCTCATCGGCATACCTTAATATGTCCAGCGCTATCACCTTATCGGAAGGATCTATATTGAGCTTCTCCGCTATTTCATTTCCTGCGGCAATTTCATATGAATTCAGCAATTCTGAATCAGGGGTCAGACCCGCGGAGAGCATTAGAGTTGTGAATTGTGTCTTTTTCGAGACTTTATAGGGAATTTTAGTATTGGCAACGAATACGCCCTTACCCCTTATCTTATAGATGAGGCCTTCATCCTCCAGCCGTTCCATCGCCCGTCTTACAGTGTGCCTGTTCAGGCCATACCTTTTGCTGAGCTCGTTTTCGGTGGGGAGCCTGTTGCCTTGCTGGAAAGTGCCATTGCCTATCTGCTCAATGAGGATGCTGGAAAGTTGGTGGTAATATGAAACGCCGTTATACCTGTCAATCATGAGTAGCTCCTAAGCGTTGTCTAAACATCTATACACATGATCGCACAGATGGCATTTCAATAAAGTTACAGAAGCATTACATCTTGGTTAAAAGGATCCTTTCGCCATTAAATACCTCTTGTTTCTTTCAACTCCGGCGATTTATAGCTGATCCAGCAACGCCATGTTTGCAGCGTCGTGTCTATTGCCGTGCAGCGATTGCGCCGTCGCTGCCAGGGTAATTGACATATCTCTAAGGCTTCTGTAACACCTGCTGCAACTCTTTCTGGTTTCTTCGCTTCTCAACCTGCATTCCTCTATCAGGTCCTTATGGCGCTGCCTTTCCTCCTCTGATAACATCCCGATGAATTGTTCAAGATCCATTTTTACCCCCCTTTAATTTGGTTTATTGCCGGTTTTTATGAATTAAAGCTCGAAGTATCTACCGACATAATTACACAGGTATCGTTTCACCAGTATTACGGGAGTGTTAAGTTTTGATTAATGCCTTCCTGAAAATGAGTGGAGCTTCCGACGAATCCCGCCGCTCATTTCCATTTGCTAATGTGACCAGTTTTATTGTATATTGTAACCATAATATGCAATATGGAGGTTAATATGATTTCTGTGGGAATAAAAGAATTGAAGACAAAACTCAGCAGTTATGTTGACAAGGTACGTCATGGCGAGGAAGTCGTCATAACTGAGCACGGCAGGGAAGTCGCCCTGGTCATTCCAATTTCCAGGGAGAGGAAAGCGCTGAAGTCACTTATTGACTCAGGAAAGGCCAAGTGGTCAGGAGGAAAGCCTGAGGGTCTCGATAATATCAAAATTAAAGGCAAGTCTCTTTCCAGGACTGTTCTTGAGGAACGGCGATGATCGTTTATCTTGATACCAGCAGTCTTGTGAAATTATATGTCCGGGAAGCCCATACAGCTTTAGTTAAAAAATGGGTTGAAGAAGCTGAAATAGTTGCCACCTGCCGCATAGCGTATCCTGAAACGATGTCGGCAATAAGCAGACGCTTCAGACAGGGTGATTTAACTGAAAAACAATATGACTCCCTGATCGCCAAGTTTTCCAATGAATGGGGAACGGTTCGCGGCAGTAGACTTTGATGAACTGGAAGCCGGGCGTCTGGTAAACCTATATGGTTTGCGAAGTTTCGATGCTGTTCATCTCTCTGCTGCGATGCTGCTGAAAGCAAATCAGAACAATGTTTCTGCTGTCATTCTCATCCTTTGATGAGAAGCTGAATGCTGCCGCATCTACCGAAGGTTTTATGGTTCTCTCTCCATAAATGCAGAAACCGTCTTAATATCCTTAGCCAAGCCTCCCATTCGAAAAGCCATCTCTTGTCGTCCAGCATTCTTAGGTGAGCTGTTTTTTGAGCGCGTCGTAATCAAACCAAATGTTTTCAAGTTCGATTTTCCCTTCACGAAGGCGAAAGATGTGCAGGATCCGGAAACTGGCCTTGCCGCTTCTACCGTCGAGATTGAAATGCCTTCCGTTGAAGACTTGTCCAGTCCAGAGGGTCACGTCGATAATAAAATTCTCGCCGTAAAGGCGCATCACTGGCTTAATGGCTTCACCTTTAATATCCAAGAAGAGCTGCTCATAAAACCGTCGGATGGCGGCTTTTCCTTGCAGCGGCCCAAGGGGGCCCCCAACGATCTCATGAACGGCGTCCTCGGTTAGGGTGCTCACAACTCCGTCGACATCGTCGCCGAATTCGTACATGAAATGATTGTTTACGATCTGGTCCATCTCGGCTTGGTTCATTTTATGCATTGCTTTCTCCTTTCTGTTTTTTAACGAGGCGGTCTCTTTTCATATCTGATAAATTTGTATGTAGTAATTTTCTCAGAATAATAGGCGAATGTAAATAGGGTGAGCTCATCGGCAACACTGTCGGCTCATATCTTGCCAGCGTTTAGTTTCGGTAGAAATCATGTCATGGAGCAAAAAACTGCCTGTTTTGGTGTACTGGCGGAAGTCTTTAAGAGTTGCAGTTCTTCATACCTGCGACGTTTAAGAAAACTTAAATCGTCGTTCCTCCCTCAATGTGTTCGTTTCAAACGGAATAAAATAGTTATTTGAGATTGAAACTGTTGCGGATTGCAGGAAGGACCCCTGCGGGATACAGGCAGAACCGGAATGGAGAAACTGGTTTTAACTGGTTTCCTTGGAGAGCAACTCTGTCGACAACATGCCGTGGTATTGGTCATCAGGTGCAGTAGAGCGCGAGTAAAGTTTCACTTTACGATTTTCTCTAATTCCTCAAGGCTGAACGAACTCTCATAAGTCCGTTTCATCCACCTAGCACATAGATTGGCGCTTAGTGGTATCCCAATGGGAGAGATTCCAAGTTTAATACAAAGCCTCATAGCTTGCGCCAGCTCCGGAATGCAAGCAACCCCTACTGCTCCGATGTCCGGATGCTCCGCCTTTAGCCTCGCGAAGAGTTTCTTCTGGTCTATCGTTATTGATATGTAAGGGTGGATCTCGTACTTCGTAAGCAGCCTGCTGCCGAAACGGATAAAACAATCCTCCGTACAACCCATACATACATGCTCGATATCTCCGGGGACTGAACTGCACTGTGGTCTGAAATCTCTCAGGCAATGAGGGAGGAGCGCAAACTTGTAGCTACTTTCCTTGAAAGCATTCTTGTATATTCGGTTAACGAGTTCGATCTCAAGCATGTAAAGATGATATCCTTCCTCTCGTGTTCTGATAGTCTTGTCGATCCTCTGAGAAAATGGGATGTTTTTTAAATGCTCATTGACCCTCGGGGTATATGAGTGCAGCGCGTCATATAGTTTCTTTCGTATGAGAGCGATGAGGGCAGCGTCCCATGCATAGGCCAACCTCTTTTTGAACCTCATGCCACCTGCTTTCTGGACATGAAAAAGGAGGACCCTTTGGTCCGGACACAGGGCTAAAAGGCTTTCTGCAATGACGTGTATGGTTCTGAAGTATTGATCAGTAGATAAATTGCTTCCGAATAGAGAGTAAGTCTTGCCTGAAACTGCCTTGTATGATCTATCCACTTTTCTATTATAACTCGCAGAAAGGACCCCGCGGAAGGAGCAAAACATCAGTTTCGATCAGGAATCGATCCCCTTGGCGAACAAGCAAAGGTGCGTATAGCACCGACAATACCGCAAAATCAATCAAGGATCGTGACTGAAGATTTTTGGAAGAAGCAAACACCAATAAGTCTGCAATGAGCTGCATGCCTGTTGGGGTCGCTCAAAAAGAACCAATTCTGGTGGCGCCGAATATGCCGCTAGAATTCCTCAGCTAAGCATTTCACATCTTAAGGTCATGCTTATGCATCTCTTCAAAGTTATTCCTTATAACTTTCCATCGCAAGTTCAATAATGCTCCGCCAAATCCGAAGATGATAAATGCGTACATAAGAATATCTTGAAGGAAGGCATGAATTCTCGTTACATAAAATATATAACCATGATTATTGAGAGGATATATTTGCCCGGTAGACACAATAGGACTAACAGGGCATTTACTCATAAGGAAATAGAACAAAAATAGCTTCAAAATAAAGGCTGACAATCCAATTATTATAAGACTTATTACTACTGCTTTTCTAGCTCGTCGCTGCATACGTTCTATTATAACAGACCGTGTGCCGCGCACTACAGAAGAAGAACTCTTGCCTCTCATCTTCACCGACTACCTGATAGTTATTGAAAATCGAAACTACTGCGGCTTTCCGAAAGAAATGAGGAGCAACATCCAAGTATGCCGACAATCTTATTCATATGATTTTTTTGCCGGGGCAATGGTGGACGGCATCCAAGGATATTTGCTTAAGCCCGCAATAAAATCGCTGTGATATAGGCCCACATCTCCCCAATATTCCGCTGGATCATCTTCACAAAACGGGCATTTTAGGTTGTCTGTATCGCATATCCACCGGTGATCTTGTCCGTCTGATGATTGGAACTGGGCGGATGTCCGCGCTGTTGTAATTATTCTCCTTTGGCCAAATTGTCTTGTTTGACCAGTGCAGACTCTTCTTGTATTTTCAACAGCACATTCTTTATCGGCGCTGATATCTTTCTCATTAGAGGTGAGGACATCCCTTCGGAATGTGAACGAAACGTTTTTTTTGAAGTTCGGTATAAGGTCTTTATCCAACGGCGCACCAGGTATAAATTCTGTGACATATGTAACATACTTTCTTATGTTCTCGTAGGATCTGATAATCGCCGGGGAAACTGAGGTTTAGACTGTATATGCCATATACTCATCCCACCATTGCTCCTTAGTTAGCATTTTAGATTCGAATGCTAGTTGGACTCGAATCCATTCTTCGTGGCTGCTTTGATAGATTGTGAGGTCACATAACTCGGCACGTAAGGCTTTTATGTTCTTATACCAGTTCTCAGTGGTGTTAGTAGGCACAACAGTGTATGTCTTGGTCATTTCTGACAAACATTCTTCAACTCCAATTAAAGCGTGTTTTGCGTTTTGCTTTATCAGCTCTATGTCGTCATATTCTATCGGACGAAAATGAGCTAGCGAATTTCTAACAATGCCCACTTCATCAAGTTTTGTCTTGATTATCTCTTTCTTACCTTTGAAATATGGCTTAAAGAAACTATCCCAGCAAGTATCGGAAGTTATTAGCTTACCAGTTCGCCACTGTTTAGATGCATGAGTGGAGAGGTGATTTCATATCCTAGATAACCGAAACCTTCCGCCTGGGCAATTCTTTTTTTCGCTAAGGAGCTGATCGTTGCCTGTTCGGTATCTGAAACTTGGATTGTAGTGTCTGCCCACTTGTCAAATAGACTATTCTTCAACGTCACATATACGAAGACCCGGAGGGCATTTTCTGTTCGAAATAGTATATTTAAAGCTTCATAATAATGAATATGAAGCCACCGTTTTGGGATATTGAAGCTTCCGTCTGGTTGTGTTTGTGCTGTTCTCCAGTCCATAACTCCACCTCCTGTGCGGGGGGATAACTAGTATTAACTAGTTATTTTGTTATCATACCAGAATGCCATGCTTTTGTTAAGCAATTTGACAGGGCATATATCTATAACTTCTAACAAGTCAGTCATACCAAATGGCATGTGAAGTTCACACGGTAAAACGAATTTGAAAAATGCGTGTTGCAGAGAAGAAGAGTGAGCATTACTCAGAATCCCTTAAAAATAAATAATGACCAGATCTATCAGTCTTTGCTCCCCAAAAGCCCAAATAAGGGCATAGTTTCTTTTTCAGATATAAACCCAGAATCCCTCCAAATAAAATGGGAATATTGACTACTAACATTAGCAGCACGCTTTCAAGTTCATGTGAGTGGACCATATACGCGCTAAAGCTTGAAAGACATATATATATGCAGAAAAAGCCTGATAATGCATAAAAGCGGCCGTGAAATTTATTCACTTCAAAGGCACCGTACATTAGGTATGCTGAAATAAACAGAGGAAATATTATCGTAAATAGAGGAAGACTGTTCAAAGTAGTATTTACTATTGGAAATACAGCTTTGGCAATTGAGGTGTAAACGAGAATACCAAAATAAATCCTGTTCAACCTTGAATATCTCGTCCTATCTTCAAAACTGGGGACTGAGGCCATCTGTGTTGCCACATCATCCGTTGCGCCGAGCGTCCGGAAGATATCCCCTCGTGAAGTGCCAGCCCTCAGCATTTCTTCAGTCTTGGCCATCTGCTCTTTTTGTGTCATTTGCATCCTTCTTTGCAAATTATCAATTCTACTACGCACAATTATATCAGAGTTCAAAGGTGCGGGTTTCAGGAAGTAACTATCAGTCAATGGTTCGGGACGAAGCCAATGCTTCCCCTACCGGGGTGACAGGTTTCCTCCCGAAAAGGTGGCAGGAATCGTCTGGAAAATGCAAATGAGTGAATTAGAAAAAAAGGAGATTTTGCTTTAAGGCTCTATCGATAACTGAGGATGCTATTGATTATCTGCATCTCGGAGTCCGCATTTGTCCAGATCATCTGGATCGATTCTGCGGGAATGCTCTTCCATGACTGATGTGTAGGCTCATATACATGAAACTCGACAGGTATCCTGTACTTGATGACTATAGGCTCGATATCCTGACCTACATAAATCAAATTTCCAGGAACAAAGCCGTACCGGGTGAATTCTATTTTATACTTCCATAAAACATAACCATCGTGGTAAATAGCGTAAAGATCGGAATAATCCTTCAATAAATCTTTTTCCTGATCAGTCCGCACATTATTTTTCAGGGCCGTTATTTCCAGAGACAGCTTTTGCAGCGCAGCACAGAACGCCTGATAGTCCCCCCCGGAGGAAAGAGTCTTCCTGATCTCCTGGCTGGCGCCGTTTACTCCGTTGAACTTCTCCTTGCTTAACGCAGGAGAGGACGAAGAGCAAGCTGCGCATATAACAGCCACACATATAATAAATAACGCAGAAAAGAAACTGCCTATATCAGTTTTGTTCGTCAAGTACCTGCTCCTCCTTGAGAATGCGCACAGGCTCGTCCTCGAAATTCCAAGGAGTTCCGCAGCCTTTGATTTGTTGCCTCCGGCAAGCTCCACAACTTTTTCAGCATATTCCTTATTAAGTTCATCAATAGTTTTAATCTGGCTCGGCTCCATAGTCTCAATCTGGAACATCGTGATGCTCTGGGGCAGGCTTTCCGGAGTTATAAGAGGACTCTTTTCAAGAATAATGGCGCGCTCAATTATGTTTTCAAGCTCCCGCACATTGCCGGGGAAACTGTAATGCGTAAGGATATCCATAGCTTTCCTGGAGAACCCCTTTATGTTTTTATTGGATTTCGGCAGGTGCTTCTGAAGGAAATATTCGCACTGCGGGACAATGTCTTCACGGCGATCTCTCAGCGCAGGTATAAATATTTCCATAGTATTCAAACGATAATAAAGGTCCTTCCTGAACATCCCCTCGGAAATAAGCCTCTCAACCTGCCGGTTTGTCGAAGCGATAAACCGGACATTCACCTTTATGGGCCTCGTGCCGCCAACCCTGTAGAACTCGCCGTCCTCGATCACCTTGAGCAGTTTTGCCTGAAGGTTTGTTGCCATCTCGGCGATTTCATCAAGAAACAGAGTACCATTATCCGCTATCTCAACAATACCCTGTTTGCACCTCACCGCGCCGGTAAATGCCCCCTTCTCATGGCCGAAAAGTTCGCTTGCAAGGAGTTCTTCAGTCAATGTCGCACAGTTAATGGATAAAAAAGGCATATTCTGCCGTCTGCTTGTAAAATGTATTATTTTAGCCAGAAGGCTCTTCCCGACCCCGCTCTCGCCGGTGAGCAGTACATTGCAGTCTGAATCTTTGATATTTTCGACAATACCCAATATAAGCTGCATGCTCTCACTCTTTGCAATGATAGAAACAGTTTTATTCATCCCGAAAAAGGCCTTTAAGGCAACATTCTCCTTCCTCAGCATTTTCCTTTCATAAATATTTTTCACTTTGAGGATCAGTTCATCGAGATCAAATGGTTTTGTTATGTATTCATAAGCACCCTTTTTCATCGCTTCCACAGCCGAGCCGATGCTTCCGAAGCCCGTGATTACCAGCACCTCGATTTCGTACGTCATTTCCTTTGCCTTCTCCAGCAACTCGATACCGCTCATTTCAGGCATTTTTATATCAGTGATAAGCACATCGTAGCGGGTGCTCTCGAGTTCACCGAGCGCCTCACGCCCGTTCTTTGTGCCGACCACGTCGTAACCCTCTTTCTTGAGAGTGTAGACAAGGTGTTTTAAGGTAATTTCTTCATCCTCGGCGATAAGAATTTTAAAGTTCATCCGAATGTTCCCTTTTAACCGGCAGCGTAATAAAGAATGCAGTTCCTTTCCCCTCTTCGCTTTCTACCCGTATTTCGCCATCGTGTCTCTTTATTATATTAAAAACAATGGCCAGTCCAAGACCAGTGCCCTTGTCTTTCGTGCTGTAGAACGGCTCAAATATCTTGTCCGCCACATCAGCGGGCATGCCCTTGCCGGTGTCGGACAGGATTATATTAACTTTCTGATACTCTTTGACCAGTTTTGTCTTCAATGTTTGCCGTGACAGGCCCTTCATCGCATGGACCGCATTGGTGAACAGGTTGATAAATACCCGTTCAATCTGTTCGGAATCAGCTTCTATAACAGCATCTTCAGGCTTTGCATCGAGAGTAAAGTCTATGCTCCCGGTATCAGCAGCAGCACCCACCATTTTATATGCCCCGTTTATAATTTCGATCAGGTCCACATTCTTCAGCCGGAGTTCCTTGCCACGCGCAAACTCGAGCAGGTCTCCGACTATGCGTTTCACCCTTATGGTCTGCCCTATGATGTCGTGCAAGGTTTCAATTATCATAGGAGAACAGTTGTTTTCAGCCTCTTTCTCCAGCACCTGGACCGAGATATAAATATTATTGAGCGGATTGTTCAACTCGTGGGCCACGCCCGACGCCAACGTGCCTATTGCGGCCAGTTTCTTGCTTTGGAGAAGCTCTTCATTCTTCAGCTTCAGTTCCGCTTCGTGCCGGGCAAGCTGTTCTTCCATAATATTGAATTTATTTATCAATATTCCGACCTCATCATCAGCCGGCGTCAAATAAGGAGTAAAAGCGATTTGGGAAAACCGCCCCTTGCCTGTTTCTTCAACCCTGTCGGTAAGCAGTTTCAGACGGCCTACCACATTCCTTCTCAGTAAGAAGAGAGAGACCATGCCGCTGATAAAGAACAGCGGGACAACTACGCGAATTGCGTTCTGAGAAATACTGATGACACGCTCCACATGTTTCCGCACATCCGTGTCCTCTTCTTTAGCATAACCGAGAATGTCCTCGCCGGTTTTCCTCAGGGCCTGAATCTCGGTATCCAAAACTCTGAGCCTGTTAACCAGCTCATGGTCAGACGACCTGAAAGAAACATTCTTCAGAAATTCCGCCACCTGCAGCGGATGCTCGCGAAATGTCAGCTGAATAAGAAGGTAATCGCTGCGGAATTGAGCGTACCGGTTCTGAATTTCTCTCAGTTGTGCCGACAGGTCAATGATAGATGATTCGACAGTTTTAAACTGCTGCCTGTATTCCTTCAGACTCTCTCTAAACTGCAACCGGCCACTCAGTTCTCTGCTCACAGGCGCGTTCATTGCCCGGCCTGTTTCGCCGGCGTTTCCCACAATGGCGTTTATCTCATCCAGATACCGGTAAACAGCAGTTGCTTCCTCGCCGGCCTTTTCAGGGTAAAGAAAGAAATTCTTCTCGTGCCTCCGAAGCTGCAGTGATTTGCTCCTGATGGTGTCTGAAATTTCCAGATTGCGTATTTCTTTCCTGATATCAATAAAATTTATGTATTCGGTCGCCGAGATGAGGACGAAAATAAAGGAACTGATAAAAAAACTGAGAGCTATCTTCTTCTTTAAAGACATTTATAAATAAAACATTTAATAAAGGTAAAAGTAAAGGAGTCCATTTATAACCGGGCAACCAGCACAGGACAAGGGGCGTTTCCTATCACCTGTTCGGCAACGCTTCCCATGAGCAGGCGTCTGATCCCCGTCCTCCCGTGGGAGCCCATGATCATCATGTCCATTTTATGATCACGGACGAGGCCGATCATAGTCTCATATGCCTCGCCTTCCCGGACGTATGTACTTGTCTTTACTCCTGCGCCTTCTGCCTTCTGCTTGACTTTGTCGACAAAACGCCTGGCATTTTTTATAAGATCATCAACAGCGTCCGGGGCCTCCGCATAGAATTCAGCGGGGACATCGACAACAGAGACAACCCCAAGTGACGATCCGTATGCCTTTGCAAATTCCAGCGCTTTTGTCGTAGCAGCATCGCTGTATCTTGAGCCGTCAGTAGCTATAAGTATTCTCTCCCATCCTATTGTCGCGCCATTGGGGACAACCAGGACATCATGTTGGCTATAGCCGATGACCCTGGCCGTTACACTGCCGATAAGTTTCCTGCCGGTATGACTGTGTCCCGTCCTCCCCATAACGATCAGATCGCAATTCTCGGCCTCTGCAAGGTCGATAATACGTTCGTAAGGCTCGCCTTCCTCGCACACGGTCTTAATAAGGGCGCCGCTGCTTTTGGCCAATAAAGCCGCCTCAGTCAGCGCCTTTTCACATGGCTGCCTCAATGCAGCCTCAATATTCTTCATGGCTATAAGCTCAAGGTCCCCCTCAAAAGGGGGGACCACTGAGGTTACGGTTATCCAGCACTTCTCATGGGTCGCAAGCCTGAACGACTCCTTCAGTGCATGCATTCCTGCTTCAGAACCGTCGATTGCGACAAGCAGTTTTCTGTATTTGCCCATCTAACTTATTGTATGCTCAGAGCTTCTTCTCTTGCTGACAGTTCACGTTCAGCCCGACGACCCTGCCACATTGACCGGAGCACGATAAATGCACCGACGAGCAACGCTAACGCCATTATGGCAAAGCTTGTGCTTTTCAGTACCCCAACAGTGGTGGCGCTCAATTTATGGATCAATCCCAGCTGTGAAAGATAAACCGGCACCATGAGGCCGCGACTGAAGAGCACTATTGTCATAATGACTCCCATGACCAGCTTGATCACAAAGGGTTTAACATAGGTTGTCCCAATTGCGCCGAGCTGAATACCAAACAGCGAGCCGCCAAGTATAAGCATGGCAAGGCGAATATCCACGAGCCCGTGCATGGCATACTTCAATGATCCGCCAACTCCCATGACGAATGCAATGACAAGCTCGGTCGCAGAGGCCATCAAACTCGGTGCGCCTAGCACATAAATCATGGAAGGAACACCAATAAAGCCTCCTACTGCTATTGTTGCCGCAAGCATTCCGGTTGCAAAACCCAAAGGAATTGTAAAAAGTACGGAGATCCTCGCATTGAGGCATTTGAAGTACACCATCGTACCAGGAATGTTTATGGACTGGACCCATTTGGCGATTTTAGTCGTCTTTTCTTCTTCATGACCGGTACCAGACTTGTAGGTGTTCAAGGCATCTCTCAGAACAAAGCCGCCTACAACCGCAAGGATAACTACAAAGGCTACGCTTACGTACAGGTTGGAACCTGCATCGCCGAACGCCTTTTTAATACCTTCCTGAATATATGCGCCGTATAAGACGCCTGCTTCCCCCGAAATGCCCATCACAATACCAAGTTTCACGTCAACCTGGCCGTATTTTGCCCTTTTCAGAGCGCCAATTAACGCTTTTGGGAACTTATGGCACATATTGCTCGCAACTGCAACCAGCCCGGGCACTCCCAGGCACATCATGGCCGGTGTAAGCACAAAGGCCCCGCCAGAACCGATAAACCCGCTGACAAGGCCGCCCACAAAGCCTACCATGAAGAGGTAAATCATGGTTGCACTATCAAGATTTATGAAGTTCGCAGCCTCTCTGACAATGTCATGCATGTTATTTTACCCCCCTATGTTTTTTTGCGGCCTCGATACCGAGCGTTGTCCAGAAATTGCCGGTAAAAGAGCCATGCACTATTGAAAAAGCAAATGCTGCAATTATAGGCAGAAAAGCATAGAATCCGCCGCGACTGAAATAATCATTGATAATGCCCTGCTTCGTAAGTAACAATGCATAAAGCGCAACTGAAAGAATACCTGCAATAAGTAGCTTTCCATAAGGTTTTTTCTTTGTTTTGCCGTTTCCGCTTCCCATCTGAGCCTCCTCCGGATTCATTTGTATTTATTTATAAGCACCAGATGATGCCTATTTTCACTCGCTATGCAGTGTCCTCTACCACAACCAGAGGACACTTGAGATCCTGCCAGTCCTGCGATGAACTCTTGCTCCTTCCTTTGTTACCCATAACCGCGAACAGGATCTTTTTCTTTTCATTCGTATAATCGATAATCGACTGCTTAAGGCTGCCTTTTTTATACTTCAAACGGTAATTGACGCCCTCGGCCTTGAGTTCGGCTAGACATTCATCAAGCAGGGGATCATGCTCATCTGACGCCGAAATGTACAGAATATCCAGATGAGCACCGATCCTCTTGCACGTGTTAATTGCATACCTGAATGCTTTTTTGTCCATTTGCTCACTCTTCATGGCGAGCAGGATACGCCGTTCGTCATTAATGAGTTTTCGCGCCATACCGGCCTCACCCTCTTCGGCCAACGATGCTGCCATCATTGCCGTCTCAAAACTTCTCATCGTTTGTTTCAGTTTCCCCATACCGGTAATGTCCTCACCCATTGTTACGACCTCTCTACTCAGCTCTTAATTCGTTTCTGTTATCAGGTCTCTGGCGTTTGCCGACAGAAGGCCTTGTTGTTTTCCTCAGCTCGCTTTCCTTCATGATCTGACGGGCTGTATCAAACTCTCCCTCTTCAGCGAAAGCCGCTGCCATCATCACGGTCTCAAATCTTTCAATTAAGCGTCTCATGGTCATCCTCCTTTTTCATGAACTTCACTAATAGATAAGTCATTTTTTGTGCCAGGAAGATATGCTGGTATATCTATTTGTTTTTATAGTATTTTCTGATAACTCTGTAAAAGACGTGATCGCACCTGAGTTGCACTATGCAACTATACACTTCCCGGTGCAACGATCTATAATTGTTTTTTATGGGAAATCGGCATTGATGCAAAAAACGAACAAGCGTTGCACTATGCAACTTTAGTGCAATTTCTTAGTCACGGGGAGAAAAAACAGGAAATATAAACTATAATTTATTCACCTATGCTCTCAAAGGAAGACTGCCTTATCACCGGAGATGTTGTTGTAATCAGCGCTGTCAGGACGGCTATCGGCAAGTTCGGGCGCTCACTCAAAAATATGCCTGCCCAACACCTCGGGGCCACGGCCATTAAAGAGTCTTTAAAAAAGGCCGGCATACAACCGCACCATATAAATGAAGTGATCATGGGCAACGCAATTTCAGCGGGACTCGGACAGAACCCCGCCCGCCAGTCCGCGATCTACGCCGGGATACCCTATGAGATCGGAGCGTATACGGTCAATAAAGTATGCGGGTCGGGACTCAAAGCCGTGATGCTCGCTGCCCAGGGAATAAAAGCGGGCGATGCCGAAATAATTGTTGCGGGCGGCATGGAGAATATGAGCTTGGCCCCGCATCTGGTCAGGGACATCAGATGGGGGCTGAAGTTTGGAGATCTCCAGATAACGGATGCGATGCTCTACGACGGGCTGTGGGATGTATACAACAACTATCTTATGGGGCTCACCGGCGAAAGAGTTGCTGAGAAATATGGCATAGCGAGAAATGAGGCGGATGAATTCAGCCTGCAAAGCCATCAGAAAGCCTTGCGAGCGATAAAACAAGGCCTGTTCAGGGATGAGATTATACCTGTCGGGCTTCCGGGGCGTATTTTTGACGAAGACGAATGCGTGATCGAAGATACTTCACTGGAGAAACTTTCAAAACTCGCGCCGGTATTCAAAAAAGACGGGATTCTGACGGCAGGAAACAGTTCAAAGCTCAGCGACGGCGCGGCTGCACTGGTCATCACTTCGAGGCGGAAAGCTGAAGAATTGGGCATAAAGCCGCTTGCAAGAATAATTGGCTATGATACAGGGGGGACAAGGCCCGAGGATGTGATGGAAGCCCCTGTTCCCACAGTAAGGAAGCTCCTCGAGAAGACCGGCTTTGACATAGAAGATATGGACCTCATCGAGCATAATGAGGCCTACGCCCCTGCGTCCATAGCAATGAGAAAAGAACTGGGCATAGATCCTCTCAAATTAAATGTTAATGGCGGGGCCGTTGCCCTGGGCCATCCTATAGGATGCAGCGGAGCGAGAATTCTCGTAACTCTGGTACATGCCTTGAAGAACAGGGGACTGAAAAGGGGACTGGCCACCCTCTGCCTTGGCGGTGGCAATGCGGTAGCGATGATTGTGGAAACATGGCAATAGGCGATAGGCGAAAGGCTATAGGCAAAAACTAAGGGCGAGTGCTATTGACATGGTTTAATGGGTTTTGGCCTATAGCCTATTGCCTATCTTTTAGAGGTTATATGTTCTATATCAGGGAACAACAGAATATTATCGAAATGCTTTTCTCCGAAGCCGAGAAGTACCACACCACTCTCGGGTCATTGGGGACATTTTTTGAGAAAGAGATACTTCCGACGGCTAAAAAAACGGACCAGGACGAAGCATTCCCGCGGACGAACCTCGAAAAACTGGCCGGCAATGGAATTATGGCCCTGCCCTTCCCTGCAAAATACAATGGCTCGGGGTTGCCGTTTCCGGTGTATATCGCAGCGTTAGAAATGCTTGCAAAGGCTTGTGCCAATACCGCGCTCCAGGTTTCGATCCAGGGAATGGTCTGCGGCGGTCTGCTTTTATTCGGGAACGACCGGCAAAAAGAGACATTTCTTAAGGAGAGAGGTCTCATCCAGGGTAAGGGCCTGATTGCCTTTGCGCTCACTGAACCATGCTGCGGCTCTGACGCAAAATCTATTCAGACGAGGGCCGGGAGTTCAGGAGACATGTATATATTGAACGGGAACAAAATGCTTATAACGAATGCCGCAGAAGCCGATGTGATTCTGGTCTTCGCCAGGACGGACAAGGGCATCTCCTCATTCCTGGTCCCGCGGGAAACTCCTGGATGTACAATAACAAAGTCGATCGCAAAACTCGGGTTTAGGGGAAATATCCTGTCTGCGATAAATTTCAATAATTGTGCGGTGTCAAAAGAAAACATACTTGGAGAGGAGGGAGAAGGGCTGGAACACGCCAAGCATATGCTTAACAGCGGAAGACTGACGATTGCCGCAATCGGGCTCGGCATTGCTCAGGCGGCATATGAAAAGTCTCTCTTATACGCCAAAAATCGGAAGGCCTTCGGTGAATCCCTGGCCGGGTTCCAGCTTGTGCAGGAAAAAATATCGAACATGATTACCGGGATAAACGCTGCCCGACTCCTTACCTATCACGCAGCTTATCTCAAACACAAGGGTCGGGATATCGCCTCAGAGGCGGCACAGGCAAAGCTTTTTTCATCAGAGACGGCTTTAAGCGTGTGTGACGCTGCAATCCAGATCCACGGCGGCTACGGATACATAAACGCATTCGATGTTCACAGGCATTGGAGAGATGCCAGGATGCTTACTATCGGAGAAGGGACCTCCGATATGCTGAGACTTCTTATAGCCCACCAGGAATTGAAGGACAGGTAAAGGGTGGCGTCTTTAATGAGGACTATGGGACTATGAATGTACAGAAAATAGGGATTATCGGTGCCGGGACTATGGGGAGCGGGATAGCCCAGGCAGCAGCGCAAAGCGGCTTTGAAGTAGTTCTTATGGACGCAAAAGAGCAATATGTGAGGACCGGATTTGCAAAAATAAAAGAGAGGCTCGGAAAGAGAATTGATGAAGGGAAACTCACAGGTGACGAAAAAGAGAAAATCCTCTCCAATATACAAACCACTACGCGCCTGGAAGATTGCAAAAATGCGGACTTGATCATTGAAGCGGTAATAGAAAATGAGGAAGTAAAAAAACAGGTATTCAGAGAACTGGACGCGATATGCAGGGAAGACACTATTTTAACGTCGAATACCACGACCATTTCGATAACCAAACTTGCCCAGTTTACACAAAGACCGCACGCCTTCGCGGGTATGCATTTCATGAACCCGGCATATATGATGAAATTGATAGAGGTAGTCAAGGGTCTTCGCACATCTGAAGAAACTATTATCACATTGGAGGAGGTCGCAGGGAAAATGGGAAAAATCCCTGTTGTTGTAAATGATTCTCCGGGCTTTGTATCAAGCCGTCTTGTCATGACCATGATTAATGATGCGATTTACTGTTTGCAAGAGGGGGTCGCATCAAGAGAAGGCATCGACACCATCATGAAGCTCGGCGCACACCACCCGATGGGCCCATTGGAGCTTGCTGATCTGGTTGGTCTCGATATATGCCTCAACGCCCTTGAGATACTCCATTCCGAATTAGGAGAGAAATATAACCCCCCCACACTGCTGCATAAAATGGTGGCTGCCGGAAAGCTCGGCAGAAAGAGCGGCGAAGGATTCTATGAATACGAGAAATAGCCATATTAAGGTCGAGAAGAAAAACAAGACAGGCATTATCATTTTGAGCAGGCCGGAAATCATGAACGCCCTTAATACCCCCATGCTCCTCGACCTCAGGGATTCCCTTGAGGAACTTGAAAAAGACGGTAACATAATGTGCATAATTATAAGAGGCGGCAAAGATTTCTGTGCGGGCGCGGACATCAGGGAAATGAATGACAAGGGCCCGGAAGAGGCCAAAGCCTTTTCGAGACTAGGGCATAGCGTGTGCAATCGGATAGCGAAGATCGGGAAGCCGGTGATCGCTGCAGTGAATGGCTATGCCCTTGGCGGCGGATGTGAAATATCCCTTGCCTGCGATATAAGAATAGCCGGCAGGAGCGCCAGGTTCGGACAGACTGAAATCAATATAGGCATCATACCCGGATGGGGAGCGACACAGCGTCTTCCGGCGATAATAGGCACAGGAAAAGCAAAAGAACTGATCATGACCGGAAAGATCATCACTGCGCAGGAGGCGCTGTCTATTGGGCTTGTAAATATTATTACAGAAGATCAGGAGCTTATCGGGAAGGCAGAGGAGATGGCCTACATATTGGCAGGCAAGAGCCCATCGTCCATGGCGAAACTGAAGAGCCTGACAGATATAAGTTCCTTGATTGAAGAAGGGCTTGAGTTGGAAATCAACCTGTTTTCAGAATGCTTTGGCACTGATGACTATAGAGAGGGAATGAAGGCTTTTTTGGGTAAAGCTAAAAGAAAACCCGAGGGGGAGCTATGAACATTTTTAAAAAAGTATTCACAGGAACTAATGGCAAGTCACTGACGGTCGCTATAATTAACAGGATAAAAGAAGGAGACCTCACGGTAGATATCTCCACCGGAAAGGGAGCGGATTCTGTTTTGGACAGCCTCTCCGAGATGGCAAAGTCTCTTGATAAAAGCATCTATGCTATTGGAACGTCCACCAATGAAATATCATTGATGATCGACAACATCGGCTCTGACTCATGGCAAATGCTCGAAGGGGCCAGGGTGCAGTCCACTCAGGCCGCCCAGATAGCTACTGCCTCGGAAGAGATGAGCCAGACTATCACCGATATCGCCAGGAGTTGTTCGGATGCTTCTGAAATGTCCTCGCAGGCTCTGGAGATTGCGACAAAGGGCAAGCAAGTGGCGGAAGACGCCATAGCTATGGTGGGGGACGTCAATACGTCCGTCTCAGACCTCTCCTCCCATGTCGGGGGGCTTAATACGAGAGTCGGCGAGATAGGAGACATTATTGGAATTATCAAGGACATAGCGGACCAGACTAACCTTTTGGCGCTGAATGCAGCGATCGAGGCGGCCAGGGCAGGGGAGCAGGGCAGAGGATTTGCAGTAGTGGCAGATGAGGTGAGGAAGCTGGCCGAGAGGACGATAAAGGCGACCACGGAGACCACGGAGAAGATACACGCTGTTCAGGCGCAGTCCGATAAAACCACACAATCGATGGAAAATGCCTCTGGCAGCATCGAGAGGTCAGCAGAATGTGTCCGGGGAATGAGCGGCCTTCTCAACAATATTGCCGAGACCGTTACAGGCGTGAAGGACCGTATTGTCCAAATAGAGGTTGCGGTTGAGGAGCAGTCGTCCACCTCCGGCGAGATCACCGGGAACATAGAGAAAATGGCCGTCATATCCAAAAGCACGGAAGATTTGTCTCTCAGAGTGATGAGAGATGCCAGCAACCTCATGAAGACCGAGGAAGGGCTGAGGCAGTCAATTTTGAAATTCAGGACGCGCGACATGAGCAAAACCATGCTCGATATCGGAAAGATCGACCACAGGAGATATATCAAGCGTATTCTCTCGGCTATGAACGGTGATATTAAGATCGAGGCATCCAGCCTGCCCGATCACCACAATTGCAGATTTGGGAAATGGTATGACACTGAGGGTGCTGAGAAGTACGGCGGGTCTGCGCATTTCAAGGCAATTGTTCCGCCTCACGAAAAAATCCATGCGATATCGAAAGAGATAATGAATGCCTATAACTCAGGTAATGTGGACAGGGCAAAAGCACTGTATTCTGAAATGGAGAAGGTTTCGGCTGACATTGTGAATAATCTGGACAGGTTGAAACTCGAAGGATAAGCTCATTTGCTTAGTCGTGGTCAGGATGTACCCACATCCCGGGAGGCTAAAATATGTTGCGTTCTCTGCATACAGTTGCGGCAGCGAAATTGCGGCCTCCTGGAAAAAGTCCGCCTTTGAGACGTCTTTACCTTCACCTTTGCCTTTTACCTTTATCTCTGTTGTATTATTAAAGAAATGGCATTCTGTTTAGACCTTCATGTTCATTCGTGTTTAAGCGGCGACTCCGAAGCAGACCCAGAAGAATCGGTCCTGCAGGCCATAAAGATCGGGCTTCATGGAATCGCTTTCACGGAGCACTATTCCTATGAAGCCTCTGAGCCTGTCGAAGAATTGCGGGAGAAATACAGAAATGATATCCTGGTGCTTCGCGGCGTTGAGTTTTCTGCAGCAGAAGGGCACTGTCTCATATTCGGGGTGAATACGGACAAACTGCTTTCAAAGCATCTGCCCATAGCAGAAGTCCTGGAAACTGTGAATAGCTTTGGGGGCGTCGTCATCCCGTCACATCCCTACAGGGGAATTAACAGCCTTGGTGACGCCATAACAAGGGTAAATGGCATATGCGCGATAGAAGGACACAACGGCTGCAATCTCCATTCTCTGAACCTGGAGGCCGTTAAAGCCGCAGCAGCATTGCTCCTTCCTTATACCGGGGGCTCGGATGCCCATGACCCGGTCTCAGTCGGCTCATGTTATACCGAATTCTCCGTCAGGGTGACGTCCGGCAATTTTATTGACCTGCTGAAAGCAGGGCATTACCGGGGAGTAGATACCAGGAAGATAAGCAAAGTACGATTCCCGAAAAATTCGCCTCTCTGAAATAGCGCGTCATAATTAATAAAGGAGGTGACATGAAATTTATTGTAAAAACCCTGGGTTCGACTGTTTTGGGCATGGTCGGCGGGTGGCTGGGGGGCTTTATAGGACTTGGCACCGGGCTTTTAGCAGGTTTTGTTTGCAGCATTATAGGCTGGTATTGGGCAAAATACTTTCTGGATAACTACCTGGATTAAATCTCCCCCACTTCACTGCCTGGGCTTGCCCGAACAAGGTCATTCCGCATTTGCAACAACCACACTTGAAGTCCTGTTTTTCAAAATCCCAAATTAATTCAACTGTGATAATATACAAATAAGTTATATTGCGGCTGTAATCATCATTTTTGGAACAAACGCAAGAAGGAGTTGAGCTTATGGGCAGTAACTTCATAAGAAGCCTTCTGGTTGTATTCGTGGTTTTCCTTTCGGCCCCACTGTCAATCCGGGCTGATGAAAGCGTGCCGGTCCCGGAATACACATTTACAGACCAGGAACTCGACAACCTGCTCGCGCCCATCGCGCTTTACCCCGACCCTTTGCTGGCCCAGATACTGCCGGCTTCGACATATACATCCGAAGTGGTTGATGAGGCGGCATTGCTAAGAGGCGGCGGGAACATATCGCGGATAGATGAACAGAATTGGGCCGAGAGTGTCAAGGCAATGGCCCACTATCCGTATGTCCTGTACATGATGGCCGATAATATCGATTGGACTGCCAATCTCGGTGATGCTTTTCTGAACCAGCCGGAAGACGTGACGAAATCAATCCAACGACTGAGGTGGCGGGCCCAGGACGCGGGGAATCTGGTGAATACCGATCAACAAAGAGTCATCTTTGATGGAGACGATATACAGATCGATCCGGCACAACCTCAATATATATATGTCCCCCGGTATGATCCTGAAGATGTATATACAGAGGAATCGACCCCGGACATGGCGCCTTTGATCACCTTTGGCGTAGGTCTGGCAATCGGGGACTGGCTGAGCATGGACTTTGACTGGCATTACCACCATTTGATCTATCATGGCTGGAACCGGCCTGGCTGGGTCAATAATGCAAGGCCATATGTTCATATGACAAATGTTTATGTCAACAGAAGCAGACCTTTCATAAATCAGACATGGCGGCATGATCCTTCGCACGGTGGCCCTGACAGTTACAGGGCCATGCATGGCATCACAGGACCGGGCAGGAACAGGCTTCCGTCTGAAGTCAGAGGTCGGGGGATAACAACACCAGCCACTGCAACAGGAGGTATGTTCGGGATATCCGGAACCAGGGGCGATGTGAGAACTTTCAGCAATCGCGGAAAGGAAAGTCTCCGTACTTCTCAGCAAGGTTATGCACCGCCTGCTGCAGCAGTGAGCAAGCGGCCTGAAAGACCGGCGACAACTTTTGGCGGAGGATTTACACAGGCCCGTCCCGCTGCCGGTCGCGTTGCAGGCGCTCCGCAGCCATCGAGAGCGCCTTCCGGCGCCTTTGGCGGTTACAGAGGGGCACATGAGACTGCGACGCAGAGCTTACGCGGCCAGACCAGCCGCCGGAGCGGGGAAGGATTTCACCCTCCCCCTGCACCCGCAGCCAGGGGCGGCAGTCAGGGGGCGCGCACCGCGCCTGCAGGCAGAAGCAGTGCTCCGTCGGGTGGCCGGTCCCAGCGGCGATAACAGGCACCGTTAGTGGAATAAATTGATTAAGGAAAGGAAAATTACCATGAAGACAATTCGAAAATGCTTATTTCGTTCGCGGGGCATAGTCTTAATCGCTGTACTTTTGATAGCCGCAACTTTACTTTTTAATGGCTTCGTGCAGGGTGTGGGGGCGGCCTCGCAGAAAGGTTTTTCTTCTCCTGAGGAAGCCTTGAAGTCCCTCGCTGAGGCGGTTAAAGCAAAAGACAGGGCTGAACTGGACCAGATCTTCGGCCCAACCGGCAAGGAACTCCGTTCCCCTGACAAGGTCCAGGCTGCGGCTGAATTTGAGGAATTCGCCAAACATCTGGCAGAGAAGACCACCCTAGTTAAAGAGAGCGATTCAAAGGTTGTGCTGCATGTAGGCAACGAAAACTGGCCCTTTCCGATTCCAATCGTAAAAAAAGACGGCAAATGGTTCTTTGATACCGCGGCAGGCAAAGAAGAGATACTGAACAGGCGGATAGGCGAAGACGAACTTACCGCAATACTGGTCTGCCGCACATATGTGAAGGCACAGCGCGAGTATGCCCTGAAAGACTGGAACGGCAACGGCATACTCGCTTATGCACAGAAACTGCGAAGTGATCCGGGCAAAAAAAATGGCCTCTTCTGGAGGGCTGCGCCCGGCGAAGAATTGAGTCCGCTGGGTGAATTCATAGCAAAGGCGAGAATGGAGGGCTACAATAAGGGAAAATCCCTGTTCAAGGAACAGCCGACTCCATTTCACGGCTATTACTTCAGGGTACTCAAACGCCAGGGGAAGAATGCTCCCGGAGGCGCATACAATTACATCATTAACGGCAATATGGTCGGGGGTTTCGCCCTGGTGGCGTTTCCATCAGTCTGGGGCAAATCAGGGGTGATGACCTTTATCGTCAACCAGCAGGGAAAGGTCTACGAGAAGAACCTCGGACCGAATACGATGAAGATCGCCCAAAAGTTGAAGTCTTACAATCCCGACAAGACGTGGAAGCCTGTTTCGGAGAAACAATGAAATTTTTCAAAAAACGGGATGACGACGAGCACGAGCAGGTGCAGGAGGCGGCGCTCGATGAACTCAAGGAGTCGATCACCTCGGCACACATGCCGCCCCGGGTCGAAAAGATCGCCCTTCAGGAACTGGAGGCCCTTTCCAGGATAAGTCCATCTACCACGGAATATTCCATAGGCACGACATATATCGATTACCTGGTCGCCCTGCCCTGGAATAAAAAAACTGAGGACAGCATTGATCTTGCTTACGCTAAAGCCATACTGGACAGGAACCACTACGGCCTGCCTGCCATCAAAGAGAGGATCCTCGAACATCTGGCGGTCAAGTCCCTTATCATGAACAGAAAACCGCGTATCCTCGTGGTCGATGACGAAGAAGTGGCGCGTAAAAACGTGTCGCACGTTCTTCAGAAAGACGCATATGAAGTTGTGACAGCGGAAGATGGCCGTGAAGCCTTGGCAAAGCTTTCCGCGGACCCGTTCGATGTCGTGCTTTCGGATCTCAGAATGCCGGGCGTCAACGGCATGGAAATGCTCGAAAAAATCAGACTGTCGCGGCCCGATACGAGGGTAATTATGGTGACCGGGTATGCCACTGTCTCCTCTGCAGTGGAAGCGATGAAGAAAGGCGCCTTTTCCTATATTTCAAAACCCTTCAAACTCGAGGAAGTGCGCACCGCTGTAAAGGAGGCACTGGAGAGCAGGACAAAAAAGCAGAACATCAGGGGGTCTGTTCTGTGCTTTGCAGGCCCCCCGGGGACCGGCAAGACATCCATGGGCAAGGCCATTGCCGACGCCCTGGGAAGAAAATTCGCCAGGATAGCACTGGGAGGACTGAAAGACGAAGCAGAGCTGAGGGGCCACCGCCGTACTTATGTAGGCGCCAAACCCGGAAGGATTATCGAAGAGATACGGAGGGCGGAATCTTGCAATCCTGTCATCATGCTCGATGAACTCGACAAGATAGGGCGTGATTTCAAGGGAGATCCCTCCTCAGTGCTGCTGGAGGTCCTGGACTCTGAGCAAAACCACAGCTTCGTCGACCACTACCTCGATGTCCCCTTCGATCTTTCCTTTGTCATGTTCATTCTAACGTCCAATACAATCGAAAACATTCCTGCGCCGCTGAGAGACCGCATGGAAGTTATCGAATTCAGCGGCTTTACCCGCGAAGAGAAAATGCAGATCGCCTCTCAGTTTGTCGTCCCCAGACAGATCATGGAAAAGGGCATCGAATGCGTCCCTGTCGTGTTTACTGATGACGCTATTGCAAGCATTATAGATAATTATACGCATGAGGCCGGCACCAGGAACATGGAAAGGGCGATTGCTACCGTATGCAGAAAGATAGCAAGGGAAATGGTGCAGTGCGCAAACTCCCCTGATACGAGACCAAATGCCGTCACCATCTCCGCCGGTGATGTTGCGCGATATCTGGGACAGGGCCATCATTACTATGAAGTTGCCGGCGAGAAAGACAAAATCGGAGTTGCCACCGGCCTGGTGCTCACCGAAGCTGGAGGCGACATTATCTTTGTCGAGGCCGTGGCAATGAAAGGCAAGAAAGAACTTATCATGACCGGCTCCCTGGGCGAGGTCATGAGAGAATCGGCGCAGGCGGCATTGAGCTTTGTAAGGAGCAATGCCGCCCTTTACAACATACCGGAGGATTTCTTCGAGCACCATGATATACATATTCATGTGCCCTCCGGAGCCATACAAAAAGACGGCCCCTCCGCCGGCATAACCATAGCCATGGCGCTCTTTTCGCTGCTGACCGGGCGGCCCGCCAGACGGGACACGGCCATGACCGGCGAGATTACATTGACCGGACGGATATTGCCTGTCAGGGGCATCAAGGAAAAGGTCCTCGCAGCTAAAAGGGCGAATGTAAAAACCGTTATTCTTCCTGAACGGAACAAAGCCGAAGTGGACAAGCTGGCCGCCGAAGTAACAGACGGCATTAATATTCATTTGGCCGATACAATTAATGAAGTGATCGATCTTGTGCTGACAGCATAATCGGTAATCTTATAATAGTATTTCCGGCGTTATCATCCACTGCAGCGCCCAAGCCCTATTTTCATCCCGTTTAAGGCAAACTATTCCCGCCATCCGGAAGGCGACAACATTTTTATCAGCATCGCCACAAAGCAATAAGGATGCAAGTTTGCCGAGCTGGGGCAGGTGTCCGACAAGCATAATATTATCGTTCATCACTTTTAGACGTTCCACCCATACAGCAGGATCATCATTAGGCTTTAAGCCGCCAGTTTCAGTAAGACCTTCCGCCGGTTTCAAATAGTCAGCAAGCACCTGCGCTGTTTGTTTTGCTCTTAACTTAGGACTATGAAATATTTCATTGATGCCGATGTTCAATCCCGATGCGTAAGAGGCCATCTTTGTAATGTCGCCCAGTCCCTTTTCACAAAGTGGTCTTGCCGGATCTGTTTCTTCGCTTTTTGCTTTAGCATGTTGTACAAGGCAAATAAGCATATGCACCTCTCCGCTAATTATAGCATTCCGGTCGTGAAGATATTTCCCTCAAAAATTTATGATAATATAATGACAATTCGATAGGGTGCTTAGTCAACGACGTCCCCAAAGTTCCCTGGCCCAAGTATCAAATTCTCCAGAATGTCAATAGTGATTGCTACAGACGTTTTTGTATGCTATTCTTTTACATCCGGGAGACAAATAATATGAGGCGGGACTGTGAAAATAAATAAATCATCAGGAGGTGTCAAGATGGAAGCAGTGACAGCAAAGAGATTGCTCATATTCTTAATTGTTTTGTTCTCCATGAGTTTGATGGTTGGGTGTTCCCATCTGGAGAGGTCCCCGAATAACAGACCGGGATATTTGGCCTATCACAAGCCGTTACCTGAAGCAGAACGGGACCTTAATGAAGCTCGCGCAGCTGGAAAAGACAAGGAATGTCCGGCAGAATTTAAGGCTGCGAGCGATATGGTGGACAAGGCATATGCGGTCTATATGGCATGCCATACTGAGGAAGCGATGGATATAGCGCGAGATGCAATCGGCAAAATTAAGGCCCTTTGCCCGGCTAAGCCTGTTGTCGAGATGAAACCCGAACCCAAGCCTGCGCCTGCACCACCAGTATTAGAGCAGCATCAAGAGCGTGCAGCAAGAGTCATCGACCGTCTTACCATCCATGTCAACTTTGATTTTGACAAGTCAAACGTAAAAAAAGCTGATGACGCTGAACTGAAGCAGGCCATAGACTTTGTAAAGAAATACCCTGGCGCCAAAGTGCAACTGGAAGGGTATACAGACAGCAAGGGAACAGTACAATACAACCAGAAACTCTCAGAAAGAAGAGCGGAAGCGGTTAAGCAGTACCTGATTAAAGAAGGGGCTGTTGACAAGGCAACGATTTCGGCCAGGGGTTATGGCGAGTCAAATCCCGTAGCGCCGAACAAGACACCGGAAGGCAAAGACAATCCCAAAGGAAGGGCCCAAAACAGGAGAGTAGAAATCCTTATTATCTCTGAATAGTTTCACTGAGGCAACACAAATTCTTTAGGGGAAGGACATTATGCTCCTTCCCCTAAAGATGGTTTGTTTTCAAATTTGTCCTGTCCTCACTCGTGCAAGTTTCATGATGAAGCTGCACCCTCAACCAATAAGAATAAGGCCGCTCACAGTTCCTGTCGATGTCCGTTCGTGCGCGCTGCTCTTCTCCGCATCCTCGGTCCATCCAGCTGTATTTATCAGCTCCGCTACATTTACGCCAAAGCCTGACATGGACGGACGTGCGCGATGGGGGTTTCGGCATTCGCCTTCACCCGATATTACGCGACAATCGGCATGAGAGGAACAAAAAAATTGTTTGCAGGAGCCCCCAGCAAATGCCTTCGAATTGGCATATCCCAGCTGTTTTGCAGCAAGTTCTACAGAGGCCACAATCTCATGCAGCAGCCTCATTATGTCTTCGCGCTCACTCAGAAGTATTTCCATCGGCACGTCTATCTTAACCACGATCGCGTGTTCGATCGTTTTAATCCACTCACGGAACATGGACGGTCCGGCAACATGCGGAGGACAGCTCTTTGAACGACCGTAGCCTTCACAAGCTGTTTGCTTGCAAATGTCCGGCAGCCGGTCGTCGATAACAATATCCCTGGTTGAGACCACCCTTGCATCGGTAGCCCCTGAGGAGGCTGCCAGTTCAAGCAGTGGTTCCATCCTGGATTCATGAGTTTCAGTTTGGTTCATCTTGTTGTTTGATCCCGGTTGTGAACAAGTCTAAATGAATCTTATCAATTATAACAGAAGTAAATAGGCAAGGGGCATCCATCCATTTCTCACAGTAATCCTCGCCAGAAGGTATCCTCAAAATGATGCTGAGTACAAGCGGTAAGTCTCAATAGTATTGTCTCCATCATAGTTTCAGGGTAGTAGATGTCCATTATCGCAAAGAATGTAGGGCATTATTTAAAATTGCTGGAAAATATGACGCATACTTTTTTAAACTATGCCGATGGATGACAAGGAACAAAGAGAGCACGTGACCGGAGCATGGGATCCTTGGCACTGGACGAAATTCTCATAAGTGCCACACAATACGGCAAAGAGAACAAGGTGGAAAATGCAATGTCCGTAAGCACCTACCTCACACAGGCTGACTTCAGCTGCGGATATGATATTCCACAGTATGCAAGGGACAAATTTAGAGTGCTAGGCAACATGCAAAAAAAGCGAAGTAATACGAAGAGGCTGCTATGCCAGCCGAGACTGAAATTAAGAAGATTGTGCCCGCGCTATGAGTGATACAGCTCAAAGAATTGATGAGATATCGCAGTATTACAAGCCTGCTACAAGGGCCGAGCTTGTGAGCAAGTGGCTTTTCTGGGTAATCGCCGTGCTTTCGCTATATATGCCTTACTCCGCAAGATTGTACGTTACAGAGCATAGTGTTTTGCAGGCGGTGTTTATTGTCCTTGTAATTGTTCACTTCGCCATATCGCTAGGCGCAGGTTTTACCTGGTGCCTAGAGCAGAACGGATGCGTAGAAAGCAAGTACTTTCAGATGCTTTCGGCACGCCGCTTACACATGATAAGACATCGCTGTATTACAACAATGAATATTCCCCTTCGGTCCAGCGGCTTGGCGCAAACACAATGGAGAATGCCTTTTTTAGTAAAGAAATTACTGCCCGAATGCTCTGGAAGAACCGCTTTATTACCGGAGGTTATTTGGTCACGTGGCTTCTGGCATTCGCTTTGAGGCACAATAACTTAGAAGGGCTTACCTGGATAACACAACTCGTGTTTTCAGCTGAGATTGTTGCTCTATGGTTGAATCTTGAGGTTTTACGTTTCAGGTATGAGCATGTATACGATCAACTGCATGCTCACTTCTTGCATGAAATCGGCGAAGACTCTCATCGGGCTATCGCGACCGTCTTGGCTAGCTTTGTTGATTATGAATCAGCGAAGTCGTCAGCAGGAATCTTACTTTCAACAAAGGTTTTCAACAAGCTCAATCCCTCTCTTTCTGAGAAATGGAAACAGATCCGCAGAGATTTGAAGATGAATTTCAGAGAGGGCATGTGATAGCCATAAGTGCCTGCAACTACTTGACCTCCTAAGTGCTCGGTGCTTAGGAGTCGGAAGTATAGGGGGCGGAGAATAAAGAGTGCAGACTCATGTCAATCCACAGTTTAATATGACGATGCTGGCAAGTCGCATTCAGCCCCAGCCAGGGGAACTGAAAGCTGCTCACAGCCACCTTTTTACCGTACGCAGACGCTTGGCGACATCCTTTGACGTTAGCAATATTTTTTATATTGGCAGTCACGCCCGAAGTACGGCAATTCGTTGGCACAGTGATTTCGACGTAATGGTCGTACTACGTCGAAATGAGGCCAAATGGGGCGGAAATCTAGTTTTATCTTCCAGCCTTCTTCAAAAGATTGGAAATGATCTGCAGGATCGGTATGTTCGCACTGAAGTTCGGCGTGATAAGCAGGCAGTAACACTTGGATTTGCTGGAGGTCAACAGTCTCTTGATGTAGTGCCCGCTCTCTTCCTAAGGCTAGATAAGCTTCGACCTATCTATATGATTCCGGATGGCAGTGGCAGTTGGTTAGAAACTAGTCCGGAAGCCCACAAGCGCTTTTTTGCAGCCGCCGATGAGCGCAGTGGCAGAAAACTTAGAAAACTCATCCAACTTCTGAAGTGGTGGAAGTTTAGTCGTGAACAACCAATCCCAATCCAGTCCTTCCATCTTGATCTCCTTTTAGCAAACAGCGGACTCTGTATCGGCGTGAAATCTTATACGCATTGCTTATATGAAGCCTTTAAGCTCCTTGCGGACAGAGAATGTCGAGGACTTCACGATCCACTTGGTATCGCCGGGACCGTATATGCTGCCCAAACAGACTCTCAGTGGGAAATCATTAACAATGCAGTTCAATATGCGTTGGTCCACTCAAGAGATGCTGTTATTTCTGAAGCATCCAAGGATTTTTCAGAGGCGAACAGGCAATGGAGTATTGTGTTCAACGGCAATTACTAAGGCTTACCTATCTCTGCGTTATCCGGCTTTTTCATCGACTTTATAATTGGCTTCTCCATCCTCTATCCCCTTCCTGGCTTTTCTAAACGCCCATTTAGGTCCTTGCGGGCACTCGCGATTTAGACGATCTCTTTCGTCTGATAGGTTTTTTAATTTAGCTAAAAGTGCGTCGTCCGAATTTTCTCTACGGCACTCAATGGTCCAGAACATGCGAGCTCTCGTCAGCAGAGAATCATAACTATTGCCGGCAGTTAAATGAGTGTGCGCCCGTTCTTTCGGGTTCAAGAAAGTAGTTACAGCTGTCAACACGACGACAACTATTGACAGGACACCTGCAAAAAGATTGTCTGTATCAAACTTTGCGAAAGCCGCAGTTCCGGCAATTGCTGCCAAAACTACAGTAGGTATTCCGATCCATAAATGAAAATTGTCCCAGAAGTGTGCTGCAACAAAGTGGCCTTTGGCCGTGTACAGACCGTTTTCTTCTATTCGCTTTGCCTCTTTAATAATTTCGTCTTTGGCAACAGAAATAACTTTTTCTTCTGTTGATAGCTGGTCAGCCATAAAAAGCCTCTCTATCCATAAGCGGGAAAGTAATTACCAAATACTTTTCTCCACTCATTTACTGCGTCTTCTATATGGCTACGACTTGCATAATCTTCAGCTTTTAGCGATCTCTCGTATGCAGTTTCGAAACGACTCACAGCGCTATCTATTTTGCCTTGCGTATTCAAATAACCGCCAACGTCTCCGTAAATCCCGCGGGATCGGGGTTGGATTGTTTAACATGAGTTCTTGCCTTATCGAAAAAAAATCTTACGCCGGAGGAATAATCGGAAATTCTGACGCCATCAAGAATTTGTAAAGTCATCACTTCGATATGGAATGATCTAAATTCATCATTGATAGTCCTATTCCATCCTTTAATCATTTTGATCAAAGGGATCAGATCTCCGTCATGTGCTTTGTTGGCAGCTGACATAATATCAACATGCTTTTTGGGGTCCGTAGAAAGCCAAGTTTGGCTTACCGAATTTGGGATCAGATACCCTCCACCCTGTCGGTTAAAGGCTGGAACAACATCAACCATAAAGTCTGTAAATTGTATTGTCACCGCTTGACCGTTTCTACTAATATCGGGGGTGTTAGTATATGTTTTTCGAAGTGTTCGCTTTAATAAATCAAGTAGCCCAGCTTGCCCCCCGTTCTGACCATTATAGTTATAAAAATATTTAGGGTCCAGAATAACTATGATATCAATATCTGCATCTTTCAGGGGCGCAATCAATGTGCTTCGAGAATACGACCCCGTTAAGAATGAATCTGTAACGGTAAGCTCACCCTCAACTGCTGCTCTCACGTTTCGTTGCCGTGTTGACACCGTCGCTTGTTGTAAATCTGTGATTTCCAGATTTTCCTTAAGCTTCCTGAAAGACTCTAATATTGTCCTTGCCATATATGTTGCTCCGCTTAATTCTAAATAAGTATATCACAAATAAATATCAGGCCTAACATCTATGGTCTATGATAATAAGTGACGATAAGAGGTCTTGCGTTCCTGAATTTAGCTTTTCCGTCTGAGACATCATTTGAATCTTCACAATCCGGCTCATTGGCAGAGGTCTTGTCAATAGGTGTGTAAATAGCATTTAGGCGGCCATCCTTTCCAGTGCCTTTGATTCATGCTTCACCTTTACGCCATCGACAAACTTTTTCCCTGCATACACATCAGACAGTAACCAAAATCCTTTCAAAGTCCGGAAGCTCTTCTCGGCGACTTGAAGCAGTTTCCAGATCATAGCCGTTGCGTTTTGGATCTTCTTGAAACGCTTTGCCGCATCAGTCCTCAACCTCACCGAACTGAAAGGTGATTCCACTATATTGCTTGTCCGAAGATGTACCCAGTGTTCCTTCGGACATGAATAAAACGTCACCATGCGTTCCCAGTCAGACATGAGTTTCTCTGCCGCTTTTGGATAATTCGCTCCATACCGTTCAATAAATGCATTCCTGAGTTTGACGCATTCTTTAAGCGTCTCTGCATAAGGAATACGTTTGAGATATTCAGCGGCCTCAGACCGTATCCGTTTTGGGATTGCAGTCCAGTACATTTCTTATCTTGTGGTTCCAGCACCGCTGCTCCTTTCCCTTCGGATGTATCTCTGCAAGTGCTGACCATATTCCAAGGTGCCCGTCAGCAATCGTCATGCTGCCGAGCTTGAGCCCCCTGGCTGTCAGATCCCTCAGAACGCCGCTCCAGGATTCCTTGCTTTCACGATAGCCGCTCTCACAGGCAAGGAATACTTTCTTGCCGTTGGTGAGGGCTCCAATTATTACAAGAAGCGCTGCTTTATCTTTTTCCCGGCCGGCCTTTACATATATGCCGTCGGCCCACTGATACACTACTTCAAGGTTTGATAAATCCCGGCCTTTCCATTCTTCATACTCCAGTTGCCATTTCCCTTTCAACCGATCTATTGATGATGCCGACAATGGCGCTCCGTCTCCTAATAGGGGCCGCAGTGCCAGGTTAAAATCACCTTTGGCCAATCCATGCAGATACAGTTCCGGCAGAAGTTGTCCTACTTCCTTTTGTGGGCGGCGGAGAAAAAGAACTGATTGCGGAGGAACCGAAAGCGTCGCCAATGGAACCGGCTGCGAAATTTGAAGTTAGCATTTTTGAATAGACTGAAAACCCAACCTTAGAGACCCACCTTTACATACAATGATTACCACAACGAAGTAGCTGGAGGTAATCATTGGTCAAGCGATGCATGCACTGTGGGCGGTATTTCACGCCTGATAAACGGGTAGGCCAAAGGCAGAAAGTCTGTCAGCGGGAGCAATGCAAGCGGGCAAGAAAGAAACAGGCCCAGCAGCGGTGGCATCAAAAGAATCCCGAGTATTTCGATAACCTGTATCTCGACTATGTAAAACCCTGGCGGCAGCGACGCAAAGAACTACGTGTGGCTTTCTTGCCGAGGGAAGTGATAAAAGACGAGATACCCCCTTCAAAGCCTTTACAGGAGCTGGTTTTGCTGATACCGGGTGACATTAAAGGGATGATAAAAGACGAGATACGTCTGCGAAGGCTTGATGGCCATACGTTTGCGGCCTATGGACCATGATAAAAGACGAAATGGAATCCTAATCAGAGCTGAGGTAAACTGGGTCATCACATCAGGGAAGGAGATGACACAGCAATGCACGAATCGCTTCAAAGCCAGGCGCGGCACCTGCATCAGGTTGAAGGATTGAGTCTGAATCAGGTGGCGACGAAGCTTGGCATATCGAGAAAAAGAGTAACCCGCCTCATTCGGCAAGACGACATCAAGCGAAGGTCCTCAGGAAACATTATGGCACCCTATGAGCGGTTAATTCGCAGCAGTGGTACACAGAATATCCCTTTCTGCAGGCCATACAGGTACTGGCACGGTTGAAGAGCTACGGGTACGAGGGAGGTTATACGGCGGTGAAAGATTACACGCTTCCATTAAGAAAAAAAGGAAAGGGCAACTCCTTCCATGCGCTGGAGTTTCTGTCTGGAGGAGAGGCACAGGTGGATTGGATGCAGCGGAACACGCCCTTCGGAGTAGTCTATGGGTTCGTCTACATCATGTCCTATTCCCGGTACCTTTACGCTCACTTCTATCTGAGGAGTTCCATGGAGTTCTTTTCTATGGCCATATTGAAGCCCTCAAAGAAATAGGAGGGGTCGCCAACAGGCATACCTATGACAATCTCAAGTCCGTAGTCATAACGAGAAAACCGGAGATAACTTACAATGCACGTTTTTTGGACTTCGCCAGGCACTATGGCTTTTCGATTCGTGCCTGCAATCCCGGCAAGCCCAATGAGAAAGGCCGGGTTGAACGGGTTATCAGAGATATTGAGAGCTTCCTTGTCGTTAATACTTTCGCCGACATCGATGATCTTAACAAAAGACTCGGCCTCTGGCGCATACAGAGAAACAGCAGGATTCACCGGTCCACGGGGACACCTCCTGTGGAGGCATTAAAGCAGGAGAAACTAATAGCTCTTCCCCAAATCCATTACCTGCCTTATAGACAGACACCGGCAGCTGTCACCAAGACATGCTTTGTGGAGTTCGACACCAACCGCTACTCGGTGCCATCGCAGCACGGAGATATGCCCTGCGACATCTTTGCTTATCCTCAGTACATAGAAATAGCGGTGCAGGGCAGAAAAGTAGCAACGCACAAACGGGTATTCGACAGGAAACAAAAGATGGAACATCCTTCTCACCGTGAGAGGCTTCTCAATATCACTCCCCACTTCAAATACCAAAGGATGTACCAGCTTCTGAAGTCCATGGACAAAAGCATTGAGCACTTCCTTATTAGAGCCGAACAGGAGAGACAGGATACTCTTGAGGTTTCCTACCAACTGTTCAAACTCCTCAAAGGCATAGCGAAAGAGACGCTGATTTCGGCGGTCAAGTCGGCAAACAGCATCGACACCTATAGAGTGTCATATATCCAGGGGCTGCTGAGTCCCGCCGGGTATCAGGACAATCCCGTGCATCCTCAGAACGAGGGGCTGCTGCATATCACATATGAAGGGAGGCAATTGAGCGATTATGATCAACTTATATGAATTATGGAGGCGGTTCAGGCTTCTGACAGATCCCGATAAGCTTTCAGAGGAAGAAAAAAAGTTCATGCTTAAATTCCTCATTGAAGAATCTCACCGGAAAGAACAGAAGAAAATCCAGTATCTCATGAAAAAGTCCGGCATCAAAAGGATAAAGCTGCTCGATGACTTCGACTGGAAGTATAACCCCAAAGTGCCGAGGGACAAGCTCATTGAGTTCATGAACACGCAGTGGCTCACGAAACCCAGTAACCTCGTACTCATAGGCCCGGCAGGGGTAGGTAAATCCCATATCGCAACAGCACTGTGCCACGACGCTCTGACAAAGAGCCGTCAGACTGTCTTTCTTACGCTCTTCGATCTCACTGCCAAAATGGCGAAGGCAAAAAGTGTCTACAGTTTCATAGAATACTATTCACGAGCCAATGTTCTTTGTCTGGATGAGATCGGTTATGTGATCCCGACCAAGGAGCAGGCTGACTGTATCTTCCAGATTATCTCAAAAAGGGCGGAAGTTGGGACGACTATCGTAACTACCAATCTTGTACCGTCAAACTGGGGAAAGGTGTTTGATACCGTGACTGCATCGGCGATCCTTGATCGACTCAGCATGAACGGAAAGTTCATCACCTTTGAAGGCAGGTCCTATAGAAATAAGCAGTGAGCTGTTAAGAATTGATTAAGAAAAGTTCCCAATCAGGGTTACAACTGATTAAGACAACTCGCCTCTATGCCGGGCGTTCGACGCCGGATTGCGCCTTAATCAGCAATAGCTGGTATCTGCCGCCGGCATATTCGGTTCCTTTCGAGCGGCACCCACACCTTTGTCCGGCGTTTGAAATAAGGCATGATCTTGCTCTCAAAGTGATCCTCTGCTCCCCTTACGCGAGGCCGCTGCACTGTGATCGTGCCGTTCATCAATGCAAATTTCTTGGGCTTACCGTAACCATTCCGATATCCGCTGGCGCCATCGATTGCTTTCATTCTCTCGGATTTCTTCCTTCCAAGAAATGTCTCGACTTCTTCTTCCAAAATGTCCTGAATGTACTCCTGGGCTTTCAACCGAACCATTTCCTCCAACATATCGTACGTCCTGCTTGACTGCTTCGCTGCCTCAGTGATACCCTTTCCCATGGTGGTGTCTCCTTTTTCTTTTGTTGATTTTCCGGTCAACACAATAAGATTTAGGATACACCGCCTTTTATCTATTTACACACTTTTTTATTGTACCTCCATTGGCATAAACCCGTCGGTTAGTAACGGGTGTAAATAGGCTTTAATTGGTGACCCAGTATCGGCGCCGAAGCCCGACCCATCTAATCTATAACATGTTGACTTACTTTGATGCTTCAAGTTTAAATGCATCGTACTGGACGCCGATACCGGGTCAAAATTCGAAGCCGGTCAACAGGTAAGAAACATGAAGGTGCCTGTGTGACACTGCATTTGAGCTAAATAGTGTTAAAATAGCTGAAACGCTCCTATCTTTGAGGGAAGTAAATATGGGTCGAGCTGAAGATATTCTAGAGCAAATTCGAAGAGACGGCCTCAACGCAATCGATGAGTTCATTCTCATTAAAAAATCTGAGGAGTTGTTCTTGGATTTTAAGACGTCCGGTGATAACGGTACAGGAAGAGTTTTACACAAAGACGATAGGGCAAATCTTGAAAAGGCGATTTCCGGTTTTGCTAATTCGGAAGGTGGAGTAATCGTCTGGGGAATCAGTACTAAGAAAGATAAATACGGCGTAGCAGACCTTCCGAGCGCGAGACAGCCTATTAGTGATGTAAAGAAATTTATAAGTCTCTTAGAGAGTGCGATATCGGGTTGTACTGTCCCACCACATAATAAAATAGAGAATTATCCCTTAGTAATAAATGACAATAATGAAGGCTTTGTTGTTACTTATATTGCAAGAAGCAATGATGCTCCACATATGGCTGTGGGGGATAATAGGTATTATATGAGAGCAGGATCGAGTTTCAAACCTGTGCCTCATGGAGTTTTGGCGGGAATGTTTGGACGACGTCCCCAGCCTCATGTATATCACAATTATCAATTAGCTCTAGAAAGTCTTAAGAATGATAAAGCGGAAGTAGCCGTTAAATTTATGCTATACAACGACGGCATGGGAATTGCTAGTGATTTGTTTCTAAATATATTTTTAGCTTCGTGTGGTGGAAGCAATTGTGTCACTAGTTATTCCTTTCCGAAGGACGATCTTTGGATCACTACCTTTTCCATGGGAAAGCAAATAACGGTTATTAGTAAGCCCGATCTTCGTTTACCTCCTGGTTCATTTATAGAGGTAGTTGATATGTTTTTAACAATTAAACCTCCCTTTGATGATGGCATCATAATTAATGGGCGATGTGGTTGTGGGCAGTCGCCTGCCTATAAGTTTCAGCTTGCAAATGATGCAACTACCGTCAAGTACTTGTATGAAAAACTTATGTCGAAAAGTGCAGATGGGGTATTGACTGAAGAGGACCGTAAGAAGTTTGTTGAAGATTTATTATTTAAAGAAGAAAAACTATCGGCACCACAGCGAATAAAACAGCCATAAATCTGGATAAAAGTTGATTCTTACAACATGATCGCAGGTGAGGGCTTAAAGTTTGCAGCGAGATCGGTCAGTGCTCAGCTAATTTCTCAGCGGTGCCAATCTGCTCGGATTCAGTAAGGAACGAAATGACCAAGGCTGAATAGTATGATACAAGGTTATATCCGGAAACCAACGGTGCCACTGAGATATCCTAAAGCGCGGGTTATCAGGTGTATCAGAAATATTGGTACTCGCGGCGTAAAGTTGCCGTAACAGGACTTTTTATGGTACGTTATTAAGACCGGAGGTGACGATATGAAATTAAAGGAAGATGTCCGACCAGTCACGTATCTAAAGTCACGGGCAGCCGATCTGTTAAAGCAAATAAATACGACGCATAGACCTGTAATCATTACTCAAAAAGGGGAGGCAAAGGCCGTGCTGCAGGACCCTGAATCATATGAAAATATGCGGACTGCGATAGGGTTGTTGAAATTGATTGCCCAGGGAGAAGAAGATGTTCGATTCGGCCGAATGAGTGATCAGGACAATGTCTTTGCACGAATAGAAAGCAACCTAAAATCAAAGAAGAAGTAAGATGCTCAACTATATCGTCCAGTGGTCTGCCGCCGCCGAAAAGGACCTGACGGCAATTATTGACTTTATTTCAAATGACAGCGTCGACGAGGCGCTGCGAGTCCTTCACAAAATCAGTGCACGATGCGCCAGTCTGTATTCATTACCTCACCGTGGTCGCATCGTCCCTGAGCTGAAACAGCAGGGGATTTCTCTTTATAGAGAACTCACGTACGGTCCCTGGAGGACCATATACAGAGTATCAGAAAAAAGTGTGTATATCCTGGCAGTAATAGACGCGCGCAGGAATGTTGAGGATATTCTTCTCGAGAGATTTACGCTCTGATTCATTCAACGCCGGAGCGTTTCCTTATTAAATAAATCCCGTCTCGGATGGTAAGGAACAGCTTCTCGGCCCGGCCATCTCTTCTCACTAATTCATTGAAGTCTGCCATTGCCCGGCTATCGTCGTCCTTCGGATCGAAGACCCTGCCGTACCACAAGGCATTATCGGCAAGCACCAGGCCGCCGTTTCGCAAAATCCGCATCGATTCTTTGTAATATGCGCTGTAGTTTTGTTTGTCGGCGTCGATGAAAACTAGATCGGTCTTTCCATCCGGCAAGGTCTTCAGGATTTCGAGTGCCCTACCCATGCGCAGTTTGATCTTGAAGCCGATGGGACTCCGGTCGAAGAAATCCTGCGCGATCCTCGCATGATCGGGATTATGCTCAATGGTCAGTATTTCGCCGCCATCGGGAAGGACCTCGGCCATTGCAAGGGCTGAATAACCGGTAAAGGTGCCGATTTCAACTATGCGCCGCGCTACCGACAGTTGAGTCACCAACTGCAGGAACCTGCCTTCAACACGCCCGGTGAGCATGCTGGGATACGGCGTTTTCGTCAGGGTGAAGTGTTCGACTTCCTCAAGAAGCCCGGACATAGGGGTAGTATGGTCCGCCGCATACCCTTCGGCCTCCCTGGCCACCATATCCATAAAGCAGTAAACGCCCGCTGCTTTATCAGTACCGCTGCCAGGACTCCCAATATTTTTTTTGCTCATCCGAGAAACTCTTCAATACCGTTCATCATTGTTAATGCGATATGATATTGCAATAATTATAACTCAAATCGGGTTATTGATAAATCGTGTCCAAGAGCAGGCGGGACATAGTGCCGTAGCGGACTGTGACCTGCCTGCTCGACACCTTATGAAACGCGCGCCTGTGTTATACTTATCATTCTATTTGTCGAAAGCAGGAGGTCTTCACGAAATATGGGCAATGAACCGAACAAGATCATTTACTCCATGGTTGGAGTGGGAAAATATTATGATAAGAAGCAGGTGCTGAAAGACATTTATCTGTCCTATTTTTATGGAGCGAAAATCGGAGTTCTCGGACTCAACGGATCAGGCAAGAGCTCTCTTTTGCGCATCCTCGCGGGAGTGGACAAGGATTTTATCGGAGAAACCGTCATTTCTCCGGGACTTACGGTCGGCTTCCTCGAACAGGAGCCCCATCTCGATGAGACTAAGACAGTGAGGGAGATAGTCGAACAGGGGGTCCAAAATGTCGTGGAAGCCCTCAATGAATACAACAGGATCAACGAGAAGTTCGCTGAGCCCATGTCCGACGATGAGATGAGCAAGCTGATCGAACTCCAGGGCGCAGTTCAGGAAAAGCTGGAAGCCCTTGATGCATGGACCCTCGACTCGCGACTCGAAATGGCCATGGATGCACTGAGATGCCCTCCGGGAGAAACCCCTTAAAAGTCATCTCGGGCGGAGAAAAAAGACGCGTGGCCCTTTGCCGGCTACTGCTGCAGAAGCCTGATATCCTGCTGCTGGATGAGCCTACAAACCATCTCGATGCAGAGTCTGTCGCCTGGCTCGAACACCATTTGCAGAGCTATCCCGGCACGGTCATTGCCGTCACGCATGACCGCTACTTCCTGGATAATGTGGCCGGATGGATTCTGGAGCTCGACCGCGGGCAGGGCATACCGTGGAAAGGAAACTATTCTTCATGGCTCGAACAGAAGCAGGAGCGCCTGAAGAAAGAGGAAAAGTCTGAGACGGAGCGGCAGAAGACCCTGCAGAGGGAACTCGAATGGATACGCATGTCGCCGAAGGCCCGCCATGCCAAGTCCAAGGCGCGCATAAAATCGTATGAACAACTCCTCGGGCAAGAGGGTGAAAAGCGGGCAAAAGATCTGGAGATATACATTCCCCCCGGCCCACGCCTCGGAGACGTTGTAATCGAAGCGGACAAGGTTAGCAAAGCTTACGGCGACCTCATACTCTTTGAGGACATGACCTTCTCACTTCCACCCGGCGGAATAGTGGGGGTCATCGGGCCTAACGGCGCAGGCAAGACAACACTCTTCCGGCTGATCACGGGACAGGAATCTCCTGACTCGGGCACAATACGTGAAGGTGATACGGTGAAACTCGCATACGTCGACCAGAGCCGCGACAAACTCGACCCTGAAACCACAGTTTGGGAGACCATTTCAGGCGGCGAGGACATTATCACTCTCGGCAAAAAAGAGGTGAATTCGCGCGCCTACGTCGCAAGATTCAATTTCTCCGGCTCCGACCAGCAGAAGAAGGTCGGCATGCTCTCCGGAGGCGAACGTAATCGCGTCCATCTCGCAATGATGCTCAGAGGGGGTACCAATGTGCTTCTGCTGGACGAGCCTACAAACGACCTGGACGTGAACACGATGCGCGCCCTTGAAGAGGCCCTGGAGAATTTTGCGGGCTGCGCCGTTGTCATCAGCCACGACCGCTGGTTCCTCGACCGGATAGCCACCCATATCCTGGCTTTTGAAGGAGACAGCAAAGTCTACTGGTTTGACGGCAATTACTCCGAATACGAAAGCGCAAGGAAGGCACGCCTGGGCGCAGACGCGGAGCAACCCCACAGGATAAAGTACAGGAACCTGACGAGATAACGCTATATCAGGCCGGCCTTCATTCTACAGGAAGCGTTAGTGTGATTGACGGCCTGTCGTAATTATAGGCGTTACATCATTTTGTACTACCGTTGCTTTTTGCAATGTTCTTATGCTACAGTGAAATCATGCTGAAAAGACTCAGATACCGCCCTAGCCTCAGGCAGAAAATAACATTCGGCTATTACGCAATTGTTCCCATAATCATCGCACTTTCCGTTTTTTCCTTTGTGGAACTCAGATTTTTTGAAAAAAAACTCCTTTTCGGCAAAACCATTGCCGAATTATTCAACACAACACTCGAAATGAGGCGCTTCGAGAAAAACTTTTTCCTTTACAACCATGAATCCGATTACCAGGAAAGCCTTAATTATGTCAGCGAAGCGCAAAAATCCCTTGAAGACAATATGGCGGAATTCAATACCGTTGCCCGCCCAATGCAAACCTCGATGCTGCTCCAAAACCTGAAAGAATACAAAAAATTGATGCAGCAATATGCGAATCCGGAAATCGGGACATCACTTAATAAGGAAGTCCTCGACAGCAAGATCAGAAAGGCAGGCAAAGAAATCGTGAACGCGGCCGATGACATTGCCAGGACCGAGAGGAAGCTCCTCCAGGAGCAGCTTTACAATTCACAAATCCTGCTTATTATTTCGATAATCTCTCTTTCTCTTCTGGGCATCGTCGTCGGACACATCCTGTCGAGGATGGTGATCAGGCCGCTTAAACGGCTGGAAGAAAGCATGGAGATCATTGCGGACGGACGGTTCGAAATCATACACATCGACTCAAAAGACAGGGAGATTGTGTCCCTTACCAATGCTTTCAATAAAATGCTCAAGGAACTCGAGTTGAGGCAGCGGCACCTTATCCAGACAGAGAAGCTTGCATCGCTGGGGACCCTGTTGTCGGGAGTGGCCCATGAACTCAACAACCCTCTTTCAAACATATCATCCTCATGCCAGATTTTAACTGAAGAAATCGCTGAGGATGATATGGCGTACAAGAAGGAACTCCTCTCACAAATCGACGAGCAGACCGACAGGGCAAGGAATATCGTCAGGTCGCTGCTTGAATTCTCGAGGAACAAAGATTTCAGGAAAGAGACGCTGCCGCTTAAAAACCTTATTGAGGAGACCATACGTTTTATAAAAGGTCAGGTACCGACAAAAGTCGAGATCGAAGTCAGCGTGCCGGACGACATCGTAATATTCGCCGACAAACAGCGCATCCAGCAGGTCTTTCTTAACCTTATCAAAAATGCCATTGAAGCCATTCCCGGCGAGGGCATAGTCTATGTCAAGGCGCAGCAGCGGAGCGCTATCGAGAAAGCGGAAGAAGACGAACCAGAGATATACAATTACCTGAAGTATCATGGCAAATGCACTCTCGAAGAGGATACCGTTGATATAGAGATATCGGATACCGGATCGGGCATAGACTCCGATATATTGCATAAGGTATTCGACCCTTTTTTCACGACAAAGGACGTTGGAAAAGGTTCCGGGCTCGGGCTGTCCATTGTCCATGAAATTATAGTGGAACACGACGGCTGCATAGCAGTCGACAGCAGAGTGGGCAGCGGGACCACATTCCTTATTCGCCTGCCGATACCAAGAGGAACAGGCAAAAGATAATCAAAGAGGGGAGTAACAGTGCCGAATAACGCAAGAATATTAATTATCGATGATGAAAAAGTGGCTCTTAACAATCTTGAACATGTAATGAAAAAAGAGGGGTACAACGTCACGGGGACCCAAAGCGGACAAAACGCCCTTAAACTCCTCTACGAACAGCATTTCGACGTGGTGCTCACTGATTTGAAGATGGAAAAAGTCGACGGGATGGAAATACTGAAACGCTCCAGGGAACTTCATCCCGACACCGAGGTAGTCATGATCACCGGATATGCGACCTTGAAGTCCGCTGTCGATACCATTAAACACGGGGCGTTTTATTATGTAGCCAAACCATTCAAACTGGACGAGGTGCGACAGGTCGTCAAAGAGGCCCTCGAAAAAGTCCGCCTGAAGCGGGAGAATATCCAGCTCAGGGAGCAGATCGAAACTTATGAAGGCAAAGTCAAGATCATTACCCAGGACCCATCCATGCAGCGGCTTCTCGATACGGCACGCCAGATAGCGCCTACTGACTGCAACGTCCTCATTAGCGGGGAGAGCGGTACGGGCAAAGAGATTTTTGCCAAATTCATACACAATAACAGCACCCGGGCCAAAGGCCCGTTCTTTGCCGTGAACTGCGGCGCCTTTACCGAGGAACTGCTCTCGAATGAGCTCTTTGGCCATGAAAAAGGCGCTTTTACCGGAGCGATGACCATGAAGAAAGGGCTTATCGAAATGGCATCGGATGGTACGCTTTTCCTGGACGAGATCACTGAGATGCCTGCCTCCATGCAGGTAAAGCTTCTAAGGGTAATCCAGGAGAAGGAGATGCTCCGGCTCGGGGCAACGGCACCCGTAAAAGTTAACGTCAGGTTCATTGCAGCTACAAACCGGGACATCTCCGATGCCATTAAAAGCGGCAACTTCAGGCAGGACCTTTTTTTCAGACTCAACGTGGTGTCATTGTACATTCCTCCACTTTGCGAGAGAAAAGAAGATATCCACATCCTGAGCTACTATTTTCTCAGCAAGTACGCGACCCTGATGAAGAAACCGATCAACGAGATTGCGCCGGATGTCATCGCACTGTTAATGAATTACGATTTCCCGGGCAATGTCAGGGAGCTTGAAAACGTTATCGAGCGTGGCGTGGCGCTTTCCAATGGTACGTCAATAGAGGTCGCCCATCTGCCCGAGGACCTCAGGGAACTCAGCATCAAGACATTCAGGAAGAAGCGGGGCAAAATCCCCTCGCTGGAGGACCAGGAGGTGACCTATATCCAGTGGGTGCTCGGAGAGGTCGGAGGCAACAAGACACTCGCAGCACAGATACTCGGCATAGACAGGGTCTCTCTCTGGAGAAAGCTGAAAAAGTTCGGACTGGCAAAGGAAGAGGAAGAATGACCGGATGTGGTAGAATATAACCAGGAGAATATGATGAAACGTTTATTTAAGAAATTTGAGGCCCTAATGATGGCGGCGTCTTTTGCTGAAGAAGGAGAGTTCGAGACAGCGAGGCAGATAATGAAGGAAAGCGAATCGAGAGAGACGAAAAGACCTTCTGCCGGCAAACGCCAAAAGCCCGACAAGCGCAAAGAATTAAGAGCTGAATAAGGGGCTGTGCACAAATCGGGAGTGCATGAGGGAATATCTCTTATCTTTTTCCATGAATTTCTGACAGGTTTCCCATTCACGAATCTCCAAATGCCCGGCTCTACCCGAGCTGCCTGCTTTTGGTGCTGAGTTGCACAGCATGATACAAGCGTTCCACCAGGGCCTGATTGTATCCATGTGAGGTCATGTTGGCGATGATGCGTCCTCTGATGGGCAAGCCGAGGAGATAGAGGTCTCCGATCAGGTCCAATATCTTGTGGCGCACGAATTCGTCGGGATAACGAAGCTCCGTATTGATGACCTTGCCATCGTAGAGTATGATGTGGGAATCAAGATATCCGCCGCCGACCTTTCCAAGCTTCTGGGCCATTTCGATATTCTCAAAGGTGTTGAAGGAGCGGGCCGGGGCTATATCCTTTACAAAAGATCCGCTTTCAGGATTGAATGTAAGAATCTGTTCGCCTATGGGTAGCGGATAGTCAACCCTCATTGATATTTCGAACCCCTCAAAGGGCTCCGCATAGAGATGTTTTTCCCGCGGCTCCTCGTGTCCCACTCCGATCTTACGGCGAATGACCGCAACCTTGGTTAAGGCTGGCTGTTCATCTATCCCTGCCTCTTCTATGAGGTCGCAGAAATCCCTGGCAGACCCGTCTATGTTCGGTATCTCCGCTTCAACCTTTATTAGCACGTTGGTTATACCGTACATCGAAAGAACTGCCATCAGATGTTCAACGGTGCGCACCCGCTGCCTGCCGTTGTTCAGGGTGGTAGAGTTGGCAAAGAAGGTCTTCTTTGCGGCAGTCTGGGAAAAATCCTCAAGGGAGGTGATATGTCCACGGATGGTATGACCGTCAAGAGTTTGAAAGATGATCCCTTCGTTGATCCCGAGAGGGCCCAGAATAACGCCGGTGTTCCGGCCGCTCAGGAGCCCTATACCGTTAAGGAGCACATTCCCTCTGAGCGTGCGCTGAGGCACAGGGGAATCCAATACTTCCACCATCCCTGCCTGCACCGATAGGTCGGCACTGACGATCTCAAGCTCGGTATCCGAGGGCAGGGTCGCACCGCTCCCGGAAGGCCGGTGCTTAAGGGCGGACGCCACCTTATCGAGTAAAACTTCCAGATATAGCGGTTTTTCCAGGAAATCGTAGGCTCCGGCCTTTATGGCGGCGACTGCCGCCTCGATACCGGCATGTCCGCTCATCATGATGACGGGGAGCTCGGGGCAGCGTTCATGAAGACGTTTCAGGATTTGCATGCCGTCCATGCTCGGGAGCCAGATATCCAAGAGGACGAGAGAGGGCTCCATGGTGTCGAGCCTCTGCCACAAGCTCTCAGCATCCGCAAATACGACGGTCTGATACCCCTCGTCCTTCAGGACGTCCGCTATGGTGGAACAGATGGAAGGTTCGTCGTCTACTATATAGATAGGGTTCATATAAGGTTATGCCTGATGTTCCTCTCGGTCTGAATTGAGGATAGAGTAAAACAATAAAGGACGATTGTCAAGGACATGCTGCGAGATGTGTCACAGCAAAATAGAAATGTCCGGTTTCCGGATGTTATCCGGAAGCGCACCAATTATTTGCTTCTGACATAGCGCAGGCCCATCCATATCAGAACTATGGCAAAGACATAGCGCAAATATGTCTCGGGAAGGAGATTGGCTGCGGTGCCTCCAAGATAGCCGCCGATTATAGCCCCAACTATGAGACCCGCCACCATATCTGTCTTCACATTACCGAGTTCATGATGGGTCCGTGCTCCAGATATTGCAACCGGGACCATGGCGAGCAGCGATGTGCCCTGTGCAAGGTGCTGGCCCATCCCGCCTAAAAGGACCATAGCCGGGATCATCACAGTCCCTCCGCCTACACCCATCATTCCCGACACGAAACCGGAAAAGGCGCCGGTGACCAGAAATACGCCTCCCCTGATCCACATATCCATGGAGTGCGCCTGTTGTGGAAGATATGGTTTGAGAAGCAGCAGTATGGAAACAAATATGAGAAACGCTCCAAAGGCCCGCTTCAGCTTCCGCTCAGACAGGGAATGGGCGTAAAGGGCGCCCAGCCGCGCCGTTAATATGGCACTGACAGCCAGGACAATGGATATCCTCCAGTCCACAGCATTATAAAAGAAATAGGTTATCGCACCGACCAACCCGGTAAAAACTATGACAGCGAGACTCGTTCCGTGTGCGCTGTGCTGGGTCAGCTTTTTCATCGAGACCATGAGCGGTATCATCACCACGCCGCCTCCCAGGCCGACGAGGCTTCCAAAAAAGCCGCCTAAAATTCCGATCAGCAGATTCACGACAGGGAAACTGAACCATTTATTTTTATCGTCATATCCGGTAATTTTAAACGAAAAGACAAAAAAAGGGGCGGTAATTATTACCGCCCCCGGGTTTCCATGTTGTACTACACTTCTTTCTTGATCTTCGATTTTTTCATGTTGAGGCCTATTCCCTCGAATGTATAGAAAATACCGTAGCCCCACCATATAGTGTAAAGTACATAAAACAAAAGCAGGCTGGTGAGCAGCACAGCACGTTCGCTCACGTTCTCTGCATCTATTTTATAAAAATTGTAGGCCGGCTCGATGGCCTTCATATTGACTTCAGCAATCACATTCGCTTCCTCGAGATGTTTCTCTTTCTTCATTGACTTTTCAATCCCGGTCAGGGCCAACCACCAGTCTTTCATAACTTTCATTTCGTCATACCCGTAGCGCTCTGAAACAACCTTGCCGTTGTTCTTGTACATTGCATCAGAATCATTGAGCACGCTTTTAAGCGTCGCGCCCAGGTCTCCCGACAACTTGAGTGTCGATTGTTTTACTTCAGCCGTTGCACCGGCCTGGGTAAAGAGCTTCGCTGTCCGGACAGCGTCATCGGCATTTTCAAGTTTTACGGTTGCAGTAAACTGTTTCCCGGCAAAAGGCTCCACGCCTTTCGCCACCTTGGGTATGAAGTAGGAAGAACCCTTTGCGAGTGAGTTAAACAGCGCGTCCGAGAATTCCAACCCGTTTTTCCCGTGGAAGACAGGCGAGAAGATCAGCAGAAGGATAACCAGGAATGACGTGCTGAGAAGCAGCCCTGTTCCAAATCTTTTTTTATTCTTGACCAGCATATTATACCTCCTCTTTAACCACAGTGGCGCTAACAAACTCATCTTCCTCGCCCCTGAGTTTATTTATATTCATTATAAACTTGGAAATTACCCACACCGCAAAAATACCCACGATTATCCAGAACAGGATATTTCCGACGGATTCGATCATATTGACCGCAGGCTTTGACATTTTCATGACTTCAAGCTGCGTCAGCTTTTTAGGCAGCGATGCCGCCCTGTTAATAAAACCGGCTAGTATCGTTACTGCATAAAAGCCCCTTATATAAATACCCTTTACGACCTTTGTAGTCAGTGCCCCTATCTGGATGCCGATCAGGGAACCAAGCAGCATTCCCATCGCAAGTGTATAGAAAACAAACCCGTAAATAGCGTATTGCACTATTGATCCAATGCCTGCGGTGAATATGATCTGAAGGATGTCGGTGCCGACAGTCGTCATGGAGGAAATGCCGAAGACATACACAAACATGGGGAATGTTACAAAGCCGCCGCCCATGCCCATTATCGCGGCCATCATGCCGACAACAACACCGCCGAGGGCAACGACTACGCCCGAAATCTTTCTGCCGCCAGGGACAAAATCCTCATCGAATGTTATTGCCGGAGGGATATTTAACTTCTGAATATTTACCGCGAGTTTCGTCAATCCTGATCCGCCGCCCCCGTGAGAATCGACAGGGTTCTTGGATCTGCTTAATTTCCAGGAAATCGCTGAACGCATACAGTCCGAGAAAGCCGAGAACAACAACATAAATGGCGCTTATGAACAGATCGCTGAGCTTTGGGTCAAAATTATACAGCGCCTTGTTAATGGCCCCTCCAATAAATGTACCGCCGGTGGAGCCGACGAGAAATGCTATTGCCAGCTTCCCGAGACATTGCCGAGCTTTTTATGCACTGCAGTACCCATTATCGCCTTTGCAAATATATGGAAGAGGTCTGTTCCGACAGCCAGAATACCTTTTACTCCTGCGGCCATCAGGGCAGGTGTTATTATAAATCCCCCTCCAGCGCCTATGCAGCCGGTGATCAGTCCGGCGCATAATCCAATGCCTATCGAAACAATAAAGATATAAGTGGAATAGAATGAAGGAGCGTAAGCTTGCTTACCTCCGATCATATCCGATGCCGTTGCAAAACCGACTGCAAGAATAGGAAGCAGCAAAGCCAGAAGGATAAGAAGCTTCTTCCTGTTTCTCATTATGCTCATGGAAGTCTCGATCTCCCATCGGGCATGTGCTATAGAGCCCATTTTCAAAAACTCATAAACCTGTCTGGGAATACTCATGGTATTTCCCTCCTTTTCTTTCTATTTAATTTTTTCAAACTCGGTCTGGATTTTATATTTTGTGCCGGTCCCGACCAGCCGTGTATACGCTATCGGGCTTTCGTCGGGTCCCATGAGCAGCCTGTGCAAAAGCAGCCCCGGAGATCCGGGACTGATCTCCAAGATTTCAGCAGCCTCATCTTTTATCACGGCTACCTCAATGGTCTGCAAAACCCGTGAAATTTTAACGATTGCCTTGTCCTGAATAAGATCAAAAAGAGATATGTGGCCGAGGTCCTCCGCTTCAATACCCGGCACCAATGCCAGCGGGACATAGGATTCTTCCAGATATGCAGGCTCACCTTCCACGACGCCTTTGCACCGGAAATGATACAGAACGCCTTCTTCCTCAAAATGTGTCCTGATTTCATCAGAAGGCCTTTGAACGCCTCTGTCAAGAAGTTCCCTTGTAAGCCTCACCCCCTCGCCAAACATATCTTCGGTCAATCTTGTTCTCACGGATAAACCGAGGGCCGCTGTTGAATGCACGACGAACGTGCCTTTGCCCTGAATCCTTCTAAGCAAGCCCTCTCTCACCAGGTCCGAAACAGCAATCCTCACTGTCGCCTTACTGATGTCGTATAACCGGCAAAGCTCGTCCTCAGTGGGTATCTGCATCCCTTCAGGCCATTCTGCGCCTTTGATCTTTTCTTTAAAAATGGCATACATTTGGACGTACAGCTTTTGCTGGCTTTCCCTGTCAATCGTTTTTTCTATCCTCATGCGTTTATCCTTTTAGGTCTTTATCCCGCTTCCGAACCTAAAAAATATAAATACTGATGAACAGACCGTCATTTCTTGACCACCAATACCGCGCATGGAGAAAGCATAATTACCCTCTCAGCAACGCTTCCCATAATCAGCCTGTCCAATCCTGTTTTTCCGTGGCTGCCCACGACTATAAGATCAACGTCCTTTTCCTTTGCAACAGACACGATAGCCTCATAGGGACTCCCTGACATAATGAGGCCTTCTACGGTCACCCCGTGTTTTTCAGATACTTCCCGGACATTTTTGATCGAGCATTCAGAGGCTTTGAGTTCCTTGTCCGCAATAATGTCCTTCCGCATCTCCAGACGCACAATATCCAACGGGGATTCCGACTCGGACGGTACTACGGAAATTACGATGAGACTGCCTCCGCACTGCTTTGCAATAGTAACTGCCTGTGCGGCCGCAGTTTCGCTGTATTTCGAGCCGTCAGTGGCAACAAGAATTTTTTTGTACTCGACACTCGCCTTGTCAGGCACAACCAGAATATTGCATGGCGCATGTCCTATAACCTTTGCTGTGACGCTGCCCATCATGAGCCGTTGCAGGCCGCTTTTGCTTTTTCTTCCCATGACTATCATATCGGCCTTCTTTGCCTCTGCCTCATCCACAATAAATTCGTATGCCTCCTGACCCCGGCGCGCTATTATTTCGCAGTCAACGCCCTCCTTGGCTGCCATCGCGCGCACCGCTTCAAGATGCTCTCTTGTTCTTATGTCCTCTTTTTCGGCAAGCTGGGGCGCGTAAACCTCAAATTCAGGGTTGGTCTCAACGACCGATATCGCGTAAAGCCTGCCTGAACAGATCTTTGCCAGCATAATCGCTTCCCGTATCGCTCCCTCATCAAGGTGCATATTTTGTGTCGCGAGGAGCAGTTTGCCGAATGACCTGATAGGACAGGATTCGCGTGAATTCATTGTCATATTAGTGCCCTCCTGCTTTGAGTATCCCTGATGCCGCAAGCGTCAGGACAAGGACCTCCAAAATAGCCAGTATGGCGTACACGATATCTTTCTTTTTCAAGAGTATCGGGATGATTCTTAAATTGCAGACTATAGTAACGCCCGCAAGAAATGCTATCCCCACAAAATTCAGGAAGTCGCCTTTTCCGAGCATGTCGAGCCATGACCAGCCCGTATGAATATGGGTCGCAGCAAGATATTTATTGACCGGCATGCTCCAGTATTTCGGGAGATCTTCACCGGCACATGAGGAGTCAGGATACCGCTGAGATAAACGACAAATGACACAAGGAGCATGAGAAGCCCGGTTTTCATCCCAATGTCCAGTATCTTTGCATATGCAAGTTGTTCTTCTGTGGCCCTTATTTTCTTCTCCATAGTATTCCTCCTTTATCGCCCAGTTTAAACAGTTTAAACTGTTTTTTCAGTTCCAGATGCCGAGGCCTTTAAGAAGCGCCCTGGAACCGGCAAACAGGAGCATAATTATTACGATATACCGCACTGCAGCCGGTTTTGTCCTGGTCAGTATCTTGACCCCCACTAAGGAGCCAAGCATAATTCCGATGATAGACGGAACGACCATCATAGGCAGGACCGCACCGTTGTTTACATATATCCATGCAGCGGAAGTGTCCGTGATGGAAAGCAGGAATTTGCTTGTTGCCACCGACACCTTCAATGGCGCACCCATCATCAGGTTGAGGACAGGAACATTGGCCCATCCCGCGCCCAGACCGAACATGCCTGCCATGAAACCGACAATAATAAAAGTCGCGAGACCCTGAGGTGTCCTGTGTATCTGCCAGTTGACTTCATGGCCGCTGGATGCTTCATAGTAAATTCCGTTTATCCTGAGAGCTACTGAAAGGGCATCCGGCTGTTTGACATCGGGATATTCCGACTTCTTTGCCACCATCATGATGCCGACGATACCTAAAATAGTTGCTCCGAGAGCGGTCTGCACTATGTTAGTAGGGAGCGCGAGTCCCACCATTGCTCCCACAATCGCACACGACGACGCAATAACTGCAACGGGAATAGACAGCCGCAAATCCGCCATGCCTTTTTTCAACAATCCGGGTCCGGCAGCCAGGGCGCCTGCCAAGGCCACGAGAAGACCGGCGCCTCTCACAAAATCGAGATGGAACGGGAAAAAACCTCCGATGATCGGTACAAAGAGCACCCCGCCTCCGACACCGCCCAATACGGCAACAATGCCCATTAAAAACGTCACGACAAAGAGCACTAACGGCCACACCCACCATGGAACACTGGATGATGCCACTGCCGCCGGGACCGATGCGGCATCGGTCGATGCTGCAGCAAAGCCGCTCACAGAAAAAACAACCAAAAGAATTATTGCCAGGAATATTAGTACTGCATAGCGCCTAACCATTGTCTTAATCATTCCTCCTCCCCGCAGGATGTATTCAATAATTACTTAGCGTATTCGTTCCAGTTCAATTTGAAATTTATATCTATCTCTTCTTCCCAGAAGGCGTATATAAGCAATCTCCGCGGCGTCGGAACTGAGAAATAGCCTATGCACGGCAATCACGGGCTCGCCTTCCCGGAACGTATCTCATCCAAAAAAATCCTGGTCAGCTGGATATAGAGCTTTTCCTTATTGAACCTATCAATCGTTTTGATATGCAACTGAGGTATTTCATTTTGCATCATAGTTTCATGATATTATAATGACATGATGATGTCAAATTAATTTTCATATAAAGACCATTAATTTTTTTTATTGGCGATTGAAGGCATTGGGAGAACACCTTTTAATTGATTTCCCTCCCATGGATAATGTAAAGTGCAATATGGATATACGGAGGTATTAACATGACAACAACGGTTCTGAAAATTGAAGGCATGAGCTGTCAGCATTGCGTAATGAGAGTAAAAAAGGCACTTGACGGGGCTAACGGTATTGTCGAGTCGAAGGTCGAGATCGGCAGTGCAAACGTCAGTTATGATGAAGCGAAAATCAGGAAGGAAGATATCGTTTCGGCGATAGAAAAAGCGGGATACAAAGTCGTTTAACGCAAGAAAGTTGGCCTTTAGCCGGTTTTATGTTCTTAATTGACCCTTGGTCCTCTCGATCATAAAACCGACGATTTGACTGTGCAGGGCTTCGACTTCCTCGTCCTTCAGTGTCCTGTCCGATGCCCTGTACCGGATTGAAAAGGCGATGCTTTTTTTCCCCTCCGGGATATTCTTTCCCTTGTAAACGTCGAAAAGAGTGACACCCTCTATCAGGTCTGAACTGTAAGACTTGAGAAGGGCCACAATTTCCGCTGATTCAAGAGATTCATCGACAATAAGCGCGGTATCTCTTTCGCTGAATGGATACCTGGGCAGCGGACGATACCTGATCATCTGCACAAATTGAGCATGATGACAACTGAGGAGATCGATGTCAATCTCCGCGAGAATTATCGACGGCCTGTGCGCCTTTATGTCGAGACGCTCCACAATGACCGGTGATAAGGCCCCCGCGTATCCGACCTTTTCCCCGGCTATGAATATGTCCGCGGATTGCCCTGGGTGCAGGAAAGGTTCCGCTGATCTGATGAATGAGTAAGAGGCTATTCTCAGAGAATCGAAAAGTGCCTCAATTACGCCCTTGACCACAAAAAAATCCGGGGTATCATCCCTGTAGAGCGATTGTATTTTTTCCCTGTATAACGCGGCAGCGAAATGGTTTCGTTCTTCGGGCAGTTTGTCGGGACGGTCACCGCCTGCGAGAAAAACCCGCGATATTTCAAAAAGCCTTAAGGACCTGTTGCCGTGCGATACATTGTAAACTATATTTCTGATCAAAGCAGGGATAAGCGTTGTGCGCATGAAAGCATCTTCAGCGCGAAGCGGGTTTTTTATCTGTACCATTTTACGGCGGACATCGCCGGCATCGATGCCGAGGAGGTCAAGATCATTCTCTCCCATAAAACTGTAATTGATAACTTCCGTAAAACCGGACTTCAAGAAAGATCCTTTCGCTTCTTTTAAAAGCGCCTCAGACAATAATGCCCTCGTGTTGTCATGTCCCTCAATGCCGACAACCGCAGCCGGCATAACAGCCGGAATCCTCTCGTATCCGTATACCCTCGCAATCTCTTCGATAATATCCGCGTCCCGCTGCATATCCACCCGGAATGGCGGCGGCGTAATATCATTACATCCATTCCCTTTCTCCACGACAAAGCCCAATCTGTCCAGATAGCCGGTGATTTCCGGGTCTGCAAGGTCAAGACCCAGCACCCTGTTTATTTTTTCATAGCTGACACTGATTTTTCCCGCCGTGTATTTTCCGGGATATATATCAATTTTCCCGTAAATTGTTCCGCCCGCAATTTCATGCAGGAGAAAGGCTGTTCTGTCCAGGGCCTTCTTGAGCATTTTGATATCAGCGCCCCTTTCGAACCTGAACGATGCCTCGGTCTTCAGCCCGGTCGCCCTTGACGTCTTCCTGACAGATACAGGATCGAAATAAGCGCTTTCAATAAAAATATCGACCGTTGTACCACTTACCTCTGTTTCCAGTCCACCCATGATACCGGCAATAGCTACCGGACGTTCGGCATCCCATATAAGCAATGAATCTTCAGGCAGTTCCCTCTCATTACCGTCAAGAGTGCGGAAACGAAACTTTTCAGGGCTTCCCTTCACATCTTTCGATGTGCCGACTGATATCCGGTGTCCTTTGATACAGGCGAGGTCAAAGGCATGGAGCGGATGCCCAAGCTCCAAAAGGACATAATTGGTTATATCAACCACATTGTTAATCGATCTGATCCCGCATTTTTCGAGCCTGCACTTCAGCCACTCAGGTGACGGGGCTATTTTGAGACCTTTGACAATTCTCCCGGCATACCGGCGGCAAAGGGCGGGACTGAGAATATCGACATTAAAATCGAGTTCACCTGTCTCTGATTTGAACTCATGATCGGGGAAAGTAATAGCCGCGCCGAAGGCTGCGGACAGTTCGCGGGCAACGCCCAGCATGCTCAGGCAATCGGGCCTGTTTGGGGTGACATTGATCTCGAATACAGTGTCATCGCCAATCTGCTCCAATGCCTCGACTTCAAGCCCAAGCATAGTAAGCCGGTGTGCAACCTCCCCGGCGGAAGCTCCGACAGGCACAAATTCCCTTAGCCACTCCAGAGAAGCTCTCATCTAAAATTGCCTCAGGAACCTGATATCGTTCTCATAAAACAGCCGTATATCATCAATCGAGTACTTGAGCATTGCAATCCTCTCGATCCCCATCCCGAAGGCAAACCCGGAATACACCTCCGTGTCATAACCGACAAATTCAAAAACTGCCGGGTTCACCATGCCGGCCCCGAGAATTTCGAGCCAGCCCGATTCTTTGCAAACCCTGCAACCCGAACCGCCGCACAGTATGCAGCCTATGTCCACCTCTGCAGACGGCTCAGTAAAAGGGAAAAAACTGGGCCTGAACCGGACAGGGGTGCCGGGACCGAACATCCTGTGAAGAAACGCTTCGAGAATCCCTTTCAGATTGCTGAAGGTGATATTCCTGTCCACCATAAGCCCCTCGACCTGGTTGAACATCGGCGTATGCGTAATATCGGCATCGCAACGATAAACCTTGCCGGGAGCAATAAATCTGACAGGCGGCTTTCTCTTTTCCATTTCCCTCACCTGCACCGGGGACGTATGTGTCCTGAGCACTATATCATCACTGACAAAAAAGGTGTCCTGCATGTCGCGGGCCGGGTGCTCCTTGGGGAAATTCAGGGCCTCGAAGTTATAATAGTCATGTTCTACTTCCGGTCCCTGCTCTACACCGAAGCCCATCCTGACAAAGATATCCACGATTTCGAGAAGCACTTTATTGATGGGATGTTCTCTGCCGAAAGCGGTATATTTGCCCGGCAGCGTTATATCTATCGAATCAGCCAGCAACTGTTTTTTCAATGTTTCGCTTTTGAGTGCGGCCTCTCTGGAATCGAGCTGGGCTTCAATGAATTGTTTTACTTCGTTAATATGCTTGCCTAACAGCGGCCTGTCTTCAGGAGATGCTGAAGAAAGCGTTTTGAGCGCGGCGGTCACAGACCCCTTTTTGCCCAGATAATTGACTCTTAACTGAAACAGATCGGCAGCACTGGTTGCTGAACCAAGCTCATTAAGGAATGTTTGTTTCAAATCTTCAATCATAATTAAAAAAAGCAGCCAGTAGTCAGTAGCCGGTAGTCAGGGAAAGACAATAAATTTACTACTGGCTGCTTACTACTGGCTACTTGTTACCTGCTGTTATCTACTTATTTGTTTTTACTTGCTCGACAAGTTTGCTGAAAGTATCAAAATCATTACAGGCCATGTCGGCAAGGGCCTTTCTGTTCAAATTGACATTGGCCTTTTTCAGTCCGTTCATAAACTGACCGTAAGGCATATTCAGAGACCTGACCGCGGCATTGATCCTCGCTATCCATAAAGCCCTGAATTCCCGTTTCTTAAGCCTTCTGTCCTTATATGCTGCAATAAGGGCCTTGTCGACCACCTGCGTAGCTATGCGGTAAAGCCGGCTTCTGGCGCCATAATACCCCTTTGCATTCTCAAGTACCTTCTTATGATATCGTTTGGCTTTAAAGCCACCTTTTGCCCTCGGCATCTTCTCCTCCTTTACTATCCCGAAAAACTATACTAAGTTAAGAACATACATTCTAATTAATCCGGCACACCCGCGTCAAGCAAAAAAGCGTTTTAAAACATAAACGGCAAAAGCTTTTTGACGTTGTCATATTGCGCATCCGTCACTAAAGAACTTTTTCTGAGACCTCTGGCCCTCTTCGAAGACTTGCTTGTCAAAAGATGGCCTGCATAGGCCTTGCTCCTTTTTATCTTCCCGGTGCCGGTCACCCTGAAACGCTTCGCAGCACCCCTGTGTGTTTTCATCTTAGGCATAATATTCCTCCTCTCCTGAGTTTAAGTCGCATTTGCTTTGATGCTTCTATGCGCCATGATATTGAACGCTATAACGCGTATTTGTACTTATTTAGTGCTGGGGGTGATCACCATGGTTATATGATTACCTTCCAGTCTGGGCTGCTGTTCTATATTATACTTTCCCGTAAGAGTTGTTTTAATTTTTTCGAAAACTTTCATACCCATTTCCGGCCTCACGATCTCGCGTCCCCTGAAAAACATGGTAACCTTGGCCTTATCTCCTTCATCAAGGAACCGCCTGATGTTTCTCACCTTGAGCTGCAGATCATGTTCGGTTATTTGCGGCCTGATCTTCACTTCTTTAAGGTCCGCCGTCTTTCTGGCCGTGTGCTTTTTGCTCATTTGGTACTTGTATTTACCAAAGTCCATGACCCTGCACACAGGCGGTGTGGCATTAGGGGCTACCTCAACAAGGTCGTAGCCGGTTTCCCTCGATATCCTCAACGCCTCCTGTATCGAAACAACGCCGAGCTGTTCTCCCATTCCGCCGATCAGCCGTACTTCTCTTGTCCTGATACCCTCATTAACTCTGATATCTTTGCTTATGTTCTCACCTCCAAATGATTAGTCCTCTTCCTATTCATCCAGACATTTCCTGTTTTACTTACTTACGGGCGTTTATCTCTCCCTTTATTATCGCCATAAATTCAGCGGTTGTAAACGGCCCGATATTCTCGCCATTACGCTTTCTTACCGTAACTTTCCCCTCTTCCAGTTCCTTATCCCCTATTATAATCAAATACGGCACTTTTCTCATCGTGGCTTCCCGGATCTTGTACCCTATTTTCTCGTTGTCCGCATTTACTTCACCCCTTATCCCCGCGCACTTAAGTTCCTCATACACCGACCGGGCGTAAGCCTCATGTCTTTCAGCAATGGTCAAAACAGAGACTTGCACCGGAGAAAGCCATAGGGGGAAAATGCCCGCGTGATGCTCGATAAGAATTCCGAAGAAACGCTCCAATGATCCCATCAGTGCGCGATGGATCATTATCGGCCTGTGTTCTTTGCCGTCACTGCCGCGATACACGGTATCGAAACGCTCAGGCAGATTGAAATCAACCTGTATTGTGCTGCACTGCCATGATCTGTTGAGCGAATCCTTTATCTTTATATCTATCTTGGGCCCGTAGAAAACCCCCTCTCCCGGATCGACGGCATATGGCAACTCTTTTTTCTCAAGGGCCAGTTTCAGCGCATTGGTTGCACGCTCCCAGTTTGCAGGGTCCCCGACATATTTTTCAGGCCTGGTAGAAAGATATATATCATATGATTCGAACCCAAATGTCCTCAGAACAAAGAGTGTCAAATCCAGAACAGCCACGACCTCATCTTCTATCTGGTCTTCCCTGCAGAATATATGAGCGTCGTCCTGAGTGAAACCCCTGACCCTCATCAGACCGTGCAAAGTTCCCGACCTCTCGTACCTGTAAACAGTGCCGAGTTCCGCATACCGCACCGGCAAATCCCGATAACTCCTTAACAAACTCTTATATATGGCGATGTGAAAAGGACAATTCATCGGTTTCAATTCATAGGCAACTTCTTCGATCTCCATGGGGGAGTACATGTTCTCCCTGTAAAAGTCCCAGTGCCCGCTCTCCTGCCATAAATGCAAACGGGCAATATGGGGGGAAAAGAGAATTTTATAGTCCGCCTTGAGATGCTCTTCCCTCCAGAAGTCCTCTATCGTTTTTCTTATAATTGCTCCATTGGGGTGCCAGAGGATAAGGCCGGGGCCGATTTCGTCGCTTATGCTGAACAGGTCGAGTTCCTTGCCGAGCTTCCGGTGGTCGCGCTTCTTGACCTCTTCGAGAAAATCGAGATATGCCTTCAGTTCGTCTTTCGTGTCAAAAGCAGTCCCGTATATTCTCTGAAGCATTTTGTTCTTTTCGTTGCCTCGCCAGTAAGCTCCCGCAATACTCAACAACTTGAACGCCTTCACCCTTCCGGTCCTGGGCAAGTGCGGCCCCCGGCAGAGGTCCACAAACCCGCCTTCTTCATATAGTGAAACCGTAGCAGCCGGGATATCCTGAAGCAGCTCAATCTTGTATGGCTCATCCATTTCCCTGAAAAAATCTATCGCCTCAGCTCTAGGGATCTCACTTCTCACTAGTGGATTGTTCCGTTTGATGATCTCCTTCATCTTTTTTTCGATCTTCTCGAGGTCTTCAGAGGCAAAGTGATGAGCACTGTCCAGGTCGTAATAAAAACCTTCTTCCGTGCAGGGACCTATCGCGAATTTGACATCCGGGAACAATTCCTTAACAGCATGGGCCATGATATGGGACGTGGTGTGGCGGTATATTTCTTTCCCTTCTTTTGAATCAAAGGTGACAGGCTCGATGACCGATTCGGAGGAAAGGGCATCGAGCGACGCCAAATCCCTGAGCTCGCCATCGACCTTAATTCCGAAAGCGCGCGATGATTCGATATGTTTCAATAATCCGGGCTTATCTGTTTCTTTTTCAGCGCCGTCAGGCAATATAATTTTAATGGCGACCCCTCCAGGTAAATAAAAGGCCACATATCATAACCGATTCACAGCTTTCTGTTCAATGATGAATCATGAGACCGTCGACCATTTCCAGAGTTCTATGACACTTTCTCGATAATGATTCGTTATGGGTAACGACAACAAAGGTGACGCCCCTCTTTGTGTTCACATCCATGAGAAGTCTGAAAAGTTCTTCCCCGGTAGCGCTGTCGAGGTTGCCTGTCGGCTCGTCGGCAAGGACAACCCTGGGCTCAAGCAGGAGGGCCCTTGCAACTGCCACGCGCTGCTGCTCACCACCGGACAGTTCTCCAGGCTTATGGTGCCGCCGGACATAAACACCAAGATCATTCAAAAGCCCTTCGGCCCTGTCTTTCAGTTTTCCGGAGTCCCATGCGCCCTGCTCTTCCTGCCGCTGAAATGCGCGTTTTCCACCCTGCAGCATAATCAGGCCTGGCATCATCACATTCTCCAGCGCGCTGAATTCCGGCAGGAGATAGTGGAACTGAAACACAAACCCGATCGCGCTGTTCCGGAAAGAAGCAAGCTCACCGTCGCCAAGCAGGAACGCGTCGACTGGACCACCATTGACCGTGTAAACAACAGAGCCTTCGGTCGGCCGGTCAAGGGTCCCCAGGATGTGAAGGAACGTGCTCTTTCCCGCCCCTGAAACTCCTATGATGCTGACCATTTCTCCTTCACGGAAAACGGTATCGATGCCCCGCAATACCTCCAGTTCTCCCGCAGGGGTATAAAACGATTTTTTGAGTCCCGAGATATTTATCAGTTCACGCACAGGGCGGCTACTCCTTGACCAGAGCTTTGATCTTTCTCAACAGAGTACTCCATAAACCTCCGGACGGCTTGTTCCCGTCTTCCTGCCCGCTTTCATCCGGCTCTTTTGTTTTTGAGGCTTCACGGTCCACGATCTTATGTTTACCAACAGGCTTTTTGCCTTTCTCCAGGTTTCCCGGTCCCTCTTTTTCCCCGCCACCGCCGTCCGTAAACTTCTTTATCTTTTCAGCAGCCTCGTCCTTTTTCCCCTTGATCACATCCGCTTTCTCTCCCAGTTTCTGGCCGAACCACCTGAATTCGTCGCCGCCCTTCCATATTGAGACAGCAAAAAATATAATCAGCGCAATTACGGCCAGGCGGATAATTCCTCTGATAAGCCTTATCATCACTCGTACCTCAGCGGTTCGGCCGGGTTCAGCTTTGCCGCATAATATGAAGGGTAAAGCGTAGATACGAAGCTTATCGTAACAGCCGAGATGGAAACAACGAGGAAATCCGTAAGCTTCATTTTCACCGGCAGCTTGCTGAGATAATACACGTCTGCAGGGAGTTTTATCAGCTCGTAATTGTTAAGGATTTTGCCCAGGACAAAACCGCCGGACACTCCTATCGCCGTGCCGACAAGACCTATGAACAGGCCCTGAAGCATGAATATAGCCATGATACTATTATTAGTAGCTCCCATGGTCTTTAATATGGCAATCTCTTTCTGCTTTTCCATGACGCTCATCATCAGCGTGCTGACTATATTGAAAGAAGCAACCAGCACGATGAGTATCAGTATGACAAACATCGCAAATTTCTCAAGCTTCAGGGCTGAAAAAAGATTCTTGTTCATCTGCATCCAATCCCGTACGTAATAGGGAAACCCAAGCGCATCCGTCACCGATTCGCGGACTTCCGGGGCCTTGTAAATGTCGTCCAGCCGCAGTTCGATGCCGGAGATGGCATCTCCAAGTCCGAAGAAACTCCTGGCAGCGCCCATATCGGTCAGGACAAGGCTCGAATCATACTCGAACATCCCCATTTCAAAAATAGCGGCAACCCTGAACTGCCTCACCTTGGGAAGCATTCCGAGCGGCCCCATTTCGCCTACCGGCGAGACAATACTGATTTTGTCGCCTGTCATCGCTCCCAGCATCGAGGAAAGTTCTCTGCCTATGATGATCCACGGGACGCCTTCTTTCTCATTCAGGTCGGAAGCAGAGCCTGATACAATGTGCTTCATAAGGTCGGTCGTGCCGTATTCCGAGACCGGATCTATTCCCCTCAGAAAAACACCATGAGCTTTATGGCCGTATGTCACCATTACCTGTCCGATGACGAAAGGCGACACCGAAATTACATGCTTCTGGCGTTTGAGTTGTGCGACGAGCGGTCCATAATCTTCTATTGCGCCCCTGTAACTCTGGACTATCTCATGAGCATTTGCGCCCAGTATCTTTTTCTGGAGGTCCTGCTGGAAGCCGGTCATCACCGATAAAACAACAAGGAGCGCCATGACACCGACGGCAACCCCGCTTATGGAGATAACGGTATTGAAAGAGATACCTTTGTGCTGTCCCTTCGACTTCAGGTACCTTATAGCTATAAAAACCGGATAGGGGAGATTCATCTCAACTACTGTTCCGGTTTCAGCTGCGGGAATAGAATAACATCTCGTATAGATTGGGAACCGGTAAGGAGCATGACAAGCCTGTCTATGCCTATGCCCTCTCCGGCAGCAGGCGGCATGCCGTATTCCAGCGCCCGCACAAAGTCCTCGTCCATCCAGTGGGCCTCTTCATCACCCTTTTGCTTCGCCTCAACCTGTTTTAAAAATCTCTTTTTCTGATCGATAGGATCATTCAGTTCTGAGAATGCGTTCGCAATCTCCCTGGCGGCAATGAAAAGCTCAAACCGTTCCACAAGTTCGGGATTATCAGACTTGCGTTTGGCCAGAGGCGACAGCTCAACAGGATAGTCGGTGATAAAGACGGGCTGTATCAATTCAGGTTCTACAAATTCTTTAAAAATCTCATCCAGCACTTTGCCGTAAGAGGCGCTGTCGGGAATATCAAGCTTCCTGGAGCGCGCCCAATCCCTTGCTCTTTCAGGATCCGTAACGACATCGGCCGGCACACCTTTTTGTTCCAGTGCCTGAAGCATCGGTATCCTCGGCCAGGGCGGCGTCAAATCGATCACGGTATCTCCGTAAGGGACTTTCAGAGTGCCCAGGGCCCTATTTGCCACATAAGCGAAAAACTCCTCGGTAAAGGACATCAAAAAATTGTAGTCCTTATAAGCCATATAGAATTCCAGCATCGTAAATTCGGGATTATGTTTCGTAGATATGCCTTCGTTCCTGAAATTCTTGTTCAGCTCGAAAACCTTCTCATAGCCGCCCACCAGCAGCCGCTTAAGGTAAAGTTCGGGGGCGACCCTCAGATAGAGGTCGATATCGAGAGCGTTATGATGCGTATTAAACGGCCTGGCAGCTGCGCCGCCCGGTATCTGATGCATCATGGGAGTTTCAACTTCAATAAAACCTTTCTCCTCGAGAAAATCCCTTGTAGCCTTGATGATGGCGCTCCGCCTTGCAAAGACATCTTTCACTTCCGGATTGACAATGAGATCGACATACCGTTGACGGTAGCGTATCTCCACATCCTTCAATCCGTGCCATTTCTCCGGCAGGGGCCTGAGCGATTTGCTCAGAAGAACAATATTTTCGACCTGGATAGTCAACTCTTCGGTCCTTGTCCTGAATACCCTTCCCGAAATCCCGACGATGTCGCCTATATCGAGCTTCTTTACGAGAGCATACTGTTCGTTGAGCACATCCTTCTTCAGATATATCTGGACCTTTCCGGTGGAATCCTGGATATGCGCGAACGAGGCCTTTCCAAAATCGCGCATCGCCACTATCCTACCTGCGACAGAGGTATGAATAACCTCGGTCTCGAGATACTCCTTTGTCGCATCGCGGTAAGCGGATTTTAAATCTTCAGCGTGGGATTCAGGATTGAATTTTCCGTTATAAGGGTCTGTGCCGGCTGCGCGCAATTCACCAAGTTTTTTAAGGCGCTGTTCTATGAGTTCGTTAATTTCTTCCATAAGCTTTAAATTATACAAAAGGCTGCGGATAAAAGGCAAAACTGCTCAGGTTATCATCTCGGGCGTCGAGCAGCCGGGCCACAGTGCCTCGGTCTACCGACGCCCGCTACGGCACTGTGGCCCGTCTGCTCTTGGACACGTTTTTACAGCAGAGCGTACAATGAAAAGAATTGAGCATACGGGTTTGTAAAAAGCCGCAGCTTGACGCTTAACGCTCCTTTTGATAGAGTATATGGATGCGTAAACCGTGTATGGCCGCCAACTGGAAAATGAATAAGACGACCGGTGAGACCCGGGCGTTCCTGGATGAATTCATCCCGCTCGTCCGGGATGTGGAGGACGTGGATATCATTTTAGCTCCTCCCTTCACATCCATTCACGCGGCCGCTGCGCTCCTGTCGGGCACTGCCATAGGACTTTCCGCCCAGAACCTTTTCTATGAAGAAAAAGGGGCGTACACCGGTGAAATCTCGCCGGCCATGCTCATGGATGAGGGTTGCAGCCACGTTATTATCGGCCATTCGGAAAGACGCCAATATTTCAAGGAGACCGATGAAATCCTGAACAGGAAAACGAAGATCGCCGTAAAACACGGCCTGAAGGTCATCTTTTGTATCGGCGAGTCCCTTGACGAGCGTGAGGCTGGAAAGACTTTTGATATTCTTAAGCGGGAAATAGAAGAAGGGCTGAAAGATGTCTCCCTGGATAACATCATCGTGGCCTATGAACCAATATGGGCGATCGGTACAGGCAGGACAGCAACAACGGAACAGGCCCAGGATGCCCACTCCTTTATAAGGAAAACAATCGCGGCCTTATACGGCGATTCCGTGGCTTTGGAGACCAGGGTCCTCTACGGCGGCAGTGTAACGCCCGACAATATAGACGCACTTATGAGATGTGCCGATGTAGACGGCGCCCTTGTGGGCGGGGCAAGCCTGAAAGCAGACAGCTTTTCGAAAATAGTAAAATTCAACTCTGGTTATAAACAGTAGACGGAGGTTTTTTCATGACAACACTTTTGATCATCTTGCACGCCATTACTTGCATCTTCCTGATCTTAATAGTCCTGTTGCAGGGCGGCAAAGGCGCGGAAATAGGTGCGGCATTCGGCGGATCGAGCCAGACCCTTTTCGGCTCGAGGGGAGCGGCCACATTCCTGAGCAAACTCACAACCGCTGCCGCGATTGTTTTCATGCTGACATCACTGACGCTGTCCATGGTCGCTAACAGACATGCTTCGGTCATAAAGGGAGTAGCGCCGGCCGGACAGAGCAAGACTATCCCCGGACAACTGCCCCAGCAGCCATTGCAGCAGCAGCCGGCGCCGCAACAGCCAATCAAGAAGTAGGCAGTATGCACTATGCAGTAAGCACTAAAAGACATAAAATCATTCTTGCTGCTTACTGCTTACTGCTTGCTTTTTTTTGTCTTTTTTCAGCTTGTTCCCGCGAGCCTGACATCAAATACCCGAATACCATTATTATGGGCATGGGCGCTGACGCCAAGCGGCTCCTTCCGTTCCTGGCCTCTGACAGTTCATCTGCGGAAATAAGCGGTTTCCTCTACCATGGCCTGGTAAAATATGACAAAAGCATACGGTTGACAGGCGACATTGCCAAGTCTTGGGACGTGAGCCCCGACGGCCTGCGGATAACCTTTCATCTGCGCAAGGGGGTCAAGTGGCAGGATGGGGTTGAACTCACTGCTGACGACGTTCTTTTCACATACGATAAAGTTACCGATCCGCAAGTGCCGACGCCGTATGGCAGTATCTACGGACCCGTCAAGAGCGTCGCGGCGACTGATAAGTATACAGTGAAAGTCGTCTATAAAGAACCTTTCGCCCCTGCACTCGAATCATGGGGCATGGGGATAGTGCCGAAGCACCTTCTCGAGGGTAAAGACCTTTCGTCCCCCGGGATAAACCAGCACCCGGTTGGGAACGGACCTTACCGGCTTACTGAATGGGTTACCGGCCAGAAAATCATACTCGATGCCTTTGATCAATATTTTGAGGGAAGGCCTCGCATCGACAGGGTCCTGTTCCGGATAATCCCCGACACATCAACAATGTTTTTGGAACTGAAATTCGGCGGCATTGATTACATGGGGCTGACCCCTCCACAATACAAGCTTCAGGCGAATTCCGATTTCTTCAGGAAATACTTTCAGAAATTCAGGTACCCGTCTTTCGGATATACATACCTGGGATATAATCTGCTGAATCCCCTTTTCAGGGACAGACTGGTCAGGCAGGCAATTGCACATGCCATTAACAAAAAAGAGATCATAGCCGGGGTACTGTTGGGATACGGAACGCCCTGCACAGGCCCCTTCCCTCCTGAATCATGGGCCTACAACCGCGATGTCAGGGATTACGACTACGACCCTGCAAGGGCGCTGGCAATGCTCCAGCAGGCAGGATGGAAAATGAACGCCTCGGGAGTGCTTGCAAAAGACGGCAGAACATTTTCATTCACTGTCCTTGTGACCCAGGGCAGTGATGCCAGACTCAAGACCGCCCAGATACTGAAAGAACAACTCAAACGGGTCGGAATAGATTTGCATATAGAAGTACTTGAGTGGCAGGCCATGCTGCACGACTTTATCGACAAGAAGCGCTTCGAGGCCGTTATTATGGGCTGGGCACTCTCAAGAGACCCGGACATTTACGATATTTGGCATTCATCTAAAACAAAGGAAGGCGAATTCAATTTTCTCTCTTATAAAAATGATGAAGTGGACCGGCTGCTGGTCGAAGGCAGAAGCAACTTCTCCCTGGAAATACGGAAAAAAATATATCACAGGATCCACGAAATTCTTGCCGAAGATCAGCCTTGCGCTTTCCTCTATGTTCCTGACGCCCTTCCCGTCCTTAACAAACGGTTCAAGGGCATCGTAAAAGCCCCTATAGGCATAGACTATGATTTCATACACTGGTATGTGCCCCGGAACAGGGCCGACTGGTATCGGTAGTCGACATTGAGTTAAACTTACAAAGTATGCCCATAATCATCGTAAAGGACCTGACAAAGAGCTTCAAAAATACTACCGCTGTAGACGGGATATCTTTTGAAGTTGAAAAAGGCACTGTCTTCGGCTTTCTCGGCCCCAACGGCGCGGGAAAGACGACGACTATAAACATACTGTGCACTCTTCTTTCACCGACCTCAGGCACCGCCCTGATTGATGGCGACGATTGCGTAAAAAGGTCTGCGGAGGTCAGGAAGAAAATAGGCATAGTCTTTCAGGACAATACGCTGGACAAAGAACTCACCGCATACGAAAACCTCCTCTTTCACTCCTATCTCTACAGCGTACCGAAACGCGAGCGCCGGGAAAGAATAGAGGATGCGTTGCACTTCGTGGGCCTGTATGAGAGAAAGGGCGATCCTGTAAAAAAATTTTCCGGAGGGATGAAGAGGCGGCTGGAAGTTGCACGGAGTATCATTCATCAGCCCAGGGTATTGTTCCTCGATGAGCCTACACTTGGCCTCGATCCCCAGAGCAGGACAAACCTGTGGGAATTCATATCAAAGCTGCCTGAACAGCAGGGGGTCACTATCTTCATGACCACCCATTACATGGAAGAGGCGGAGATTTGCAATAAGATAGCAATTATCGATAATGGGAAAATTATTGCCCAGGGCTCGCCCGAGGAGTTGAAAAAAATGGTCGGCGGCGACGTCATTTACCTGAAAACACGCGATGATGCAAGTGCAATACGCGATTTGCGGACCCTGTTCCATCTCGATGCCGAAAGGCTTAATGGGGAACTCTTCATCACGGTCTCGGGAGGCGGCGATGCGTGCATTCCAAAACTGATAGGCGCGCTCGGGGACCGCGTGATCTCTGTGCGCCTCCAGAGACCGACGCTGAATGATGTTTTTTTAAAACTCACGGGTAAAGATATCCGGCCTGAAACAATTTCAGGCGGCAGCGAGATCAAGGACACCATGCGGACATACATGAGAAAATTCGACAAATGATCCAGTCCGACCTAAATGCCATTTACGTCGTTGTAGCAAGGGAACTCATAAAATTTACGAGGGAGCGCAGCAGGCTCATATCAACGCTCGCCCGTCCGTTGATATGGCTCTTTCTTGTAGGCGGAGGCATGTCCCGGGTCGTTTCCCCCACTATGGGCGTCCCTTATATACAGTTCATCTTTCCGGGCATCATCGGAATGACCATTCTCTTCAGTTCCATATTCTCCTCCATATCCATAATTTGGGACAAGGAATTCGGTTTCATGAAGGAGATGCTTGCTGCTCCGGTATCGCGGTTTTCGATAGTAGTGGGAAAGGCGCTCAGCGGTACGGCTGTTTCTACTATCCAGGCCCTCGTTATCGTGCTGCTTTTCCCCATCCTGGGCCTCAGACTCAATCTTGCACAGATAGTGCTCGTTCTCTGCGTTTCCATGATGCTGTCGTTCTGTCTGTCATCACTCGGCATTCTTATCGCCAGTTTTTACGAGAGTTTTGAAAGTTTCAGCGTTATTATGAATTTTATCGTTATGCCGATGTTTTTTTTATCGGGCGCGATGTATCCGGTCCAACTGCTCCCCCATGTGCTTGGCGTTTTTTCGAGGATCAACCCCCTGACATACGGGATCGATGCTCTGAAGCACGTGATTTTTGCCCAGGGCGCGCTTATAACGCACGATTTCCCGCTCGGTCTCGATATAACGGTCATTACGGCTGCTTCAATCGTCTTTGTTGTGATAGGCGGAAACGTCTTTGAACGAAGAAAATAGACGGTCTCGTAAAAAGTCCATATGCTGCGTTACGCTGCACCCTTCGTCACTGCGGCGTACGAAAAAGTACGCCTCATTCCTCAGGATTTGCGCGCCTTGCCTATGAGCTTTTTACGAAACCGTCTGTTTTTAGTGTTGTTAATGACTTTTACGAGTGCGTCAAAAATGTAGAATCTTCTTTTTATTCTTGACAATAATATGCATATGTGTTAATAATTGAGATGGTATGCGATACCCCCAATTTTTGGTTAAACTGATGGTATAGCGATACCCCCAATTTTTGGTTAAGAATATTGGAAGGAGGTGACAAATTTGAAAAAGGTTTTAGCTTTAATACTTTCTTTATTGCTCGTAGTAGCATTTGCTTTTGCAGTCGGCTGTAAGAAGGCGGAAGAGCCAGCTCCTGCTCCTGCTCCTGCTGCTGCTCCTGCACCAGCTCCTGCTCCTGAGCAGAAACCGGGTGAAGCTCCTGCTCCTGCTCCTGCTCCAGCTCCTGAGAAACCAGCAGACCAGAAAAAATAGTATCTTTATAAAGACACCATGAGGGCTGAAAAGCCCTCATGGTGTTGCTTTTTTGTCAAAAAACTGTTATATTTCTTGTATATGTAGGTACCTAATAGAGAGTGGGAAGTCCCACTCTTTTGTTTTAGTAAGGGGGAATGATTTAGTTGTCATATGGGACCGAATCCGGCGAAAGATAAGATATACCTTTTGGCCCATCAGGTGGCTGAAGACGAGGGGCTGGAACTGATAAGCACTGATTTGCTCGGCAGCGGGAGGCGGCTTTTGCTCAGAGTTATTGTGGACAAAACAGGAGGAGTAACCGTAGGAGATTGCGAGAGGATGAGCAGGGGGCTCGAAGCCCTTCTGGACGTCGAGGACCCGATACATGGGTCTTACGTGCTTGAGGTATCGTCTCCCGGTCTCGACAGGCCCCTCACAACGCAAAGGGATTTTGAGAAAAATATCGGAAAGCTGGCGCGGATTACTACTGCGGAAAAAATAGATGGACAGACCTTCTTCATAGGAAGGCTGGTTGATGTCGGCGAGGGTTGGGTAAGGATAAAACTGGATGCAAAAAGCGGAGACAAGGACCTCTTTATTCCCTCCGACAAGATTTCGAAGGCCCGCCTCGAAATAGAGATAAGAAAAAGCAATCCAAAGGATTTTTAAATAAATTGAGAGGTAGAGGCCATGACGAAAGAACTGTTTTCTGTAATAGATCAGATCAGCAGGGAGAAAGGTATCTCCCGTGAAGCACTCCTCAAAGTCCTTGAGTCTGCGCTCCTGTCAGCGGCCAGAAAAAAGTACGGCGGCAGAACCAATATAAACCTCAGGATCGATCCCAAGACCGCAGCCATTCAGGTGTATGATACAAAGAGAGTGGCCGTAGAAATCACCAACCCTGATGAGGAAATCACTCCGGATGAGGCTGTGAAAATATTCCCCGATGCAAAACCGGGAGATGAAATTGAATTGCCCATACAACTCCAGGATTTCGGGAGGATCGCGGCCCAGACGGCAAAACAGGTCCTTTTCCAAAGGGTGAGAGAAGCCGAGCGCGATATTATTTTCGAGGAATTCAAAGACAAGGCCGGTCATATCATTAGCGGCACGGTATTAAGAAAAGAAAAGAACGTTTATTTTATCAGTCTCGGCAAAGCGGAGGCCGTCATGCTGCAGCGTGAAGCCCTTCCCACAGAAACACTGAAGAGAGGAGACATGGTCAAAGCCTACCTGTCAGAGGTGCGCCAGACTGCCAAGGGCCCTGCAATCATGCTTTCACGGACCGATCCCAACTTCATTATCGGTCTCTTCAAAATGGAGGTCCCGGAAATAAACGACGGCGTTGTTCTCGTAAAAGGCATCGCGCGGGAGCCCGGGGAGAGGACAAAAATCGCCGTATTTTCCAAAGACAGCTCGATAGACGCAGTCGGGGCCTGTGTGGGAATGAAGGGGACCAGGGTGCAATCGATTGTGAGGGAACTGAGGGGTGAAAGGATAGACATTATCCCCTGGAGCGAGGACCCCCGCATATTCATCGCAAGGGCACTTACGCCGGCAACTGTTGACAGGGTCGGCATCAATGAGGAAGAAAAAACAGCCATGGTCATAGCTGATGACCAGCAGTTGTCGCTGGCCATCGGAAAGCGCGGTCAAAACATAAAATTGGCTACAAAGCTGACCGGATGGGAAATAGAAATCCTGAGCGAAACAGAGTACTCCAAGATAAAAATGGAAGAAACCGACAAGTCGCTCGATAAAGCGCTGTTAGAGACGAAGCACGCAAAGAGTAATGAGTTATGACCTTGCGTCTCCGATACAGTATGTAAAAGGCGTCGGCCCGCAAAGGGCCCGTCATCTCGCCCGCCTCGGAATAAACACGGTCAGAGATGCGCTGTTTCACCTGCCCTGCCGGTATGAGGACAGAAGCAGTTTAGCCAAAATAACCCAGCTTGTCCCGAACCAGCTTAAGACTGTTGCCGGAAAGATAGTCAGTGCAGATATCATCACTCCGAACCCGAGAAGGCCGCGCCTGCGGCTGTTCGAACTGGTTGTTACGGATGGCAGCGGCGTCCTGAAAGCGAAATGGTTTAACCAGGCATACCTGAAAAAACTCTTTAAACCCGGCCAGGAAATAGTATTATACGGAATGGTCAAACGGGACTACTGGGGTTCCGGTTTCGAGATGACCAATCCCGAATACGAAATCATCGATGACAGCGAGCCTGACCCGTCTTCCGCCGACCAGATACATACAGGCCGCATAGTCCCTGTTTACCGCTTAACTGAAGGTCTGTCACAAAGACAACTCAGGAACATAATGTATGCAGTGGTCAGCAGCGCGGCACCGTCCATACAGGACACAACTCCACAGGAAATAATTGCTTCATACAACTTGCCGGGCCTCAGCGAGAGCTTTCTGAATATCCATTTTCCTGTCCCGCCGGTGTCCATGGATGCGCTCAACAGCGGCACCAGCCCCTGCCATCAGCGACTTTCCTTTGATGAACTTTTTACTTTTCAGGCCGGCCTGGCAATCATAAAAAAAGGAGAGACACTCGAAAAAGGCATCGCATTCCATCCGGACGGAAAACTGACGGGCCGCTTGCGCGCCTCTTTGCCCTTTACTCTTACAGGCGCCCAGGAGCGCGTTTTGGGCGACATAATGAATGATATGATATCGGCGGCGCCGATGAACCGTCTTATTCAGGGCGACGTAGGTTCAGGCAAAACTATCGTGGCCCTCCTGGCTATGCTTGCTGCTGTGGAGTCCGGCTACCAGGCTGCGCTTATGGCACCCACGGAAATACTCGCCGAACAGCACTATCTCAATATCCATGCGCTGGTCGAAAGCCTCGGACTGAAAATCCACCTGCTGACCGGAAGCAGGAAAAACAAGAACGTTGAAACTATCGCCTCGGGTGATGCCCATATAGCGGTCGGCACACATGCTCTTATACAGGAAAGCGTCTCATTCAGAAACCTGGGGCTGATCGTCATAGACGAACAGCACCGCTTCGGCGTGATGCAGCGGGCAACACTAAGAAAGAAAGGGGCCAATCCGGACACTCTCATTATGACTGCAACCCCGATTCCCAGGACGCTGGCCCTCACCCTTTACGGTGACCTGGACTATTCAGTCATAGATGAACTCCCGCCCAACCGGAGCCCTGTCATTACAAGACAGCTTTCCGAAAAACAGAAAGAACATATTTACCGGATCATAGAGGATGAGGTCTCAAAAGGGAGACAGGTTTATATTGTCTATCCCATCATAGAGGAATCCGATAAGATAAATCTGAAGGCCGCCATCACTGGGATGGAGGCGTTCAGGATAAAATTCCCGCACTTCAGGGTCGGACTGCTGCACGGAAGGATGAAACCTGCTGAAAGAGAGGAAGTAATGCGGGATTTTAAGAACGGATCGCTGCAAATACTCGTTTCAACAACAGTAATCGAGGTCGGAGTAGATGTTCCTAATGCAACGCTCATGGTCATTATACATGCCGAGCGGTTCGGTCTTGCGCAACTCCACCAGCTCCGCGGACGCGTTGGAAGGGGCAGCAGCCAGTCGCACTGCATCCTCCTGCACTACGGGGGGGCTGAGGACGCCAGGAGGAGGCTTGGTGTGATGGTCGCAACTAACGATGGCTTTAGAATTGCCGAGGAAGACCTGGCAATAAGGGGCCCGGGAGAGTTCTTCGGCACCAAACAGTCGGGGCTCCCTGATCTTAAAGTTGCGAACATTGTGAGAGATGTGAAGCTGCTCGAAGCAGCGCGCAGGGAGGCCTTCGCCATGATCGAAAAAGATCCGGGGCTCCGGCAATACCCGCAATTAAAGCATTCTATCGAGGACTTCTGGGGAAGGAAACTGGATATGTTCAAAACCGGTTGAGTGGTTAATTTAACCTCATCAGACATGATTTCTCAACATGAGTTCTACAGGATGCGGATACAGAAAATACTGTCTTTTCAGATACGGCTCATCATATTTTCGCACATAATGCTTCAACAGCACGACCGGCACGATGAGCGGAACAAGTCGGCTATGGTACTCCTCTATCACCTCCACCAGTTCCTTTTTTTCGTCAGGCTGCAGTTGTTTTTTGAAATAGCCCATAATGTGGTGTAAAACATTGGTGTTTTTTTTGACCGTTGACAGGAGTTTTAAGCCGTCCATCAGTATCTTAAAATAATCACTCCGGAGTCTCTCTATCCGGTATTCTTTTGCATCAGCCACAAGACGGCCGAGTGCCGAGTAATGCTGAGGACTATGCGAGAGTATAAGTAGTTTATGGTCTGAATGAAAGTCCACAAGATATCTTATACGACCTGCCTTCCCCACAAGCTCCTTCCACCTTTTGAAGACAAATATTCTCCCGATAAAATTCTCTCTTATGACAGGATCATTCAATCTGCCGTCATCCTCAACAGGGATGAGAGGGAAGTGTTCCATATATGCCCCTGCGAAAACACCGACTCCGGAACCAGCCTGAACGCCTGAAGGCTTGCAGACCTTTACCCCCCGCATGCCGGAACTCGGCGACCTGCTCTTAAAGATGAAGCCGCACAGGTCGTCCTTTTCGAGTTCTTTCAGCCTATGCCCGGCCCATTGCTGCATCCGGCCGGTATAATCTATTCCTGTTCTGCTCGTTACAAGACGCGGCGCATCCGGAGTCCCTGTCAGACGCATTGCCTCTCTTGGGACCGAAAGCCCGCACTCCACTTCCGGACACACAGGCGTCCACTCGACAAACTGACCAAGGGTGTCCTTCAGGTAATGATCGAGCTTGTGCCCGCCGTCATAGCGGACTTTTTCGCCAAGAAGACAGGAGCTTATGCCCAGCTTGATCTTTTGGTCCATTGTCTTTTATGTTCTCCGCGCCAGGTGATTTTTTGCGGCGGCGCTGATTCGATCCTTTCATATTTATTATATATATCAAGATTGATGTATTATCAAGGGCTGGAGGCCCTTGCGAGAAACCGGGCCTCTGAAGATAGAAGATCTTTTCGGGACCTTCAATGTGTGCGGGGCAAGAAAGCTGTAGCCAGAAAGGTTGAATCTGCTGTATATTAATACGACTTGTTTCCCCGGACCAGTATAAGGAGAGTGCAATGAAAGCAGGGTTTATACCGGATGAACTTTTCAGTATCTGCACGAACGCTGTCAATGAGTTCCACCGGAAAAACGGCTTTGGCAATCTCTCTGCAATGATCTCGACAGATGATAACTCAAAAGTCATTGCTTTGGTCCCCGAAGCTCTTGCAGTACTGGAATCCGCTAACCGCTACCTTAAGATCCGGAAATTCTGCTTTCTCGCCAGCATCGGCATCGTTTGCCTTGCCTGGTTGATACCCTGGTGGACCCTTTCGGTAATAGTCGTGATTTTTCTTTCGGACAGAATTTTGACTGTCCGCGAAAAAGAGGGATGGAAGTTTCTTGCTGCCGTTCTGTTGGGCCTTGAAATGCTCTCTAATGATTTCTCCGGATGGGGAAAAGCATATCCTCAAGAGAGAGCCGAAGCGCTGGGTATATTAAAAGGCGGTCCTGAATCGGGCAGGACCGCATGGTTGGATTTTTACAAGCCAACAAGCCTGCCGGCTGACAAGCTGACAAGCTAAACAGCTTTCTCATTTGCCGTAAATATATATAAGCTTGTCAGCCTGGTATTATTACTTCGATTATAGTGCCTTTGTCCGCACTTCCGTTGATGCTGACTCTTCCTCTCCACGGATAGACACGCTCCCTCATGCCGAGAAGCCCGAAGGAATCAGGCTTCGAGATCTCCTCTTCAGTAATTCCTTTGCCATTATCGCTGATCTTAAGTATCGCTGGGCCATTTACGTTTTTCAGGCTAGCCGTCACTTTTGTTGCATTTGCGTGGCGCAGGACGTTTGTCAGGGCCTCCTGAAATATCCTGAAAAGGGCTATGGAGCGGTCGCCGTCTACCTCTATCCCCTCTTCCACGTCAACTTCGCACAGGATTCCTGTCCTGTCCTGAAATTCTTCGGCCTGCCACTGAATTGCCGCCCCGATTCCCAGGTGGTCCAGCAGGTCCGGCCTCAGTTCCGTGCATATCCTCCGTACCGACTTTATCGTTGTATCAATGAGCTTTAATATGGCCGATGTCTTTCCGGCAACGACTTCGTGATCGGAATATCTTCCTTTCAGCCACGATACATCCATCCTTATTGCTGTCATTATCTGTCCCAGTTCATCGTGTATTTCACGGGCTATATTGGCCCGTTCTTCTTCTCTCACATACTGCTGGTTCATGCAAAGGTTGCGCAGCCGGGCCTGGTTCGATACCAATTCGGCATGGGCCTTCTGTAATTCAATTTCAAGGCTCTTGCGTCTGGTAATGTCCACATGACAGCCTATCATGCGAACAGGCTGATTGTCCGCATCCCATTCTATGACCGAGCCGGTGCATATTACCCATACTGCAGAGCCGTTTCTGTGGTGATATCTCACCTCATTGTAAAAAGGATATTCTCCATGACTCTCGACATGTTTACGGAATGATTTCGTAACTTCAGGCAGATCTTCGGGAAATATAAGCCTTCGCCATGTCTCAGGCACATTGGGCAATTCATGATCTTCGTATCCGAACATTCTCTTAAACGTGGGACTTAAATATTCCATGCCGTCCTTCTTTCGCCAATCCCAGTAACCGGCAAGAGACTGCTCAAGGATGTGCTCCATGATCATGCTCTGTTCCGAGATTTTCTCCTCTGCCTGTTTGCGCTCGGCAATGTTTTTTCTAAGTTCCCTGTTAATTTTGACTAAAGACAGATATCGCCATAGACTCATGATGCAAACAGTTGCAAATACCAGGACCGCAATAAGGGCAACAACATTTTCCCGGGTCCAGAGGGTGGCAGGCCTGACAAGCCCTTCAATGGCACAGGCCGGGGATATAGCGCACAAGAGAATAATGCATGCGGCAAGAATATGCACCAGAAATTTGGAATTTCCGGGAAGTCCGCTTTCCTCAAATGTGTTTGATGGTCCGGTTTTTATCATATAATGAACAGCAGCGCCGCAAAAGGAGTCAACAGGATTTGTGCCGACACTAATACAAGTATATCATGTCAATAGCGAACGTCAAGAAACGTTTTAACAAACCGGCACGGGCCGGGAAACATGACGCAGACCTGTGGTTTCACCTTTTTCTGTTCGCCGGGTATGGTAAAATAATAAAGGTGAATTTATGTTAAGCAAGGTAAGAGAAGATTTCGAAAACGGTGTAAAAAAAGTGAAGTGGTTTGCCGAACTTCTCTCGGAAAGACTCCGGATCGAAATCACGATTTTCAAGCTCCTTTACAGATCCGAGGAATTAAAGGAAAAAAGAGACAAACTCCTGAGGCGGATCGGCGAAGAAGTATACGAAATGAGAGGCAGGGACAAAAACGTTTACGCCAATGAAGAGGTGACAGCCGCAATCAAGTCCCTCGAATCGCTGGAACCTGAGATCAAAGAAACCCTGGAAAAGGTTGCCGACCTGAACAAACTAAGCGCATGATCGCGGCAATCCGCAATGAACATTGCATAATTTAACTTGCTTATTACAGAGATGAGCTATATGCAAATTATCTTTTTTGTCCTCGGTCTCATTGTGGGCTCATTTCTCAATGTATGTATTTACCGGATTCCCCGCTCACTTTCTGTCGTGAGCCCCCCTTCCTCATGCCCCCGCTGCAATACACCTATAAAGCCGTGGCATAATATCCCCCTCGTAAGTTATATACTGCTGCGTGGAAAATGCAAAAATTGCGGCGGGCCAATTTCATTCCGTTATCCCCTGGTCGAACTGACCAACGGGATTTTGTACTGGGCCGTTGTCACTTCATTTGGCATAGGCTGGCATGTGCCGCTCATATGCATGCTGGTATCGGCGCTGATCGTCATAACGTTTATAGACCTCGATTTCCAGATCATACCCGATGCCATGACCCTTCCGGGCATCGCTATCGGACTTTTGTCGGCATCTTTTATTTTTCCGGACCCCTTCATTATTCAGCCGTCAGCGGTCGATGCTTCAATTGTGGGGTTTGCTAATTCTCTGGCAGGCGTTCTGTCCGGCGGCGGTCTGTTCTATCTGATTGCAGTAATAGGCCGGCGAATGGCCAAAACCGATGCAATGGGAGGCGGCGACATCAAGATGATGGCGATGGTCGGCGCATTCATGGGTTGGAAGGCGGTCTTGCTGACTACATTTGCAGGCAGTTTAAGCGGTGCCCTGGCAGGCATTTTTCTAATAATAACACGCGGGAAAGGCGGCAAATCGAAAATACCCTTCGGACCGTTCCTCGCGCTTGGCGCTCTGGTAACGCTGTTTTACGGCAATATCATTCTTCAGTGGTATCTCCGTTAATAGTGGTATTTCCTGCACTAATTGAGTTAGAATAAAAGGCTGTAGGCAAAAACTTCAAATAAAGGAATACAAGGTACTGAAATATATGGGACAGAAAGAACTGAGAAATATTGCGATAATCGCGCACGTTGACCATGGCAAAACCACCCTGGTAGACGGCCTGCTCAGGCAGGCAGGGACATGGCGGGCCAATGAGAGAGTGCAGGAAAGAGTCATGGACAATATCGATCTCGAACGCGAACGCGGCATCACCATAATGGCAAAAAATACTGCCGTGGAATATAACGGCACAAAAATAAATATTGTCGATACTCCGGGTCATGCCGATTTCGGCGGCGAAGTCGAAAGAACGCTGAAGATGGTGGATGGTGTGCTGCTGCTTGTAGATGCATCTGAAGGCCCCCTGCCTCAAACCAGATTTGTGCTCAAGAAAGCCCTCGAACTGAACCTGCCTCCGATACTTGTAATCAATAAAATCGACCGGCCGGATGCAAGGATACAGGAAGTGCTCAACGAGGTGTACGACCTCTTTATCGATCTCGACGCGACCGAAGCGCAGCTTGAATTTCCTATAGTCTATACGAATGCAAAGAAAGGCACCGCCCATATGGACAGTGGCGGCGATGCAACCGATCTCAGGCCGCTTTTCGATCTTATTCTCAGGACAATACCCGCGCCCGAAGGTGATCCGCTTGGTGTTTTACAGCTCCTTGTCACGAATATAGATTACAATGATTACGTCGGCAGGCTGGCTATAGCCCGCGTCTTCTCCGGCACTGTCAGGGTCGGCGATCTTGTTGCAATGGTCAACAACAACGAAGACGTGATAAAGACCAAGGTGACATCGCTTTATACTTTCCAGGGTCTTGATCGCATGGAGGCAAAAGAGGCATCAGCAGGCGAGATTGTGGCCCTTGCCGGTATCGAGGGAATTAATATCGGCGACACTATTACAAGCATCGAAACGCCTAAGCCGTTGCCCAGGATAACTGTCGATGAGCCCACCATATCCATGGTCTTCTCTGTGAACACCTCGCCTTTTGCCGGCAGGGACGGCAAATACGTCACCTCCCGGAATCTCAGGGAGCGGCTCGAAAAAGAATTACTCTATAATGTGGCCATTAAAGTGAACTTCGAGGCGACCGATTCCTTCAAGGTCATGGGTCGCGGCGAATTGCAGCTTGCCATCCTTATCGAAATGATGAGGCGCGAAGGCTACGAGCTTTCCGTATCCATGCCGGAAACAATAACCAGGACGATCAAGGGCGTTCTGCAGGAACCTATGGAATTGCTTGTTATCGATGTGCCAGAAGAATTTGTGGGCGTAGTTACGCAGCAGGTGGGCATGAGAAAAGGGAGAATGCATAAGATGCAAAACAACGGCCACGGCAGGGCCCGGCTGGAATTCAGGATACCGTCCAGGGGGCTGATAGGTTTCAGATCACAGTTCCTCACGGATACGAAAGGGACAGGCCTCCTGAACCACCTCTTCGATGGGTATGAACCGTGGCACGGGCATCTTTCAAAAAGGCAATCAGGCGCCCTGGTTGCCGACAGGACGGGCAAATCAACTACCTATGCCCTCTTTCATTTGCAGCCCAGGGGGACGCTCTTCATCACCGAAAACACCCAGGTTTACGAAGGGATGATTATCGGAGAGAATGCCCGTGAGGCCGACCTGGATGTCAACGTCACAAAAGAGAAAAAGATGACGAACATGCGCGCTGCGAGCGCCGATGATACAATACAACTGATCCCTCCCCGTGTACTGAATCTCGAGCAGGCACTGGAGTTCATAAAAGAAGACGAACTGGTGGAGGTGACCCCCACATCAGTAAGGCTGAGGAAAAAGGTCCTTGATCAACAGAAGAGACCGAGGCCGGACAAGGGCTGAAACCCCTCACTTGCACATAAAAAAAAGGCGGGGGCTTTCTCCCGCCTTTTTCCTGACTGACTTATTCCCTGCGCTATTTAACCTTCTGCATTTCCGTGCCACAGGGACATTTGCCGGGACTCTGGCTGATAGTATCGCACTTGCATTTAGGCCCGCAGGCGCAGGCATACTTACCGGTGGTTTTGAAGGCGCGTTCCTTGTCCCAAGAAGCGGCCTTCAACATGACCATGCCCTTTTCAACCTTCATTACCTTCGCCTTCACCATGTCCTTGCCGCAGGTGCATTTACCCGGCATTCTCGACAGGGTTTCGCACGGGCACTTATCACAGTTGCAGGCGTAGATCTCGTCTCCTACCTTCAGGTCCATTTTGCCCAAGGTACCGGCAAATGCCACTGAAGCGCAAAACATAACGATGATTGCAAAAAAAACAGTCTTCCTCATGATTTTACCTCCTTTAAGGTTTAGGGGTATACATAATGATAAAACTCTAAAGCATCGCGCAGCATTTGTCAAGGGGAGCAGGCGGCAGGATTCTTCGCAATTTCGATTATCGATATGAGGGCGAAGAATGCACCCTTCAGGTTTGCCCTCCACTTCCGGGCGATTTGGTCTGCGACATTTACTGATTTTTTCTGGAAGTCGTCGGTCCCAGAGTGCTGGATAGCACGCAAGGAAACTCACAGAAACCCTCGCCAGAGCGCGGTAACTCAAGACTGAATGTTTCTATCGTAAATTAGCATCTTAGATTTTGAGGGTGCAAAGGGTTATAATTCACAACACTACTTTCATCCGCCACGGGCGGCATACTTGTGCGGCGCGGTTGGGGTTAGGGTATGCTACTATAGAGGTGAATATGTTGGTAAAAAAAATCGTCATTATTTCCGATGCCACAGGCCAGAGCGGCCTGCTTATTCTGAGGGCGGCCCTGGTGCAGTTTGAACACGTCCACACCAAAATCGTGCTTTTCCACGACATTGATTCCAAGGCCGGGCTCAAAAAGGTCCTTGACCAGGCCAAGTCGGACAAGGCCCTTATCGCTTTTACCTTTGTCAAAAAGGAGATGCGCGACTATACTACCGCCTATTGCATGAAAAACAAGATTTTTCATCTGGACATTCTGGGCCCGATGATAAACAACCTCACGTCCTATCTTCAGCTGGAACCGCTCGAAACGCCTAGCCTGCTCAGAAAGGTCAACGAACGATATTTCAAACGCATCGATGCAATCGAGTATACGCTGGAACACGACGACGGCAGGGACGCCAGGCACCTCGGTGACGCGGACATCGTCATCGTCGGACTTTCGCGGACGTCCAAGACCCCGACCTCGTTTTTTCTGGCCCAGGAAGGCTACAAGGTCGCCAATGTCCCGATCGTTCCGGGCATCCCCCTGCCAGAAGAGCTTTTCGAAATCGATCAGCGCAAAATCGTCTGTCTGGTAATCGATCCCGAGGTCCTTCAGAAAATCAGGAGTGTGCGGCAAGAAAAGTCCTCGCTTCCGCCGAGCTACAGCGAATTCAAGAAGGTCTTTGCCGAGACCGAGTATGTCTGGGACCTCAGAAAGAAGCACCGGATCTGGAAAGTTGTCGATACCACGAATAAATCCATCGAAGAGACCGCGTTTGAAATCATCCACGATATATTCGGACACCAGCATGAAGAATATAATTGATTCCGGCGAGCCGTAACTAAAAGGTTGGAAATGGGCGATCCCAAAAGACAAACGAAATGATCCTCACACCTACCAACAGATTATGTTATAAAGAAGTCAGGAAGGGCAGGAGGATTAGCTTCTCACTGGGTCATTGAATCCTTGTTACTGTCTATCCCCTGCCTCCCCTAGCCCTGATCAGTTGATTGGGCCTGAGAGCCCTGGTAACGCGGGTGTATTGGCTGTGAGAAAAAAAGGGTCAGACTTACTTATTGACATTTGCTCTTTTGCCTTTGAGAAAATAAATTACCTTCTCAACCTCATTTTCTAAATATACCCTCTCTTTTAGATGCCTTGTCACCACTACCGGATCCTTCCTTATAAATTCGGCAATCTCTTTATTCTTGTACCCATACTCATTAGCTACAAGGCTCATCAACTTTTTACCTGTCGATATTTCTCGTGCTTTGCCCATCGTGCGCATCTCTTTCAGGGATATCCCATTTAGTTCCGCTACCGCCCCGGCTATCTCTGATAAGGTATGCTCTCTTATCTTTCTTTGTTTGCCTACAAAAGCACGACCTTTTTCTTTTATACTCTCCACAAATTCCTCATTCCCCAATATCCTATGTTCTACGGCACAATAAACGTCTGTCTTTTCAATCTTTACACTGTCTCCCATATAGGCTCGATAGAGCTTCCTTGCAGCCGCTTTATCTTCAGAAAACATTCTCAATACCGGTTCAATATCAACTACGCTCTGCACACCTGCCGCCTTTTGAGTATAGCTCAGATGACTGCTCCAACGGTATTCATCGTGTATTTCAGCTATCTTTGCTCTTACTGGATTGTCATGAATATATTTCACAAGGGCCAGGAGATATTCATCCCTGTCACAAAGTATCGCCTTGTATCTCCCTTGAAATAGATGCCCTACAGTTTTGTATTTCCTGTTGAAATGCATGGTATAGCTCTGGTTAATGCCTTGAAGTATTTTCGAAAGAGGTGTTTTCTGCGTTTCTATCAGTATATGCACATGGTTGCTCATCAGCACATATGAGTAAAGGGAAAAACCATATCTCCCTTTGTATGTTGATAATAACTCGATGTATTTGAGGAAATCGTCTTCTCCCTTGAATATCTTCTGCCTCTGATTGCCACGAGCAATTACATGGTAAAATGCTCCTTCGAATTCTATCCTTGTTTTTCTCGCCATGCCGCATTGTAGCATGACCATTCTTTAAATGTCTATAAGTAAGTCTGACCCCATTTGTCTCTGTTGTTGATTTTCAAAAGATGCAGACACCACCTGATGGTCATAGAAGCCACGAGGCCGGCTAATGGCACGCTTTGTTTTCTCCTCTCACTGAACACATGTTTCGGGACAAAGTCCTCATCAGTCGCAGAATTGTGAAACTATCGAGTATAGCAGGTGTTAGCTTCAGATCCTCATAGGGACAATCGTCCGCCGTGATCCTGATCGCCCTGCGAGTTGCGAACGGTAACCCTCATGGAATGAAATTACGCTAATTGCAAGTGACACAGTCTTTAGGGTAGAGGTCCAGGTTATGACAAATTAATGCAGATGATGATATGTTTTGCCATTGGATGTTGGCTTAGTTCCGGAATATGATGTCGCCTTAGTTCCGAAACTTTTTATTGAGGCCTTAACCCATCTCCCCAATCTTTGGTACCATCGAGGCCACCAGGTAATTCCCTTCGCCCAAAGATCGCGCTGCATTTTTTCGGATGGCTTCCACTTCTTACAGTGAAAGTGAAGCGTAAAAGCGGCCTTTTTGATTACATTTTGATCCTCATCATTCAATGAGTCTTCTAGTAATTTCACGAATCGTGGGTAGCCAGCTAGTTCACGTATAACTTTGCTTAGTGTTTCCAGTAACTCCATGGCTTCAAGGCGAACTTCGCTGTCCGCATTGTGTAGCATTTTGGCCAAGTTGGCGGTCCATGGCTCGGTATTGGGCGGCATAGGCATCAGAATGAGTGCCAACGTAATTTCCGACACGGCATAATGACGTACTAAACTGTCCTCATCATGGAGCGCCTCTAAAAGTGCCTCCAATGCTCGATGGTCACCTAAGCCTTTGAGTGCCTTCACAGCTTCGAGCCGAACTTCGCTGTCTGCATTGTGGAGCATCTTTACAAAGTGCGCGATTAGTGGCTCTATAGCCTGCGACTTGTGCATACTATTAAGTGCCGACTCGGCACTCCGACGAACTCCGCTGTCCTCATCATGAAGTGCCTCTAAAAGTGCCTCCAATGCTCGATAATCGGTGATGGGTCCAAGTGCCTCTACAGCGCTCCGGCGAACTTCCCTGTCCTCGCTGTGGAGCATTTCGGATAGTTGGGCGATCATCAGCGATATAGCCTGGGGGTCGCCCATACGAGTGAGTACCCTCGCCGCTTCACCACGAACATTGCTGTTCTCATCGCGGAGTGCCTCCAACAATAACTCCGAGGCTCGCAGGTCACTGGTGCATTCAAGAGCCACCACGGCTCTCAGGCGAACTGTGCTGTTTGCATGATGAAGCATCTCGACCAGTTGAGCGTGGACATCTCCGATTTGACTGATCGCCCATGCAGCCGCCCTATGAATGCATTTTATAGCTCCAGAAACGTCACCCGGTCTGGGTGTTATATCAATTAATGCATCAATAAGATATTCGAGTGCTGGTTTAGCCAAAACTCCAAGACGTCCTAATGAATAGGCCGCCGCTTCCCTCTTTAACCAATCAGATTCATGGAGTGCATCGATCAGCGGCTCGATAGCGTCACACTGAACTTTGTCGATCGCATCATGAAGTACCTCAGCCTGCTCACATGCAATTCTCTCGGCCTCTGCACGCTTCGCTTCTTCCTCAGCCTGCTCACGGGCAATCCTCTCGGCCTCTGCACGCTTGGTTCCTTCCTCCGCTAACTTCCGTGCTTCCTCTGTGTTTCTCTCTGCCTCCGCCTTCTCATCGGTCTCGGAACGTTTCTTGGGGAGCAGTTCTAGTGCTACTGCAACGTTAGAATCGGTCGATTTGACTGGCGGTTCCGCGGTGCGTATTATTGGCCTCTTGTCATCTGAATCGGTAAGCGGATCTCCATTTGTAATGTCTCCATCACCGCCTCCAGTGGGACGGCGCACACGATATAGCAGCAACAAAAGACTGAGGAGGACAGCCAGCGTGTAGAACAATTCCCTATGCCAATGTCTTTCTGCGGCGAGCCATGCGTCAGTAGGCCTGTTCAGTCTCTGTGACTGAAGCCACGCCGCAAGTAGACTATCAAAGACGTCACCCAAGTCGTACACCGGCGTATATTGTGACTGCCGGTGAAACACAACTTTTTGGGAACTTGGGTCAATCGAGACATATCTGCATAGAATGGGTACGCTGTCCACCCAGATTATTGCAACACCGTTTTTTTTGCTATCAATTATAGCCATAAGTCGGCCCCGGCTGTCATATTGTATAGTTGTTTCGTCATGCTGCCTGCCGATCAATCTTACGATTCGTCCATTCTCATCGTATGAAATTGTGCTTTCATTACCATCAGTCCAGAGAAGTCTGCTTAGGCCATACTGATTAAAGATAGGTGCCGGACGTTTTATATCCTCAAACTTCAGTTTACGTTCTGCCCCAATAGGATCCCTATGGACAAAATATTTCTGAAATACTTCTTGGCCTTTGGCATTCTTGACCAGGAAATCTTTTTCTTGAAGCAGGTCTTTGTCCCCGTGATTTGCCTGCTGTTGTTTCAAAACCCTCAAGGCTTCAGATAGAGATGCATTGCTGACATATACCTTATTTTCGTGCGCCCAGATAAGTATCCCAACAAATCCCGCTGTTTCCTTAAGTTGTAGAATTTCCGGATAATTGATCAGATCATTAAAATTACTGGTCAGTTGGGATGACAGGAATTCACCCGCGGGATCAGAATAACCTTTGACCCTGCCCGCAAAGTATTCATTGATGCTTGCAAGGTCGAAAGCTTCAAAGCGGAAGGCCATGCGTATTTGCTCGTAATTAATGCGATCCCCCAACAAGACAGTACGTATTACAGATGGAACTATCCATGCCCTAATACCGCGTCTTACATTATTTTTTGTGTCCGTATGATCATCGAACAATGCATTATCCCAAGATAGCTCGGGATAGGGGTGATAATTATCAATTCCTATGGGATGCCTATATGAAGCAACATTCCCAAAAGCCAGGTCCGAGACCAATCGATCCGCCATAAGCAAAGAATTCCCCAGGCTAGTGTATGGGAGCACATCCTGGCCCTTCTTGTAATCTACGCTTTTCCACCATATGTTCTTTTCATCCTTAATGGGGAATATACTGATTTCAGGCATACGGTTATTGTAAACACAAATGAACGCCGCTGCAGCAGTGCGCTCATCAAGCTGAGGCAGGTATATTTTCTCGCCTGATTTCATTAGGAAACTGAAACTCTCGTAGTGTATTCCCGGAACTGTGTAAGGATAATTGAACTGCAGTTCCTGAACATCAGCCGGATTTATCGGAACGTCAGCGGGCTTACTTAAGCTGACTCCTCCGACCACAGACTCTTTTGCCTTATACATTTCAATTTTTTGAATAAGCTGTTCCGCGACATTATCTCCCCTGCCGCCTGCCTTTTTGTTTAAATCCATTATTGTGTTAATAATATCTCCGGCTTTGCCCGTGAATTCAATGCTTCCGGAAAATGTGTTTATTTTAAGCCTATGATCTGAATTGTAATTAAAAGTTTCATTATGAGCATCTATAGGATTAATGATCCTGTTAGGCGAGCCTTCCATTTCAATTACGAAGCCCTGACTTTTCAAAACGTCCTTTGAACTGAATTCAACCCTGGCATTAGGTGAAAAAGGCAGATCTCGATTATGCTCCACAAACATCGTGCGCGTCGGATCCTGATAGCGCAGTTCAGGTGTTCTAACGGAACTCAAAATGCGCCAGTCTACGAGACGCTTTTCATGGCCATTTACATGGTACGTTGTAGGTATTTTGTTAATTATCTCCGTACCGTCACTGTGGCCAACAAGGATAACTCTAGCATTTTCTCCATTTTTTTCCTTAAAAGCGAGCACTGCCTCCCTGATGGAAAAAGCTGCCCTATTATTCTGATCCTCCCATTGCGTCCTCACCTTTTGTTTAGGTGTGGAGACGGCCAACATTTTACTGGCAAGATAAAGAGGAGGAGCCGTAATTTTTGTCAAGAGTTGCTTCGCGATATCAGGTATGCCAGGGATCTCAGTCTGAAATTTCAGAACCATGTGGTCAGATTGAGTCACAATGTCAGCTACCCTTTGTGCTTCCAGATGAATCTTTCCCGCACTGGGCAGCGGCCTGTCGCTATGAAGCGAAACGTCTGATAAATAAACATTTCGGGTGCTATAACCTTTAGTCTGAGTCCCAAGTATTTGTTGAACTTGATTATATAGCTGATCTCCGCTGGCACCAGGCTCATAGGAGCCTATCCCTCCAATGGAGATAACTAGCGTGGGCGGGTCTTCTGACTTTTCTTGCCGCGGGCTGTAATTGGGAAGTATCCTGATTCCATCTGTGTTATTCTGGGCCAAAACGTGCCCCGAAGCTATCAGCGAAAGAGTAAGCACCGAAGACAAAAATAATGCTGTTATCCTCGGCATCAACCTGCGGATTTTTCCGGAAGGATGCGTCTCTCTTCCGCCGGCTGTGGCGTCCGTGGTCCCATCCTTTAAATTAAGTGGATTCACACCTATGACACTTGCCTTATTGATGATATCTCGTCGTCAATGACAAAGATGCTTTTTCGCAAAGGGCCGTTAATCACTAGGCTGCGCTCCCTAACTATGCACGTTAGTCACACTGGCAACATCAGCTAGCTTATGCCCAGCTTTCGTCTTGCGCCAGTTCACTATTTGAGGCCGCCGCAAAGAATGATAATACGTTATTAAGGTTAAAAACAAGACTTATTTTTGGCTGTGTCAGACCGAAATCTTCCAAGCCACTCTGCCGCTTGGCACATCTGCTTTTTTATCGACCATGCGTTTCAGAAATACTTACTTGTCGCTGCGATGTTGCTTTCCTAATATGGTATCCTTTACAATTTAAAGAGAAGTTTTTGGGAAAACCACACTGATATATATGCATTACGGGAACATCGCTCATGCCGCGCAATAATAAATCTTTCGTTCGCCGCTTCAGAATAATAATGCTCCTTCTCTTTGCCGCCGCCGTACTAAGTGTGGGCTACTACTTTTTTTTCCCTGATATAGGCGCTCTCAGGAAAGGGACGGTGAAAAAAACCTCCTTTATGGAATACAGGGAAAGGGAGTGGCAGCGGGAAGGGAAAAAAATAAAGATCCGGCAGATATGGACGCCGTTTTCGCATATCTCGCCCTACCTCGTTAAAGCGGTCCTGATCGGAGAGGACGACAAGTTCTGGCATCACGAAGGGTTCGATTTTGAGGCCATGGAAAAGGCGATGGAGAAAGACCTGAAGGAAAAGAAATTCAAGGTCGGCGGGAGCACTATAAGTCAGCAGCTCGCAAAAAATCTTTTCCTTACGCCCTCAAAAAACCCGCTCCGAAAAGTGAAAGAGGCAATACTCACATGGAGAATGGAAAAAAAGCTCAGTAAGCGCAGGATACTGGAACTCTATCTTAATGTGGCGGAATGGGGAGAGGGTATTTTCGGTATCGAAGCAGCATCGCGGTTCTATTACGGCAAGCCGGCGTCGGACCTGGGTCCCGAAGAGGCGGCAAAGCTCGCCTCCGTGCTTCCCAACCCCAGGAGATTCAATCCCCTCGGAACGGCACGCTATGTAGCAAACCGGTCGCGGATAATCTACAACATAAT
>CAWCLI010000006.1:0-16693 GCA_963796345.1 Nitrospirota bacterium | reverse complement strand
AATTACTAGCCACCCTCTTTTTCGTGTTTTTCCACAACTTTATCAATTATAGAAATAAGGCATTGGCATAGTTCGGTTTTCGTACAGGTCTTCCCTTCAGGGAGCTTCTTTTCCGCTGAGTATTTTCCCCCAGTTCCTTTACTTCCTTATAGGCCCAATGCTCGCAGGGCACCTGTTCAGGAATTTCAGCAGCACTGTTATTTTCGTAATTGGTGACCGCATCCGTAGCGTCACCCTTTTTCCCATCATCTTCATGGGCAAGTGACGTACCGGAAGACATTAACAGGATTAAAAGCAACAGGAACATTTTTTTAAAATTATTTATAGTCTCCTCTTTAATATTCATTGCACTATCCTTTTCCCCTCCAAATAAAAAAGCCACGGAAGCGACGCCTTCATGGCGCATACCTTCGTGGCTTTGAATTCTTTATTTATTATACAGCTTAGTTCTTCCTGCCCTTCGTTGGCAGGAACATCATTCGTTAAAAACTTTATCAAACTGTTACGGCAAAAGTCAATGGCAGAAATCAGCATCTTAAAAAATCAGCAATGTTAATTACGACCGAATTGCTTAACTCTTTCCAGCCATGAATTATTCTTTTGATGTTTGAGATAGCGAAGCATCTTTTTTCATATCCTGGCAGCCTGGTTTCTTTTCCATGAGATTTTTCCACGAATACCCTGCCAGAAACCCTCCGGCAGTCCCTGCAAGCAAAAAGACAAAAAGGAGAAGGTCACCCTGATCGGTATCGATATAGGGTCTCCGTGCTTCCCTGCCGTGCTCCCTGGCAAACTTTTCAACGACTGACTCATCGACTCCGGTCCACTTTTTTTCTTCGCAGAAGGCGGCCGTTGCAAGGCTGAGACCAAGAGAAACCACCAGTATAAGGCAGAGCACGGCTGCCGTCTTGTTTATTGTTTCGAAGTGTTTTCTTTTCATAGTGCCACCTCCCCGGGCTTTATCACTCTCATTCTTATAAGGAGGTCAGGGCGTCTCTTGGCAAGCAGGACTACTACACCCGCGGTCATTGCACCTTCCAGGATTCCGAGCGGAAGCTGTGTCGGGATGAAGGAAATGACAATCTTTGTGAAAATAGGCATAAAAGGATCAGCACCTTTTATGCCGGAAGCGAGCTCAACAGATGTGGCCAGGTAGGTAGCCCAGTCGGCAAACAGCCCTGCAAAGAAGGCTGCAACCGCCATATTGACCCTCAATGCCTTTAATGCCCTGAACGTCCCATATCCGGCAAAGGATCCCATTACTCCCATAGAAACAATATTGGCTCCCCACGTGCTCAAACCGCCATGGGCGAGGAAAAGCGCCTGAATAAGAAGGGCTACTGCGGTAATCAGTATGCTGATGGGTGGACCGAGCAGTATGGCTGACATTCCTGTTCCACAGGGGTGGGAGCACGTACCGGCGGTCGGAACAGGAATAGGCATGCAGGAGATAATAAAGACCACAGCAGCCATAAGACCTACCAGAGGTTTGAAGGAGATATCGGTAGAAGACATTTTCTTTAACCGGTACAATCCATATGCCACGAATGGTGCGGCTACAGCAAACCATAATAATGCCCAGTTGAAGGGCAATATACCCTCTGAAATATGCATGGCATAAGAGTTTTTTGAAGGGAGCAACAGTAGAAATACGCTTAAAAAGATGATCCGGTAAAGCTGATTTTTTGACACCGAAATCTTGCTTTTCATAATAATTCTCTCCTTTTTGTCGAGGTTGCGGAAATGAACGGTTTCCTGACTTGGGACCCCCTACTTGCCTGCCTTCCCATCCTTATAAAAGAACAGTGGACTAAAAGGCTTTCGTTTCCCTCACAGTTGCGACACAGCAGAGGATTTGCACCTCTTTCCTCGGTTTCATTTCCTTTAATTGTTAGTACCTGCTTTTAAAATTAAAAGCTTTTACCCTGTTTGTTCCCTTACCTCCTCTACCATGGTTTCTTCAAAGATATACAGGGGCAACGGTGCCCTTGTAAAAATAAAAAAATCCTCAAGGCAAAAAAGCCCTGAGGATTGCACCCTGATTCACTTCATCCTCTTTCCTTCCAGCCACGGTAAGGAGTGGTAATGAGTGATATGATGAGAAGGAAACGGGGATTTCCGGCAGAAAATTGCCTGAATGATCTTACCGTCACCAGCAGCATATCACCGAGTCTCACAGGCAGGTCTTCTGGCTCCCGGATCTTCCTACTTGCCGGCCTTCCCAGAGTTTCCTCCAGTGGCTCAGTCGGCTTTCGTCCCCGATTACAGCGGCGGGCCCGCTCCCGAATTGGCGTTTCCGCCCCACGGGATTCCCTATTAATGCTTATGGCGCCTGAGATGATATTTTATAAAACTAAAGGAAAGGTTTTGTCAACTTGGTAAAATCGACTGTGTCAAAACAAAGTTAACATGAAATAAAAGTAGCACAAGAAAAGGAATCTGTCAATTTCAGCATTCGCTCATGAACTTTTCTTGGCTGGTATTGACAAGATATGAGACTGCATGATAAGTTCATTCACCAATTCGAAGCCGCTAAGTCATTTATTGTCACTAACCATGAAGGAGCTGCACACTTCATGTTTTTTTTCAGTGGATCGAAGCAGATTGACAAATTTATTGGTCGGCTGTTATTGTTGATAACAATTATCATTATCAATTCAATCATAATGCAGAATCCCACATGAATATTTGTTAAACAGTTTTAGTTTTTAGCGGAGGTCAATAATGCACATGCGTTTGTCTTTCAACGTGTCAAAGCCGATTATTATTGTTTCGCTTTTGCTCACGTATTCGCTTTTGCCCTTTTTCATATCGCTGGTCTGTGCAGACACCGACAGCGGCCAGTCTTCCGCGACAGAAAGCCAACTCGGTCAAAAATCGAAACAAGAGCTGCTTGATATTATGCAACGTATTATTACAAGGCATCCCGAAATCGGCAAAGAGCTGTCGGAGCAGCAAAAAGAACCGCCTGCGGTCCCTGAAAAAACTGGGGAGCCGGCGACTGCTGAACAGCAGCCTGAACAAAAAACTGGAGGGCAGCCATTATGGTTGCCTAAATTGCTGGGCATGCAGTTTAATGGAATATACCAAAACGCGCCCGGCTTTCACAGCCCCTATGCAGGAGACCACAGCTTCAGAGTTGACGGCGGACGGGGGCATAGTATTAGTCATATCTACGGAGCTTATTTGGGCTCCCAGGTACTGTCAACTCTTCAGGCATATGTTGATATCGAAATGGCCCGCGGCTCGGGAGTGAGCAAAGGCCAGGGTCTCGGCGGATATGTAAATGGCGATGCTATCAGAGTCGGGAGTCTTGGTACAGGGCCATACATAGCACGCGCATATCTGCGCTATTACTTTCCACTGTCATCGAATACAGAGGAAGTTGAACGGGGGATGGACCAACTGCCGGGAGCAGAGCCGATAAGCAGGTTGGAGATAAAGGCAGGCAAGCTGTCGGCTGCCGATGATTTTGACCTGAACCGCTATGCCAACAGCACTCGCATTCAGTTTTTTAACTATTCGTTCATCAACAACACAGCGTGGGATTACGCCGCGGACACCAGAGGCTATACCTACGGCATCGTTGTCTCCGCGGTAAAGCCTTCCTGGAGATTGGCCTATGGAATCTTTGAAGAGCCAATAACGGCTAACGGCAGCAAATTAGACGGACACCTGCTCAATGCCCAGAGCAACAACCTGGAACTCACGCTGAAACCGAACTCTGCGGGGACTGTGATACGTCTGCTTGCATATATAAACCAGGCAAATATGGGCAATTACGAAGACGCGTTACAGACAGGAAGGGATACTTCTGCTGTACCAAGTGTTTTAGCTGATGAGAAACCGGGACGCACCAAATATGGGTTTGGTCTGAATTTCGAGCAGCCGCTGGCTGATAAGGGAGAAACCGGCATTTTCGGCAGGCTCGGCTGGAACGACGGACATAATGAGAGTTTTGCCTATGCCGAAGTTGATAGTTTTGCCAGTCTCGGAGCGCAGTTGAACGGAGTGCACTGGGGGCGGCCGGAAGACCAGGTGGGAATTGCTTATGCGCTGGATGGTCTGTCGTCACAGCACAAAAATTACGTGGCAGCCGGAGGAGTGGGTTTTATTATAGGGGACGGCAGATTGAATTACGGCCTTGAGCAGATACTTGAAACTTATTACAGGGTGCAGATCGGAAAATATGTTCAGGTTTCCCCTGATTTCCAGTACATTCAAAACCCGGGCTACAACCGTGACCGGGGGCCGATAGCCGTATATTCTTTGCGGCTAAGGGTGAGTTATTAACGGTACATATGCATCCTACTTGTTTGTCTTTTTCTTCTTCATCAAAACCCGCGAGAGCGCATAGAGCACAGCGCCCCCTACGGCAATTCCTATGAGACCGGATATGATGTATGAGAGCACCTGCATGCTGAATGCTGAGCCCTCGCCGCCGAAATTATAGTCGGCCACAGGGGCTTTCCAGAAATCGGCCATCTTGCGCATGCCCTCCGGCACATAGCCGAGCATTTTCCGTATCGCTTCAACGCCCCATTCCCCCCAGGCATCCTCCGCACCGAACCTCCTGGGCAGATATATGCCGATCGGGGAGAGAATAGCCATTACAACAAGACCAATCCACAATTTCTTCTGAAATTTAGTCATAGCCATACGCCCTCCTATCGGTCCTCCCTCATAGCATAGATCAACTCAGTCTCATTCTTCATGAAGTGTTTAAGAAGCATTGCGGTGACCATTCCTTCGATCACACTGAACAGAAACATATGTTGAACAACCATTGCCGGGACCGCGATCGAAAGGGGATAAGGGGCGTAGAGCGGCCTTCCGTCGGGACCGGCTGCGATGATCGGTTGAATGCCGAACTCTATGCCGGCGAAAAGGGCCGCAACTGAAAGGCCAACGTATCCGGCGAGGAATGAGGCGGCAAGGGCCCTGGACCCTGTCTTCTCCTTTCCCCTGATAATTCTGAAGGTCCAATACGATACAAAAGGCATCACGATAGCCATATTGAAACAGTTGGCTCCGAGTGCCGTAATCCCGCCGTCTCCGAAGATAAGCGCCTGGATGATAAGGACGACCGATACGGCCACCACGGCGACCCAGGGGCCCAGGAGAATGGCGATTATTGCGCCTCCCACAGCGTGTCCTGAAGTACCGCCGGGATGGGGACATTGAACATCATAATTAAAAATGAGAATGCGGCCGCCATAGCCAGATAGGGGACCTGTTTATGGGACAGTTCCTTTTTCATTTTCCTGAGCGCAGCCGCAATAAAGCCTGCTGATACTCCATACAGCGGTATAAACGTCTGCGGGCTTAAGTATCCGTCAGGTATGTGCATGTCCCCTCCAAATAAAAAACCACGAAAGCGGCGCCTTCATGGCGCATATCTTCGTGGTTATGATTTTTCTATTCTTTGTGCAGCCTGAATCTTCCTGCCCTTCGCTAAGCAGGACAATCAATCGTAAAAAAGAATATCAAACTGATGCGGCAAAAGTCAAATTAATAATGCATAAGGCAGCGTCAGGCATTTTGTGCCACCGCCCGTTATTTACGGTACGCTTTCAGGGACAACAAATAATATAACGTTGGCAGCACGACGAGAGCGAGCGGGACCTGGACCAACAGCCCTGAGATGATTGCGATTGCGAGCGGCTGCTGCATGGCTGAGCCCTGGCCTATGGCCAGCGCCAGCGGCAGCAGTGTAAGAATGGCCACGAAGGTAGTCATGACGATGGGTCGCATGCGGTTTTTTCCGGCCTCGATCAGTGCCGGGAGCATATCCATGGTTTGCATAAGGTCGCTGTATTCCGAGAAATAAAAGACTGCGACCTCGGTGACGATGCCGACGATCATGGTCATCCCCATCATGGCGGATATGTTGAGCTCGGTGCCGGTCAGCCATAAGCCGATGAACACTGCCGACAACGACAGCAGGGGGAGCGCCATGATCGCCAGCACTATCCGGAAGCGTTCGTACAAGAAAAGCAGAAGCAGGAAGACGAGAGCAAGCGCTGCAATGAACACGGCGATGAGTCCCCTGAACGCGATCTGCTGCTGCTTGTACATCCCTCCCAGTTCAAAATACACGCCCTGCGGTATCAAACCGGGACTTGCCAGCAACCGCCGCACCTCCTGTATCGTGGAACCCAGGTCACGCCCGGTAATGCGTCCTGTTACTGCTACCATAGGTTTGAGATTCTCGCTGGTTATCTCAGGCTGGCCGGAGGCTGTTGTTATGTTTGCCACCCTCTGCAAAGGGAACAGATGCCCGTCCGGGGCGCGCAACAAGAGCCGCCCTATCTCCGTTTCTGTTGCATGCAGGTCCGGTGGGATCCAGACGCGGACCCCGACCATCTTGATACCCTCCTGCACCTGCGTGGTCACTGCGCCGGTCAGGTAGTCATCCAGCATGCGGGTAACCGCCTCGGGATCGACCCCCTCCAGCGCGGCCTTCGTTCGGTCAACGTGAATTTCGAGCGCGTCCCCAGCGAGAACTATGCCGCTGTGAACATCCACTACACCGCGGATTCTATTGATGGCGGAAGCCACACGCGGCGCAAGGGAGCGCAGTTGTGAGAGATCATCAGAGTACAATTTGATTTCAACAGGCTGGGGCACGGCGGTCAAGTCTCCGATCAAATCTTCCATGAGTTGGGCCAGTTCCACCTTTACGCCCGGCACCGTACGCTCTACCTCACTCCTGAGCTCATCCATAACTTCATTGATCGGCCTCCGGGGCAACGGTTTCAGGCGAATGAAAAAATCGCTTGAATTGGCTTCTGTCAGCCCCCCTCCCAGCTGCGCGCCGGTGCGGCGGGAATAGGTCCTCACCTCAGGAGTTGCTTTGATAAGCGCCTCTATCTGGCGCATCAGGCGATCGGTTTCGGAGAGCGCGGTACCCGGCGGGGTGAGACAATCCAGGATAAAGCCGCCTTCGTCCATTACCGGCATGAAGCCGGAGCCGACCTGTCTGTAACCGATATAGCCAAGGAGCAGTACGGGAATGATCCCTGCCAGAATCAGGACGGGCTGCTTCAACACGCGAAGCATCATCCATTCATATGCGCGATGGACCCGGTCGGCGAGCGGGCCTCCCTCTTGCTGACGCGCCTCCTTTTTCCCCAGCATATGGTCCGCCAATATGGGGATTGCCAGCAGGGTAATCAGGTACGAGATGAACAGAGCGGATGCCATGGTGAACGATAGCGCCTTAAAGAAAGCGCCTGTTACCCCGCTCAAAAACGCAAGTGGCAGAAAGATGATGATGGTAGCAAAAGAGGAACCAGCGAGAGGTTGGGCGAATTCACGGGCCGCCGCCATCACGCGCCCCTTGTGGTCGCCTTCTCCGGTCCGCAGCCGCCGGATAATATGCTCGACCATTACGATTACGTCGTCTATGATCAGTCCCACTGCCGCCGCCATCCCGCCCAATGTCATGATGTTGAAGCTCATTTTTATCACATACAGCACCAGTATGGTGGCCGCAAGCACCGTAGGCACCACGACAATAGCGATTAAGGTGATCTTGATATTGCGCAAAAACAGGAACAGCACTATAGCCCCGAGGACCACTCCTATAATGATCGCATCGCGCACGCTGGCGGCTGAGGCAAGGATCAGTTCGCTCTGGTCATACCATGCGCTGATATGCACATCCTTCGGCAATTGCTGTTTGAATGCCGCAAGTTTGGCTTTAATGTCGTTATCGATTTGCACGGTATTCCCGCCTGGCTGCTGATAGACATTGATCAATACTGCGTCGTGGCTGTCGGCGGTCACGCGTATCCATTGAGGTACAGTGTCGCGCTGCACGGTAGCGACATCATCAAGGCGGACTATGCCGTTGGGGCCGCTGCGTAATATGGTATGACGGATTTGCTCAAGGCTGGACAGACGGGTATCCGACATCGTCAGGTACAACTTATAATGGTCCTCCATGCGTCCCACTGCGGTAATGACATTGGCGGCTGAAAGGGCCTGCGCCACATCGTCCGGCATCAGGCCATAGGATTGCAGGTGCGCCGGATCAACGGTTACCCGGTATTCTTCCGTGTTGCCGCCGACCACCTGTACCCGTGCAGCGCCGTTGACGCTGGTCAGCAGGGGAAGCAGCTTGTATTGCGCTATATCGCGCAGTTCAACCAGAGAATGTGAATCCGAGGTCAGGCTGTACGCAAGCACAGGAAATACCGTCGGGTCCATCCGCTTGACCCGGAACACCGTACCGGCGGGCAGTTGGGGCAGCACCCTGCTCACTGCCGATTCCACCTGCAGCATGGCGGACAACATATTCGTGCCCCAACCGAAGTTAATTGAGATTTCAGCGCTGCCGCGGCTGCTGGTGGAGCGCACCGATTTCACATCCGGCACCGCACGTACTGCTTCTTCAACGGGCCGCGTGACCTGCAGTTCCATCAGTTCTGCCGCCCGGTCTCCGGCGTCCAGCGAGACCACGACCCGTGGGAAATCGACATTCGGGAACAGGGCGACCGGCAGTTTAAAGGCAATAACCGCGCCTGACAGTGCGAGTATGAATACTAAGAACAGGATCGAGCGCCGGTGGGCCTGCGTCCAGATGGAAAAATAGCTCACCGTGCGGGCTCCCGCACCAGCATCCCTTCAAGGAGTTCGTAATTGCCGGTCACAACAACCCTCTCTTGTGTCACAAACTGCCCGGAGATGCCGACAAATCCCTCGCTTTCTATGCCCGTCCTCACGTTGACACGATGCGCATGACCGTTTCTGACCACGAAAATATATGTTCCCAGGCTGTCGCTGAGGACCGCCTGACGTGGCACGGCAAACTCCTTGCTGCTGCCCAGTGTGATCAGGCCGCGGACTCGTATCCCGGGTATCAGGCGCGCCGCCTGTTCAGGTTGAAGATTTACCGCTACATCGACCAGCCTGGTCTGCGGATTGATCATGCCGTATATTTTGTCTACTGTTCCTGACGCGCTCATCTTCCCGTTAAATACCGGCGTCAGCTTCACCGTCATCCCGCGTTTTACCCTTTGAATATCTTCCGGCTCGATACCCAATACTATGCGCAACCTGGCCAGCCGCGCCAGTTGCAGGGCCGTTGCCCCTGCCTGAATCCGCTCGCCTTTTGTTATATTCAGTGTAATGACGATGCCGTCAAAGGGTGCGCTGATCATTTCGCTTTTGGTATCTGTTCCCAGTCTCTGCTGTGCCGCCAATGCCGCTTCCGCATCGCTCAATGCCTTTTGCGCGTTTCCAAGCTGCGACCTGGTCGCCAACTGCTGTGCTGCCAGACTTTGCATGCGGGCCAATTCGCTTCGCGCAAAATCCACCGAGGACACGGCCTGCGCGTAGCTCGCGCTGTCCAGTGGAGCAGTAGCCAGTTGCAGGATGGGCATTCCCTTTTTTACAACTTCGCCCTGGCTCACGAGCAGGCGCGTGACCTGTCCTGCGCGAGGAAAGTTCACGCTTGCTACGCTGACCGGATCGATATTCACTGTTCCGTAGCAGGAGAGTGTTTCCGAGAGGTTGCGCCGGATGAGGGGCTGCGTTTGAACGAGTGCGCTGGGAGTGTCTTCAGGCGCTGCATAACCGGAAGTGACTGAAATAATGACCATCACAACACTTAAAATAAAACTCTTTCTCATTTTAATTTCCTTTTTCATCGAATCGGACCTCGGCAGGCGCGATGGGTATGTGCAATTCGCTGCCGAGCAATGTTTGCAATGCGACACGCTGTTCGAGAATGGTCTGCTCAAGGGTGATCGCCTCAAGGCGTTTCTTCAGCAGGGCTGCGCGCAGATCAGTATACGTTTTGATATCCACATTGCCTGCTTCCAGGGCTGCTTTCGCGCGCTTCTCGACCATCTCCAGTTCCGGCAGCGTGCGCGTGACCTCATTGTACTGCCTGCCGGCGAGCCGCATCTGCGCCCTCAGGCGTTCCACAAGGGAGTATGCCTCGTTCAGGCGGGCCTGGTATTCATCATACAAACGTCTGCGGGTGGCTTTTTCTATTGCGATATTCCCCTGGTTACGGTCAAAAACCGGCAGGCTGAGCGTAATGCCGATGCCTATGGTGTTTATATCGCTGGTATCCCGCGCTCGGGTCACTCCGACATTAAGGGCGGGGAATTGTGTCAGGACCGCCTTGCGAAACTGTTGCTCCTGGCTTGCGTACCCCGCTTGCAGCGCCAATAAGTCCGGGCGGCGCTGCGGCAACTGTGCCAGGTACGTCTCTATCTTCGCCTGGTCCGGTTCCGGCAGGTCGATATCTCCCACGAGGTGGAGCCTGACTTCAGGCGAAAGACCCACTAATAAGTTGAGGTCGTGACGCGTTTTGCTGATCTCACGTTCCAGGTCACTGATGCTCGTCTGTGCGTCCTGCAATGCCGTCAGATCGGCGCTTACAGCGTCGATTGTCAGATAACCCTCCAGCAAGGCCTGACGGGCTCGCTGGTAACGGTCGGCTAAAAGCTCGCGGTAGGATTGCAATTGATACATTATTTTTGACTGTTCGATGCTTCTGATGAACAACTGGCGTGCCTGCTGCACGACCTGCCATTCCTGCCACAGGACGGTCAGGTCGATCTTAAGGCTGTGTGCGCGTGCCGCTCCGAGTGCGGCGTTGCGCGTGATAAGCGCAGCGATGTCATAGCTCAGTCCGAGATTGAATGCATTTACGAATCCGGGACCGGCGGCGATAGGGCGGTCCAGTGAGGCAGCCAGTTGGGGATTGGGTAATATCCCTGCCGCCATGAGTTGTGCCCTTGCTATGCCCTGCTCGTCCCGGACCGACCTTTAAATCGGGGTTGTTCACTACAGCCAATATCGACACTTCGGTCATGTCGAGGCCGTCATCGGGTTTGAACGGATGCGCAGCCAGTTCAGGCAGGGGCATTTGCCCGGAGTTAATGACCAGATGAGGCACCTTGTGCAATAAGGTCGGCTGTGTATTCAGCGGTTTGGACTGATAAGAGGCGCAACCGCACAATACGGCGAAAATCAGGCATATAAAAAAATAGCGTGGACGCACCATGGTTATTACCATACGTTTCTTTAAATATAATTCCATTATATATATAGTAATATTACAGGGAGATGAACGCATGGTCACATGTAATGAACCACAGACGATCAATCTTGTTATAAGCAAATGGACCTTAGATCGACCACGCCCCCTCTTAAGTAAAATATATGCGAAAATAATTTGAAATACAATTCAGTGTATGAGTTCAATACATATGAGACAAATTGGAGGGGCTATCTGGATTAATAATGCCATTGTCTTTAAGGAATTGCAACGGCGTTTTATATTTCAATGTCTGGTGAGGTCTTATACAGTTGTAGACGTGCTCATGATGCCTCAGTTCTTTGTTAAGTGTATAAGTCAGTATTTACGTTGACGACATTTGTAAACGCAAATACTGACCATCATAATGATAATCCCCTCATTTATGCAGGATTACCGGAGAGAAATTTATTAACTGTGCGTGCTTACTTCTGAACCGCTTTCGCAGCAGCCTCTTTTGCAAGTAGTTTCTGGGCCTGGCGATCACCGGAACTCGCTTCTTTCATCGTTACCGCTGGTGTTTCTGTAGCTTCTTTTAACGCTGCTAACGCTGCATTACTGACCTGAACAGTAGCGGCGGCACCATTATCTGCCGGCTGAGGCTTCGCTTTTGGTGTGTCCACAGGTTTGGGTTGGACGGCAGGCTGTGTTTGGGTTGGAATCGTTACATTGCTAACCATTTTGAACCTCCTATACTACTTTCACATAATAATCCCTTATATTTTATTATCGGAATAAACATCAGCAACTTTAGTAAAACAGTTAATCTGTTGTTTTAATTAACAATGATTAAGATAATACGTGTTTTGGCAACCAAAGTCAGGAGTCTCAAAAATATTGTTTTGATTTTTTTATTTATGTTTACAAGACTTGTAAACATAAATACTGACAAGTGCATGTTAAGTTCGGCAACCGTCCAAGAACAGTCTGTGATCTCATAGAACTCTTCTGTATGGGTTCTGTTGGCTCTTTCCACCGCGCCCCATTGAGTTTTGGACTTTTGGGAGGCAAGACAAAAAGGCGTATTCCCTTATCTCTGCAGAGACGTTCAAAGTCTGCAAAAAACTCGCTGCCACCGTCCACCTGGATCGCCTCAATGTCAAAGGGCATCCGTCTTTGCAGTGTGTCTATAAACTCACTGGCTGTCTTTGTGGATAAATCCCTGGGATTAAATCTCTTAAGCCAACGATATAAAGTTGCCCTGCTTATGCCAAAGGTCCTACAAACCAGACCTGTATCGCTTGTTTCATTAAACAGGTTCAGTGCTCTCAACCTATTAAGCTCTTTATCCGATAGTTCAGGCAGGATATTCTTTCCCAGGCGATGAAAGCCTTTCGCAATACTGAATATTTTCATAGAGGGGTTCCTCCTTACAGAAAGTCTACCCCTCAGTTATAACTTATTCTTGTCTCACATGTATCTGAACTTCATCATTCAGCGGCAAAGCACCCGCAATTTATTTTGATGAGAATTTGTCCGGGAAGAAGACGTATCAGTTACTGTTTAATCAATTTGTCGATTGGTTCCAACGAATAGATATTCGCCAACTGGGGGAAAAAGCGCATCCATATAATTACTATAATATGATGTAATATGTTGTCCTTATCTCTCAGGTATATTGGTCTTATTCCCTTTGTCATCCAGGCTGACTAAGGTCACGTTTGTCGAGAATACTTTTTCTCTATTATCGGCTTTAATACCCTCGTCGAATACATTTACAGTATATTGGACCGAAGTAGTTCCGATTCTCACTTTTTCCGCGAAAAATCTCAGAATAGTGCCTTCCTTTATGCTTTTTCGAAATTCAACCTTGTCCAGTGCAATCGTAACGAACTTGCATTCCGGAAAGTCCAGACTGGCGGCTATCCAAGCCACTTCATCAACCCATCTTAATAGGTTGCCGCCGAATAAGTAACCAAAATGGTTAAGATGTTCCGGGCGAACTAATTTGTAATTTTCCATATCGTGCCTTTTTGAGACCAACGCAGCTCAAATGTCCGGTAAGGTTGTCTGCCTGATCATTTTACCACAAAGTTTTGAGACGGGTTTTTCAGACCTTGTTATTCAGGAATTCAGCAAGCTTCCTGTCCACTTTGGCTATGTGGTCCAGCAGCCAGTCCACAAGCACCTGATCAGTGGCTACAGAGAGTTCATAGGAGCCGTGATATGTACCTGATGCCTTTATTTTCAGGAGTTCGCTTTTTAATCCGGAGAAAGTTGCCATGAACGTCCCATGTTCCGCCTTGTGCTGACGATACCCCGGGTAGTCGAATTCCTTCATGAAACTTTCTTCCATAGTAAAATGGTCCCTGGCATAGTCTTCAAGGAATTTGATCACGTCATCTATTTTATACTTGCACGTATGCTGATTTATTGCATCGACAAGCTCTCTTATTTTTTTGAAAAGTTCTTTGTGATCGGAATCGATCCTTTCGAAGCCGACTGACAAGCTTTCATTCCATTCCATATTTAGACACCACCCATCAAAGGTTATTAAATAATTCTATCACAGACCTGCACAGCCGGAAATAAGAATGGCTTTTTATTGTAAATTGCGCCTGTTTCGGGTATGATTTTAGAAAAAGCGACAAAAATGCAGTATTTCCATTTGGACAGTCGGCAATCAAGTAATAAAAATCCGGGAAAGGGAGGATTTATGAAGGGGAAGACGGGTTCGGTGGGAGCGGTCATTTTACTCATTTGTGTAATTATGGTTTCCTGGACCGGCAAAGGAGAGGCGGTGAGGGGGATGGTTTCGAAAGAAGGGCAGGCGTGCGTTGATTGCCACAGAGCACAGTCGCCTTCTTTTGTGAAGGACTGGGAAATCAGCAGGCATGCCCAAAAGGGTGTCGACTGCTACACGTGCCACAAGGCCGATAAAACAAACCCTGCTGCAATGGAACATAACGGATTTACAATAACTGTGCTTGTGACCCCGAAGGATTGTTCAAAGTGCCATCCTAATGAAGTCGAGGAGATGACTGCAAGCCACCATGCGAAGGCTGGTGATATTCTAAATTCGCTGGACAACTATCTTGGCGAGGTGGTCGGAGGTCCGGAGGCGGTCACCGTCGGCTGTGTGCAGTGTCATGGCTCAAAGGTGAAGGTGCTGGCGAATGGGAAGCTTGACGCCAATAGCTGGCCTAATACAGGCATTGGACGAATAAATCCCGATGGTTCAAAGGGTTCCTGCTCCGCGTGCCATACAAGGCATAGTTTCTCAAAGATGCAGGCCAGGGAACCCGAGGCATGTGGGAAATGCCATCTCGGTCCTGACCACCCCCAGAAAGAAGTGTATGAAGAATCAAAGCACGGAATTCTTTACGCGTACAGTAAGGACAAGCTGAATATGTTTAGAGAAAGATGGGTTGTGGGCAAGGATTACACGGCAGCCCCGACATGCGCGACCTGTCATATGAGTGCAACGCCTAACCAGCCTGTCACCCATGATGTCGGTGCGAGGATAAGTTGGAACCTGAGGCCGCCGATATCTAAAAAACAGGAAAACGCCGACAAAAAACGTGCGAACATGAAGGACGTCTGCAACAGTTGCCATTCCGCTCCATTTATTGAAGGTCACTATAAACAGTTTGATAATCTTGTTGCCCTTTACGACGACAAGTTTGCAAAGCCGGCCACCGCAATCAGGAAGGAACTTCTGGATAAAGGCAAGCTTTCACAGGCCGGGTTTGATAATAAACTCGACTGGATATATTGGGACCTCTGGCATGACGCAGGCAGAAGGGCGCGTCATGGCGCTGCAATGTCGGGACCGGATTATGCCTGGTGGAAGGGCATATTCGATGTTGCGAAGGACTTCTACACGGAATTTCTGCCGGAAGTCAGGCAAGTCGCCGGTCCGGAACTTTACAGCGAACTTATGAAAAAATATATCGACCCGGACGTAAGGCATCAGTGGTATTCAAAAGGAATGAGCAAGGAGCAGCTCAATAAGATACAGGAATACTACAAAGAGAGATACGGGGCGGGGGAAGCGAAATAACGTATCAACCATCGGGCTGTCTGCCTGCCAGGGATACGCTCATATTTTTGCGAATGTCAAAATATGAGCGTGTCCTGCATGGCGCTAGTTTAAGGGTTAATTTGCATGAAAAAACAGGGTTAAAAAATTGGCCAAAACTGGCATAATTATAAATGCGAAATACAACGCCTATATTGCCAGGATTTCATATGCAAACCCTTCGTAGAAAGCCCCGGTCAAGTCAGCAAAAACTTGCGGGAAAAATGGCTCTTTTGAGGCAAAAGTCTTTCAAGCAGATTGGCGATGTTTTTGAAAAATGTATTCCCCGCGCTCTTCTGAAGCCTGAACTGGGCGGGGGCCATGAGCCGCCGGCGGCTGTTCTCCAAAGAGAACACCTTCTGGGCTTTCTTCAGCCAGATACTTGATGCCGACGGGGGCTGCAAGGAAGTGGTCCGCAAGCTTCAGTCCTACGTCTCTATCAAGGGGGCCAAAGTCCCCTCGTCCTCGACGGCCTCCTATTGCGCGGCCCGCAAGAAGCTGGATGAACGGATGCTCTCTGATATTCTCAAGCATACGGCTGACCGCCTTGAGACAGCGCCTGAAACCGGCGTGCTGAACAACCGTCGGGTCATTGTTGTGGACGGCACTGGAATCAGCATGCCCGATACGCCATCTAATCAGGCAGTTTGGCCCCAATCGTCCTTACAGAAGGCGGGATGCGGATTTCCGACGGCCCGTATCTGCGTATGTTTTTCACTGAAAAGCGGGGCATTGATCAGTTACGCCCTCGGCAATAAAAAGAACCACGAACTCCCGCTGTTCCGCCAGCAGTGGAAAACGTTTAACCGGGGAGACATCGTCCTCGGAGACAAAGGGTTTTGCAGTTATTTCGACGCCGCAAATTTAAAACAAATGGGCGTTGACAGCGTAGTTACTCTCGCACGGAGAGCACCGGCAGGGCGGCAAACAGCCTTAAGCGGCTTGGGCCAAACGACCTTCTGATAAGATTGCAACGGCCCGTTTATAACCCCCATCTGTCATATTCCATTGAAGAGTGGGCGAAGCTCCCGGAAGAACTGATCCTCCGGCAGATCAAAGTCAACGTGAAATATTCCGGCTTCAGGACGCAGAAATTTTATATCGTTACCACGCTGCTTGATGCAGTGCTATATACTGCGGCAGAGATTGCCGGGCTTTACTTCAGACGGTGGGATGTCGAACTGTTTTTCCGCGACATCAAGACGACCATGGGAATGGACATCCTGCGCTGCCAAACGCCAGAGATGGTACGAAAAGAAATCCTGATGCACTTCATTGCATATAACTGCATCAGGAGATTGATGTGCGAGGCGGCCCAAAAGATGGACCGCAAGGTCAGAGAGGTAAGTTTTAAAGGCAGCGTGCAGGCGCTTCGCAACTGGGAGCCGCATTTAAATCAGGCGAAAATCAGCGGGGTGGAAAGGAACAGATTGATCGGTGATTTGTACCAAGCGATGACCAATACACCGATCATGCAACGCCCCGGACGAAGTGAGCCAAGATGCCGTAAACGGCGATCAAAAAATTACCAGTTAATGACCTCTCCGCGGCATGAAATGAAAGAAATTCAGCACAGGAACAGATATCATGCTGAAGCAGCTTAAACTAGCGCC
>CAWCLI010000005.1:0-42084 GCA_963796345.1 Nitrospirota bacterium | reverse complement strand
TCGCTGTCCCTATTTATCTCATCGCCGTATGTGGGTTTTAGTCAAGTACTGTGCAGCCTCCGTATCAGCAAGGAACAGTAAACGCCCTTCCCCGGGTTTCACCAGTGATGCCGGCAGATTGCGGTCTCTGCCCTCCGCAACATCACGGAGCACCGATGCCTTGGCCTTCCCGCTCACGAGAAATACCACCATACGCGCATTATTAATGACGGGGAGTGTCAGTGTAATCCTGTCATGCCTGCCGTTATCAAGTTCAACTGCACAGGTAAGATGAGCTCTTTTCCGGCATGGACTTTTCCCCGGGAAGAGCGACGCCGTATGCCCGTCCGCACCTATACCCAGCGTTATGAGGTCGAATTCAGGAAGACCTTTCGGGGGCAGCATGAAAAACCGTCTCATTTCCTCCTCATATCTTCCCGCCGATGACAGGAGGTCCGGGCTATCCGTGTCAACTGCGTGGAAATTCCCCTCAGGCAGCGGAATGTTCTTTAAGAGTGTCTCATGCAGCAAATGGTAATTGCTGTCGGCATCGCCTGCGGGCACAAAACGCTCATCAACGAGAAACAAATGCGTTCTGTTCCACGGTAACTGCTGTTCCTGCTCAGCAAGTTTGCGGTAAAAGGGCACCGGCGTCTCCCCTCCGGACAGAGCGACAGCGAAATAGCCCCTTTTCTGGATTGCGCACCATGAGAGTTCGATCCACTGGTTCACCATGAAATCAGCCATCTCATCGACCGTCCGGAAAACCAAAACCCGCCTGGAATTATCCATTACCTTCACTTTGTTATCCAGTGGCGCCCGTCCCTCTTAAGCAACTGCTGCGCTCCTGCCGGACCCCACGTGCCGGCTGCATAATTAGGGAATCCTTCAGGAGGATTTTCTTCCCACCGGCTGATAATAGGGTCGACTATGGCCCACATTTCTTCAACAGTGTCCTGCCTGACAAAAAGCGTTAAATCCTTTTTCAGCATGTCCACAAGCAGCCGTTCATAAGCCGGTCGCGTCTGGGTCTTGAATGTATCGTTATAGCTGAAAACCATGTCCACCGGATAAATCTGGTTCTCGGAAAACGGGTATTTGACGCTGAAACGGAACGAAATTTTCTCGTCAGGCTGAATTGTCAGAACCAGTATATTCGGCTCCATAACATCGCAGGTCCGCCCGAAGAGCTTGACCGGGAAATTCTTGAGCTGTATGCATACCTCGGTAATCCTTTTGCTCATGCGCTTGCCTGCGCGGACATAAAAGGGAACGCCGGCCCATCGCAGACTATCAATATAAAATTTTCCGGCAAAAAAAGTCGGCGTAGTCGAATCAGCAGCAACCTGATCTTCATCACGGTAGCCCGGCACTTCTTCGCCTTTAATTATCCCCTTGCCATACTGCCCCCTTACCATATAACGGTCCACGTACTTCGCGTCTATCAGATGGATGGACCTGAGTATCTTCAGTTTCTCATCACGGATAAAATCTGCACTGAACCCGACAGGAGGCTCCAATGCTATCAGCCCCAGGATTTGCAGCAAGTGGTTCTGTACTATATCTCTTACCACGCCCGTCTGTTCATAAAACCGGCCCCTATGCTCTATGCCAATATCTTCAGCAACCGTTATCTGCACATTGTCAACGTGGTGCAGGTTCCACACCTCCTCGAAAAGCGCATTCAGAAAGCGCAGGAATATGATATTCTGGACAGGGTCCTTAGCAAGGTAATGGTCAATCCGGTAAATCTGGTTTTCTTCAAAAGCATCGGCCAACACCTTGTTCAGTTCAATCGCCGACAGACGGTCGTGCCCGAACGGTTTCTCAACAATTATCCTGCTCGAGAATTTTCCGCGGCAAAGATTGTTGCTCTTCAATTTCTGAACGATTATCGGGACTTCCTGAGCAGGGACGGCCATATAGTATATAACCTCCTTGCGCCCTTCGGCATCAGGTATGGTAATCAGCTCCAGCTTGCCGCTCAGCTTCTCAAAGTCGCTGTCTTCTTCAAAGCCACCCGAAATATAATGCAGATGCCCGATGAACTGGTCCCATTTCTCAGCATCAAAGCTCGTTTCACCGAACTCTCTGACTGCGTCCTTTATAATGGCGTGGTATTCCTCATCGCTCATTGGACGCCGGCCCAGGCCGAGCACGGAGAATTTCTGGTCAGGCACTACATTATCGCAGTAAAGACTGAAAATCGACGGCAGGAGTTTCTTTCTGCTGAGGTCGCCTCTTCCGCCGAATATAACGATAGTGAACGGTCCAATCCTGCTTTCATGCTCCGGTATATCACAGGATTGCAGGAACTTGCTGTACAGGATATCCTTGTCCACTTCAACTGCCATGCCGAAGCACCCCGCCCTGGTTAATGATTGCCTGCTCTATGTCCTTAATTTTTCCGAGCCTTCGAACATGCCGTTCAGCCCCTGAAAATCCGGCTTCGAGAAATATCAGTACTAATTCCTTTGCCAGTTCGGGCCCGATCACGCGCTCACCCAGGCAAAGCACATTCATATCGTCGTGCTCCACTCCCTGGTGAGCGGAATAGGAATCGTGGCATAAACAGGCCCGTATCCCCGGAAATTTATTTGCGGCAACGGAGATGCCGACACCGCTGCCGCAAAGGAGAATGCCTCTCTCCGCCTTGCCCTCCAAAATCGCTGCCGAAACCGCCTTCGCATAATCCGGATAATCGGATGGCTCGGGGCCATATGCTCCCAGATCCAGTACCTCGTGTCCCTTTCCGGTCAGCAAGGCTGCTATCATGCCCTTGTAAAGAAAACCTCCGTGGTCAGCGCCGAGCGCGACTTTCATGCCGGCTTCGCTATGAGGTCATTCCAGTCTTTCGAGAACCGTTCCATGCCCTTTACAGTCAGGTCATCGGCAATATCATAGTCCTGCCAATTCTTCGAGAGATCGATTTTTTTATAAGGGATGCTCTTCAGAGCACCGGGTTTATAAGTGTAGCTGCTGTCAGGCAAAGACGCGCCGTGCAGCCCCCATTCTTTCAATATATCGAATGGCGAGGTAATAATATCCGAACCGAACTTCAGCGCGCATAGAAAGTGGTCCATGCTCCGCACGCTGGCAGTAAGGACCTCAACATGGCCGTCGCCGCCACTATACATTTTTATAATGTTTTCTATCAGGTCCATGCCGTTTTCACCCCTGTCATCAAGCCTTCCTATAAAAGGCGACACATAGACCTGTCCTTTTTTGGCCCCGCGTGTTGCTGCATAAACAGCAGCGGCCTGCTCCTGTGTAAAACAGAGCGTCATGTTGACTCGAAGTCCCTCTTTCACGGCCTGCTCCGCTGCCTTAAGCCCTTCCTTTGACGTCGGAAACTTTATTTGAGCATTAGGTATCCAGGAGAACATCTCCTTGCCCATAGCCAGCATTTTCTCTGCCGGCGTAGAAGAATCGGCATAGACTTCAACGGAGATAGATCCCTGCGGGAGCAACTTGTGAATATTCCCGACCACCCCTCTATAGAAATCGTATATCTCTTTTTCAGTGAATTTGCCGCCCTGTTGGAGGCGCTCTTTCGCCTTCGGGTTTTTCGAGATGAGCGTCGGATTTGTCGTCTGCCCATCAAGAAAACCCAGGATACCGATGGTTTCTCTCGTCTCATCGGCATCGCCGCCGTCCAGGAATATTCTTGACTTCAGATTCTGTGGTTTCATAAAACCTCCTCTATCTTTTTAATAATAGCGTTCTTCGATATTTCCTCGTATTCAAGCAGCTCCCCGGGTTTTCCGCTCTTAGGAAGTTTCCGCACTGCCAGCGAGTATACCGGTATCGGATCACCTGCAAGCGCGCTTCTGACAGCCTCGCCGATGCCCCCGGCTTCGTGATGGTCCTCCACAGTTATCACCGCCCTCGTCCCCCCTATTGCCCGCCTGAGCTCTTCGCTGTCAATAGGCTTGATACAGTAAAGGTCGACCACCCGGACATATACGCTTTTTTTCACAAGTTCCGCGTAAGCGTCCAGCGATTCAAAAACCGTTACACCAGCGGCTATAACTGTGACACTATCCTCCGCGCTCTGTTTCAGCACCTTGCATTTTCCTATAGGAAATTCCTCATGCGACCCATAGAGAATCGGGCTGTTTCCCCTTGTCGTTCTTATATAGACTATGCCTTTATGCAGCGCGGCCTCTTCAACCAGCTTCTCGGTCGAAATTGCATCGCAGGGATACAGCACTACACTGTCCAGGACCGACCTGAACATTGCGATATCCTCAAGACCCATCTGGGAGGGTCCGTCCTCTCCTATAGATACCCCGGCATGTGACCCGCTGAATTTCAGATTGGCATCTGTATACCGGCTCATCCTGATCTGGTCGAAGGCACGGGTGAAGAATGCCGCGAAAGTCGATACAAAGGGTATCTTGCCTCTGCAGGAAAGACCCAAAGCAGCACCGACCATATTCTGCTCTGCAATGAACATCTCGAAGAAATGATCGGGGTATGTATCCCTGAATATATCGGAAAATGTCGAATTGCTCACTTCTGCATCAAGCACTACCATATCAGGAAACCGGGGGAATATCCTCTTGAGCGCATTTCCGTATGCCTTCCTGGTTGCAAACGGTTTACCGTCTCCATATGAAAGCAATTCCGCATTGCCGGATGACCTCGTCGCAGGATGGAGTTCTTCGGGTTTGGCTATTTCTCCCCTGATAGAGATATCTACCGGCCCCAGGTCCTTCAACGCCTGATCGAGCTGTTCCCTGCTCAACGGCTTGCCGTGCCAGCCGTTTTTATCTTCCACCATAGGCACGCCCTTTCCTTTGACAGTCCCAGCTATAATCATCACAGGCTTGTCCCTGCTCTCCATTGCCTTATCGTAAGCATGCAATATCTCATCGAAATTATGACCGTTTATAACAATAGTTTCCCATCCAAACGAAGCAATTCTCGATGAATAGCCCTCGACATCGCAACCATACATGGTTTCGCCCCGTTGTCCCAGCCGGTTCACATCAATAATGCCGATAAGATTATTGAGCTTATAATAAGAGCCTAACTGGATCGCCTCCCATTGCGAACCTTCCGACATCTCGCTGTCGCCAAGCAGCACATAAGTCCGATAAGGGAGCTTGTCGAGATACTTGGCGTTCAATGCCATGCCGACCCCGATAGAAAGCCCCTGTCCCAGTGAACCTGTTGCCGCCTCGGCATAACGGAAGCTTGCAGTGGGATGGCCCTCGAGAGGGCTGCCGAATTTCCTGTAAGTCATCAATTCCTGTTCAGTTATCTTACCTGCCGCTGTCCATAAGGCATAAAAGAGAGGCGATGCATGGCCTTTTGAGAAGATCAGGCGGTCATTGTTGGGATGCCCGGGAAGGGCTGCATCGTACCTGAAAAAACCCGCAAACATAAGGCCCGTGAGTAAATCAGCAGCCGACAGAGAGGATGTTGGATGGCCTGAACCGGCGTGGGTAGTGCAATTGAGAATAAAATAACGGACCAGTCCGGCGAGTTTCTCCAACTGTTCCGTGTAAACCAGCCTCGCGCTGTGCTTGAGTTCGACTTTCATTTAACACCTCATTATTTTTTATAGTTGAGGGCAGGTGCATAATACCCGATGGGGTGATATAATTATATCAGCCAAAGCTTTTTTGTCAATAAACAATAAGTAGCAAAAGTAGCATAATTAGCAAAAATAGGCAATAGGCAAAGACAAAAGGGGACGGGGGAAGCCATGAAATCGGTCCGTGTTCATGTTTTGGGTGATCCGGAAGTGATGCGCATGGAGGAAATCCCTGATCCTGTACCGGGTGCCTCTCAGGTCGTCGTAAGAGTGCAAGCCGCAGGAGTCAATCCTGTAGACACATATATAAGATCCGGCCAGTATGTCTTAAAGCCGGCACTCCCGTACACGCCCGGCATGGACGCATCCGGTGTTATTGAATCCGCCGGTGATAAAGTGACCGGGGTATCAGTAGGCGAAAGAGTATACGTTGCAGGATCTCTAAGCGGCACTTATGCTGAAAAAACCCTCTGCATGGAATCCCAGGTGCACAAGCTTCCCTCCCGGATCTCTTTTACCCAGGGCGCAGGAGTGGGCGTACCATATTCCACAGCATATTATGCCCTTTTCTATCGCGCGCACGCGCTTGCAGGCGAGACCTTACTGGTCCACGGCGCCAGCGGTGGCGTAGGCCTCGCCGCAGTGCAGCTCTCACGTAATTCAGGAATGACTGTTATCGGCACCAGCGGCACAGAGCAGGGACGAAAGCTTGCGGCAGAGCAAGGGGCACATTATGTCGTAGACCACAGGGCCCCTGACCACATGGATGAAATACGCTCGATATCCGGGGGCAGAGGAATAGATGTCATTCTCGAAATGCTTGCCAATGTCAACCTTGGCAAGGACCTTGGTGCGCTGGCGTTCGGAGGCAGAGTTGTCGTGATCGGCAGCCGGGGAACAGTGGAGATCGACCCGCGTGTCGCCATGGGATCCAATGCAACTATTCTCGGAATGAGTATTCTCAATGCCGGGGAACACCAGTTGTTCAGTATTCACGCGGCACTCGCAGCCGGCCTGGAAAACGGCACCCTGCGTCCGGTTGTCGGAAGAGAATTTCCCCTTTCGGACGCTCCGCGTGCACATCATGAAATTATGGAAACTAACGCCTATGGCAAAATAGTGCTTATTACCTGACGGTCACAACCGGGGACTTCATCTGCCACGGAAAGGAAACCGCTATGTCTGGTCACAGTGATTTTATGGAGCACGGGTATTGTCTATTGTGGAAACCCGGTTTAGTTGGTCTCCACGTCGTTTCCGATATCATTACAGGATTGTCCTATTACGCTATTGCCATCGCTATTTTTTATTTTATGCTTAAACGGCGAGACCTTCCTTTTCCAAAAGTATTTCTATTATTCGGTGTTTTCATTTTTGCATGCGGTACAACTCATCTGCTCGCTGCTTACACAATATATGTGCCTGTATACTGGCAGGAGGGGGTTGTCAAAGCAATTACTGCGATTGTCTCAGCCGCCGCAGCAATCATATTTATACCTCTGATTCCTAAGGCCATTGCATTGCCAAGCCTGACAAAGGCCCTTGATGAAATCAGGGAACTTAATAAAGTCCTTGAGAACCAGGTGGAAGAATTGAAGATCAAGGATATGGCCATAGAGGCATCCGCCGAAGAGCTCAATATAATATTCAATAGCACTTCCGCAATGATTTGGCACAAAGATACAAAGAACAATTTTATCCGTGTCAATAAGGCAGCCGCTGATTGGGCAGGTTTAAAAGAGGACGATATCAAGGGGAAATCTGCGTATGATGTTTTCCCGGCTGACGAGGCGGAGAAATTTTATAAGAACGATTTGGAGGTTATTCGGACCGGTCTTCCAAAGTTGGGAAGTGTTGGAACAATTCATCCACTGGCAGGAGAAGAGAGATGGACCAGCATCGATATAATACCGACGAGAAAAAGCGATGGTGTTATTTCGGGTGTAATCGTCATCTCTACTGACCTTACGGAATATAAGAGGCTCGAACAGCAGCTATTCCAGGCGCAAAAGATGGAAGCCATCGGGCAATTTTCAGCGGGAATCTCACATGATTTCAACAATATTTTAAGTGCAATGATGGGATATATAACTCTCGCTCAGATGAAATTAAAGGATGGCGACTCCGTCGAGCAATACATGGACCAACTGCTTGCCCTTGCAGAAAGGGCCGCATTCCTTACGAAAAGCCTCCTTGCATTCGGCAGGAAACAACTGCTCGACATGAAGCCTATAAGTATCAATGAGGTAGTCAGCACTATTGGAAAACTTCTGTCGAGAGTGATAGGCGAGGACATAAAGCTGAATTTAAACTTGTGGGACGGAGACATCGTAGTAAATGCCGACAGTATGCAGATAGGACAGGCATTGATGAACCTTGCTACCAATGCAAGAGATGCCATGCCGGAAGGGGGTACACTGACCATAAGCACATCGCCTCTTGAAATGGATGACGATTTCGTAAGGCTGCACGGATACGGGAACCCGGGCAAATATGCACTCTTGTCGGCAGAGGACACAGGAATGGGAATGGATAAGGAGACAAAGGAAAAGATATTTGAACCTTTTTTCACTTCCAAAGGGGCAGGAAAAGGCACTGGACTCGGACTTGCTATGGTATACGGGATAGTAAAGCAGCACGATGGTTATATAAATGTTTATAGTGAAGTGGGCAAAGGCACCACTTTCAGGATATATCTGCCGGCTGTTGACACTCAGAGGGCTGAAACAAATACCCGGGAGAACATCCCGCGGCTGGGCGGAACAGAGACAATACTTTTGGTTGAGGATGAGGCATTATTAAGGAGTGTCACCAGAAGTATGCTTGAGGAATTCGGATACAGGGTGATAGAGGCGGAAGACGGAAATGACGCGGTAAGGAAATTCGATGAGCACAAAACTGAAATCAGGCTTGTGCTCATGGATGTGATAATGCCTGATAAAAGCGGCAAAGAGGCATATCAGGAGATGCAGAAAATGCGGCCCGGCATAAAAGTTATATTCACGAGCGGGCATTCGGGGGACATATTAACGAGCAAGAAGATAAGTGATGAGGGACTGCAATTTATTTCAAAACCTGTTTTGCCAAAAGAGCTTTTAGATAAAATCAGGGGCGTGCTGGATAATTAGTGCGGCCTGAATCTCTTTTGTCGTTCCCGCCAGCTACGGACAAACCGGAATGAATTGAGCGCATTAGCAGTTATTTGGTGTGTTAAATAAATATTTTTATTTTTTGTTTATAATAAGTGTTTAAAAAAATAATAAGAATTAACACAGGGAGGCTTTCAAGATGAAAGTTCAGGTAAAGGAGATGTTAAAGTTTGGGAACTTGCCCATGTTCTGGAAGATCTCTTTTTTTCCGGTGCTTGCAGTCAGCCTTGTAATGATGGGGGTATTTGCATACGTATTGCCCCTGACAAGAAATAAACTTACGGAAGACAAGAAAGAAAGCACGGCAAACATTGTAAGAATTGCATACAGCATGGTGGCCGAGTACGATAAGCGTATCGCCAAAGGAGAGTTTTCCCCTGAAGAAGGAAAAAGGAGGGCCATAGAAAGGATCAGGAATTTCAGATATGGAAGTGACGGCAAGGAGTACCTGTGGATCAATGATCTTGAGCCCAAAATGATTATGCATCCCACCGACCCCGAACTTGAAGGCAAAAATCTTTCCGACATTAAAGACCCCAACGGTAAGGCCATCTTTGTGGAGGCTGTTAAGGCAGTCAAAAATAACGGCCAAGGTTTTATTGAATACATGTGGCCGAAACCCGGAGAGCCGAAGCCCAAACCTAAAATATCTTTTGTCAAACTCTATCAACCCTGGGGCTGGGTCATCGGGTCAGGAATATATGTGGACGACATAACGCAAATCGTAATGAAAATCCTGTACGGCATTGCAATAGTGATAATCGTGGCTTCTGTAGTCCTGGTAGCCGCCACCATTATTCTCGGCGGGAGATTCATAACAGGCCCTGTCAAGGGATACGGCAAGATGATGCAGGACCTTTCTTCTGCGCTGTCCGTAAGAAAAGGAAACCTGACGGAAAGGCTGAACATAAAGGGTAAGGATGAGATAGGACATCTTGCCGATGATATTAACAGAGTTCTTGATTCATACGGCGAGATGGTGGAAGGCCTGTTGTCATCCACCGGAAAGGTGGTCACTACCACCGATGTATTGAAAGACAATGCCAACAACATGACATCCGGTGCCCAGAAACAGACTTCACAGGCTTACCAGATAGCTACGGCATCAGAGCAAATGAGCAAAACGATAACCGACATCGCAAAAAACGCAGCACAGGCATCCGAGACCTCCCATGAAGCCATGAAGATTGCCAACAAGGGAAAAGAAATTGCACAAGGCGCGGTGCAAAACATCAACCAGGTACAGTCATCCACCACCGGGCTTGCAGATGTGATAGCAAAACTTGACGCCAGGTCGAACGAAATAGGCGATATCGTTACCGTAATAAAAGATATTGCGGACCAGACAAACCTCCTTGCTTTGAATGCTGCCATAGAAGCGGCAAGGGCCGGAGAACAGGGCAGGGGCTTCGCTGTTGTCGCGGACGAAGTGAGGAAACTTGCTGAAAGAACGATAAAGGCCACAGATGAAATAACCGGGAAGATCCAGGCCATACAACAGGAAGCAGGCAGGACCAACCAGAGCATGCAGGGAACGGCAGAAGAGGTGGTAAAAGCCGATGCATCAATAAAAGACGTCATGAGCGCACTTGAGGGCATAGCAGAAGCCGTTATGAAATCAAATGACCAGATGACGCAGATAGCTGCGGGGGTCGAAGAGCAATCTGCAGCAGCGGAAGAAGTCGCAAGAAACATAGAAGGCACTACCGGCATAGCAAAAGAGACGGAGCATATGTCATCAGAGGTGTTGAAGGCGACAAACAAGATCATAAGTTATGTGGAAGATCTGAGAAAATCCTTCGTAGGTTTTAAGACAAAGGGCAGCGCAGCTGCAATGATCGAGGTCGCAAAGTCCGACATCAGGTCATTTATGTACAAACTTGGAGATTGCGCTAACGGTAGTGCAAAGCTCACCGAATCATCGTTGCCGGACATGAACAATAGCAGGTTCGGCAAATGGTATAACGGTGAAGGTATGGAGGCACTCGGACATCTTGGAAGTTATAAGGCGCTTGCCGGTACACATCAAAAGATACATTCCCTTGCCCGCGAAATAATAGCATCGGTCGACAAAAAGGACGGCCGCGCGGCTGCTTTATACAAAGACCTCACAGCCCTTGTAACCAGGATCCAGGCAGACATGGAAGCAATAAAAATTGAAAGCACTTAGCCATCCGGCGATTCAGGGATGACCGAATGCACGAAGCTCCCCGGCAGCAGCGGGGAGCTTCAGGGAAAATGATGTCTCAATAAAGTCAGGATACCTTTTGCAGCAGCCCTTTTAACAAGTTCTCTTCTTCATGGAGGGACGACTTGTCATGTTTTGTTTCGACGATTTCGAGTCTTAACTCTGAAAGGTAGGATTCGAGGATCTTCTTAAGCAGGTTCCGCTCTTTGTCGTTGACATCAATGGCCATGGTGATACACCTCCTTCGTAGTGCGATATTTTATTTAAGTATAGCCGAAGACGCTAAAATGTCAAGACCAAAGGGCTAGTAAGCAAGCTTTGCTGCTGTTGCTTTTATGATCTGAAGAAGCGGGGATGGATACACTCCAAGCCATATCAGCAGCAGCGCGAGCACGACCAGGGCAGCTCCCCCGCTCAGAGATACTTGCGGCCATGCGGGCGGCATTTCCCGTTTATCAGGAACTTGGGCCGAAACATGGGCCGGATCACGGGTGTATAAAACAGTAACTATACGCAGATAATAATAAAGTCCTATGGAACTGCTTACAGCAAGGACCACGAGCAGCAGCCATAATGTTGAGCCGGCCCCGGCGGAGATAACAAGAAACTTTCCCATGAATCCGGCAGTCAGAGGAATCCCTGCAAGGGAAAGCAGGACCAGCGTGAGCATTCCAGCCAGCCAGGGCCTGCGCCACGCCATGCCTCGGTACTCATCCAGAGCATCCGCGTCCCTGACCCCGGTCCCTGAAGAAGACAGAACCGAGATAATTCCAAATGCGCCCAAAATGGTCACAAAGTACGCGGCCAAATAGTAACTTGCAGCAGTTATGGCCGCTGTCCCGCCTGCAATGAATGCTACAAGCACATAACCCAAGTGCGCAATTGACGAATAGGCAAGGATGCGTTTGATATTGTTCTGCGCCAGTGCAAGCAGATTGCCGATGAGCATGGATGCTATTGCAATAACGGTGAAAACCGTTACGATAGCCGGGAACCTATGAATGTCAACCATACTGAAATAACGCAACAGCAATGCAAATACAGCGCCCTTTGAGACGGTTGCGATAAAAGCGCTCACCGGTGCAGGGGCCCCTTCGTAAACATCGGGTGACCACATGTGGAAGGGGACCAGCGCAAGTTTGAAGCCGACGCCTGCGATTATCAATGCAAACCCGGCAAGCAGGGGCATTGATGCTGATACTGATAATGCGGCAGCCTCCCCTGCAATCCGTGTAAACTGCATAGTTCCCAGTTGTGCATAAACCAGCGCCATGCCGAAAAGCAAAAATGCCGACGAAGTGGCGGCAAGGACAAGATATTTTATCCCAGCCTCGTTGCCGGACCTGTCAGTCCTCTGATAGGCAATCAGGGAATATAAAGAGATGCCGAGCAGTTCGAGCCCCAGAAAAAAAGAAACAAAATGGCTGCTTGCGGCAAGAACCGCTGAACCGAAAGTCGCGATCAGGAGAAGAACGTAGAATTCATCATGCCTTCCTGGACGGGCCGCAAAGTACCCGTATGAGAGCAAGACCACAAAAAACCCGGCCATGAAAAGCAGTCCCATAAAGAAAAAAGCATACCTGTCGACAAAAATGAGCGGCGTGACCTGACGCGGCAGCAGCGGCGACGTCACCAAAAGCATAGAAAACGCAATAACCAGGCCCGCTATTGTCAGTGCAGCAGTCAGTGCATGGTTCCGGTAAAATGCTATGACCATCATGACAGCCACCGGAGCAACGGCCATTGTTAGGAGCGGCGATAAGGCCGTAATATCTGAAGCACTCATCTCTTGTCTCCGGAGGCATTAGTGAACTGGATCCTTTCTACAGGATGTTCGGCTATATTGAATACAGGCTGCGGATAAAGCCCGAGCCATAAGAGCACAAGCATCATCACTCCCATTACAGCCATTTCGCGGAACGAAAAATCAGTGGGCCTCCAGTCGCGCTCTGACGCTGCCTGATTTTTTGGTCCATGAAAAACGCGCTGTACCATCCACAACGAATATACCGCAGCTCCGATAAACCCCGTTGAGGCAATAGCAGCAATCATTTTGTTGGCCGGGTAGGTCCCCAGAAGCACGAGGAATTCTGCGATGAAATTCCCGAGACCCGGCAGCCCGAGAGATGCCAGGGCAAAGAAAAGGGCCACAGCACCCATGCGGGGCACAGTTGACCACAAGCCCCCCATACGGGACATCTCACGAGTGTGTATGCGCTCCTGCAAGGCGCCTGCTATGATGAAGAGTGCGCCTGTGCTTACCCCGTGGCAGATCATCTGCATAACAGCGCCCTGCATTGAGAGCATATTCCCGGCGTATATGCCGAGAAGAACGAATCCCATATGGCTGACGCTGGTGTAAGCTACAAGCCGTTTGAGATCGGTTTGTGCGAATGCCATCACCGCTCCATATAGGATTCCGGCAACAGCCAGTATCATGGCAACCTGGGCAAAATCGCGGGAAGCCTCCGGAAACAGTGGGATAACAAAACGGAGCAACCCGTAAGCCCCGGTTTTCAACAGCAAACCGGCCAGTATAACGCTGCCGGCGGTAGGGGCCTCTGTGTGAGCATCCGGCAGCCAGGTGTGAACACCCACTACAGGAAGCTTAACGGCGAATGCAATAAAGAAACCGAGCATCAGCCATAACGAGGCGCTTCCTTTCAAGTGAAAGCGCAGCAGTTCCATGTAATCAAAAGTATAGACGCCGGTGGCGGCCCCATGCATAAAATAAAGCCCGAGAATGGCAATTAGCATCAGTAAACCGCTGGCCTGGGTAAATATAAAAAATTTGACCGCCGCATAATGGCGGTTCTCGTGGCCCCAAAGGTCAATAAGAAAATACATCGGCACAAGCATCAGTTCCCAGAAAAAATAAAAGACAACAAGGTCCATCGCAAGAAAAACACCGTTTATGCCTGTAAGGACCAGCAGCAATTGCAAGTGAAAAAAACCGGTCCTCTCCCGGATTTCAGTCCACGAAGCCGCTACAGACATGATGCCCAAAAAAGCGCTGAGCAGCAACAGCAACAGACTCAGTCCATCCACTGCCATATGAAAACTTATGCCCAACTGGGGTATCCACTCATAATGAATATCATAAAGCCACGCGCTGTGACCAGCTGCATTGCCGGTCCAGGCAACACCCGGACCCCGCACCCAGAGGGACAATGCATGGCCGAAAGTTAAGATAAGGGCAAGAAGCGCCACGCAGCGTGAGACCAGGGGGTTCCGGCGACCCGTTAACCAGGCTGCCACACCTCCTGCCAGGGGAAGCAGAATAAACCATAGCAGTATCATGAGAGCACCACAATTCCCAAAATCACTATTGCCCCTAGTGCTATCCCGGTCACATACCACCGCACTTTTCCGGACTGGGTGAATGTGAGAAACCGGTTGATGCCCCTGCTCGTCCAGACGACACCCAGATAGACAAGATCAATAAAATCGTCCCTGTTCACCTTTGCCACCCATAAAAACGGCTTTATTATAAGCATGCCATACAGCCAGTCAAACCCCCAGCCTGAAAACCACAGGCGGTGCACAAGCGATCCGACCCCCGATTGGGAAAGTGTTTTGCCGTAATGCGGGGACCGCGAAAAAAGAAACCATGCCAGTACAATGCCTGAAACGGATACCATACCAGCTATTATCTGCAGAATTATTTCTCCCGCCGCTTTGTTCCCAATTTGCACCGGCGGAAATGCCGCAGCTAAAAATCCGGTCAAAAAATGCACAGGCACCTCGACAAATCCTCCTGCCACCGAGAGGACTGCAAGTATGACAACCGGCACGGACATCAACATGCCCGGTTTCCCTCCCACTTTCGTTTTGGCCTCGCCGAAGAACGTAATGAACACCATACGGAAGCTGTACAAAGAAGTCAGCAGAGCCCCTGCCAGGCCAGCTGCCCAAAGCAAAGGGCCGCCTGATTTTGAAGACCAGACCTCCCACAAGATCAAATCCTTGCTGTAAAAACCCGCGGTAACAAGCGGCAGGGCCGACAGCGATAAGGCCCCCGCAACAAAAGTCCAAAATACCAGGGGAAGCTGAGTTCTCAGTCCGCCCATTTTGAACATATTGTGCTCCTCGTGAAGGCTGGTGATGACCATACCCGCGCCAAGAAACAGAAGGGCCTTGAAAAAGGCGTGCGTCATAAAATGAAATATGGCCGCGGACCAGGCCCCGACTCCGAGAGCAAGGAACATATACCCGATCTGGCTTATTGTCGAATATGCAAGAACCCGCTTCAAATCACTCTGAACAAGGGCACTGAAGCCGGCCAGCAGCAACGTTGCCGCACCGATTACGGCAACAGCCGTCTGCACAGGGGGCGCAAGCGTGAACAGCACATGGGTCCGGGCAATAAGATACACTCCCGCAGTTACCATTGTTGCCGCATGGATAAGAGCGCTTACCGGCGTCGGCCCTGCCATGGCATCAGGCAACCATGTCTGGAGAGGAAGCTGGGCCGATTTCCCAACTGCCCCTCCGAGAAGGAGCGCAGCCGCAGCTATGGCAAGCACTGACCCTGTCGCCCACTGCTGCCCCGCCCGATACATGAGTTCCTGTATCTGCAAAGTGCCGAGGTTCGAATAAAGCAGGAAAAGGCCTACGGCAAAAGCGGTATCACCCACGCGTGTTACCACAAACGCCTTGCGGGCAGCGTAGCCGTTGACCTCGTCCTTGTACCAGAACCCGATAAGGAGATAACTGCAAAGACCTACCCCCTCCCATCCCAGATAAAGCAGCAGCAGGTCTCCTGCCAGCACGAGGGTAAGCATCGAACCCACAAAAAGATTCATGTAGGCAAAAAAACGGGCGTAACCTTCGTCATCCCTCATAAATCCGGCTGAATATAAATGTATGAGAAAACCGACAACGGTTATTACTAGCACCATTATCACCGATAGCGGATCGAGATAAAAGGCGATCTTCGGGCTGAAACCAGCCACGTCGATCCATGTCCAGAGCACCTGGACATAAGCATGCGTGCCGTGTGGCGCGGTCATAAGTGAACAGCCGGCAAACAACGCAACCAGCATTGAAAGCCCGACTGACCCGGCGCCGACCGCCGCAATCCATTTGCGCGGCAGATGGCTGCCTGCCAGTGCCAGGAGCAAGAAACCGGCAAAGGGCGCTGCAGGCATTATCCACAAAATTGCGTCCATGTCAACCTCTCATCCTTTCATCCTGCTGGCTGCATTGGTATCCAGGGTCTTAAGTTTGTGATACATCCGAATAGCAAGAGCGAGTCCCACCGATACTTCCGCTGCCGCCACTGCGAGAATAAAAATGAACATGACCTGCCCGTCGGGCTGCTGCCAGCGTGAGCCGGCCACGATAAAGGCGACACCAGCGGCATTCAACATAATTTCTATCGAAAGCAGCACAAAAATAATTGAGCGCCTCACGAGCACTCCCAACAAGCCCAGAACAAAAAGCGCTCCAGCGAGGATAAGGCCGTGTTCCACTGGAACTGCAGGCATCACTGTCCTCCCCCGTCTTCTCCGGCACCACGCTTGTCGTCCCTCGAACCCAGGTGGTATGCCCCTATCAGACCTGAAAGCAGGAGCATCGATGCCAGTTCAACCCCGATCAGATAGGTGCTGTAAAGGGCTATACCGGTCTGTTTCGGTTCTATAACGACATTGCCGGCAACCTGCCCCCCGCCTCGGACAAACACTGAGAGCAGTTCGGCAATCAGGATGCCGGCCAGGACCACCGGGCCTAACCAGGCCTGGCCGCCAATATATTGTTTCTTCGCTTCGACGTGCTCCGGTCCCATATTAAGCATCATAATAGCGAATACAAAAAGCACCATTATAGCGCCCGCATATATTATCACTTCGAGCGCAGCTACAAATGGCGCTCCGAGTGAAAGAAACACCATAGCTACTGCCAGCAGTGATATGATCAGATACAACAAGGCATGCATGACGTTGCGTTTTGTAATTACGATACCCGTCGATATGACCGCCACCACAGCCGATATATAAAACAGGTCATTCATAAAAACCTCCCAAACATCAGGGCCAAAGGCGAAAGGCCAAGGGCAAAAGGAAAACATTCCATGATTCCCGTATATTTTTTGTCAGTCCATATATCTATCGCTCGACACCAAGTACCCATAGCCTGCCTTTTTCCGTAATCCTTTGTCTTTAGCCCTTTGCCTTTAGCCTGACTTTATGGCAGTAAACTTTTCACATCCACGGGCGGCTCCTCGTCTTCAGCCTCACCTTTATCCTTGCCGCCGATCGCCAATCCTGCGACCCGGTAAAAATTATATCCCGGGTATTTCCCTGTTCCGCTTATGAGCAAATCTTCCTTCTCGTATACAAGCGAGTCGCGCTTGTATTCACCCATCTCGTAATCGGTAGTGAGCTGGATGGCATATGTCGGGCAAGCCTCTTCGCAAAAACCGCAGAAGATGCAGCGCGAAAAGTTGATCCGGAAAAATTCGGGATAGCGCCTGCCGTTCTCATCTTCCGTGGCCTGCAATGCTATGCAGTCCACAGGGCACGCAGCAGCGCACAGGTAACATGCCACGCAGCGCTCGCCCCCGTCAGGGTCCCGTGAAAGGATGATCCTGCCCCTCCACCTGGGCGGAACATAGGCTTTAGCATCAGGGTACTGGACTGTCACTCTCGGGTTGAACATATGGAGCAGAACAGTCCACGCACCCCTGATCATACTAAACATCTCTTCCCTCCCCTAAAAGATAATTAACAATGCTCAATTAATGATTAATCGCCTTCTCCTTCATTGCTCATTACTCATTCTTCATTGATAATTGATTATTGCTCCGGTGATGACAATATTCAACAGAGACAGCGGCAGCATTATCTTCCATGCCAGGAACATCAGTTGATCATAACGCGGTCTCGGAAACGACGCCCTCAACAGGATAAATAAACAGATAAAAATAAATGTCTTGAGAAGAAACCATACGACCGGAGGCAGCCACGGACCGAGCCACCCGCCGAAAAACAGCGTGGTGATAAGCGCGGAGATAAGCGTTATTCCCACATACTCGCCGACAAAGAACATACCGAATTTCATGCCTGAATATTCCGTATGAAAACCGGCCACAAGCTCATTCTCGGATTCAGGCAGATCAAAGGGCAGACGGTGTGTTTCAGCAACGCCCGCTATAAAAAATATCAGGAACCCGGCAAATTGGGGAATTATAAACCACAGGTGGCGCTGGGCCTCAACAATTTCGCCGACACCGAATGATCCGGTCAGTGCGACCACCCCCATGAGCGACAACCCCATGAACACTTCATAACTGACCATCTGGGCAGCGGCACGCATGCCCCCTATGAGCGAGTACTTGCTGGCCGATGCCCATCCCGCCAGCACAACACTGTAAACACCCAGCGAAGACATGGCGAGGAAGAAGAGCACTCCTACGTTTATATCGGCAATGACTATGCCGGGGGCAAAAGGTACAACAGCAAAAGACATAAAGGCGCTGATCATAATGATGGCAGGCGCAATGACAAACACTGTCCTATCCGCAAAGGGCGGGACCCAATCCTCTTTTGACAAAATTTTAATCATATCGGCAACCACCTGCAACAAACCGAAGGGCCCGACCCTGTTCGGCCCGTAGCGGTCCTGCCACAAGGCGAGCAATCTGCGTTCAAGCCAGATAAGACCGGCACTCGTGATGGTCAGAAACAAAAGCACCCCCGCAATAATAGCAAGCGTTATGATCGTATCCATTATGTACCTTTAGCCTTTAGCCTTTTGCCTTTTGTCTTTTGTCTTTTGCCTTTTGCCTTTTGCCTTTTGCCTATTCCCCATCGCCTGTCTTTATCTTTCCCCATGCCGGCAACGCCAATCCTTCGAGCCCGCGTAACCCCACAGGCAGCGCACCCACCCCAGCCGGCAGTTCGGGCAGGTATTTCACAGGGAGACTGTATTCCCTGTTATTTATGCTAAGCCGCATATCCCGGCCTTCGCTCACCTGGAAAAGTTCAGCATCTTCCGGCTTAAGCCCTATATACGGCTCCGGAGCGCGCCCGGCAATCCCGGGACCCATGACACTCAACTCCTCTGAACCGAATATGTGATACACCCGGACAAGGAAGAGCTCGTTCTCGCGCGGCCAAAAGGCATCCGGCACCTCGTCAAAATAAGATACAGTGCTTTCCTGCACCGGCTCTAAAAGCCGTTGCCCCGGATCTCCGCCGGCCAGCGGCCCCCCCACTTCGCTCTGAAATTTGTTCAACGCCTGCACCGAGTTCCAGCCAGGGGCCCAGAAGCGGGGAATGAGAGCGGCAGGGGGTCGCCCCGTGAATCCTTCCATTGAAAAAGAAAGGGGCGAATCCTTATCATCGGGCGGCTTTGGTTCAACTACCGAAATGTTCGCATTCATGGCCGTCCGTCCGCTGTAACGATGGGGTTGGCGGGGAATGTGCTGCCCTGTGATGCGGTAGTCGGCCGGAATATTGTTTACCGCAATCTTTTTGAAAATTTTTATCGAATTCGACATTGCCTGCACAATGTCGTCAAGGCCTGTCCAATTCTTTAAGCCAGGGCGTCCCGAGGCAGCCATGATATCCCTCAACCATCGCCAGCTCTCCTGTATGTTCCCGTCAGGCACAAACACCTTATAGAAGCGCTGAGCGCGGCCCTCATTATTCACCAGTGTGCCGCTCGCCTCGGCAAATGCAGCGGCAGGGATTACAACATCGGCTTTGGATGCAGTCCCGGTCACGCTATGATCAATTACGATCACATTGCGCACCTTATCAAAAAACCTGTTCACGTCTTCGGTTTCTGCCCGCAGGTATAGGTCGTTTTCAAGTATAATTGCGGTATCGACCGCCCCATCATCCACTGCTTTGAACGCGTCGTTAACGTTTCCATTGCCCATAAGGGCGAGTCCAAGGCTGTTGCATTCAGGGACGGCAAAACAAAGGTCTGCTGAACGGTTTTTCCTGCAAAGGGCCCAGGCAATATTGGCGGCAGCCTCCAGCACCGCTTCGCTGCCGCACCCCGTGCCGGAAACAATCAGCGGATGTTGGGCCTGACTCAAGTCCCGGGCAATGCCCTCAGCCAGAGTATGCAGCTTCTTCGGCAAGCCCTTCACAGCCGGTGACCCGTTGTCGAGTTCATGTGCCACTGCAAAACCCAGCCTCGCCAGGTCATCAGGCGCCGCATGATACGCCTGGGTGGACACCTCTTCAAGTTTTGTCCTGTACGGCGCAGCGACAAACAGCGGCCTTTTTTCCTGCTGTACCGCATTGCGCACTGCGGCGTCGTCCCATTCCGGTATATGCAGGCGCTTATCAATCTCCATCGGCTTGCGCCGGACCGCCTGGCGCAGCGAAAGGGCCAGCAGCGGGGCCGAATTGGTCACATCCTCACCGAGAACAAAAACCGCGTCGGCTGCACCGGCCTCTGCCAGCGAAGGCGAACGGGCCGGGCCTTCTGCCAGCACCATTACGATTTTTTTCAGAAGGCGGGCATCCATCGAGGATGACCCCGTATAAAAATGGTCTTCTCCGACGAGCGAGCGAAGGGCAAAATTTCCTTCGAGAGAAGCACGGGGAGAACCGATGCCGATTATCCGCGCCCCGAAATAGATAAGCTGCGAGAGGTGCTGCATGACCTCTCCTCTTGGAACAGGGATGGCCGAATGCTTCATTAAGGGCTGCCTGATACGGCTTTCAGCGTTTACAAATTCATACCCATAGCGTCCGCGGTCGCACAGAAAATAACCGTTCACCGCTCCGTTATAACGATTTTGTATACGTCTCAGCTGGCCGTACCGCTCGCCGGGAATGGTGTTGCAGCCAAGACCGCAATGGACACAGACCGATGGCGCGGTCTGCAAATCCCATTTGCGGGTGTAGTGGCGTTTAAACGTCTTGTCGGTAAAAACACCGGTCGGACATATCTCGACAAGATTGCCGCTGAATTCGTTCTCCAGGGCTCCTTCCCTATGCCTCCCGAAATAAACGTGATTATGCGACGCAAAAGCACCGAAGTCGCGCCCTCCTGCGTAGTCCCTGTAAAACCTGACGCAGCGGTAGCACTGGATGCAGCGGTTCATTTCGTGATTAATGAAAGGCCCCAAATATTGGTTCCGATAAGTCCTCTTTTTGAAACGGAAACGGCGGTAGCTGTGCCCTGTCATCACAGTCATGTCCTGCAGGTGGCATTCTCCTCCTTCGTCGCAGACAGGACAGTCATGAGGATGGTTCGTCATAAGGAACTCGATTATGCTCTTCCTGAATGCCCGCACTTCTTCATCGTCGACAGATATGCGCATCCCCTCGGCGGCCGGGGTCATGCAGGACATCACTATCCTGCCCCGCGTGTCATTTTCGTCCTTAAACTGTTTTACAGCGCACTGCCGGCAGGCCCCCACCGAATGCATGGCAGGATGCCAGCAGAAATATGGTATATCGAAGCCGAGGGACAGGCATGCATGAAGCAGGTTGTCACCATCTTTAACGGTATACGGCTTATTGTCTATGTATATTGTTGCCATTTTTGCCATATGGGCATTTGCCCTCTTCGATATGCCTGATAAAATCTTCCCTGAATATTTGCAGGGCACTCCTGAGAGGCTCCATAGCGCCGGGCGCAAGTGCGCAAAAAGTTTTATTCAGCCACAGGGAGTCGGTGTGCTGTGCCAGTATTTCCAGGTCTTCGGGTTTGCCCTGTCCGTTCTCGATAGCGCGGAGTATATTCGCTATCCATGGCAACCCTTCACGGCAGGGCGTGCACCATCCGCAGGACTCCCTGGCAAAAAACTGCTCCAGGTTGAGCACCGCACCCACCGGACAGGTATGATCATCAATAATGATCATCGTACCCGTTCCAAGGCGGCTGCCCGCTTTCTGCATCGAGTCGAAATCCATTTGCACGTCCAGGTGTTCCTCTGTAAGAAATTCAGTTGAAGCCCCGCCCGGTATGACGCTGCGGAACAGGTAACCTTCTGTCATGCCACGAGCATGTTCCCAGATAATTTCTCTGATGGTCGTTCCCATCGGCAGTTCCCACAGACCGGTTTTTTTCACTCTGCCGCTGACGCCGTATATTTTGGTCCCCCCGTACTGGGTGCGGCCCAGACCTTTGTACCACTCCGCGCCGTTGTTGATAATGTGCGGGACGTTGCAGAGCGTCTCTACGTTATTCACAACTGTAGGTTTGCCCCATAGTCCGCTCACCTGCGGAAAAGGCGGCCTTGCCCTCGGAATGGCCCGTTTCCCTTCCAGCGAATTCAGGAGCGCAGTTTCTTCGCCGCATATATACCGTCCGGCGCTGGTATGCAGACGCATCTCCAGATTGTATCCGGAACCGAAAACTTTCTTTCCGAGATAATGATGGCTGTAAGCCTCTGCTATGGCGGCAGCCAGCCGCTTTTCGCAGAGTTTGTATTCACCCCTCAAAAATATATAAGAAATATCCGCCTCTATTGCATAAGCGCCGATCATAATTCCTTCGATAAGCTGGTGCGGGTTTCCCTCCATCAGCATGCGGTCCTTAAAGGTGCCGGGTTCCATCTCATCGGCGTTTACTACAAAGTACTTGGGACGCGGCGCCGAATCACCCATGGGAACAAAGCTCCACTTCATTCCGGTGTTGAAACCCGCACCCCCCCGGCCCCGCAGGTTGGCATCCTTTACAAGGTCCTGGACCTCTTGCGGCGACATGCCCGTGACAGCCCTCCTGGCTGCCTGATACCCGCCCTTGTCTTCATAATCCTTTATGCTCAAAGGCAAACCATCAGGCCGCATGTTCCCGGTAAGCGGACGTTCCATCACGTTTGCCTCCTGTCGCACATGCAGAGCATATCATCGAGAAGGGCCCTGTTCACATTTGTGTAAAGCGTTTCATCCATCATAATTGCCGGGGCCCCATCGCAGGCGCCGAGGCATGCGACCGGAAGTATTGTGAACTTTCCGTCGGCTGTAGTTTCTCCGGGCCCGATCCCCAGCCTCTCCTGCAAGTAATCGAGGATGTCCTCATAACGCATCACCCAGCAGCTTATCGAATCGCAAATAAAAATCACATGTTTCCCCACCTGCCGGCGAAAAATCAGGTTATAAAAAGTGGCAACGCCGTCCAGTTCGTCCGGGGTCATCTCCAGGAACTCTGCAATATCCAGGATACTGTCATCTGAAATCCATCCCCGATGGCGCTGGACAATTTTCAGCGCCTCTATGCACGCGGCCTGCTTATAGTCATAATGCCTGAGTTCCTTTTCGATCTCTTTTTTTTCTTTTTCAGTCAGCATACAAAACTCACCTATCAACATCTCCCAGGACGAAATCAATACTGGCTATTATGGCTATGAGGTCCGCAATTTCAAGACCCCGCGTCATCATGGGCACAGCCTGCAAATGAGCAAACGATGGAGTGCGGATGCGCGTGCGATATGATGCCGTATTGCCGTCGCTGATGAGGTAATAGGTATTGTTCCCTTTTGCACCCTCTACTCCGAACGCCGCCTCGCCCGGGGGACAACAGGTCCCCAGCTGACATTGAGAAAGTGAGTGATGAGAGTTTCGATATCGTACATTGTGTGGTTGTCCTTGAGCGGGGGCGTTGTCAGGCGATGGTCCGATTTGTAAGGTCCTGCCGGCATATTGTCGATACACTGTTCGATAATACGCATGCTCTGGCGCATCTCCTCAACCCGTACCGCAACCCTGTCATAACAATCCCCACGCGTACCGGTAGGGACATCGAATTCAAACTGCTCGTATCCCGAGTACGGCCTTTTCTTCCTGAAGTCCCATTCAAATCCGCAGGCGCGCAGGTTGGGACCGGTGATACCCCACTCAATTGCTTCATCAAGGGTAATGGAGCCGACATCTTTGGTGCGCGCTTTTATAATGGTGTTCTGCATTACAATTTTATCGTACTCGTCCAGTCTCGCAGGCAGATACCTGAGAAAATCACGCATTATGGAGTCCCACCCGTTTGGAAGGTCTTGTGCCACCCCGCCAATCCTGAACCAGCTGGGATGCATACGGCCCCCGCACACGGCCTGTACAATATCAAAAGCCCGTTCGCGGTCACTGAACGTAAAAAAAACCGGGGAAAGCTGTCCTATGTCCTGCGCAAAAGTGCCGTAATAGACAAGATGACTGATAATGCGGAACAGTTCAGCCATCATCACCCGTATAACCTTTGCCCTGTCAGGGACTTCAATACCCGCAAGTTTTTCCACAGCCAGGACGTATGGAAAGTTATTCATGACACCGGACATATAATCAATGCGGTCGGTATAGGGGATAAAAGAATGCCACGACTGCCGCTCGCCCATCTTTTCAGCGCCCCGATGGTGAAACCCTATGTCGAGCGCCGCATCCGTGATTTCCTCTCCGTCAAGAGCGAGCATTATCCGGACTATGCCATGCGTCCCCGCATGGTGCGGACCAAGATTCAGATACATCAATTCAATACCATCCCGCAGCCCTGTCATCCCCCAATCTTCCGGCCTGAACTTCAACGCCTGTTCTTCGGCCTCGTCTTTCTTCACAGGGAGATGAAAAGTCCCCATTTCTGTCCGGCGGGCAGGATGTTCCTTGCGCAATGGGTGGCCCTTCCAGAGCGGGGGCATCAGGATCCTGCGCAGGTTGGGATGGCCTTCGACCTTTATCCCGAACATGTCCCAAACTTCACGCTCATACCAATTGGCAGACGGCCATATATCTGTGGCAGTGGGAATTGAAGGATATTCACCCTTGAGCGGAACTTTGATTCTTATGTCCCCGTTTCTCTCATAGGACAATAAATGATAAACGACCGTAAAATCACTGTCCGGCTGGTCCTGCCGGTGTTCACGGACACGCTCGTCTATGGCAGTCAGGTCGTAAAGTGTGCGATAGGGGCGGATTGCTTCACAGTTGAGATACCGAAGCACACCGTGCACCTTTTCCTTCGGTACCCAGATCGTGGGCAGGCCATCGTGCGTGGTCTGCGGCGTCACATCATGGTCACTGAATCTGGACCGCAGTTCCATGACAACATCAGGACCGTTCATATGCCGTCGGGAGAAGGAAGATCTGTAATACGTTGTCTTTCTTCCCTCTTCAGATCGCGCATGACCGGCCGTTCAGGCCGTTGCACTCCTTGCGGCCCGACCACCCAGCTCAATGGCCGGCGCTCCTTGCCCACAGCATCTCTGAGCAGCAGCAGGCCCTCCATAAAGGCCTCGGGACGGGGCGGGCACCCAGGCACATAGACATCCACGGGAAGAAACGAATCCACGCCCTGCACTACGCTGTAGATATCGTACATGCCCCCTGAGTTCGCGCATGATCCCATGGAGATCACCCATCTCGGCAGCATCATCTGCTGGTAGAGCCTTTCAACAACAGGCGCGGCTTTTATAAACACAGTACCGGCAATAACCATAAGATCAGCCTCTCTGGGAGTGGCACGGAGCACTTCGGCGCCGAACCTCGCGATATCATATTTGCTCGTAATGCTCGTGGCCATTTCGACAAAACAGCAGGAAAGGCCGAAATTAAAAGGCCAGATGGAGTTCTTCCTGCCCCAGGCAAGCATGTCCTGAAGACTCGAAAGAATAATGTTTCCCCTGACCGCGTCAGCTGCGGGGTCGGGTCCGGTATCCCCGGGTTTGTGTAATGACCAGTTCATAACTATTTACCGTCCGCCCCTCTATTTCTCAATCTCCCGCTAGTGCCCCAGTCCAGCGCCCCTATTCTCCACAAATAGACAAGGCCGGCCATCAGTACGCCTATAAAGATCAGCACTTCAAAGTACCCGGCCCATCCAGTCTCACGGACTGATACGGCCCATGCATAGATGAAGACGGCCTCAAGATCGAAAATAACAAAGAACATGGCGACAATATAGAACTTGATATCGAAGCGCACCCGTGCAGAGCCGGTAGGCATAATGCCCGATTCGTAGGGCTCTCCAGTCAAACGGTCCCTGTGCTTCTGGCCCAGGAAGAAAGAAATGACGATCATGGAGGCAATAAGGCCGATAACAGCGGCCAGGTATACTGCCAGAGGCCAGAGAGCAGCAGTATGGGCGGAATGCACAGCCATTACCCCCCGCCTCCCGAACGCCCTCTGCCACGCTTCACATTTTCACTAACTACGGCATGGCCGCCGAACTCCCTGCGCAAGGATGCCTGGAGCTTGTCCGAAAAAGATTCAGTCTTCCTCGAACGGAACCTCTCAAAAAGCGATATGGCTGTGACAGGCGCAGGAACACCCGATTCAATTGCCTGCTCCACTGTCCACCGCCCTTCACCGGAATCCTCCACATAGCCCTTTATGCCGGAAAGGTCTTTGTCTTTTGCGAACACGTCTTCCACGAGTTCGAGCAGCCATGACCTGACCACACTGCCCCTGTTCCACAGATGGGCGATCTTTCCAAGATCGAGGTCCGCAGCGTAAGGCGACGAATGTAAAATCTCGAACCCTTCTCCGTAAGCCGCCATCAGACCGTACTCAATGCCGTTATGCACCATTTTCACAAAATGCCCCGCGCCGACAGGGCCGCAGTAAAGATAGCCGTCCTTTGGGGCAAGAGTTTTCAGAATGGGTTCTATATGTTTATAATCTTTTTTGTCTCCTCCAGCCATAAGGCTATACCCTTCTTTGAGCCCCCATATGCCGCCGCTGACCCCGACGTCCATATACCTTATTCCGCGTTCTCCAAGTTGACGCGAATGCCGGATATCATCTTTGTAAAAGCTGTTGCCGCCTTCTATTACAAGGTCCTTCTTACCGAGCAGTTTTTCCAGGCGATCGATAGTATCGTCAACAGGCTTGCCGGCCGGGATCATAAGCCATACCACGCGCGGCGGTTTCAGAAGACCGACCACTTCCTCAAGCGAAGTTGCAGCCCTTGCCACACGCATTTCCTTCGCTGCTGCCACGGCTTGTTCCGGAGTCCGGTTGTATAAAACAAGCGAATGCCTGCCCCTGGCCAGGCGTCTCGCCATGTTCATTCCCATTCTTCCGAGTCCAACCATTGCTATTTGCATAAAACCTCCTAAAAAAAGGCTAAGGGCAAAAGGCAATAGGCGATTGGCTATAGGGAAGAGAAATTATCTCTGGTTGTTAACTATTGCCTTTCGCCCTTAGCCTTTTGCCTGTCTTTAAGGAATACCGCTCTTTATCCTTATCCCACCCTGAATGAAAAGCATAAGAATATACACAGAGGCAACCAAAATAAAGAAATTGCGCGGTTCCATGCCCGGATTGATAATCTGGCTGCGGTCTACGCTGTTCAGGCGCATGACATACGCTTCAACATTAGCAATCTGCTGCTGCGTAAGGCCGTGCGTATCTCCGAAGGCCGGCATGCTGAGTGAAGGCTTTTTACCCGGCGGCACCGAGCCGTGTTGTATGTAACGGTCCAGGTTTTCGGCAAATGCCTTTGGGTCCTTGCTGTAAAGTTCGCGATCCACAGGGTTGAGCTGCGGCACTTTGCCTTCATCAGAACCCGGATTCAGTATGCCGCCGATGCCCCTGGAGCTATGGCATCCGGCACAGTAATTCCCGAACACTGCGCCTCCGCGTTCCGCATTGCCGATCACGTGCGCCGCCTCTCCGGGCATTGTCCCCGAATTTGTTTCCACAGTTGCAGAGGGGGTCCCGACGGTTTTTTGGGTCGACCCGCTCTGATCAGACGGCTGCGATAAAGGTGTGAGGAGGTATGAAACTATTGTATCGACCTGCCGGTCCGGCAGCGCTGTGAATGCAGGCATTATAGAATTGGGATTGTGCGATTTTGGATTACGTATCTGCTCTGCTATCCATGCGCGTCCTTTCCCCCTGAGAGACCCTCCCGACAATGCCGGACCTATAGAGCCGCCGGCCCCGTCCACAGCATGGCAGGCTGTGCATCCGGCGGACTGAAATACCTTCGCAACGCCTCCGTCCAGCGAAGGCTGCGCGGGTGATGACTGCGCGGCATTTTGCTTTGCAGGCACTGCCGAAGTCCCTGGCGGCAATTCAGCAAGTCCCCGGCTGTAATAGCCGAGAAGCGTAAGCGTTGTAATCGTAACAGCAAAGACAAAACCGCATAACATAACCAAAGGCCGGCGGAAAGGGTTCTCTCGGGATTGCGGTCTATAAAGGGCAACGTAACAAAAAGCATGACGATAGCCGTCGGCACCCCCACAGTACCCACAGGTTCGAGCGGCCCCTGAAAATACTTCAGTACCTGGTAGAGAAAAAGGAAATTCCAGTCAGGTTTTGGTACGTAATTGGTATCCAGAATATCGACCGGACCCCAAAAAACAGGGGGTACGAATGCCGAAAGAAAAATAAGAAGAATGAAGATGGCGGTGCCTGTCAGCACGTCCTTATACACCTGGTCCGGCCAGAAGGGTCCGCTCAGTCTCCTCTTCAGCGCATCCCACGGCCCTACAGTCCCCTGGACCTTGAAAGCGACAATATGCAGACCGAATGCGGACAAGAGCAATAACGGAAGCACAGAGGTGTGCAAGGCAAAGAACCGGGAGAGGGTCAACTGTCCCATGCCTTCGCCCCCGCGCAGTAAGCGTTTTTGCAGGTCACCGACTACCGGGACCGTACCGGCTATACTGGTGCCCACTTCTCCGGCCCAGTAGCCATGCTGGTCCCAGGTCAGCGGCGAACCGGTAAAGCTGAATCCCATGGTGATAAGGAGAAGCAGCACCCCTGCGACCCATACCAGCTCGCGCGGCTTTTTGTACGCTCCCCAGATAAAAGCGCGCGTAATATGGAGGGCTAAAACAACGATCATCAGATTGGCGCCCCAGAAATGTATGCCGTGTATGAGCCACCCAAAAGGGACCTCGGTCCGCAAATAGCTCAGGCTGGCATACGCATGGTCCACGGTCGGAACATAAAATAATACCTGCAGGATTCCCGTAATGGCCTGAAGACTAAAAAGAAGAAAAACAGCGCTGCCGTCCGTATAGACAAAACTGGACCCACCCGGTATCTCTTCATCGAGCGCCAGTCGCAATGCAGTCGAAACCGGCCATCGTTCATTGATCCATCTGTTGATCCATTCGATAGGGCGTGATATCATAAATTGCATCTCCTCATGCTACCGGAATTCTTGTCGGCACTCCTGCTTTAAAGTTCTCCCACTTCACCAGCAGGTATCCGTTTTCTATCTTTGACTGCAGCGTATCGAGGGGGCGCGGGGCCGGGCCGCTGATCACCTTGCCGTCAGGCGCAAACACGCTGCCGTGGCAGGGACACTCGAACCGCTCCGCCTGCCCGTTCCACTGGTAGTAACACCCCAAATGCGTGCATACAGGAGAAAAAACCGTTATCTCCTCGGGTGAATGTTTGATGACCCATACCGAACGCAATACTGTATTATGGAGATATGCCTCTCCGGATTCCGCCATGAAGCGCATGGCCACCGGCCTGCCCTGAGGCAGTAAATCGACAGCGGCAACCTTCGACCACTCGTTATTTTGTGCAGCAACTGACGGACCGAACAGCGACCGCAGGAAGGGGATGCCGGCAATCAGCCCATTTACGGCTGCAAGAATTGCGATAAGCCATTTGAGAAAACGCCTGCGAGTCGCTTCCACCAGCCCTACTTCCGGAAAATGACTTCCATGCTCCATTGCCGTTCCCTCTCCTGACTGAAATATTGACTGAAAAACCAGTGCACAGATAACGTATTCACTGATCTTCAGAAAGATTATCATATTTTAACTGGATCAGCAACAGGAAGCTGTCATAGCAACAGAAGGCTTTGATATTTTTTCGCATTATGCTAAATTAAAGGATGATTGAATCTTCACCTATCACAACTCTGTTCCTCGATATAGGCGGGGTGCTGCTAAACAACGGGTGGGACAGGAAATTGAGGCGGAAGGCGGCGGACACTTTCGGTTTGGATTATGAGGAAATGGACGAGCGCCACCATTTGACATTCGGGACATATGAGGAAGGCAAGGTGAGTCTGTACGAGTATTTGCACCAGGTTGTCTTCTATAAAGAGCGGACATTTACCAGGGATGCGTTCACTGCCTTCATGTTCGGCGAATCGAAGCCTTTTACCGAAATGATAGATTTCATTCGCCTGTTGAAAACCCGTCATAATCTTAAAATAGCCGCTATAAGCAACGAGGGAAGGGAACTTACGCTGCACCGCATCAACACATTCGAACTCGATTCGTTTATCGATATTTTTGTCTCATCATGTTTCGTTCACTACAGGAAGCCGGATGTGGATATTTATCGCATGGCGCTCGATATCGCGAGAGTTGCCCCGACAAAAACAGTCTATATCGATGACCGGGCCATGTTTGTAGAGGTCGCCGGCAACCTCGGAATTCACGGCATTCATCACACCGGCTTAGAATCTACGCGCACAGCCCTGGAAACATTCGGCCTCACTCTATAGGGAGGCTGTGCTTAGTCATTTACCCTTGTCCATGTGGAAGTGCGGCCTAACAGCGGAATAAAAATATACCCCCTCAAGTCCAATTGGTTGCGCGCGGTAAGAGTTAACCTGGCTCTGTAGGTATTGCCGGTCTCGGGATCATACACCCTTCCACCTGTCCAGTGGTTCTCTCCTGCATAGCTAAAATCCCGGAGGATTTGCATACCGAGAATAACGCGGTCCCTGAGCTCCGGATCAGGATTCCTGACATCCAGCTTCCGCTCGCCAGGCTTGCCCTCTTTGTCCCCGGCCTTATAATCAGGCTCATCCATCCAGACAATCTTGCCGCAGTACTTATCTCCGCAATTGAATATCTCTATCTTTGCGTCCCGCTTTTCAGTAACCCACACCCCGACAACACCGTCACTCTCCGCAGCCCAGCCTTTCGCAGCGGTAATCAGTATACAGAGCAGCGCGCCAAAAACGATTAACATTGCAAGATGCCGCATTATCAGAAATTATACTATATAGTAATCTCCGCTGTTCAACGAGTTTAAGAGGCACATTACTATTTGTCTTTGATTATGCTAAAATATTTTTTCAGTCCGTGAGCCCCCTTAGCTCAGTAGGATAGAGCACAGGTTTCCTAAACCTGGGGCCGCAAGTTCGAATCTTGCAGGGGGCATTTAAAATCAACAACTTACAGCCTCTTCCCCAATCCCTCTAATTTCTTTTGTAAGACAGCGTCAATATTTTTCATCCCTGCCGCTCATTCAAAAAGTCTTTTATAAAATTACGCTCGCAGTGTATTAACGCAAGAACTTCGACCTTATCGGGAAATACTTCATAAACGAGACGGTATGAATATATTAGCAACTCCCGGATACGAGGGTCTTCAATCTCAGGGACGATCCTACCGGCTTCGGGAAATAGATTTAACTTTTCGGATTTTTCGACAATTTAGACAGAGACTTTTTGAGCGTAAAATTTTGAATCCCTTGCAATGTAGTCATGAATCTGCTTCAAGTCGAACTTGGCAGGGTTTGACCACTTTACCACGACTGCATTTCTCTTTTTAAGTCTTCAACCGAAACAGATTCACCACGCTCTACCGCCTCCCTGCCTTTTTTGACCTTATCAACCACATAAAGCTCGTACATGATGTCGTCAATATTGGCCGTGTCCGGTAATTTAGTGATAACCTTAATAGCTTCCTGTTTTAAAGTTTCCATGTTAGTACCTCCAACATCAATATCAGTAGTTTTAGTTTACCGTTTTGATGTTGTATTCGCAATAGGAGGAGAGGGAATTAAGAAACAAACTCCCGAGAATTGTCATATAAGTGTAATATTTTTTCATCAACTCATTTGAATTGATAAAAACTGATAGGAACTCAAAGGAACTCATCGGACAATATAAGTCTTTGATTAATTTGAGACTTCTGGCAATAAAGGCAAGTATTTCAAAGAGTTGATGTGAACGCTATAATGGTTTTCTAAACCTGGGGCCGCAAGTTCGAATCTTGCAGGGGGCACCAAATTCTCTCGCAAACTCAATAACTTGTCATCAGCCCCAATTAATGAACGTTCATTCCGGCCTCGTACATACCAACTACCGACTGAAAGCCTAGGGGAACTATCATTCCCTCGCTAACGCACTTTTCCTTGCTCTTCCTTTGTACACAACATCGAGCAACGCATCTGGATGCTTTGCTGCGACCATTAGAAGTATCCGGGCTGGACCTTCCGGTTTTCTGCGCCCCTGCTCCCAGTTGCGAAGCGTAGCAACGCTTATTCCCATAAGGGCGGCGAACTTGTCTTGCGACAGGCCGTATTTGTCACGTATTTTCTTCACCTCTGATTCAGGGAATTTGAAGGTGCGAGAAGGTTTTAATGTGCCTTTTAGAATTGCTGCTCAATGTCTCTCTCTGTGAATCTCGGCATATGCCTTTATATGATCAAGCAGTTTTTTCTTTTTAGTTTTAATCCTGTAAAGGTCATATTGCATTTGCAGGTTCAGCCATAATTCCTCTGTCGTTCCGAAATATTTTGCAAGCCTGACCGCCATTTCAGGACTGACACCTCTTTTGTGGTTTATAATTTCGTTTATCGTTCTGAAAGTGGTATCGAGGTCCCTGGCAAGCTCGGTCTGGGACATATTCAACGCTTCCAGAAAATCATATTTCAACACATCTCCAGGATGTGTAGGCTCTCTCTTCAAATCAAACATAGCTGCCCCTGTCCTCCCTCCATTGCTCAATGACTGTGTTCTTCTTCGCATTCCTCATAACCGGTAAACATTGCCTTGACGTGCGCCAATGGGGTTGCGCCAAGACTGGCCAGATACACGTGGATTAAGATAAAGGTGAAGAAGAACATGGAAAGAAACACATGGATTGTGTCGACAACTTTCAAGCCCCCTGCCATAATAATAAATTTCTCATAGCCTTTTATATTCCACAAGAGAATGCCGCTGATGATCTGAAGCGGTATGAGCACCACCATAAGTATCAAGTACAGCGACTTCTGGAGCGGGTTGAATTTGTCGTCCGGAGTCGGATGGTGAGGATTCTCGTCGCCGACAAATATTCCATACCCATAGTACTTGGCCTGCTTGAGCGTACTCATAAGGAATTTCTTAACGTTGAAATCCGGAATATACAGTTTGATCTTTCCGGTGAAGAAATAATAGACGAACCATATACAGTAGTTTCCGGCGAGAAAGAACCCGAAAAAATTATGTATATTAACGGCTGTCCTGAAAGGCATGATCAGGACCAGTTCGCGGTAGCGAAGTTGAACGCCTGTTACGATCAGGACCAGAAAACAGAATGCGTTAATCCAGTGCCACAGGCGCACCGGGAATGGATGAAGCACTACCTTTTTCATTTGGATTTCTCCTTTCTTCTCTTCCTGATAGGGGCGGTCACTATTCTGAGGACCAGGTGAGTAAGCGGGAAAGATACTCCGCCTGCCACCATAAGTATGCCTATAACATCGAGTATTTTTAAGCGGGTGCTTCCAAGCGCATAAAACTGACTTGCAGATAATACGGAGAATATAGAGCCCAGCACTTCACCGTGCGCGTTGAAGAACTCTTTCTCCCCGTTATTCTTGATGATTGCAACCGACACATCCCTGAATGCCGGCGATTCCGCACTGTGACACTTCTCACATTCCCTGACTGCATCTTTCTTTAGGGCCAGTTTGTGCGCCTCAACCCCGTTGGTGGCTGATATGCTTCCGATAAACGTGACCTTTGTTTTCTCATTGTTCCCATTCAGACTGCTGACTATTTCCCACAAGACCTTATCGGAAGAAGCGTTGCCGTGCGGGGCTGTCGAGTTCACCAGTTTTTTATAATTTCCCTTGAGTAGTCTTTTTGCCTGCTCTTCGGTCAAAGGCTTCCCTGTCTCTTTGTCGGCAAGACGAAGGAATACCTTGCCTCCGGCATTTGGAGAATGACATACCACACAGGAAACGGAATCAAGGTGCAGTGCCGCGTTGGGAAACCACCCCTGATGCAGTGAGCCGGCATTCTTGTGACAGCCCAGGCAGGCATCTTTTATCTTCTCATTCAGCGCCGTTGCCTTAATATCATGGGCGTGGTGGCACGAAGAACAAGCCGGGCGCCGGAATGCCCGTCCATCCTCCATTTACCGTGGACACTTCCAGCATAGGCTTCAAAGACGTCCTTATGACAGTTTTTACAGGGTGTGCTGTTCATCGTATCGTACACCGGTTTTTCAGGAACGGTATGAAAACCATGGCAATCAGTGCAGACCGGAGCATTTAGGTCTCCTTGCCTGAGCATCGAGGCATGAATGCTGCCATCAACCTTGACCGCCTCATCGGCATGGCATCTCTTGCATGTTTGTGAAAGAGTAATAGAATGTTCGCGCTTGCTTGCAAATGTGGTGACTGGATGCTTCTCTTTCGAAAAGTCGGTATGACAGTTTACACATTCGAGATTTTTGTGCACGGAACCATGAAGTTGTGATTCACTTATTGAAATCCTGCTTTTTGTGGATGTAACGGCGATGTTGCTTCTATGGCAGACAAGGCAGTATTGATTACTGCTAAGAGAAGCCCTCATTGCTTTAACACGCTGCACCCTATGAGCGTTGTGGCATTCTGTGCAGGGCGTGACCTTGGACTGGGTTATCAGTCGGTAATGCATTGGCTTCGCTGTAAAGCTCTCTTCACTGTGACACGTCTTGCAAAGCTTTGAAGTAGTTAACCTGAAGTCTTCGACGCTCTTGAACGCCCTGTCAGCAGGATGATTTGCGATGGAAATGTCCTGGTGGCAATCGCTGCATCCAAGGGAACCATGGACCGATGCATTCAGACGCTTTGCATCGACATAAACTGACATCATTTCATTGTTCTTCAGTTTTTTGACCATGTCTGCAGCGCCGTGGCAACTCAGACATATTTCCGAATCGCCGTTAAGTGAGGCTCCGCCGGATTCTGCCATAGCCATACCGGGCAAAAGCGCGATCAGCAAGAACAGGAATATGGCTGGAAGAAAGATTACGTACAGCATGCCGAGCGCCGGCCCCATAACCAGGGACCACAGTGAATTCGCTTTTATATAGGTTTCCTTCCATACCAGTAATCGGTCCATAATGCATCTCCTTATTTTTGAAGATCGGGTCATCAACGAGATTTCAGTTTATGTATGACGCATATTATCACCCCTACTTTTGCAGTTGTTAAGCCGATAGCAAAACAGCGGTCTTATTTCTCCTTCTCTTTTTCCTTTTTCTTTTTCCCGGCCAGATATGCCTCAGCGGGTCTCCACCAAAAAGAGGCCCAACCAGTACTCGCTTTCCCTACTACCGGGAACACCTTCTGCACTGCCAGCTTTCCAATAATCGCGATCCCGATGAACGGCAGAAATGCGGCATACGCCAGACCGAAAATCGGACCCAGCAACAGAATAGTGAGCGGAGTAAGCCTGTAATAGGTAACGGTATTGTCGCCTGGCAGCACGCCGTCGTCTGTCAACTGAATCCTCTTGCCTTTTGAAAAGTTCCAGTACATCCCCTTGCCTGCTTTTTGTCCTCCCGTATGTTTGACCATATTCGTGTACCTCCTGTACCTTCCCGATTTCATCATAACGCATTCAGATAAAAGCAACAATTGGAAGAAGTTCCTATTTACAGCGGTAAAATATCCTAGTGAAGGCAATAAAGAGAATGGCTAAGGTCCCGTAACCTTCATCTTTACTTGACGCCGGGCGAGTTGTGGGATTAATCTATGTACTCTTTATGCTTATACCATATTCGGATGATAATTCTAAAGAAAAGGTACCTGTTGTAGCTCTCAGTATTATTGCGATCAATATCTTTGTATTCATATACTTGTTGGTTTTTTACCATGGCGGCAGAGCAGCCTTTTTCAGTTACGGCGCTGTGCCCGCCGTTCTTCTCCACCATGCCTTCAGGCAACCCGTGTCGCCCCTGCTGTCCATTATTTTTTCGCTCTTCATGCACAGCGGTTTTTTGCATCTCATTGGTAACATGGTATATTTCTGGATATTCAGCAATAAAATCGAGGACGAGCTGGGCCATTTCCGATTTCTGCTTTTTTACTTTTTTTGCGGGTTTGCCGCAATACTTATTTATTCTTTTATCGATTCCCATTCCACCAGACCGCTTGTGGGGGCAAGCGGCGCTGTTTCAGGGATTCTCGGCGCCTATCTTTTATTGTTTCCGGGAGCAAAAGTCAACACTATCCTTTACCTTGTGGTTTATGTTAAAAAGTTTAAGATTCCTGCCTTCCTGGTGATCGGGGTGTGGGCATCTTTGCAGTTTTACGGCGGACTGGTAAGTCTTTTTATTCCAGGAATGAATAATAATGCATGGTTTGCGCATCTCGGCGGCTTTCTTGTCGGTTTGTCAACAGTACGGTTTTGGATGCCACGGGACGGTGCCGGATAAAAATATATTTTTGCATTTTCAAAACAAGGGTCGCATAGCGATGATTCAGTCTGACTTCACATGAAATTACAGGATAAGATATCACAGTGGTACGCGGGCAATGCGCTTAAGCTCAACAATGCCACTCTGGAAGAGTCTGTACACAAAGAATTTCTAAAGACACTCGAAAGCCTCGAAGCTGAAACACTCGATGTCTATTACACCGATATTGTCCGTCAGGGAGCAAAAAAAGCCTGGTCCGTGGACCTCTGTAATGACAAGATAAACCGGCAGTGCAGCCTGCCCTGGACATGGACGATCATTACACAGAAAATGATTGAGGGAACGGGAATCACTCCCCGGCCCTGGCTGATCGTTATCAACACCTGCAGCTTTTCCCTGCCGGTTATAGAGAGCATCGTTAATACCTGGGCGATAGAAGAGGGATACAAGTTTCATGTCAGGATTAAGAAAAAGCGCGGGTGAATAAGTGGCCCCCTGAACGCCGAAAGATGTTCTAACAGATTGCTGAAAAAAGCGCCCCTCAGTGTTGCATGTCCGTCCGGTTCTTGATCTGTTTCGCCAGGTCCAGGGCGACAACGCGGTAGAGTTCATATACGTGGTCTACACCAAAACTCCAATCACCCGTCCTGGTGTACTCTGCGACCAGTTCCTTTGTCTCGCCCCCGGATGTGAAATCAGCAATTATCCTGGCTTTGTCAGTCAAAAGGTTTTCTTTCCATTCCTCCACGCTTTTCACTGACACTACATAGGGAGCTGACGACAATTTATCGAAGGCTATGTTTTCGCCATAAACTGCCTTCAGAGCGTTAAGCACCGGCGTAGTGTCTCCTGTGGCGCCTCTGGAGATTTCGAATTTTTCATAAGGCACATAAAAGACAAACTTCGGAGATGGGGAAGCGGTGAGCTTTGAGACAGAATCGGTGTAGTATCTGTCGTATGCGCCTATGTCCGAGATGTCTACGGTCCCGCACCCATACAACATGGCCATCATCATGACAGCCAGAAGTCCAAGATCAAGAAATCTGATTATCGTCCTCATTTCGCGTTCCATCTGTCTGTCCTCCTCATCAATCCACCTCTATGCGCTTTGCCACGTTATATCCTAATGATCCCTCCATTACGGATACCCCGTTGCGTTCGCTGAAATAGTAAGCATCTTTATCTTCGTATAAATTCAGGACAGGCACTCCCATAGTGCCGTCAGGCATTTCTTTGAGAACTGAAACAAGGGCATCCGCGGCGGTCTCGACTTCGGAGGCCACATCCTCAGGCGTGGGGGGCCAGTGGGGCTTGCGGTAGTATACCTGTCCCTTTGCAGTAACAAAAACACCGTTGACTTTGGCGGTAATGTAAAGAAGGGCAGAGGATGTCAGGTCAAATCCGCTTATCTTGTGCTTCATGTCAATTACTATGTTGGCCTGCTCTGCCTGACCCACAAACGCCAGACTGCCGCCAAACTTTTTGACAAGAGCAGCTTTGATGAATTCCGCGTAATTGACGGTACGAAATTCATACTTTCCATACCGCTCCTCGTCCACCTTGTACGGAGCAACATATGCTTTATATTTCGCTGACGCGGGATTGCCTGTTTCGAATGGTTTCGGAGCGCCATTCAAATGGTAAACGTTGCTGTCACCCTTATGCTGCGGGTAGTCCACCGTTGAACAGCCTGCAATAATCACGGCAAAAACCACAGATACCGCTATAAGCAATGTTTTAAACATTAATTGCCCCCTCATTTGTCTCAACCCGGCTATCAACATGCAGGTATCTCTACAGCCGGCAGTTCAACCTGTCAGCCATTATTGTACCACATTCACAGCGGCACTATGGAGGGCGCATATTACCCGTGGCTAAACGCCAGCGAGACGGTAGTGCCCCGGCCCTCAACGCTTTTTACCCCTATGCGGCCGCCGAGCTCCTGCACTATGCGTTGCGCTTTGCAAAGTCCCATGCCGACACCCACTGTCTTTCTGGTGAAGAAAGGATCGAAGATGAAGGGGATATCCGATTCCTCTATCCCGCGCCCGTTGTCTGAAATCTCGATCCTGTCGGTCGTATCATCTGCCATACCGCGTACCGTTATTGTCCCGCCGCTTCCAGGGAGGGCTTCGAGCGAATTCACGAATATCTCACAGAGCGCTTTTGAAAGCAGCAGCTGATCTGTGACAAGCTGGTACGGCACCACTTCCACGTCCCAGTTGGCTTTGGCCATAAGTTCGGGGACCCTCGTGGCCGCCATTTCCCTCGCATCATGAATAAGGTGGTCCACGCCGGCGGGTTTACGATCTCTCACCACCAGGGCACCATAGTCATAAACAGTTGTGACGACCGCCTCCAGACGATGCATCGAAGAAATAATCGCATCCAAATATTCCATCTGTTCGGATGAAGGCGAGCATCCCTTAGCGATAACGCGCGCCATTCCGCCTATAGTCGTGATCGGGTTCCGCAGCTGGTGGGCCACGGACATGGACATCTTCTGCAGGCTCTCATAACGTTCCTGATGCATGAGGTTCCGCTCTTCAAGCATTCTCCGTTCCCGCTCATGGGACTGATATAAAGCTGTAATATCACTTATTTCCAGTACAATACCGAACAGCTTGTCGTAATACAGAAGAGGGGAAGCGGAAACCGCAACGTGCAGGACCTGTCCGTCCGGTCTCGTAAACCGTGTAGTCAGACGCCCGGGTGACGGCTGCCCGTTCTCCGCAACAATCCGTACCATAGAGTGAAGAGTTCCCTTTTTTTCAAAACCGTCAACCAATTGCGTCCATCCGGTGCCCACATGTCTATCCGGTGAAAGCCCGAGAAGAGACAACGCTGAGTTGTTCACAGCATAAACAGTACCCCCGGCATTAAAGATCACAACGCCAAGAGAAAGGCTGTTCAACAGCCCCTGAAAATAGGACGAACGGATGAATTCGAGCATCATTGCCCCCACCAGCTTTAAAGCCGCTTCCTGATGAGAAAATTTTACCATACTTTTCGGAGCGTATAGTTGCATCTGCCCTGGAAATTGAAAGGCGTCACTATCTGACGATATCCATTGGGAATTTTTCTCCAGGATTTTATTGTAACCTTATACGTACCCAAATCGACTAAAATATAAGCAGAAGGGTTTGCTGACGCGGTAAGGTGAGTTTGATACCACGGGTCGATTTATAATCGACCGGATGTTTCGTGGAAAGGAGTATTAAAATGAAAAAATATGTTCTTCTAATCATTGTTGTTGTCCTGGGCGTGCTCTTAATAAGCATAGTACCGTCGCAGGCACATGAGCGATTCGTATTCAGGGGAGGTGTCTGGCTTGGTCCGGGTCCGTGGTGGGGTCCACCCTATCCGTATTATCCCTATCCGTATTATCCTAACCCGCCGGTAGTCATACAGCAGCAGCCCCAGACATATGTCCAGCCGTCCCCGCAACAGCCGGAGGAACAAAACTACTGGTATTTCTGCACAAAGCCGGAAGGATATTATCCTTATGTTAAACTATGTCCTGGTGGTTGGCTGACAGTTGTGCCTCCTGCAGCTCCACCGGACGAAAGGCGGTGAAAATGTGAAAAAGCGCGGACATGTCATTTTCTTATCTCTGTTGTTAATAGTGTTGCTGGCGGAAGGGTGTGCGACCGTTCCCACTGGTCCAAGTGTAATGGCATTGCCGGCCCCTGGAAAGTCCCTTGATCAATTCCAGATGGAGGATGCCTACTGCAAGCAATGGGCTTCTCAGCAGATTGGAACGTCTCCCAGGGAGGCATCTACAAATAGTACCCTTCAGGGCGCCGGTATCGGCACCTTGGTCGGCGCAGGCCTGGGTGCGGCAATTGGTGCTGCTGCAGGTAATGCCGGCACAGGCGCAGCAATCGGCGCCGGAAGCGGACTCCTTGTCGGAACAGCCTCGGGCGCCAATGCGGGCGAGGCCTCTGGCTATGAGGCCCAGCGCCGGTACGATAACGCATATATGCAGTGTATGTATGCCAAGGGTAACCAGATTCCTGGCGTGGTGGCTCCTGCTCCTAGTGTCAGGAGGACCCCGCCGCCTCCACCACCTCCTGATTACCGCTCTGTACCGCCGGACTACCAGACTCCGCCGTATCCGGCCCATTAATGCGGGGTTAGAGCTGTTTGCAAAAGGGGGCCCCGGGATTTACCGGGACCCCCTATTTTTACGTAGTATGACTTACAGGCATGATGCTAATTTCCCTGGTGGTGAGCCTTTACTTAGCGGTCGTAACAGTGTTGCCGGAACCGGAGAACCTGTTTATGGTTTTAGCATATGAGCCAGGTTCAGAGCTGTTTTGTGAGACGATGCCTGCCTGTTCGTTTTGAGGTTGTGTCCTGGCGGGAGCATTAACTTTTGTGCCGCTTCCGTCTGGTTTCGTTGCTGCCGTTGTTTGCGCAGCGGGGCCGTAAGGCTGCGGAGAGTTTGTTGTCCCAGAAGTTGCTGTCTCCAAATAGCTGTTCACTGTTTTAACATCGAGATGCAGTTTCGCTGCAATCTCAGAGACGGAATTTCCCTGTTCGTACAGGAGCTGCACCTTGGCAGCGTCCGAGAGTTTTACCGTATCATCTTCCGGCTTCGCTTCTGCAGTAGCAGCTGGCTTCTGACTGGACAAATCGGCTATCGCAGCCGGCTGCGATGTGTTCTTTACTGCCTGCTCCTGCAGATTTATATCAGTAATTTGCATGGCCTTCTCTTTTCCCTATAAATTCCAAACTTTTACACCTCTCAATTCAGTTATCGGCAGCTATGAGTAAAACTTTAGCATTTTAATTCAAACTTTAGCATTTCAGTTCCGCTTCAATGTCTTTAACTGTCTCTTCGACCAGGAATATTAGTTGTTCCACATCGAAGCATTTGTCTGCCGTGGAATCGAAACGTATGCTGATTTGTGATTCAAATTCATCATCTTGCGTCCAATAAAGAAAAAGGACGGGCAGTCTGGGAAAGATATATATCAACCATGCATTCCGGGTCTGGAATCCCTGCTGACGTTCTGCTCCGCACCTGTCCAGAAGAGAGGCGACTTTTTCAAAATCTTTGTCGAACAGCTCTTTTAGCGGCTCCTCACATTCCCTTTTGAAAGCCTTGTATTTCATTAACCCGCCCATCAGTTCGCTATGCAAAACCCATTTGCCGGAAAGGCACTTCACACCGCCATTCCTGATGTAAAAAAGCACGAGCATCCTCATCCACGGCGTAAGACACCTCTCGGACTGGATCTCTCCATTAGTACCGACGGTTACGTCTCTGCCGAAACATCTTATGAAGAGCTTCCCATCCCTGAATTCGGCGCCCAGGCTATCCGTTGTCCCTGCAAATTGGATCTTCTTTATTTCCTCTTCCAGGCTGGATATCAAATCCTCCCGCCAATCGATCTTCCTGACTGAGGATTCCATCTCACCTCTTTCTTTTTCCGTCAGCCGGGGGCAGTCCGATGGGGCCGCCTCTCCCTTCAGCAGAGCAAAGGCGAAGGGCATGCATGCCTTTTGACGGCAATCTCCACAATTGGTACCTGGAAGTCTCTTATAAACATCAATAGGATTCACTCCTTTGAAGGGCCTCCCTGCGGTGCTTCTTTTTTCCATTATCGACCATCACTGATTCAAATTGCAAATAGGGCAAAACAGAATGTAGTATATACGATGATTTCTGATTTCTTGTCATTTGATTTTCATCGCTGGATTTACGCATTATTGGGCGGAATGACAGGGGCTGCGATTGCGGGCACGGCCATCGTAATATTCTATCTGCTTTTGGATTACAGGAAGCAGAGGCAATTCATGAACAGGCTGACAAAACGTCTTGAAACCGTTGATATGATGATGCGGGAAAACATGACTATGGATGCGCTTTCAATATACAATGAATTGCTTCTTAATTTGCCTAAAGAGCCCAAGCCGGAGCTGAGAGCACATA
>CAWCLI010000004.1:0-148268 GCA_963796345.1 Nitrospirota bacterium | reverse complement strand
ATGCCTCTACTTTTATGCCGATTTCGGATTCTATTTTCCTGTAATCCGCCCCGGGTCTCTTTAAGCAGCACTTCACACCGTTTTGTGTTCCGGCCTTTTTTTCCATTCTCACTCACTAATGCCCTGAAATCTTTCGGCGTACCATACCTTTTTATTTTGCTATCGGTCCTGCGGGCCATCTCTATTAACTCTTCGAGACTCGAGAGAGCCTTTATAAGTGCCTCATCGGCTTTTTCTTCTTTTGTTGTAACGCCTTCTTCATCCTCGATATCGATCGTGTTTTTATTTTGTCAAAAATGGGGAGTGTCGATATAATTTCGGTCGTCATATCCCTGCCCTGTTCAAGCTTCTTTGCAAGATCGATTTCCTCATGTCTCGCGAGGACCGAGATATTTCCCATCGAGTTAAAATAGGAATAAACGAGGTCCTCGGCCCTCTCATGCTCTTCGACTTGCTCTTCGTCAAGGATCGACTCTTCGCAATCGACGACCTTTACCCCCACGTCGTTGAGCACATCCATGAGGTCCTCAACTTTGTCGGGGGGGAAAAATTCGGACGGAAGCGCTTCATTTATCTCGTCATAAGTGAGGACGCCGCGCTGCTTGCCGAGGTTTATTATCTCTTCGAATATTTCGGTTTCTGTCATGTCATTTCCTTCTCGCGGCTGTTGCCGGAGAATCTTTACCCTCCCTGATAATTATTAGTCTTTCCGGTCAGCCGCGGTCCTGAGGACCTTCTTATTTCCCGCATCCACCTCCACTACGGTCGCCAAGTGGTCTGTTTTTATGACCTCAATCTCATAAACAAGATAACCGTCTTCATTCCTGAGCTCAGCTTTCAATGCCTTTCCCGGGACCGCCCGAAGGGCTGCCTGAACAGCGGAATCCAGAGTGAAATTCGTCATATCAACGAAACCCGCTTTATCGTCGTTCCTGACCTGAATGCTGGCGATGGGCCTTGCCTGATGGGCGAACACCCTTGCAGTAGTGATGCAGAGGATGAGGATAATACCGTTGATGACCTGCAGCATATGTTTCATCTCTTTTCGCCTCATTTTATGTTCAATCCGGTCCGTGCTTCCCAATTCAGACTGTGGACCATTATATGAAATCAAAGATTACAGGAAGATGAACGCACTTTGGTTTTACCTGTCTTCCTATTGCATTACAAAGTCGGTAAAATAGACATTTTTTAAAGTATCGTTCCCCAGAATTTGATTTCCTATCATATTGATTTCGTCCTTGAGCTGCAGCTTTCCTTCGGGTGACATTAAGGAATCCGACGTCTCACCCGTCAATAGAGTGATAACGGCATCCCTGATTTGAGGTGTCTTCGCCTTTGCTCTTTCCACCGCAGCCTGGTTGGCAAGTTCTAATTGCACCGAGACCTTCAGGAACTTGGTTTGTCCCTGGTCGTTCAGATTGACTACGAAAGGGTCAAGAGCGAACATTTGACCTTCATCCTTCGCGTTGGTCTCTGCTTTCTTTTGTACTGCATTGGCGCTTGATTTTGAAAGAAAGAAAAATGCGCCTCCCCCTCCCAGCAGTACGGCGACCACAATTGCGATAATGACAGTCAGTACTTTACCCTTTTTCTTTTTTGGTTTTTCAATTTCTTCCTCTATTTTGTCATCCTTTTCCTCATCCATGAACAAACCCCCTCCCCTGCAACGGTGTTGATTTTTTTATACTGTTTGTGCCAGTAGAATGCGCGACAGCTCAGTACGGCATCCATACGTATTGAGCTCCGCAGTAATAAAGATTTCTGGAAGAAGGATTAAACTGAAGGAGGTGAGAGTCCGAAGTTAAGAAATGGAAGCCCTCGGCCCCGACCCGGGCAAATGTTAAAATTCGTGGAGAAAATGACGACTGACGTGAGGGCGGCGAAAAATGTTTTTCGGATATGGATATGTTCTTTAAATGAGTTAATTTTGTGATGCTGTCTTCGGGAATGAGTGTACGGGCCTTCCGCACAATAAGCTCGAAGCCGCTATTTTTCCCATCTGACTTGGTAAGAATCGGGCCGGCAAGCTTCCCAAAAATAATGTGCGGAACATTCCCAACAGGACCATGTGTGTAACAGACAGAGGGAGACAGCGCATAAGCAATGAATGAGACAAGGAAAAGCAGACCAATGATACGTTTTTTGCCTGGATGCATATATATTCTCTTTTTACAGCGTTGACCCTTATATAAGTTGTATAAAACAAAATACAGCTTATTGTCAAGGGCCGTCAGCAGCAGCCGGCTTGCCTTCGGCTGTGTTACGGAGACATAATTTTTGTCATTAATATCAATATAATTTATAATACAAACGAGCTCAGAGTCAGGAGCTGGGAGTTGAGAGCTTAAAGACTTTTAGCATTAGCTCTTGGCTTTATTAATAATTATGTTAAAAAACAAATTCGAGAGACTTTTAAAAAAAGGTATTCTCACCGGGGAGGAACTGGATGAGAAGATCAGTGAGTCGGTCGCGTCCGGCAAATATCCCGAAGAATGGTTGATCGAAAAAGGTGTCCCGAAGTACGAGGTATTGTTTTCCCTTACGGAATTCTACAGTTGTTCTTTTGTCGAATACGATGAGAGCGTCATAGCCTCCTTTTTTCTCACCAGGCGTCTCAGTATGGAGAAACTCAAACGCAATCTCTGGTTTCCTCTTGCAGTCAGTAAGGGGCGGGCCGAGGTTATAGCCTATCATCCTTTCGACCCGGATGTGATTAAGGACGTCAAAGATACACTCGGGGTCCAGGATATCGATTTCATTGTAGCCTTGCCGTCGGATCTTGTGAGGATTATCGAACATAACTTTGATGTAAACCCCCATTTCCCTTTCTCAGCAGGCAGGACGCCTTTGGCGAAAGTGAGAACATTTCTGGCTGACAGGCGTTCTTTGATGGCGTGCAACAGGACATCCCTGGGAAAAGGCAGAACAGGACTGGCGTTTATCCGTACCGGCATCTCTTTCCTGTCTATTGCCGTCGTGCTTTTCAGGATTTTTGGTGTAGGGTTTCTGACCGTGTTTGAATCAGTATTGTTCGTTTCAGGCATCATAATGGCTGTTGACGGTCTGCTGTGGTATCTGCCCGCCCGGAAAACAGGGAAAAGAGTGTTTGATTGCAAAGTGACCGAAGCGACGTGGGGTACTACTATTCTTGAAGTGGTGAATCCCGGTGACGATCCTTTTTTTACGCGGACAGCCCGTGTGGAGGGGGCTGCTGCTCTGCGATCGAACTGGAGCAACCTGTCTCCGGTCATGAGGCGCAGGTTCCTTGCGAGCGACAGGACGGACTTTGCCGAAGAAAGGACGGCACACGCATGCTACTGGACCAGTATGGCCAGGGCGCGTACCGGGCTCGCATTTACGAGGACCGGCGTTATATTTATCGGATTCGGCATTGCATTATTGCGTCAGTTCACTCCCGGCCCATGGACCTTTTTTGATGCCGCGCTTATTATGGCCGGCCTTGTAATGGCAGCCGAGGGATTTTACTGGTATGTTCCGGGCCGCCATGCAGGGTGGACAAGTTTGGAAGCAGTCCGTAATATGCAGGCCCAAAAGAACATATGGGATTTTATCTTTCCCCCGGCGTTGAAGCACCCTGGTTCGGACTATAAGTGTGTTCCACCTGTCAGGCCATCTCATGCACCGGGCATATGGGCCACTACTGGTCTTGCCCTCGAAAGGACTATGCTTGCCGACAGGAGAAACGTCATGATGAGGCTGCGGACTGTGATGACCCGGTCAAGGACCGGCCTGGCACTTGTAAGAACGGGAGTAGGCATATCAGCTGTAGGCACTGAACTCCTTGTTTTCTTCGGTACGGGCAGTACTGCCTGGACGATATTTAACTCATTGCTGATAGTGATCGGGCTTGCGTTTGCAGTAGACGGGTACTGTTGGCATATCCCTGCCGAGAAAATAAGAAAACAGTACCCGTACTGTTATGGAGACATGGAAATCGCGGTCCCTGATTACGGCAAACCGGTTTGTTCATGGAAAAAGGTGGTGTTCAGTACAGATGAGTAAAGATAGGGTTGCGGAAGCGTTATCCGGAAGAAAAAGTGTTTTATTATTCAGAACGTATCATTTATAATAACGGCTGGTATAAAGTGGCCGGCAAGGCCGGAAGCTGACAAACTATTATATTATATGCTGGACTATAAATTTGAGCGGCTTATAAGAAGAGGAATCCTCACCGAAAGTGAGCTGGATGAGTGTATACGTGAATCAGTTGCATCAGGCACGTGCCCTGAAGAATGTTTGATCGAAAAGGGAGTTCCGAAGCACGAAATATTGTTCTGCCTTTCAGAATTTTACCAGTGTCCTTTTGTCGAATACGATGAGACGGTCATACCTTCCCGAATGGCGTTCACAAGGCATCTCGATTTCCCTTTTGTTGAATACGATGAGAGCGGCTTGTCCTCCTATTTTATTACCATGCGTCTCGATATGGAAAAACTCAAACGCCAACTTTGGTTTCCCCTCTATGTCGGGGAAAAACGGGCCGAGGCAATTGTGTATGACCCTTCCGATTCCAGCTTGATTCAGGATATCAAAGATACCATGCGGGTTGAAAAGGTCAATTTTATTATTGCCCTGCCTTCGGATATTGTGAGGATTATCGAGCATAACTTTGATGTGAATCCACATTTCCCTTCCTCGGCCGGCAGGACAGCCCTGGCAAAGGTGAGGACCTTTCTTGCAGACAGGCGCTCATTAATGGCTTATACCAGGACAGCCCTGGCAAAAGGCAGGACCGGACTTGCCTTTCTCCGCACAGGCATAGCTTTTATTGCTATCGCAATAGTACTTTTCAGGATTTTGGGTATAGGGCTTTTGACTGTGTTTGAAGCTGCATTGTTCATTTCAGGCGTTATCATGGCTGTTGATGGCCTGTTGTGGTATGTGCCTGCCCGCAAAGCGGGGGGGAAGTGTATGATTTCAGAGGTACGGAACCGACGTGGGGGACCACTACACTGGAAATGTCTAATCCCGGTGACAACCCTGTCTTTCGACGTACCGGCCATATAGAGGGGGCAGCGGCGCTGCGTTCCAACTGGAATAACCTGTCTCCGGTCATGAGGCGCAGGTTCCTTGCGAGTGACAGGACCGACTTTGCCGAAGAAAGGACTATGCTGGCATGCTACCGCACAAAAATGGCCAGGGCCCGCACCGGGCTGGCATTTACCAGAACGGGCGTTGCTTTCAGCGGATTAGGTATTGCACTATTGCGTCAGTTCCGTCCCGGGCCATGGACTTTTTTTGACGTCGCCCTTATTATGACGGGTGTTGCAATGGCGGCAGAAGGCTTTTATTGGTATATGCCGGGCCGCCGTGCGGGTTCGATAAGCTTTGATTTAGTCAGGAAGACCCAGGCCAAGCGGAGCATATGGGATTTTGTCTTTCCTCCGGCTCTGAAGCATCCCGATTCCGATTACAAGTGTGTTCCACCTGTCAGGCCGTCGCACAACCCCGGCATCTGGGCCACTACAGGTCTTGCCCTCGAAAGGACCATGTTGGCTGACAGGCGGAACGTCATGGCGAGACTGCGGACGGTGATGGCGCGGTCGAGGACCGGCCTGGCTTTTGTCAGGACGGGAGTTGGCATAGCCGGGGTAGGCATTGAACTCCTTGTCTTCTTCGGCTTGGGCAATAGCGCCTGGACGATATTTAATATGTTGCTTATAACGGTTGGATTGGCATTTGTTGCCGATGGAATTTACTGGCATTTCCCGGCGGAAAAAATAAGGAAGCAGTATCCCTATTGCTATGGAGAAATGGAGCTTATAATCCCTGATTATGGGATACCGGCCCGTTTATGGCGCAAGGCGGTGTTCAGTAGTGATCAGCTTGAATAACATAGCTTCCAAAAAGTTGAATGACCTGGTCGGTTGGGGCGTACTGACCGGCGACAGGCTTGACGAAGCCGAACGCGCAGCTTCCGCCAGGGGCATCGATGTGGAAAGTGTCCTTATCTCGGAGTATCGCATCCCGAAGCATATCCTGCTGCAGGCGCTTTCGAATCATTACCGCTGCCCCTTTGTGGAATATGATGAACGAATGCCGATACCGCCGGAACTGCTGAGAGGCCTTGATGGTGAAAGACTTTCGATACATCAGTGGTTTCCGATAATTATAGACGGCAAAAAGGTGATCATAGCGGCGAACGACCCGGCAGACCCTGCAATGTATGACGAAGTAAAGAGGTTTATCAAAGCGGAGAAGTATGAATTCTGGGTTGCTCTCGGCGAGGATATACAATGGTTTATCCAGGATTTTCTGCATGAAAAGCCCGGTTATCTCATCGGGACCGAAAGGACAGGGCTCGCTTTCTGGCGCAACACGATGGCCCAATGGAGAACACGGCTGGCATGTTACAGGACCGACCTCGCAATGGCCAGGACCGGTTTTTCTTTTCTCAGATGGGGGTTGCGGCTTATCGCGGTGTCGGACATACTTATTCGCCATTATAGGTCGTCGCGCGCTTATTTCTTATTCGGGGTCATGGCAGTCGGTTTTTTGCTTGCGCTTTTCGGGCTCTTCGCTTATTGGAGAACAAGGAAGTCGCGAATGACGCCTCCCGAACAGCAGACCCTGGTCGAAGTGACGGCGGCTACCGTGCAATTTCTTGAGAATTATCATTTTATCGATCAACCTGGCACTCAGCTGCCGGCTAAGCAGACTATGCTTGCCCGCCTCGGTGATTTTCTTGCGGACCACTGCACTATTTTGTATCCTTCACCCTCCAGCAGGGAGCGTACCCATCTTGCGCGTGAAAGAAATGTTCTTGCGGCACAACGTACCGTTGCAGCTTGCTACCGCACCATATATGCCAGGGCAAGGACAGGACTCGCTTTTATCAGGACAGGGGTTTCCTTTGTGGGATTCGGCTTAGGTCTGATCCAGTACTTCGGTCTTAGTATTATGAGCGCTATCGATGTTTTTTTGATTATAGCCGGGGTATTAATGATAATAGACGGCTGGCTGTGGTATATGCCGGTGAGAAAGGAACAGGCCGAGCTCCCGCGATGCCCTGTACCGCAATGAGGCATGGCAAAAGGCAATAGGCAAAAGGCTGAATGATGGACGATAAACAAATAATCAACATCCGTTTTTTTCTTTTACCTTTAGCCCTTAACCTTCTGCCTTTTGCCTTGTTTTTATAACATGAAGATAAAGAATAAAAATATACTCACTAATGTTTTCATTATCGCATTGATTTTGGGGATCGGGGTATTTGCTTTGCAGAATCTCAATCTTATTCTTACGAAGCTGAGGTTCGTCGAGATAGCGGATGACCTGAACGCTTCATTCCTCGAAATGCGGCTTTCGGAGAAAAACTATTTTCTTTATCACAGGCGGGACTTTCTTATCGATATCAGAGAGAAAATAGAAAGTACCGGGGAACAGCTCGAAAGTGCGAGGCCGGATATTGTCCGTGCCATAGGGGAGTACAATTTTGCTATGATTAAATCCGACCTGAAAAATTATTCCAATGTGGTGGAAGAAGAGCAAAAAAATCCTCAAAACAATGCATCGCGGGACGCAAAGTTCAGGGCGGAAGGCCAGAAGCTGCGGGAATTCTCGAGCACTATTACCCGTCTTGAACGTAAGAGCGTGAACAACATTATATCCAAATCGAAGAGCATACTTATTTTTTCTTTTTGCGCGGTCCTTGTAGGGGCTGTTTTTGTGAGCCATTTGATATCGCGGCAAATCCGCCTCTCTTTGAGAGAGATCGAGAAAATTGCAAAATCCATATCCGATGGCAACTTCAGCAGAATCGAGCATGCGATTCCCGATGATGAATTCGGCCTGGTCATGGCTGCAATCAACGCCATGTCGTATGAACTCCAGAACCGCGAGGAAGCGCTCATTCAAGCCAAGAAGCTTGCGTCCCTCGGCATCCTGACTGCGGGTGTAGCGCACGAACTGACCAATCCGTTGAATAACATTTCAATGATGGCGCAGACCTATATGGAACTGTACGACAAGCTGGACAAGACACAGAGAATTGAGTTCATGGCCAAGGTGGAGAACGAGACCGAGAGGATAAAAGAGATCATAAAGAACCTCCTCGATTTCTCAAAGCCCAAGGCGGCCAATCTGAAAGAGAGCGATATCAATAAAGTTGTTCAGAAGGGGCTTAAACTTGTGCAAAACATGCTGGACATCTCGAACATTGAGACAAAATTATCTCTGTCCGTCGACCTCCCGCATGTTTTTATCGACGATTACCAGATACAGCAAGTACTCGTTAACCTTGTTACCAATGCTGTGCAGGCAATGCAAGGCGGCGGAAAGCTCTTTATGTCCACAAGACGCGGCAACAGCGGGGAGTCCGTTGAGGTAACGGTCATGGATACCGGAAAAGGAATACCTCCCGAATTCCTCCTTAATATTTTCGACCCTTTCTTCAGCACAAAAGGAGAGGGTGGAACAGGTCTGGGACTGTCTGTAAGTTATGGTATCATCAAGAACCACAAGGGGGACATCAGGGTGGAAAGCAAAGTCGGCGTAGGTACAACGTTTACTATAGAATTACCAGTCTATAAAAATACAATAGTAAGCAGCCGGTAGTAAGCAGCAGAGGGGAAAGCGTTGTGGTTTTTTTCACCTTACTGCTTGCTGCTTACTACTGACTACCAATTTATTGGGGAGGATTAAATGGGCGATCACAGGATCATGATTATCGATGATGAAAAAATTGTCGGCGACATGGCGAAGCTCTCTCTTGAGCAGGAAGGGTATACAGTCGAGACATTTTTAAACGGGGAGCCGGCGCTGGCGCGATTAGTTGAGCAGAAGTTCGATGTTGTAGTTACGGATTTTAAAATGAAGGGTATAGACGGGATGGAAATCCTCAAGACCGTGAAGCGCCTCTACCCTGACATCAAGGTAATAATGATTACCGCATTTGCAAATCTTGACACAGCCATAGAAGCATTGAGGGGAGATGTGCACGACTTTTTCCCCAAGCCTGTTAAAATAAAGGAACTGAAGGCCTCGATACAGCGCGCCCTGAGTTAAAGCAGGCAATAGGCCATAGGTAACGGGCGATGGCCTGTGAATGGCCTGTGTCCGTGGTTATCATTTATGGGTGACTTGATCAGCAGCTTTAAAACAACGGCTAAAAAAATTATCGGGCATGCCTTTGCCGCCCGCCCCATCCCATTTAAGGCCATGTTCGACCGGTTCCGGCAGGTCCTCGAATATCACAACAGAGCGATTGAGATTATTGCTGATATGGGGGAAAAGCTCGGCGGCGACTATATATTCGATATAACCTATATCAGGGCGGCTACACCGTACTGTATGATACGCTCTCAGAGTCTCTCGCAAACTTCGACGCACTCACCCGGAATAAATATCCCAGGCTCAAAGATGCATTACGCTTCATTGATCAGGAAATCAGGCTGCATGTTTACGATGAGTACTCCACGGGAAGAGAATTGGTGCTGCCTTATCGAGGGCTTACAAGGAACATGGTGCATGAAGTGGGCGGAAAAAATGCAAATCTGGCTGAACTGAAAAATAATACCGGCCTCAACGTGCCTGATGCTTTTGCAATAACTACATCAGCATACGATGAATTCATAACACATAACGGTATCGACAAGATGATTTCGGCGCTCAGCGGAAACGCCGCGGATACGAAACCGGCACTTAATGAAATACACACTTCGGTTATTGAGGGCGATGTCCCTCGCGACATTGAAGATGCCCTCGATAAGGTCCTGTCGCTGTTCAGAGTGAAATATGGCAATGACTGCTTTCTTGCTGTCAGGAGCAGCGCTGAAGCCGAGGATGGAGAATTTTCTTTTGCAGGGCAGTTCGACACCATTCTGAATGTGCCATTGGACAACAGGGCAGTGCAGGAAGCGTATAAACGGGTGGTTGCAAGCCTGTTTTCGGATAAAGCAGAAGCATATCACAGGCAGGTCGGGAGCCATATCGGAAACATCAAGATGGCTGTCGGCTGCATGGTCATGGTCGATGCGGCAGCAAGCGGGGTCACCTATTCAACGAATCCGAACGGCGATGACGGGACTATGATTATAAGTGCTGCGTGGGGGTTGGGTACATCAGTTGTTGAAGGACGGACAGATGCAGATTTTTACCGGATCAGAAAAGGTCCGGTCCCTGCAATCACAGAGGAGAGATGCGGGGGAAAGGCCTCCATGGATATAAGCCGTGAAGGGGGGGGTATAACAACGGCGGGTGTCCCTGCTGCAATGGCCGGAAAAAGTTCTTTATCGGCGGGGCAGGTATTGGAGCTTGCGAGGCAGGCAGGGGACATTGAGAACTATTTCCGCCAGCCCCAGGACATAGAATGGGCCATAGACAAGAAGGGTGAAATATTCATACTGCAGGCGAGACCGCTGAGGATTGCTGCAGCGGAAAATGGAGAAAGCGCCCATTTCCCGGCGGATAATCCTGAAGTGCTTATACAAGTCCGGGGTCAGGTTGTGCAGAAAGGCGTGGGTACCGGCAGGGTTTTTATTTTTAAGCATAGGGACGCAATGGATAAGTTTTTAAGGGGAGATGTCCTTGTGGCAAAGAATGACTCCTCTGATTTTATCAGGCTTATGCCTTACGCATCGGCCATTATTACGGATACAGGGTCGCTTACAAGTCATATGGCTTCGCTCTGCCGGGAATTCAGGGTGCCGGCGTTTGTTAATGCCGGCAGTGCGACACAGGTGCTCAGGCACGGACAGGAGATTACGATAGTTGTTGATGATGATAGTGTCACAGTTTATGACGGGATACTGCGCGAGGTGATTGAACGCGCGCGTTCCGGGCAGACGTCAATGGAAGATATATTTGAGTTTCGCAAGAAGAGATATGCATTGAGATATATTACTCCTCTCAACCTTATTGACCCTTTAATGGAAAAGTTTACGCCTGAAGGGTGTAAGACTATTCATGATATTCTGAGGTTCATACATGAAAAGGCCGTGATGGAGCTCATAGACAGCGCGGTATCCGGACTGAAGGGACAGGCGGCCAGGAAATTGGACCTGCCCATACCTGCGGGAATTATAGTTGTAGATATCGGAGGCGGCCTTGACGAGACAGTGGACTCGCAAGGCGGAAATCAAAGTGTTGTTTCCGAACAGATTGTTTCCATTCCATTCAAGGCCATTCTTCAGGGAATGATACACCCGGGGGCGTGGCAATCCGCCCCAATCGCGTTAAAGCTCAATGACTTCCTCACGAGTATGATGCGGATGCCGGATATCGCTTCCGGAAGCGCCAAATATCCTGGAAGCAATATTGCCGTTATTTCCAGGGAATACCTCAACCTGAATCTCAGGTTCGGCTATCATTTCAATTTGGTAGACTGCTATTGCAGTGAAAAGGCGAGGAACAATCATATATACTTCCGGTTTGCCGGTGGAGCAACTGATATGGTAAAGAGATCCAGGCGGATAGAACTTATTGCTGTTATTCTGAAAGAGTACGGGTTTAATACAACATTAAAGGGAGATTTGATTATTGGAAGGCTTGCAAATATAGAACGCGCAGAGCAGGAGAAGAAACTTAATCAGATAGGCAGGCTTATTTCCTATACGAGACAACTTGATGCGATACTGCATGACGATGCCAGAGTAGAGTATTATGCCAGGCGCTTCCTCGAAGAGAACTATGAACTTTAAAATCAGCTTCCGCACCCCAAAAATCTGCGATTTTTTGGGACCCCGTTGCCGGCTTTTTTTTGCGTTACGAAATCTATTGACCTTTTAATATTGTTTATGTCATCTTTATGACATGGGTTACGGTACCTCTTTGGGAAGCGTCAGTCCTGTCAGCATCGTTGGAAATTCCCCCGCTATTAAGCGCATTTATGAGTTGATGGCTAAAGTTGCCTGCTGCCAGAGTACTGTTCTCATTTTGGGTGAGAGCGGTACCGGAAAAGAACTTATCGCCAGATCGATTCACCTTCATAGCGAGAGACAGGGCAGGCCGTTCATCCCTGTAAATTGCGGGGCAATTCCCGGTGATCTGCTGGAATCTGAACTGTTCGGCCATGAAAAGGGCTCATTTACGAGTGCAGTCGCGACCAGGATCGGAAGGTTTGAGCTTGCTGACGGGGGAACTATACTTCTCGATGAAATAGGGGAGATGCCTCAAATGCTGCAGGTGAAGCTTCTCAGGGTTTTGCAGGAACGTTCTTTTGAGCGGGTGGGCGGTACGAAGACCATCAATGTCGACGTCAGAATTATCGCTGCAACCAATCAGGACCTTGAGGCGGCAGTTAAAGAAGGACGTTTCAGAGAAGATCTTTATTATCGTCTCAATGTTATTCCAGTTGAAATTCCTCCTCTCCGGAAGCGCGCCGATGATATTCCTCTTCTTTGCCGTTTCTTTATTGATAAATACTCTGAAAGATTTCGAAGAGACCCGATTACTATCACGGAGGAGGCAGCGAAGGTCCTGGCCTGTTATTCATGGCCCGGCAACGTCAGGGAACTTGAAAATACTATAGAACGGCTTCTCGTACTCAAAGATGACAACATGGTGAAACCGTCCGATTTACCTGAAAGAATGACAGGAAAGAGTATACCGGAATTGCCTGATACCGAGGATGATGATACCAACCCCTTTGTAAGCGGAGTGGACCTTAATGCAGCGCTTGCGGGATACGAAAGAAGACTTATTCTGCACGCGCTGGAGCTGCATAACGCGGTCAAGAGCCAGGCTGCAAAATATCTGAATATTAATCGCACTACATTAATAGAGAAAATGAAACGACTGGGTCTATAACGCATATGCGTCATAAAAATAACATCTGTAAAACTCTAAAAATAGCTATCTGTCAGATAATTGACTTTTATGAAGACTATTTATGAGTAATGCGTAATGAATTATTAAAATTTAAAGGACAACATATGGACAGTAAACGTCGACCACTTGTTGCTGTCTTCATCGCTATTGCCTTTTTAATCATTGCGTTTCACACATCACGCATCACGGCCTATGCTGCCGACGATCCGCTTCACCCAAAAAAGTCTGACGATTTTTTGGGGAACCCGGTGCTGAAGTCAGCCGACATTTTTTACAGGTCAAGAAATTACGGCAAAGCTGAAGAAAGTTATCGCGACGTCTTTATAAACAATAAGAAGGGGCCGGTTGCGGAACGCGCATTGTTCGGCATGGCACGGGCCGATTATAAACTGAAACGCTATTCCGAAGCCAGGCTGAATCTGGAGCGCTTTCTGTTAGCGTACCCGCAATCTGAGAATGTAAATGAGGCCTTTCTTCTTTCCGGTTACGTCTTAATGTATGGGCAAAAAATCGACCAGGCACAGCATTTTTTTGATCAAGTGGGCGGAGCTTTGAAACCGAAAGCCGAAATAGGAAAGGCGGAGATCGCACTAAAACGTGACAATATAGCAGCTGCTGAATCCATTATCTCCTCCCTGGACAAAAAAGAGCTGGAACGTAATCCCCGGGCGCTTTATGTAAAAGCCGCTATATTCAGCAAAAAAGGAATGAACAATGAGGCCGTAGCAACAATCAGGAAAGTTTTTGATGTGGCATTGAGAGAAGAAGACCTGAGGGCTGAAAAGGCGTTGATTTACATTAATGCCATGCGGTTTGATGATGCAGAGAAACTGTGCAAATCCATCATTTCTGATCCGGTATCAATAATCGAAAAGCAGAAGGCTGAGAAAATTCTTGCCAGAGTCTATGAGGCCCGTGGCAAGGTCGATGAAGCATTGAAATTGTATCTGGATGTTATGCCTTACGAGACGGATGACAGCGTCAAAATGTCCGTTGCCAGGCTTTACGATAGAAAGGGAGACAAAGGCAATGCCTTGAGGTATTTGAGCCTGCTGAAGGACAAGGCAATACGGTCGGCGGAAATAGAAAAACGGCTCAGGCAGCTTATTGCTGCCAAAGATCCCAAGGCGACGGAATACCTTGCCAGATTTTCGACTTCGATCGATCCCGACAGCCCGTTTATTGTCATTGCAGCGCAATACCTGTTGGAAAACGGAAAGAAGATGGAGGGCAATCTGTTGCTCAGAAGGGCACAGAATGGTGTCGAGAAAGGAGATGCAGCCATGGTAATGGCTGAAATGCTGTATAAAGACGGCAAATACGTCGAAGCCGAGAAAATTGCCGGGTCTCTTTTGATGGACCACAGATATTTTGTCAGGGCGACGTTCCTCATGGCCGAAATATCGAGTAAAAAGGGTGATCTGAAAGGCGCCATCGCGTACCTGGAAAAAGCCCGCAAGTATTCAAAAGACCCTGGGATAGATAGCAGGATTGCTGATTTGTATGTGGAGGCCGGAGACAGAACCACCGCACTGAAATATTATAAGGCTGCTGCCGGGTCCGATGCCGTCGCGGCCCTCAGGACTGCTGATCTGCTTTACTTGTCAGGAAATATTTCTCAGTCCCGCTTGTACTATAAACGGGCATTGGGCCTGAAGCTTAAGGACAAGAAAAGTGTACAGTGGGCGTACTACCAGTACGGTAAAATGGCAAATAATAAGGAGTATCTGAAAAAGGCCGCCAGCGGCGGCGGGGTGGTGGGAGACGCCGCCAAAATACTCATTGAGAGGTAAGGCAGAGGGGTCTTTGGATAAGATATGGCTGATATAGAACTGCTTAATAAGGCGATCGAAAGCTTTAATTCCGCTTCGGCAACGTTGACCCATTATTACAAAACACTTGAAGACAAGGTTGAACTGCTGACGGAAGAGGTAGAGCACAAGAAGCAGCTGCTAAACAGCATTCTGGACAGTATCGATGTGGGTGTTGTTTTTTTTGACAAACAAGGGGTCATACGTCTTGTCAACAGCTCTGTCGAACAGTTGCTTTCCGTGAAAGCTGACGAGATCATAGGAGGGGAATCTCTCCGCGCCGAGATCGGAGAGGGGATGATAGTACCCGAAAACGGCAAGCCTTTTTATGCGCTCGTGTCCAGTTCCGCTGTAAACGATTCCGAAGAGCAGAATATAGGGCATGTATTGATATTCAAGGACATTACGAGGCTTAAACAGCTTGAATCAGAGAGCGAAAGAAATACGCGATTAACTGCGATGGGCGAGCTTGTGCTGAAAATTGCCCATGAGATCAGAAACCCGCTCGGCAGCATCGAGCTGTTTGCAAACCTTATCTCTGCCGACCTCAGGGGCACAGCACACGGTGAGTATGCAAACAGGATCTCCAATTCGGTAAGGTCTCTCGTCAATACGCTGGATAACATGCTGAGATTCTCAAAAGAAATCAATCCCCGCCGTGAGGAGTGCCTGATAAACGGTGTTGTCGATGATATTTGCAGGGAATTCAGGGAATTGTTTTCGGGGAGCAACGTCAGGACCGAGTTTATTGAGCACGGCCAGTATTCCGTGCGTGCCGACAAAGGATTGATCAGGCAGGCGTTGATCAACATTTTGTTGAATTCAGTACAGGCAATGCCGGACGGTGGGACCATAACAGTGGAAATACGCTCTTCACAGGTCATGCCTTCTGCCGCAGAAATTTCGGTCCGTGATAACGGTGTGGGTATGGACAACGACACACGGTTAAAAATATTCGAGCCATTTTTTTCGACAAAGGACAGGGGAACAGGTCTGGGCCTGTCGATTACTCATGGAATTATAACGGCACACGGAGGAAGCATAGATGTCAAAAGCCTGCCTGGCAAGGGCACAGAGTTTGTTATTACTTTGCCGGAGACAAACGGTCCACGGGAGTAAAATATGAAATCAGTATTGATAGTCGATGATGAAGTGGATATGGCGCTCGCCCTCAAGGAAGCGCTGAAACGGTGTGATTTTAATCCTGTAGTGTATCACAACCCTGAGGAAGTCCTTGAGTCGTGCAACCTCATGGATTTCTCTCTTGTCATCACTGACATGAAGATGCCGAGGATGAACGGCATCGAATTCCTGCAGGAGATACGCAAGCGGCATATTTTTGTGCCTGTCGTTGTAATTACCGGTTTCGGTACGGTGGAGAATGCCGTCGATGCCATGAAACTTGGCGCCACTGATTACATCATGAAACCGTTCTCTTTTGAATCGCTCAGGCAGGTTATCGACCGGATACTTCCGTCAGAGGACACCGACATTGTCGCTGAATCATCGTCAATGAAATATGCGGTGTCAGTGGCCAAAGAAGTATCAAAGAGCGATATTACAGTACTGTTGTCAGGCGAGAGCGGGACCGGCAAAGAGATCATAGCCCGGTTAATCCATAAGAACAGCCTGAGGGCCGATAAGTCTTTTATTGCCATTAATTGTGCCGCTATCTCCGAAAACCTTCTGGAATCCGAACTGTTCGGACATGAAAAGGGGGCTTTTACGGGTGCAGTAGACCGTCGAATGGGCAAGTTTGAGCTTGCCAACAATGGAACTCTGCTCCTTGATGAGATAAGCGAAATGGCTTATCCTTTGCAGGCAAAGCTGCTGAGGGCAATTCAGGAAAGAGAGGTAGACCGCATAGGGGGGCGCTTACCCATACCTGTTGACGTGAGGCTCATTGCTACGACTAATTGCGACCTTCTGGCGGAGGTAAAAAAGGGGCGATTCAGGGAAGACCTTTATTACCGGTTGAATGTTTTCCCGCTGAACCTGCAGCCCTTGAGGTCGCGACGGGATGACATAATTCCTCTTGCGGAGTTCTTTCTTAAAAAATTGTCCGCCAAAATGAATAAACAGTTTTCTTTTTCAGACGAACTGAGAGCATATCTCCTTAACGCTGACTGGGAGGGCAATGCGCGGGAACTGGACAATTTTATTTACAGGACGGCTGTTATATCGCAGGCTGAGGTATTGATGCCTCCGTTGGACGTCGAAGCGGCGCCGAGCGTGAACCCACCCCTGCACCTCTCCCACGAGGGGACCGGAATCCCATTTGGGGGTGAAAAGGCCGGTACAATTAAAGACATGGAACGGGGATTGATAATTGAAACGCTCAGAAAGACCCGCGGTAACAGAACAAAGGCGGCTGAATTGTTAGGCAAAACTGTGAGGACGGTGAGGAACAAGATAAAGGAGTATAGTATTCGTGATGACGAATATATGGGGGAATAAATGCCTTTAGAGTGGGAAAAAAATTCATCTTTAGCATTTGTTCGCTGCGAAGTGAATTGGTGTATTGGTCAATCAGGTAATTGGCAGGTAACTGGGGAAACAGGAATTAGCAACCTGACTAATCAACTAATTAACCAATACGCCAATTTCAGGAATGAAAATTGCATATAAAACAGCGTGGTAATTTATTGAACAGGAGGATGACATGGGCGTCGATTCGCTAACGATACTTCAACATATGCTTGATGTTACTGCTTTCAGACACAGAGTATTGACATCGAACATTGCTAACGCAGATACGCCGGGATATAAGGCAAAGGACATATCGTTTCAAAAAGAGATGCAGGGGGCCATTGATTCAGATGGAAAGGCAGGGTACGAGATTTACGAAGCCCAGACAACTTTGCCTGAAAGGGACGGCAATACCGTGAATCTCGATATTGAGATGGCAAAAGTTGCTGAAAATACATTATTATATGATACGGCGACCGAATTAATGAGTATGAAAATACGCATGATTAAAAACGTGTTGACGTCACAGTAAAGGGAGAACTCTGATGGAAGAAATGTTTATGCCTTTAAAGGTCAGTGCAACGGCGCTCGAAGCGCAGAAAATACGAATGAATATTATTGCTTCCAACATAGCGAATGTCAACTCTACATCTTCGCCTGAAGGCGGTCCATACAAGAGGAAGGACGTGATGTTCGAATCGTACCTTTATGACGCGAGCTCCGTGGGAGTCAATATATCTAAAATAGTTGAGGACCAGAGGCCTCCCAAAAAGGTCTATGAACCCGGTCATCCTGATGCGGACAAAGACGGTTTTGTCAGTTACCCTAATATCAATACTATTGAGGAGATGGTCAATCTCATAGACGCTACACATTCGTATGAGGCAAACCTGACTCTGATTGCTTCGTATAAAGATATGTTTAATAAAACGCTGGATATAACTAAAGTATAAAGGAGCAATGTTAAATGCTGGATTAATGAAAATTCCGTAATTTAACATTCAACATTGAAGTGGGAGGTACATTATGACCGATATTGGTAAGATCATGGGAGACATGCAGCAAGGCCTTTCTGACCCTTCCAAGGCAGTTCAGAAGGGGAATGCGTCCTTCGATACCGCCATCAAAGATGCGTTGAAGGCTGTATCCGAAGTCCAGGACAACGCTGACAAGGCTATTCAGGATTTCTCAAAAGGCGATGTCAAAGATGTTCACACTGTGGTCGTCGCCATGGAGAAAGCGGATGTTTCCATGCAGACGTTGCTTCAGGTGAGAAACAAGCTCCTGACTGCATATAGTCAGATTATGAGTATGCAGGTATAAACATAAAGTAGTCGAGACGCAAGTAGTAAGCAGCAAGGGGAAGAAACAAGTGATAAATGGACGAGAGGCAAAAGACTATTCTTTTTTTGTTTTCCCCTTACTACTCGCTACTGACTACTTACTACATATTTTTTTGGGGTTATAATGGCATGGACTGACTTTCTGAATCAGATAAAAGCATGGCCTCTTAAGAAGAAAATATCTCTTATCGCAGTTATTGCACTTACCATATCCCTAATGGTAGGAATAATGCTCTGGAGTGAGCGTGTTGACTACCAGGTCCTTTACAGCAATCTTACCCAGGAAGATGCCGGACAGGTCGTAAATAAGTTAAAGGAAATGAAGGTCCCTTTCCGGGTTGACGGAAATGCCATTTATGTCCCGAGCAGTAAAGTTTATGAACTCAGGCTTGAGTTGGCTTCCCAGGGCGTTCCCCAGGGCGGCGGGGTGGGTTTTGAGATATTCGACAAGACCCAATTGGGAGTCACCGAGTTTGTCCAGAGGCTGAATTATGTCAGGGCGCTGCAGGGCGAGCTTGCGAGGACGATACGGCAGCTTTCCGAAGTGGACCAGGTGAGGGTGCATATAGCAATACCGGAACGTACGATCTTTACCGAGAAGGAAGAAAAGCCCAGCGCCTCCGTTGTCTTGAAGCTTAAAGCAGGAAGAGTGCTGAGCCAGGGCCAGATCGGCGGGATTATGCACCTGGTTTCAAGCAGTGTTGAGGGACTGATACCTGACCGGGTGACTATAATAGATAACATGGGAAACATGCTGTCAAAACCGGCTGATGGGGACGTTGTAGCGGATGCCAAGCAACGTGATTACCAGAAGGCAGTGGACAGGGATTTCGAAACCAAACTGGCAAGCATGCTGGAGGGGATTGTCGGAAAGGGCAAGGTGATTGTCAGGGCATCAACAAAAATAGATTACTCCCAGGTCGAAAAGACAGAAGAGAGTTACGATCCGGACACTATCGCGATGCGCAACGTCCAGCGCAGCCAGGAAAAATCCAGTGGCGCCGTAACCGGCGGTATTCCGGGTGTGCTGTCAAACCAGCCGGGCCAGCAGCCTCCCACTGCCGCGCCGGGAGCCGCGCCTACTTCATCGCAGAAAAGCAGTGAGAATATAAATTACGAGGTAAGCAGGAGTGTCAGCAAGATAATCCAGCCGCGGGGTGAAGTCAAGAGCGTCTCCGTTGCCGTGCTTGTTGACGGCACTTATACAAAGCAAAGAGATAAGATAGTATATAAGGCGAGGAGTGAGGAAGAATTAGGAAAGTACAATGAAATAGTGAAAGCCGCCATAGGATTCAACAAAGACCGGGGTGATCAGGTGATTGTGGAGAATGTTCCGTTTGAGACTGTTCCCGAAGAAGGAGAAAGAGTGGATTACGTGAGGGCCATAATCTCTATTTTGAAGTATTTGGTCCCTCTTGCCTTAATTGTATTGATTATTTTCTTTGTTATCAAGCCTGTTATAGAGACCCTTAAGTCCATCCCGAAACCCCTGCCGGCGCCTGCGGTATTACCGGTTGGAGGGATCCCGGCTGCTGAAGCAGAGGCCCCTGTTGAAGGGGAAATAAGAAAGGAAAAAGTTGTAGAAGTGGTGAAAAAAGACCCGCGAAAGGCCGCTTTGATCCTGAAGGAATGGCTGTCAGAATAATGCCATGAAGAAACTGTCAGGTGTTGAAAAGGTTGCCGCCTTTTTGTCAATAATAGGCGAGGAGGCGGCGACTGATGTATTTAAGCATCTCGATCCCCTCGAACTGGCAAGGGTCGTTCCCATGATGGCGCGCATAAAGCTGAGCAAGGAATTAGTCGACACACTTATGGAGGAATTTGTCGAGAAGACCGGTACTGCCCTGCTCGCCGTTGATGAAGACTATATAAAGAAAATATTGGTAAAGGCCTTCGGCGAAGACCATGCAAAAAAACTGATGGACAAGATCGAAAGCGGCGCAAGCGCCTTCGATATCCTGAGGTGGCTTGATTCCGGTGCTATTGCAAACATGTTGTCGAGAGAACATCCTCAGACGATCGCTATAATCATCGCTTATCTTGAACCTACGCAGGCTGCTGAGGTGTTGTCGAAGCTTCCGGAACATATTAAAGTGGATGTTTCTCTGAGAATAGCGAGCCTGGACCAGATATCTCCTACTATCCTGGGAGAACTGGAAGACGTGCTGCAGTCGCAGCTGCAGAGTTACACCAGGGGAAGAAAGATCGGTGGTATAAAGACGGTCGCTGAGATACTGAACCAGCTCGACAGGGCGACCGAAGACCTGATTATCAAGAATATTGAGGAAAAAGATCAGATACTCGCTGATGAGATAAGGAAACTCATGTTTACCTTTGATGACCTTATTCACATTGATGACAGGGGTATCCAGATGATACTTAAAGAGATAACAACTGATGACCTTGCTCTTGCACTGAAAATGGCGTCCGATGAACTCAAAGGCAAAATATTCAAGAATATGTCGCAAAGGGCTGTTCAGATACTGAAAGAAGAGATGGAATCCAAGGGCGCTGTGAGGGTCTCGGATGTTGAAAAAGCCCAGATGAATATTGTCAGGGTCGCCCGGAGGCTTGAAGAAGAGGGCAAGATTGTGGTCGGAGGCAAGGGTGGAGAAGAAATTATTGCTTAGCTCGCAGGACAACCCGGTGCAGCCTTACATATTTGAGGAGTTTGGAAATAAAGTTGAGGGCATGGCGCGTCCGTCCTCGCCGGAAGGTTTGGCTGAAGGCGAAGAGATTGCCGTTGCGGAGGAGCCGTTGAGCGAGGAGTTGCAGGCACGCATAAAACAACTTGAGGATGAGGCCCGTGAGCGGGGGCGTGAAGAAGGACATTCGGAAGGGTTTGCCAGGGGCATGTCGGAAGGGAAGGTTGAAGCGGCTGCTTCGCTCGGAAGACTTGGAGAAATCATATCATCGCTCGAAAATTTCAGGGAGAACAAACTCACCGAGATGGTCCCCCAAATTATCGATCTTTCACTCGAAATAGCAAAAAAAATTGTGCATAAGGAAATCGATCTCGACAGAAACCTGATACTGTCGGTCGCTCAGGATGCCATCAGCAAGGTCGGAGAAAAAGAAGAATACGTTATTATAAAAACAAATCCGCTGGATTACGAAGTGATGATCCCTCACATCGACCTGCTCAAAGAGCAGTCAGGTCTTAGAAACATATCTATCGAGCCTTCGGCCGCAATATCTCCGGGAGGCTGCTATATTGAAACTCCGACGGGAGAAATCGATGCCAGGCTCGAAGAGCAAATGAAGGAAGTCCAGGATGTCGTCAGTACTGCAGCTAATAGAAAGATGTAAGTCTTTTGTCAGGGAAACCGATCCTATCAGGGTATACGGCAAGGTGAGCAGGGCTATAGGTATCCTGATCGAGGGACTCGGACCTCAGGCCAACATAGGCGATACTTGCCAGATAGAATCGAACGGTGATGGAACAGGACAGTTTATCGAGGCTGAAGTTATCGGCTTCAAGGAAGGCAAAATACTATTAATGCCTCTCGGCGATTTGAGGGGTATTGGTCCGGGTGCAAAAATAGTTGCAAGGGGCAGGCAGCGCTACATAAGGATGGGCGAGGGCCTTTTGGGGAGAGTGCTCGACGGTGTCGGCAATCCGATGGATGCCAAAGAACCTGTCACGGGCCAGCTATATCCGGTCTATAATGATCCGATTAATCCATTATACCGCCGGAGAATAACCACGCCTCTTGATCTGGGGATTCGTTCCGTAAACGCTATGCTTACTATCGGACAGGGCCAGAGGATAGGGATCATGGCCGGCAGCGGCGTCGGGAAGAGCGTGCTTTTGGGCATGATGGCGCGTCATACTGCAGCGGATGTCAATGTTATAGCCCTTATCGGGGAGCGCGGCAGGGAGGTAAGGGAGTTTATTGAGAAAGACCTTGGAGAGGAGGGCCTGAAGCGTTCGGTGCTTGTAGTCGCTACATCCGATACGTCTCCGCTTATAAGAATAAGGGGCGCATTTGTTGCAACGGCCATTGCCGAATATTTCAGATCTTTGGGCAAAAACGTTCTGTTAATGATGGACTCGCTGACGAGATTCGCAATGGCCCAGAGGGAAATAGGTCTGGCGGCAGGTGAACCGCCTACGATGAAAGGGTATACCCCATCGGTATTTAATCTGTTGCCCAAGCTCCTCGAACGGGCGGGCACATGGGAGCAGGCGGGGACCATAACCGGACTCTATACGGTCCTTGTCGAGGGTGATGACATGAATGAGCCGATAGCTGATGCCGCCAGGTCGATACTCGACGGCCATGTAGTCCTCTCGAGGGAACTTGCCAACCACAACCACTATCCGGCCATTGATATACTGCAAAGCATAAGCAGGCTGATGAAAGACATATCAAGTGAACAACATAAACTCCAGGTGGAGAAAGTGCTCGAAATAATGTCTGTGTATAAGAGGTACGAAGATGTCATTACTATCGGGGCTTATAAAGAAGGCACAAATCCCAGGCTGGATTACGCAATACGCATGATGGACAGAATCAGGCCTTTCCTGCGACAAAATATAGCCGACAAGGTCACGTTCGAGCAGGGAATGAAAGAACTTGACGGACTTTTGGAATAGCTGAAATATTATGAGTGCTATCGAGAGTCTTTTGAATCTTAAACGGTGGAAGGAGGACCAGGCCAAGCAGCAGTTTGCGCTTATGCTTAGAGAACTTGCACTGGAAGAGAAACGGCTTGCCGGACTGGAAGAGCAATATGAGGAGACAGGCAGGAAATTTGAATCATCGGCGAATGAATTAATAGAAATTTCCGAAATCAGGAAATTGAACAGGTTTCTCGAACGTTTGCTGGACAAGATACGGCTTCAAAAGGAAGCGATCGTGTTAAAGGAGAGGCAGGTGGAGGAATCACGCAAATTACTCCAGGAAGCCTCTAAAGAAAAAAAGACCTTTGAAAAACTTGACGAGAAGCAAAGAAATTTATTGGATAGGGAAATTAAAAGAAAAGAACAGATAAGGACAGACGATAATGCGGTCGTACGGCATGCAAGAAAGACAGGCTATAGGCAATAGGCAATAGGTTATGGGCAATAGGGAAAAAAATAAAGACTATAAGCGGCAAGCGATGGGCGATAATAAATATAAAGAGGGTCCGGCATTTAAACTATTTTTTGCCATTTTGTTCTTTATGACCTATAGCCTATTGCCTATTGCCTATAGCCTGTCTTTCGCCCAGGATAAGGGGCCACTTGATAAGGAGCGTCTCGATATTATCAAATCCGATATTCAGAAGGAAATACAGTATAACGAAAAACTGAAAAAAGATATTGAAGATGCCCGGAAGAGCATGGATGAAGCCACACAACAGCGCCTGCTGAAAGTGAGCAAAATATATGAAGCAATGGCCCCCGAAGAAGCCGCAAAAGCCATGGAAAAACTTGATGAAAATACTGCGGCAGCCATACTCAGCAACCTGAAGCCGAGAAAAGCCGGTGCGATCCTGGGACAGATGGACAGTGAAAAGGCCGCTTCGATCTCCAAAAAACTGGTCGTAAAGGCCCCAAACCCCCAGTAGTAAACGTTATAGCGCTTATCGCGTTATAGAGTCATAGTGTGGACCCACTCCTGCGCCCCTCCCAAGAGGGGACTATCTTTTCGCGTTGTCGTGTATCGTATCGGTTTTTTTTTCCTACCAGGAAGTTTTTTCCTGCTAAAAATCTCCAGTTTATTTCCTTTGGCTATCCGAAAGTTTGTATTGAAATTTGTCAATCAGTCTGAGGAAAGGATTCCCTAAGATAGTCCCCTCTTGGGAGGGGTGCAGGGGTGGGTTTACGCCCGACGCTTAACGCTAAAAAAGCTATGACTATGCAGGGCGTTTTACCAGCTGGCACGATGCTTGCTTTCTTTGAACTCATAAAAGTCTCGAGGAGGCCGTGAGAAGCATATGGTAGACAATATGGTGGTCCCTGTTACTGCTAATTTACCTGCGTCCGTCACTCCGTCGTCGGGCGGTGTTGCCGGCGGGGCCGGTCAGGATAGTTCGCAGGCCGCAAACTTTACCGATATTTTGCAGACGGTGATTTCCACTCTTGGGCCCGGGCTGGGGAACATTCAGGGCGGCACTATTGTCAACGCCGATGGCAAGACAATCTCGCTCGATGATTTGATACAGCAACTCCTGAATGGTGGAAGTGACATTAAAACAGATCCAGGGAAAAAAACGGATTCGGCAAACGGGATAAATGATCTTCTTCAGCAGATGGTAACACAGTTACAAGCGTCGATTACACAGCCGACAGTTGTTGTACCCTCCGGTCAAACAAACTCTTCCGGCGTTGAACTCACAGCCTTGAACGACAACCTGACTAACAACACCGCGGGCCAGGATCTGAATGCCATAAACGCTGCAATGATGAGCGCCGGCGCGGTACTAGCCGGGATAGCGCAACAAGCCCCGGCAAATAACACTGCAAGCCAAGCGCCTGACAATATGAATAGCGCAGTAAGCGGCCCTGAAGGCGCGGCATTGACCGTCAGCGACCTGAGTGCTGCGATGCAGAACTCCTCAAACCTGGCGCAGAATGCTGTAAATGCCGCAATGCCGAACACTGGCAGCGCAATGCAGAATGCTGCGGGTGCTCCTGCTCTGAACGCAGCAAGTTCAGCGCAGAGCGCCGTGAATGCCGCAATGCCGAACGCAGCAAGTTCAACGCAGAGCACCGTGAATGCTGCAATGCCGAACGCCGCAAGTTCAGCGCAAAGCGCGGTAAACGCCGCAATGCCGAATGGCGGGGGTTCAACGCAGAATACCGGAAATACTGCCGCGCTGAATGTTGCAAGTTCAGCGCAAAGCGCGGTAAACGCTGCGGTGCCGAATGGCGGAAGCCAAACACAGGACGATTCTTTAGACGGGAATTTGAACTTTAGCGGGTTACGCATAACAACAGTTAATGAAAGCAAGTCCGGTTCCGAAGACGCCGGCCCGAATACTGTTTTTTCAGCTGTACCGTTACATCAGACGTCTTATACAGAAGACGCCAAACCAGCGCAGGAAACCCTTCCGGTGAGCAGGTTGAACGAGTTGAGCGGTCCGATCCTGAAAACACTGGGTTCAGGAGACAGCAACCTGGTAATAAAACTTTCTCCCCCTGATATGGGCACGATACAGATAAAACTGAAAATGGAAAACGGCGTTTTGACTGCTGATTTTAAGGTAGACTCCTCAGCCGTAAAGGACCTTTTCACCAGTGCGATGCCTCAGATCAGGCAGTCAATCGAAAGTTCGGGTATAAAGACGGGGAATTTTTTTGCGAATTTGAAAGAAGACAGCTATAGGGACGGAAGAAGACAACAGGACCAAAATCAACAACAACAAAGACAAAACAAAGAACAGAAATCGAGTTTCTTTGATTTCTTCGCGTAAGGGGAGGTTATTATGTCATACACAGCACCTATTTTCAGTAATTCGACCTACACCAGCAATACGGGCAGTACCATACGAGCAGCACCAGCAGTTCATCGAACTCTTCGGGAACGTTGGGACAAGCTGACTTTATGACCCTGCTGATCGCGCAGTTAAAGAACCAGGACCCGCTTAATCCGACGGACAACACTCAATTTGTCTCGCAGCTTGCCACCTTCAGCGCCCTGCAGCAGCAAACCACAATGACCCAGACTCTGCAGCAGTCTACCGCAGTTGGCCTGATCGGAACGCTCGTAACGGACAGTCACGGCAATAGCGGACAGGTTACAGCTGTGACTGACGATAGTACCAACGGGCTTCAGCTTACTATTAATACCACTCAGACCGATAGCACCGGCAAGACAAGCACCGTGCCGGTACAAATTAAATACACTGATATAACAAAAATCACGCTTCCCAGCAGCACAGGCAGCTAGAGGCAAGGGATAGAGAGGTTGACATGAGCTTAATATCGGCAATTTATAATAGTATGAGTGCTCTTGATGCGACAGGGACCGGCATTACCACGGTCGGAAACAACCTGGCAAATGTCAATACAGACGGATTCAAAGAGAGTCAGACAACGTTCGGTGATGTATTGAATTCGGTTTTGGGGCAAACTTCATCTGACGACATCGGCAGCGGGGTGGACGTCCAGGCCATCACGACCCAATTTACGAACGGGACCATCCAGAATACCAGCAACCCTCTTGATTTCGCCATTTCGGGTGACGGGTTTTTCGTTGTGAAGAACATAAGTCGAAGAAACGAAATTGATTATACAAGGGCAGGGTCATTCTCTCTTGATAAAACCGGCAATATCGTGGATTCCGAGGGCGACATCCTGCAGGGCTATTTGGCCGATGCTGCCGGTAATATATCAAAATCTCTCACCAACCTTACCTTGCCGCTCGATGCAAAAGGTAATTTGACGACTCCTGCAGTGGCGACAAAGAGTGCCACGGTTATAGCGAATCTCAATTCCAGTGACACGGTGCCGGCCCTGAGTTCGTCATTTGATTCAAATAATAATACTATTGATTTTATGGATGCTGCCGGCAACAATTATACGGCAACCATTGCTTCCCAAACTTATACTACCGGCGACAGCCTTGCCACAGCTGTTCAGACTGCCTTGAATAACGCCAGTTACAATATTCCTTCCGGTACTACATTAAACCTGACAGATACAACTTCCGGTGCTTCTTACGGGCCGATCTCGATAGCGGCGGGACCCTACACTGCTGCCAATCTCGCCAACACTGTCCAGACTGCTTTGAATGGAGCGGGAGCAGGCAATATATTTGCCGTTAATTACGATTCAACAACACACGAATTCAGCGTTGTTAATAATGGTCTGGATAGTATGAGTGTTTCAGGCGGCACTTTACCACAGGGATTAGGTTTTAATTCAGGCACGATCGCTGTGGCGGCTCCGGTGCCCTACCCGTCGCTCCCCCTCTTACAGCCGGTATTGCTTCGGTTACTGTTCCAGCCAGGGCCTACTTATAGGCTTTACGTATAATGGTACGAACTATAATCAACCTATAGCAGACCCCGGAGGAACATATACCGGTGCCCAGTCCCTCGGTACACTTGCAAACGAGATCTGGGACCGCCATGAATACTGCCGGAGGAAGCAATATATTTACTGTTGGTTACGACCCTGTAGCACAGCAATTTACTATGGATAATAAATCGACTTCGAGCTGGAGTGACCAATTTGGGATCTGCCGGTACTTTAGACGTTACAACATTAGGGATGGCTGTCGGAGCTTCCATTCCTGCGGCTGTCGCCAGTTCCTCTATCGGAACGGCAGTAAATTTGTTTACTGCCTCATTCAGCCCAACAACAAATGAATTGACTGTTAATAACGCCGGGGGTAGTGATGTAAGTCTTTTTACGCCAGGCAGCAGCGCAACGCCCCAGCAGCTCGGATTTCCGGCCGGCACTGTATCTGTTTTGGCGGGCGGCCAGGCTGTTTCTGCAAACATTGACTGGGCCGCTGGCTTCACTGCGGCATCAGGGCCTGCAACCGGCTCTTATGATTACTACACACCGGTAAGCGTATTCGACAGCGCCGGTACCAGCCACGCCGCCAATATTTATTTTGTCAAGGCTGCAAACGGCGACGGTACGTGGAACACCGGAAACTGGAACGCCTACGTGGTAACGGACGCCGGGACGCCGGACCAAAATGGAAATATAACGACCCACAATTACCAGTCGCAACTGATTGGGAACACGAGCATGACCTTCGATGAAAACGGGCAGCTTACAAGTTCTCAGGGTCCCTTTAACGTTACATTGTCATGGGCGGCATCGTCTCAGACAATATCCCTGAATTTCGGCAATCAAAATGGCCAGTGCACGCAATACGGCTCAGCGGATTCCACTGAGTTTCAAACGGCGGACGGATATGCTGCCGGGGGTCTGACCGGTTTTAACACAAAAGCGGACGGTACGATTGACGGCGTTTATGACAATGGACAGGAAATACCGCTTGCCCAGATTGTTCTTACCAAATTTAATGCCCCGACCCAACTTGCCAAACAGGGAAATAATCTGTACGCCGCAACTGACGGGTCAGGGGCGGGAACGCTGCTGACGCCCGGAACCGGCGGGGCAGGAACTGTTTCGGGAGACTCTCTTGAGGCGAGCAATGTGGATGAAGCGACCCAGTTTGAAACTATGATCTCGTTGCAAAACGCCTTCGGGATGAACTCTACGGTAATGAAGTCGGTAAACGATATGTACACGAATTTAATCAACATCAAAAGTTAAATTAACAGGGCTTGCAAGCCGGCAAGCATGTTAAGAGGAGGTTTATCATGCCACTTTCAACAGCATTGTATACGGGTGTAAGCGGTCTTGACGCAAACGGCAACGGGTTGTCCGTTATCGGCAACGACATATCCAACAGTAATACGGTCGGGTTTAAGGGCGCTGTAGCGTCATTTGCCGATATCCTGAGCGGATCAATGTCAGGGGGGTCTCAGATAGGAAGAGGCGTTCAGATGCAGTCGGTGCTGACGGACACAAGCCAGGGGACGCTTCAAACCACCTCTAATCCCCTTGACCTCGCCATCCAGGGGGATGGATATTTCATAGTCCACACTGCTGCAACAGGCGGTGCTGAATATTATACCAGGGCCGGCCAGTTCAGCCTGGACAGCGCCGGTAATATTGTAGACCCCAACGGTGATTTTCTGCAGGGAAAGCTGGCCGGGACCAATAATCTCGGCACAATAAACGTTGCATCGCTTAACAGCCCGCCGAAAATGACGGGATGGTAGACGGGTCCCGGAAGCGGCGTAACGATAACTGCGAATCTGATTTCCTCGCAAACGGCCAACGATCCTATGATCGACAAGAATTTTTCCATTGGCGGTACGAATCAGGACATAAGTATAAACGGCCAGACTGTGCCTATCAATACTACGAACAGCCCCTATACGGGACCGGCATTGGCAACAGAACTGACCAACCTGCTCAACGGGACCGGCAACTATACGAATGTCTTGTCCCCGGGAGCGACAGTTACGTATAATCCTCCTACCAGCGCCGCCACCCCCTACACGTTCTCGTTCAACAATGCCGGCAATGTTGACACAGCCCATAATACGATAAGCTTTACCTGGGCCGGTGGGGCGACCCAAACGGTGACATTGACGCCAGATCTTATGACTGGCGCCGGACTTGCTACAACCCTCACTAATGCATTATTGGGCCGACGGGGGTAAAATAACTGTCACTTACAGCGGTACCACTAACAAGTTTACCTTTGCGAATAGCGACGCGGTTCTTGGTGATGATCTCGCTTTTGATTGGGCACACAGCACCGCAATCCCCCAGCAGTTTGGTCTTTCTGCGACTGATCCTACCACCATTAGCAGCACAGCTGGAACAACCTCTAATGTTTTGGGGAGCCAGCCGATCCCACTTCATACCCTGACTATTGATCCAACCAATAATACAATAACCTGGAACGACAGCACGTGTTGCCACAGACAGTTACGATACCTCAAAAAACATACAGCAGCTTGGGAGCGCTTGCCTCAGCTGTCCAGAGTGCCATGAATGGGGTGGAATTTGCGGCGGGCCATTCAGCTCGTCTTATGTTGTTGACGCTACAACGAACCCGGGAACGTTGACGATTACTAATACTGCTGCGTCACCGGGTACTCTGGCACTTACTGCCGGCGGCAATGGGATGAGTAATTTAGGTTTTGGCGCAGTCCCCGCTTTCGCACAAAACTCTTCTGCGCACGGGGTCGCTTTACAGCAGCAGCTGGCTTTGAACTGGAATATTACGAATACGGCAGCAAATATGTTGGGCTACAATAACAGCAACATCGATATTGGGCAAAATAATAATACTATCACCTTTTCATCGGGGGGCGTTTCCTACACTGCGACTGTACCGACAGGAACGTACACCAATGATGCAGACTTTGCCAATGCTGTTCAGACTGCCCTTAATACAGCGACTGCCGCTAATGGAACGGCTTTTGCCCCTGCTCAACACTAACCCGCTCAATGTTCAATATGACTCTTTGAATCATCAGCTTATAATCGGGAATAATTCGGCAATCCTGTGACTATTGATTGGAGTAACAGCACTCTAATGCCGCAGCAACTGGGTTTCTTCGGGTCCGCGACTACGACCGTCCAGGCAGGCGGCATCCAGAAGTCGCAGCAAGGATGTGTCATCGCAAGTCATCGACGCAACAGGCACACTGAAAAGTGATTTCCAGGTTGCCGGGTTTCGATCCCGGCAATGCATCGCCGACCTCGGATTTTTCGACATCGGTCACAGTATTCGATTCCCTGGGGAAAAGCCACCTTATCAATGTATATTTCAAAAAAATAGCCGACGATACCAGCCTTATCGGCGCTAACAAGCCCACAACCGGAAACAGGTGGATGTGGTGGGCCGTCACCCCTTCGACCGACAGCGTTAACGGTAAGGACCAGGTAAGCGGAAGCGGGACGCTTCAATTCAATTCATCCGGCGCGCTTGTCACTGCCGTGCCCGGATACGACGAGTTTAATTTTAGCGGCGGCGTTCTGCAGAACCAGCAAATTGGCTTCGATTTCGGCCAGAATGAGAAGTATGACATTAACAGCGGCGGCAGCGGCCTGAGCGGCACTACACAATTCGGTTCAGACAGCACCGTTTTGTTCCTGAACCAGGACGGTTACACTTCCGGCAGTCTCCAGAGTCTTAGCGTTGGGCAGGACGGCACCATGACCGGCACATTTACCAACGGGCAGACTTCTGAAATCGCACAGGTCCAACTGGCGCGCTTCATAGCCTCCTCGCAGCTTATGAATATAGGAAGCAACCTGTTCAGCGAATCCAGCACCTCGGGAGTCCGATCATCGGGTCTGCCGGGACAGCGGGAAGGGGGAAGATATTCTCGGACTCTGTTGAGGGCAGTAATGTCGATCTTGCGGGCGAATTTGTGAATATGATCACTGTGCAGAGGGGATATGAAGCCAATGCCAAGGTGATTACCGTTACCAGCCAACTTCTGCAGACTCTGGGACAGGTTATAACGGCGTAGAAAATAGCTGAGAGCTATGATGCGATAGTTGATTGACGGTTGAGAATCCATTGTGGGCTTCTCAACCGTCAATTTGTTGACCCACCTAATAACTTATTCCATAAAATCAATTTGTTAGATATTGGCATAATCTGTGCTATTAAATCGTACGACCTGGTGCGTATGGAGTTCAGCGTATATATAAAAGATATCCTTTAACGCTGTACGCTATAACTCAATGAACGCTATAACGCTATAACGGAGGTTTGTATATGGAAGAGGAAAAAGAAGAACAACTGGACGAAGAAATTGAAAAACCAAAAAAGAAGAAGGGTAAGGGGCTTATTTTGATTATCGTAATCGCGGTCGCTGTTCTGCTCGGCGGCGGCGGCGCATTTTTCTTTCTCACTAAATCAGGCGGCGAGAAAGGGCCAAAGAAAGGGGAATCAAGCGCAAAGGAAGAAAGTGCAATGTTCTCGCTTGACCCTTTTGTAGTCAATCTGGGCGACCAGGGCGCAAACAAGTTTCTCAAGGTTTCGATGCAATTAGAACTTTCGAGCCAGGCCGCAATGGAAAGCGCCAAGGCAAAAACACCCCAGCTCAGAGACGCGGTCATAAACCTGTTGACGAGCAAGACTTCCGACACCCTGATGTCGCCTGAAGGAAAGCTGCAGCTTAAAGATGAAATTAATATGATGGCAAACCAGATTCTGGGGAATAACACTGTAAAAAATGTTTATCTTACAGAATTTGTCATGCAATGATAAAAGAAAGGTAAAGGTAGAGGCAAAGAACAATGACAAGCGCATTTAATAAAAGATATTTACTGTTTTCTTTCCCGCTACCTCTACCTATGCCTATGCTGTTGGAGGTTTGATGGAAGATATTCTTTCTCAGGATGAAGTTGATGCCCTGCTAAAGGGGATTGCTGAAGGAGAAGTAGAAACAGAGAAGCTGGAGGACACTTCCGGCGTAAAGGCTTATGATTTTACCGGCCAGGAGAAAATCGTCAGGGGAAGGATGCCTTCCCTCGACATTGCCAACGAGAGGCTCGCCCGTAACTTCCGTCTTTCTTTGTCAGCGGCGATCAGGCATATGGTCGATGTTACCAACGTCAATGTAACTATTACCAAGTTCTATGATTTCATGAGAGGTGTCCCTTTTCCTTCCAGCATAAACATTTTCAAAATGGAGCCTCTCCGGGGCTTTGGACTCCTTGTGTTTGACGCGTCCATGATATTCAGTCTTATCGAATTCATTTTCGGCGGCACCGGGAAAGGTTACTTTAAACCGGAGGGCAGAGAGTTTACTCCCATCGAACAGAAAATCATACATAAGGTAGTATTGATTTTTTTTGATGACATGGAAGAGGCCTGGAAACCTGTTTACCCTATAAGACCCGTCTACGTCCGTTCGGAAATGAACCCTCAGTTTGTGACTATTGTTACCCCCGTGGATGTTGTCATTAAGGTGGAGTTTGTCCTTGAGGTCGAAGGTAAGCAATGTAAGGCTTTTCTCTGTATCCCTTATGGATCGGTCGAGCCTATCAAGGAGAAATTATACAGCGCCTTTTCTGCAGACAGGGATGAACTGGACATCAAGTGGCTTGAGCGGCTGAAAGACCGGCTGAAGGACATACCGGTCACTTTGACCGGCGTGCTGGGCAGGACTGTCCTAACTGTTGAGGAAGTCCTTCAGCTGAAAGAAGATGATGTGCTTGTCCTTAACAGCAATATCGATGATGACCTCGGTGTAATGGTCGAGGGCAGCGACAAGTTTAAGGCTAAATTCGGTGTTTTAAAGGGATACAGGGCCATAAAAATTGCAAAGGTAATTCAGGATGGAAAACAATAAGAGCGGGCTAATTCAAGGGAGATAATGGACATGGCGGAAGATATCAAGAATCTGGATGTACAGGAGTTTCAGGGAGATGCCCAGCCGTCTCAACCCACCCAGCGGGACATTAATTTCATTCTTGATGTCCCTCTTGAACTGATGGTAGTTATCGGAAGCACTAAAATCCTTATCCAGGAACTGTTGCAGCTGGGACAAGGATCGGTCATTGCCCTCGATAAGCTGGCAGGCGAGCCTATGGAGGTTTACGTAAATCAAAGGCTTATCGGCAGGGGAGAGGTGGTTGTGGTGAATGAAAAATTCGGTATCAGGCTGACGGACATCGTCAGCCCGACCGAGCGGGTGAGGCAGCTGAGATAAATGGGTTTGGAACTCGTTAAGGTTTTTGCAGCTTTGCTTGTCACCCTTGCCGCGGTATATCTGATGCTTAGGTTCTTCAAGCACAAGATGCTGCCTCAAAAGGGGATGATAGAGATGCTTCACTACCAGTCGTTCGGACCCAAAAGGGGCATAGCTGTTGTCAAGATTCTAAATAATTACATGGCAGTCGGAATCACCGATGAAAACATCTCGCTTCTGGGTAAATTGAATCCGGCTGAGATAGAAGAATGGCGAAATGTTTCCGCCCCGGGCGGAGGGTCAAAGACAGAAGATGATAATCAGAAGATGAAACTTAAATGGTTAAGAACAAAAAGAGAAAGGTAAAAGGCTAATGGCAAAAGGCGAAAGGCAAAAGGCGGAAGACCGGGACAGAAACAGACTTGCTATTTTTTCTTCTATGAAAACTACAGCCTTTAGCAATTTGACTTTTGCCGTTTTTGTCTTTCTGTGCCTTTTGCCCTTAGCCATTGGCCTTTTGCCGTCTGTTGTTTTAGCCGCACCAGCTGCACCCGCGCCTGCTGCCGGCGGGGGACTTTTCGGATTGTCGACGCCGCTTGAATTGCTGCTCTTTCTGACACTGTTGTCCATATTGCCTGCAATTCTTGTCATGGTCACCTCGTTTACCAGAATTGTTGTGGTGCTTTCTTTTCTGAGACAAGCACTCGGCACTCCTTCGGTGCCGCCCACGCAAGTTGTCCTGGGATTGGCCTTATTCATTACTTTTTTTATCATGTCGCCTGTTATAGACAGGATTTACGCGGACGCTTATCAACCATATTCCAAAAAGGAAATAGGGGCGGAAGAGGCCCTTGACAGGGCAGGGGTCCCTTTGAAGGAGTTTATGCTGAGACAAACGCAAGAGAAAGACCTTGCCTTTTTTCTGAAGATGTCTAAGTCGGAAAGACCCGCAAAACCGATGGATTTGTCAATGCGGGTGGTTATCCCTGCCTTTGCCATAGGTGAGCTCAAAAAGGCGTTTGAGATAGGGTTTCTTATTTACCTTCCGTTTCTGGTTATCGATATGGTTGTTGCGAGTGTATTGCTCTCAATGGGTATGATGATGCTGCCTCCTGTTATGGTTTCCATGCCTTTTAAATTGCTGCTGTTTGTAATGGTCGATGGTTGGCAACTGCTGATCGGCTCTCTTATCAAGGGATTCAGATGAGCATTGAGCTATTAACTCAGCTTTCGAGACAGTCATTTGAAACTATTCTGCTTGTAGGCGGTCCCGTATTATTGGTAAGCCTCGTCATCGGATTGATGATAAGCGTCTTTCAGTCTATTACACAGCTCCAGGAGATGACCATCACCTTTGTCCCAAAAATCATTGCGGTCTTCATCACGCTGGTTATTGCGCTGCCCTGGATGGTAAAGGTAATGGTCGGTTTTACAAGAAGCATTTTCGAAAATATTCCGTTATATGTCAAATAAGACAGGTATGGGCAGGCGATATGGAATTATATAACTTAATAAATACTTATGCGGATAAATTTATCCCCATATTCATAAGGATAACGGTAATGCTGTCTTTTATCCCTTTTATCGGAGGCAATCAAACCCCTGTGATGGTAAGGGCGGCCCTTTCCTTGGCTCTTACGCTGATGCTCCTTCCTATAGTCAAGGTTGATTTCTCTGATCCGGCAAGGGCGCTTTTCGAGGCCTTTTTTGTGGGCACTGCCATCGGATTGACCATACGAATAATCCTTGGCGCCATTGAGATGGCTGCCCAATGGATAAGCCTGGCTATGGGTTTGACAATGGCCGCAGTTTTCAATCCGGCTTTCGGCGAAACGCTGAGCCCGTTAAGTCTCTTTTACACTATGATGTCTATGGCGTTATTCTTTATATTCGACGTGCATTTTTATCTTATTGAGGGTATCGTGCGCAGTTTCGATATCACCAGCCTGCACTATGACGGCGTGTTCAGTTCTGTCATGAAACTTAATGTGTTTTTTTTCCCACTTGCATTTAAAATAGCGGCGCCGGTGTTGATTGTGCAGTTGCTGGTAAACCTGGCGATGGGATTTCTTTCAAAAACTATTCCGCAAGCCAACATTTTTTTCATAGGCTTCCCTTTACTCATAACTTTGGGCATTGTATTCCTTGTTTTATCAATTCCGCTGAGTATTATTGTCATTTCAAAAGCATTTATGAACGTTAAAGACACCATAATGGTGATAACGAGATGAAAAAATATTTTTGTGCTATAACGCTATAACGAGGTTTATATGGCTGAAGGGGACCAACAAGAACGAACAGAACAGGCGACGGGCCGAAGACTTGAAAAGGCGCGTGAACAGGGTCAAATTACCAAAAGCAAGGATATTATCGGGATCATGCCGGTCTGGGTGGTATTTTTGTACCTTTCTTTCGGCGGTTTTATGTTCACTATGCTTACCACCTATTTAAGAATGGCGCTGAAAAGGGGTTTCGAGGTCTCGCTGACGGATGCCTCTTTTGCAACAGTATTCAGGAGCGATGCTATCAAAGCCTTTTTGATGATGTCTCCATTCTTGCTAACAGTTCTCGCAGCGGTCCTGACTGTGGGCTTTCTGCAAACAGGTTTTTTAATAACAACCCAGCCTCTGATGCCCGACATCTCCCGACTCAGCCCGATGAAGGGGCTTGAGAGATTTTTCAGTCTTAATATTCTTGTTGAAGCGGCAAAAGGCATATTCAAGGTAATTGTCCTGGGCCTTGTCCTCTATAACCTTTTAAAAAAGGAGACGGTGAATCTTCCCTTTCTTACGGACATGGACATCTCGAATATTGCGCAATTTGCATATGTGGCGGTAAAAAAACTTGTTCTGACTTCGGTTATATGCCTCACTCTCTTCGCTATTGCAGACTATGGATACCAGAGCTGGAAGCACTCGCGCGATCTGAGAATGACGAAACAGGAAGTTAAAGAAGAACATAAGGAAATGGAGGGTGATCCCAGGGTCAAGGCAAGGATAAGGAGCCTGCAGAGGGAGATGGCACGGAAAAGGATGATGCAGGAAGTGCCCAAGGCTGATGTGGTGATTACTAATCCTACCCATTATGCCGTTGCTCTTAAGTATGATTCGGCCAGCATGGGTGCGCCGGCTGTAAAAGCAAAAGGCGCGAACATCATCGCGGAGAAGATAAAAGAGATAGCGAAAACACATGGAGTACCTGTCTTTGAAGATAAATTGCTTGCCAGGTCTTTATACAAGCTTGAGATCGACCAGGAAATACCGGAGGTCTTTTATAAAGCATTGGCTGCAATACTCGCAAATGTGTATAAACTGAAAGGAAAAGTCGGATGAGCGAAATTTTTTATGTTTGAAAGACTGTTAAGGCAGACCGACATTATGCTCGCAGTCGGCATTGTGATGATTCTTTCGCTGATGATCATTCCCATGCCGTCCCTGCTGCTCGACCTTTTTTTGTCGTTCAGCATAACACTTTCCATAGTTATATTGCTTGTGGCGGCATATACGGAAAAGCCCCTTGATTTTTCGGTCTTCCCTTCCGTTCTGCTGGTAGCGACCCTGCTGAGGCTATCCTTGAACATTGCCTCTACGAGGCTTATACTGACAAAGGGCGATACAGGGATCGAGGCTGCAGGAATGGTCATCAAGTCTTTCGGGGCGTTTGTGGTGGGCGGTAATTTTGTCGTAGGCTTTGTTCTCTTCTTCATCCTGATAATCATAAACTTCGTAGTTATTACGAAAGGCGCGGGCAGGATTGCTGAGGTGACCGCACGCTTTACTCTCGATGCGATGCCGGGCAAGCAAATGAGTATAGATGCCGACCTGAACGCCGGTCTCATAGATGATACAATAGCGCGGAAGAGAAGGCAGGACATAAGCAGGGAGGCGGACTTCTACGGGGCCATGGACGGTGCGAGCAAATTTGTGAGGGGTGATGCAATTGCCGCCATCATTATCATGGCGATCAATATTATTGGAGGGTTTCTTATAGGGGTCATCCAGAAAGGCATGCCTATGGCTGAAGCCGCGCAAACATACACAATACTTACCATAGGAGAAGGTCTGGTTGCCCAGATCCCCGCACTGGTGACCTCAACCGCTGCGGGTATTATTGTCACAAGGGCGGCTTCTGAAGCCAATCTCGGGACCGACGTTTTCAAACAGCTTTTTACGAACGCCAAAGTGCTGGGCACCACAGCCGGGATACTGGGTTTCTTCGGACTGATTCCCGGTTTGCCCCATCTGCCTTTTTTAATGCTGGCGGCTGTAACCGGGTCGGCGTCATATTTTCTGAAGCAGCAAGCGCCGGCTAAAAAAGAGGCAGCGGTCGCTGCGGCCGAAGAGACAAAAGCGCCCGAAACGCTGGAATCTTTGCTCCCCATAGATCCGCTATCATTGGACATCGGCTATGGGCTCATACCGCTGGTCGAGGAAGGGGGCCCTCTTTTGAGCAGAATAAAGGCAATCAGAAGACAATTGGTCACGGACATGGGTTTCATTGTTCCGCCGGTCCATATAAAAGATAATCTGTCGTTGAAACCCCATGGTTACTCAATACTTATAAAAGGAGTTGAGGTTTCTTCGGCAGAGGTAATGCTGAATAAGCATCTTGCCATTTCACCGGGTACGGAAACGGCAAAGATTGAAGGCATAGCTGCAAAGGACCCGGCTTTTGGCTTAAATGCAATCTGGATCGACGAAAAGGTCATGGAGGAAGCGCAGCTCGCCGGTTATACGGTAGTTGATGTCCCGTCGGTCATTGCGACGCACCTCACCGAAGTCATTAAGAACCATTCTTATGAATTGTTGGGCAAACAGGATGTGCAGAAGTTGCTTGATAATCTTGTTAAGACCCAGCCCAAAGTAGTGGAGGACCTTGTTCCCGGCCAGCTGAGCTTGGGCGCTGTTCAGAAAGTGCTGCAGAATCTGATGAGGGAAAGAATTTCCATAAGGGACCTTCAAACAATACTGGAAACGCTTTCGGATTATGCGGCGGCCACTAAGGACCCCGACGTGTTGACCGAGTATGTCAGGCAGGCCCTTGCGCGGAGCATCACAAAGCAATTGCAGGGGACCGATGGCTCGATATCTGTTATTTTGGTGGATCCGAAAGTCGAGCGGCAGATAATTGAGGCTGTCCAGACCACTCCGCAAGGTTCTTATCTTGCTCTCGATCCGGCGACCTCTGACAAGATCAGTGAAAACCTGAAACGAAATTATGAGGACGGTGTGCGCAAGGGTTTTCAGCCGATCGTGCTTTGTTCCCCGACGATCAGGAGATTTCTGAAGAAACTCGCTGAAAGGATTTCCGGCAGTATAATGATTATATCACATGGAGAGATTACGCCTAATACGCAGGTGTATTCTATTGGCACATTGAAGATGGAATGAAGGGGGTGCGATGAGGATCAAGAAATTTGTCGGGCGGAGTTTCAAGGAGGCGTTAGAGACCGTAAAAAGAGAACTTGGTTCGGACGCAATCATATTGTCCAGTAAATCAGTAAGAAGCGGTCCGTTTGGAATGCTTAATAAAGAGGCGGTGGAAGTTACCGTTGCCCTCGATGAAAATGATAGTGTTTCTCCTGATGCTTCTGAAGCGGCCCTTTCTTCTGATATGGGCGACCTTTTGAAGGAGATAAAAGGGCTCAGAGAAGAGGTCTGCTATCTGAAAGAGACCCTGAGGCCGATTGTGCCCGCTCTAAGAATCGGAAAGGACAAGAAAGGACTTTTTAACCTGCTTGTAAGGCAGGGGGTCGATATTCAGTTTGCGATGATTTTGCTGGAAAGGTCCCAGGAAACACTTGATAGCCTGAAGAACAGCATAAAGGGTGATATCAAAGTGCAGGGGCTTTCGCCGGCTGAAGAAAGCGGGCTGATATTTCTGGGGCCTCCCGGTGTAGGCAAAACCACGACTTTTTCCAAAGTCGCGCATCTCTTTGCGTCTAAAAGAAAGCCCTTTAACCTCATTTCTCTCGACGCCGACAGGATCGGCTCTGTTGCGAACATGAAAGAGCTGTCGCAGCAACTGAGATGCCCATTGCGGGTCGTGAAAAGAATAAGTGACTTGCCGAAAATATTATATAAGGAGATGAAGAAGGGTGCGCTGCTCATCGACACACCCGGTGCTGAATTCAGTAATATTCTGGAGGATATACACGATATATTTCCTTCCGGGTTCCCGGTCAAAAAATGCTTCCTTATAGATTCATCGATGAGTGTGCCTTCGGCGATTAAATCCTGGCAGAAATGCAATGTCGATATGATCGACTCAATAGGGTTTACAAAACTCGATATGGCCACTCAGTACGGGAGTCTTTATAATATTTCCATGCTTACAGGCAGGCCGCTTTCATTTATTACTACCGGGCCAGGCGTGCCGGACGACATAAGGGTCCCGACCTCGGACTTTCTTGCCGGCCTGATTATTGGAGGGATATAATGACGAACTCAGGACCACGTATCATAGCTGTTTCCAGTGGGAAAGGCGGAGTGGGAAAAACTAATTTTGTTGCAAACCTTGCCTTGTTTTATGCCGGCCTGAATAAAAGGGTGCTTATCCTCGATGCCGATCTTGGTTTGAGCAATATAGATGTGCTGTTCGGTATAGCGCCCAGATTCAACCTGAAACACGTGCTGTTAGGTGAAAAGACAATAAAAGATATCATTGTGAACGGTCCAATGGGCATAATGATTCTGCCTGCAAGTTCAGGTGTCAGAGAGTTGACAGAACTGTCCGACAGCAGTCGTCTGAAACTTGTCACTGAACTTGACAGCTTTGATATGCCATTCGATATCTTTCTGATCGACACCGGAGCCGGGATAGCGGATAATGTGCTTTTTTTCTGCAGTGCTGCCCAGGAGACTGTTGTGATAGTTACTCCGGAACCAACGTCGCTGGCGGACGCTTATGCCCTCATAAAGGTGCTGTCAAGGGATTTTGGAGAAAAGAGCTTCAGGGTACTTGTCAACACCGCGCGTTCCGAAAAAGAGGCCTTTGATACGTTCAGGAAGCTGGCGATAGTGGCGGACAAATTCCTGAAACTCTCTGTGGACTACATCGGCTTTCTGCCATATGAGCAGCATGTAAAAGATGCAATTATTGCCCAGAAGGGCTACATTGCCATGTACCCGAACAGTACATTTTCAAAAAAACTTGCTATTATTGGGAAAAGGCTGATTGAAAATCCGATGAACGATGTTAAGGGGAACATACAATTCTTTTTGAGGAAGGCGTTAATGCGTCGAACATAAACATGAATTTTGACTACATGTTGAATTAATGAAAACTTCCTTAATTTAACATTCAAAATTCAACATCAAACATTTTAATCTTCGGAGTTTTTATGGGAAAGGTATCTGAAAAAGAGAAGGAAGAAATAGTCGAGAAATTCCTTCCGAGAGTGAAATACTATGCTTCAAGGTATGGTTTTTATCTTCCGCCGGAATTAAGTGTCGAAGATCTTGTGTCCGCCGGCATAATAGGTCTTTTAGAGGCGATAGAAAGATACAATCCCTCTTTGAATGCGAGCCTGAGCACTTTTGCTGATTTCAGGATACGGGGCGCTATTATTGATGAAATTCGTTCCATGCAGTGGGTGTCCAAGGATGCCAGAAAAAAGCTGGATGATACGAGACAGGCCTACTCGTTACTGGAAAAGGAGCTTAATCGCAGCGCCACTGACGAGGAAGTTGCTGAAAAGCTCCATATATCCATGGAGGAGCTTTACAAAACATTATCCACTGCCAACACAATGCATATGATCAATCTGGAAGACCTGGGGATGACGAACAAAGAAGGTGAATCCCTGGACATACTGGAGTGCATTTCCGATAAAGAAGGCAAAAGTATTCTTGATGAGCTGAATCTGAAAGAACTGCGAACGGTCCTCGGCAGTTCCATTGATGCTCTGCCGGAAAAAGAAAGGCTTGTGCTGACACTCTACTATTATGAAGAGCTTACCATGAAGGAAATAGGGAAAGTCCTTGATATCAGCGAATCGAGAGTTTGCCAGCTCCACGGCAAGGCCCTTTTGAAGCTGAGGTCTGTTATGGAAGAATTCAAATAACACACGCCGGGTATTCAGGGTGGAACATGCCCCGTCTTTTTTGCTCTTGAATAGTCCGATGCATATTATATATGCTATATAGTATTGTAAATTATAGCGTTCATCGCGTCATTGCCGTTACAGTGTCATAAAATCATACGCCGGGGGCGAGCGTAAAAGAAAAGGTTTTTTGCTTTTGACACCGGGCGTATAACGCTTGATGTTTCTGGAGGCTGATCGCGTGGCAAAGAACATCAAAAAGTTGATTCAGAAACTTAAGGACAAAGATCCTTCCGTCAGAAAACGAATAATTGAGGAACTGGGGACCGGTGACGAAAGGGCGGTCTATCCGTTGATAAAAGCGCTCAGCGATGAGAATGTCGGGGTGCAGGATGCCGCTATGAGGTCTCTCATCGCCATCGGCGGAGAGGTGACTGCTTATATGGTATTGCCTCTCTTGCGGGAAAATACCTATCTTAGAAACACTGCCCTGATCATACTCACGAAACTGGGAAGCGTATCTGTGCCGTTTCTTTATCCGATCCTTAAAGACAAAGATGATGACCTGAGAAAGTTCGCTATTGATCTCCTGGCCGATATACATAAAGGCATTGCTCCGGCGTTTATCGTCCCTCTGCTCAGGGACGATAACAGTAATGTACGGGCTGCTGCGGCAAGGGCCCTGGGTCTGCTCGGATATAAGCAGGCTGTTCCTGAACTGATTGACGCCCTGAACGATGAGGAATGGGTCTGCTTTTCCGTCCTCGAGGCGCTTGGAGAATTGAGGGATGAAAGCGCCGTGGAGCGGATAGCCGCACTGCTTGAACTGCCTTCGGAAGTTGTCCGGTATGAGGCTATCGAGACACTTGGCAAACTTGGCTCTGATAAGGCGGCTGAGCGGCTTGCCGCGTATCTGCTGCACGCCCCGGATGAAGAGAGGAATACTGTAATAAAGAGCCTTATCAAAATAGGCATTACCCCCAACATGTCAAATGTGTCGGATTACCTGATTACTATGCTCAAAGATGGGGAATGGGAAGACAAGGAGGTGGCCCTCAAAGGGATCGAAGCCCTTAATTGCGGAGAAGCTGTTGCCCTGATTGTTGAGCTCGCAGGTGCTCTCGATCCGTCATTGCCGGATAATGAAGAAAGAATTTCAAAGTTGAAATCTACCATCAAGGCCATTGATTCTGAAAATAAGCTCCTGCTATTGCTGGAGTCTTCAGGCATGAAGTACCGGGGGATGTCCTTTGTGATAGAAATCCTGGGCGAAATAAAGAGCGTGAGAGCAGTCTCCCGGCTTATCGGATATTTGAATGACGCGAGGAGGGATTTGAGACGTGCATCGACCCAGGCGCTTGGCGCAATAGGCGCCTTTGAATCCATAAATCCGCTTCTTGAGACATCTCAGCGCGATGTCGATGCTCATGTGAGGCGCCTGGCGATTGAGGCCCTCGGTACCATACGATCAAAAGAAGCATATAAACCGCTCCGGGAACTCCTGGAAATAGAGAAGTATTATGATGTGCTTGAGACAATTGTCGGATCGCTGGTCGAAATAGATGCCGAAAGATTTCTTTCTGATGTTGCGCGGTACAGCACCCAGGTCCGCCAGATAATAGCCAAAACAGTGACTGACGAAGGCATTCTGTGCAAACTGACCGAAGACCCGGACAAGAAAGTGAAAATTGCCGCTATAAACGGCCTCGGCCGAACGGCGACGGAACAGGCTACATTGTGGCTGTCGCGGTTTTTGGGCGACAGTGATGCGGATGTCCGGAAAGCCGCAGTAGTCGGTCTTGGAGAGGCGCGTTGCTGCTCGCCGAAACTTTTCGATTCCCTGCGGGACGACGACCCGTGGGTCCGCTTTTATGCGGTCAAGACGGTCGCCTTCTCATGCCAGCGAGAGACAGCGATCGACAAAATAGCGCCGCTGCTTCTTGATGACTTTATTCCTGTTGTGATGTCTGCCATTGATGCAATTGTTGAACTCGGCGGACGGGAAGCTTATGAGGCCCTCTCCCTGCATGAGGACCATCATAACTTGGATGTTCAGGCGAAAATCAGGGAGGCCCTCAATTCTCTATGAGCATCTCGATGAATGATGAGGTATTTAGACAGTTGAGGGACTTTATTTACGAAAAGAGCGGTATTTTCATTCCGGACAATAAGAAATATTTCCTCGAAAACAGACTCGGCAGAAGAATACAGGAAAAGAGCCTGAAGGGCTATGAGGATTACCTTTATAATCTCAAGTATGATTCTGACCGCCAGGAGCTTCAACGCCTCTTTGAGTTAATTACGACCAATGAGACTTTTTTCTTCCGCGAGCCGCAGCAATTTGAGGTCTTCGGCGGCGAATTATTAAACCGTATTTCTGCCGAAAATATAAATTCGGGCCGCAAGGACATCAAAATATGGTCTGCAGCATCTTCTACAGGAGAGGAAGCGTACACTTTATCCATGGTCCTTCTTGAGAAACCCGAACTCAGCGGATTCAAAAAAGAGATATACGCTTCCGATATCAGCGAAGGGGTACTGGCATCCGCGCGTGCGGGAATATATGGTTCTTATGCCATCCGTAACATACCTGCGGCTTATTTGAAGAAATATTTTACAGACGCAAACCAGCAATATGCTTTATCGCCGGCCGTAAAATCCATGGTAAAATTTTCCAAGGTGAACCTGATAGAAGAAAGAGACGTCAGGATGATACGCGGGGTCGACATAATTTTCTGCCGGAATGTGCTTATTTATTTTGACGATAAGGCCAAGCAAAAAGTAGTATCACATTTGTATGATGCGCTCAGGCCCGGGGGTTATCTCTTTGTAGGCACATCTGAAAGCCTCCATAATGTTACGAGGGCTTTGCGGCCTGTGGTGATAAATAAAGTAATTATATATCAAAAGGTATAGGAAAGGCAGGCAATAGGCAATAGGCTATGGGCAATAGGAAAAGAAAAAAAGTGCTCTTTGTGGTTTTTTGCCCATAGCCTATAGCCTATTGCCTATTGCCTTTTTTTTAGGGGGCTGAATATGAAGCTATTGATTGTTGACGATGATAAGACAACCAGGAAGCTGCTCAGCTTGTATCTTAAAAGCAAAGGATACGAGGTGGCTAGCGCGGAAAACGGCCTTGATGCCCTTGAAAAACTCGGGACCGAAGATATCAACCTTGTTGTTACCGATATGAACATGCCGTACATGGACGGCATTGAACTGACGAAGACGCTCAGGTCGGACGTCAATCTGAAAGACATGCCGATTATCATGGTTACGACAGAAGCTGACGAGGACGAAAAGAAAAAGGCTTTTGATGCCGGCGTTGATGACTATCTGGTCAAACCCACCAACGCTGAGAAAATTAATGACAGTGTAAAACGTATTTTTAAAAACATACTTAGCGGAGGTGGGGAGTAATGTTTAATCTTGCTATCAAAGTACTTGTTGTGGATGATTTCCCGACCATGAGAAGAATAGTTAAGAATCTTCTTAAACAGCTTGGCTTTGAAAACATAGATGAGGCTGAAGACGGAGGTCAGGCATTGCAGCGGCTGAAAGGCGGCAATTACGGATTGGTAATTTCGGACTGGAATATGCCTAATATGGAAGGGATTGAACTGCTCAGGAATGTCCGGAAGGAGGCAGATCCTTTGAAAAACATTCCTTTCCTCATGGTAACTGCGGAGGCGGAAAAAGAGAAAGTGATAGAGGCCATCAAAGCGGGGGTGGACAACTATATCGTCAAGCCATTTACAGCAGACATACTTAAGGAGAAACTCGAAAAAATCGCCGATAAGAAGAAATCTTTGAAAGCCGGAGGATAGTAATGGCCGACGAAATGGAAGAAATAATAGACGAGTTCGTTACCGAGGCTTCGGAAACGCTTGAAAGGATCGATCCCATGTTTGTTGAGCTGGAATCAAAGGGATACGATAAAGATATGCTCAATGAGATATTCCGCGGCATGCATACGCTCAAGGGAGCTGCGGGGTTCCTCGGATTTCAGCCTATAGTCGATGTTGCCCACAGGGCGGAAAGCATCATGAAAAAGGTCCGTGATGCGGAGGTTGCCCTTTCCAGCGAATTAATGGATGTCATCCTTAAGTGTGTGGATACGTTAAGGCTTCTTATTTTCCATATAAAGATGAAAGACGGCGTCGAGGAGGACATTTCGTGGCTGCTTGCCGAACTGGATAAGGCTTCTGAAAAAGCACAGTCAGCGACGAAAGAAAAGGCAGAGGTAAAAGAGCAGGTAGAGACAATAACAGAGGTAGAGGTAAGGGCAGAAGAAAAGGCAGAGGCAGAGCAGGAAGATAAAGAAAAAGAAGGAAAAGAAGGAAAAGAAGAAAAGCCTTTCGTTGAACCTAAACCTATACCTGCCTCCGGGCCTTCGCCTGCTGCTGTTGAAGAGATGGCGAAGGAAAGAGAAGTTGTCTCTCATCTGAGAGTTGATGTCTCGAGAATTGATAAAGTGATGGACCTGGCCGGAGAGATAGTCCTCGCCCGGAACAGGCTCCTTAATCTGGCGGCAAAGCTCGATATAAATTATTCCGATGACCCCCAAGTGGAAGGCCTCGTCGAAACAACAGGTTTTCTGGACAGAGTTACTTCCGACCTGCAACTCGCCGTTATGAAAATAAGAATGCAGCCCATTCAGAAGGTCTTCGGCAAGTTCCCAAGGATGGTAAGAGACATGTCCAGAACACTGGGTAAGGACATAGATTTGGAGATGTTTGGTGAGGATACGGAAGTCGACAAGACTGTTATAGAGAATATCGGAGACCCCCTGGTACATATTATCAGGAATTCGATAGACCATGCGATCGAGTTCTCTGATGAAAGAGAGCAGAAAGGCAAGCCTAAAAAAGGAAGAATCATTCTCAGCGCTTATCAGAGAGGGACACAGATTGTTATTGAAGTGTCGGATGACGGCAAGGGGATCGATGTTAATGCAGTAAAAGAGAAAGGCGCTTGGAAAAGGGCTGATATCCGAAGAAGAGTCACAGAAAATGTCTGACGATGCAGCCATAAATCTTATCTTCCTGCCGGGATTTTCTACAAAAGACGTTTCTACCGAATTGAGCGGACGCGGGGTAGGAATGGATGTCGTGAAAACCAACGTAGGGAAACTGAACGGCTATGTTGAAGTCATTACCAAGAAGGATGTCGGGACCACCTTTAAAATAAGTTTGCCGCTGACACTTGCGATATTGCAGGCCATGATGGTCAGGGTCGGCAGTGAATTTTACGCTGTTCCGCAATCCATGATAGAGGAAACACTCAGGATCAGGAAGAGCGATGTCAAGGACATAACCGGACAGAAGGTCCTGACTATAAGGGGCAGGGTCATTCCTATGTTTGATATGGCAGCTGTCCTCTCGGTGCAGAACAGAACAAACGAGTCCAATGATCATACATATGTGCTGGTGGCGATTGTCGGAGACAGGCGGTTCTGCATTGCTGTTGACGAATTGCTCGGACAGGAAGAAATTGTGATCAAGACAATTAATGGAATAGAGTCTGAAGAATGCGGCATATTGGGCGCCACAATTACCGGTGACGGCAGGGTTGTGCTTATTCTTGACCTTGCAGTTTTTTCGCGCAGCATTTTTACCAATAAAACCGCGTCGAGCGTTTAGAAACCGTACTCATCACGATCTTTTAGGAGGACATATGCAGTATATAGGTTTTACCATGAACAACAATGAGTACACTATACCCATCCTGAAAGTGCAGGAGATTGTTAACCTGCCGCGCCTGACCAAGCTGCCGCAGGTTCCTCATTATATAGAGGGGATCACAAACCTCAGGGGAAGGATTATCCCTGTTGTAAACCTTAAGAAACTTGTCGGCCTCGATGTGGATTCTCCCGGAGAAAAGGTCATTGTTGTTACGAGCGGCCGTATTACATTCGGTGTTCTTATAGATGCAATAACAGGCGTAATTACTATAGATGATTCTTCAATAGAATCCCCGGCAGATTTTAACACTCCTGATATTGTATCCGGCGTCGCCAGAGTCGGAGAGAAACTGCTCGTATTGCTGGATACAAAAAACTGATACCCGTGGAAGACGTGAGCATATTTGAGGACGAAATGTTTGAAGTGAAGGATCACGGCAATCAGGTTGAGCCGGTTGAGACGACCATGAAGATTGAGGGGCCGGCAGTAAGAGAACATACGGCCAGGGAAGCTGCTGATGCGAAAAACTTCTTTGAGCGGCGTGGAATAGACACTACTGACCCGAGGTATGCGCTTTTTGATGAAATGGTCGGCTTCATGAATGCAATTGCAAGCGAGGACTATGAAAAAGCCGACAGCGCAATCCAGAGCATAATGAAGAAAGGGCAGAACGATCTGTTCCAGGAAGTCGGCAAGGTGACGCGCAAACTCCATGACACCATACGGAGCTTTAAGGAAGCGCTTGACCCGAAACTCAAGGACATGGCGGCCACCGATATGCCTAATGCCGTTGATCAGTTGCAGTTTGTTATTGAGAAGACGGAAGATGCTGCGAACAGAACTATGGGAATAGTGGAGAAATATATATTGACCATGGACGACCTGGGCACACATATAAGAAAACTGCAGGGGCCTGAAGAATCGGTGGAGTATCTTAAGGCATTCAAGTCAGGGATCGAGGATGATCTGACCGAAATCCTGACGACCCAGTCTTTCCAGGACCTTACAGGGCAGACCATCAAGAAGGTGATAAAACTCGTAGGTGATATCGAGGAAGAACTGGTAAAACTTGTTGCAACTTTCGGTGTCAAGATTGAACCGGGTCTGAAGGAGGCTGCAGCGAGTCCGGAGAAAGTTTCGCAGGAGGACGTAAACGACCTGCTGAAAGATTTTGGGTTCTAAGGAGTTTATGGTAAGGATACTTATTGTTGATGATTCCGCGTTCATGAGGAATGCTTTGTCCACTATGCTTTCCTCTGATCCCGAGATCAAAATTGTCGGTACGGCAAGAGACGGGATTGAGGCTATTGAAAAGATAGGGAGCCTTAAACCGGATGTCGTAACGATGGATGTTGAAATGCCCAGAATGGACGGGATTGCAGCGTTGAAGCACATCATGGAAACAAATCCGTTGCCGGTAATCATGGTAAGTTCGATTACGACGGAGGGCGCAAAGGTCACATTGGATGCCCTTGATCTGGGCGCCGTTGATTTTATCCCCAAGAACCTCTCTGAACTGTCGGTCAACATTGTGAAAATCAAGGAGATATTGATCGATAAAATAAAGCAGATAGGGAGAAAGGGGATTGTCAAAAAAGTCTCAAGGCCGGGCTCGCGTCCTGCAATTTCCAAACCGGCTGAGATATCCAAAAATTTCGCTGCCAGGCACATAGGCGAGCGCAGAATCGGGATTGTTTCCGTCGGCACATCCACCGGCGGACCGAAGGCCTTGCAGGAGATCATACCAAAACTGCCGAAGGACTTTCCTGTTCCTATCGTTGTGGCCCAGCATATGCCGCCTAATTTTACCGGCCCCTTCGCTGAAAGGCTGAATCAGTTGAGCCAGATAGAGGTCAGGGAGGCGGTGGAAGGAGAGGCCCTGAAACCCGGCGTGGCCCTCATTGCCCCAGGCCGGGGCCATATGCGCATAACGCGGGTCAGGGGCATAGAGACAATCATCAGCATCTCGGAGAATAAAGAGGATTTCATATACAGGCCTTCCGTAGACGCACTGATGTCATCGGTTGCAGAATATTTTCCCGGCAGGGCGCTGGGAATAATTCTGACAGGAATGGGTAATGACGGCCTCAAGGGCCTGATTAACCTGAAAAAAACTGGAGGGCGTATATTTGCGCAGGATGAGGAGACTTGTGTAGTATATGGCATGCCAAAGGCTGTAGTGGACGCGGGAATAGCTGATAAAGTCTTACCGATTGAAGAAATTGCCGGAGAAATAATTAACTCGGTATAAACATAGGTTAAAGGTAAAAGGCTAAAGGCGAAGGGTAAAGGATGGATAATAAGAACAAAGTTTGTTTGTCTCTACCTATAGCCTGGGTTTAAGGAGTGGTATGAAAGAAGACATGCTGGAACAAATTATTCTGGAAACGGTAGATGTCCCGAGTCTCCCTCCTATAGCATCAAAAGTTCTCCGGCTTGTCTCAAACGATTATACCTCTGTCAATCAGCTCGAAGAAATCATTTCACAGGACGAGGCATTTTCCACCCGTATTTTAAGAATAGCAAATTCGCCGTATTATGGCAGAGGCAGGGGTATTGATACTATTTCCACAGCTATAATTCTTATCGGCTTTAATTCGATGAGGTCTCTGGTCACAGCCGCCTCCCTGAAAGATCTTCACAGGAAATTCGGACTATTCGAGCAGCAGCACTGGGAACACAGTCTGGGCGTGTCTATTGCTTCCTCGCTCCTGGCGGCCCAAACTGAAATGATGATACCGGAAGAGGCCCTTATCGGCGGGCTTATACATGACATGGGAAAGATCGTAATCAACAACAGCCTGCCTGACGAGTACAGGACTGTTATAGATAAGGTCGATCAGGAAAAGCTTCCTTCCATTGTTGCCGAGGATGAAATCCTGGGATTCAATCACTGCAATGTGGGCGCACTTATTGCGAGGAAATGGAAGCTGCCCGGAAACCTCGAGGCGGTGATCGAATATCATCACACTGAACAGTATCCCGCTTTTGAAGACAGCGGGTACGAGACGCTGTGCCAGATAGTCCAGGTTGCCGACGCAATGTGTCTTCATATGGGAATCGGTATTAGTGCCGGAATAGATTTTTTCAAAATTGGTTTCGAGCAGCTTGGACTTACAACAACACAGTTTCATGCCCTGCAGGAAAGACTGAAACACTGCTTTAGTGAGCAAAAAGGTCGTCTGCTTGAATAAAATGTTATAAGAGGGAATCCATTCTTCTCTTAACTGCTTGCTACTTGAAGTTTTTTCCTTTTTGTCCGATAATTAAAGCAAGATGGCTGATTATGATATCATAACGGACTTATACAGGATTGCAGGGGTGAAGGGCATCGGCTCAGGGTATGTTTTCCCCAAGACACGCGTAGTAAAGAAAGTTAAAAAGCGCTACGAAAAAGAGGAAGAGGAAGAAAAAGAGCCGCCTGAGTCGTCTGAAGAGAAGAGCAAAGGTATAGACATCGAGGTATAATTTTCCCGCCACAGGCAAAAATTTCCCGTCTAAAATAGTGGAAACCGTTATAGCGTTATAGCGTTCATCGCGTTATAACGCTATTTTTATCTGGCATCGTTTTTGCTTTCCTGTCATGCAGTAGTCTGTACGCCATAACGTCTTATTGAGGAGATGCGGTTATGTATAAAGGTATTTACGTTGCAATGTCCGGAGCAATGCTGAGGGACCAGGAAATGGACAACGTGGCCAATAACCTGGCGAATGCTAATACTACCGGTTACAAACGGACATCGTTTTCCGCCCGGCTGTATCCTCTTCTTGAGGGGGAGGCAGATAAGCAGAACACCGTATATCCCGATTCGACTGCCATGACTTACTACGGCCAATATTCAATGGATATGTCTGAAGGCCAGATTAGGGATACGGGAAATCCGCTTGATCTTTCGATACGGGGGGACGGCTACTTTGCTATCCAGAGCAAAGACAAAACCTATTACACAAGAAACGGCAGTTTCAGCCTTAGCAAAGAGGGTTTTCTGGTCGATGCATCCGGACAACAGGTTTTGAACGTAATTGGCAAACCGATACACATTACGGGCTCGACAATTGATATCACGGCAGACGGTGCTGTTTTTGCCGACGGCAGTAACGTGGGCAAGCTTAAACTTGTAAAGCTGGACCCGTCTTCGGTACAGCATATCGGCAGTTCCATGCTTTCAGGTACCGAGACCGGGGTATCGGACGCGCGGATACAACCTGGCAGCCTGGAGATGTCCAATGTCAATCCAATTAAGGAAATGGTCGGGATAATAAACGCTTCGAGACATTTTGAAGCTGCTCAGACGGTTATAAAGAATTTTGACACTCTTGCAGAGAAGACTGTAACAGAAATTGCGAGAGTATAGGGGAAAACAATTATAAATGTTGAATGCTGAATGTTAAATTAAGGAAGACTTCCATAATTTAACATTCAAAATTCAAAATTCAACATTGAGAAGGATTGATCATGATCAGATCGCTTTTTACTGCTGCAACGGGGATGGAAGCACAACAGATGAACGTTGATGTCATATCCAACAACATTGCGAATGTTAATACTACGGGTTATAAAGCAAGCAGAGCGGAGTTTCAGGACCTGCTCTATCAGACGTTGCGCGCACCCGGCGCACCTTCTGAAACAGGGATGCAGGTGCCGTCGGGAATTCAGATTGGTCTCGGTGTAAAACCTGTGGCGGTACAAAAGCTGTTTACACAGGGAGATTTTATTAATACGGGAAATGATCTTGATTTTGTGATCGAGGGTGATGGATTTTTCCAGGTTTCAAGACCTGACGGAACAACTGCATATACAAAAGCAGGCAACTTCTCTCTCGACAAAGACGGCAATCTTGTCAATCCTGACGGATATCTTCTTTACCCGGGGGTCCAAATCCCTACAACCGCCACAAAAGTTACAGTCACGTTTGACGGTATAGTCAATATCCTTACAGCAGGACAGACAGCTCCGGTGCAGACAGGCCAAATCACCTTGGCTCGCTTCATCAACCCCGGAGGGCTGCAGGCCATAGGCAAGAACTTGTTTCTTGCGACCGATTCTTCCGGCGACCCTATTACGGGCACTCCGGATTCAGAAGGGTTTGGTGATATCAGTCAGGGATTTCTTGAAAACTCAAATGTGAATGTCGTCGAAGAGCTTGCAAACCTGATCACGGCGCAAAGGGCGTTTGATATGAATTCAAAAGCGGTCCAGGCATCCGATCAGATGCTTCAGACCACTGCATCGATGAAACAATAAAAAACAAGGCTTGAGGCAATAGGCTTAAGGCAATAGGGGAAAGACAAAATGACAAAAGACAAAATATACGAAAGATTAAAGGCAATAAGGGAACAGTGTTGGCCTTTAACCTTGTGCCTTGTATTGTTTTTTGTTTTTACCCTATCGCCTATCGCCTATCGCCTATCGCCTTGTTTTGCCGCCGACAGCAATCAAGTTATGGACACATTAAAGAAAGCGGTGCTGGCCGAACTTGAACGCTCGGTTTCTGAAAACGCTGAGCTTAACGGGATAAGGATTATAAATGGGCTTGACGCTTTGGAAGAAGGCAAACCTTACACTGTCGGCAGCATCGAAATGGACGGGTATAACGGCCGCAACAAGATCGTTTATGTGGCGGCACTTTATGACGACAAAAAAATAGCCCACAAGGTGCGGCTGGAAGCGGCATACGACGTTCTTGTGGATGTCTTTGTCGCTGCAAAACCTCTTTCAAGTGGAACAATAATTACAGATGATGACATCCTGGCGGTTAAACAGAAGAATTCACGACTGTCTCCCGGGACGATAACCGATATCAGCGAAATTAAGGGCAAGGAACTTAAATCGAATATTGCTCAGGGGGTAATACTGCGGTCTGATAATTTCAATAACTCATCGAACATTAAAAGGGGCAAAGAAGTTATAGTGCTCGTTGAGGGTGCAAACGTGCTGGTTTCGACAAGAGGGGTCCTTAGTAAAGATGCCGCTATAGGCGGGCCCGCGCGGGTCATCTGCTCATCTCCCAAAAAAGAGATCAGCGGCACACTTATATCTGCGGATACTGTGAAGGTGAAAATATGAAAAAAATGCGGCAAAAGGTAAATGGCGAAGGGCAAATGGTAAAAGACGGAAGACAAACAACGGACAGAATAAAATGGCTTTTTACTATCTGGTTTTTACCTTTAGCCTTTAGCCTTTTACCTTTTGCCTTAGTTGGTTGCACCGGGTTAAAGGACGCGCGCGAGATTAAGGAGGCGCCGATGCCTCCAAAATACGTCGAAACAAAAGATAAAGAATCTTACAGGGGCGAAGGCTCCCTTTGGGCCGACAGGGCTGCGCTCTATGAGGACATGCGGGCCAGAAGGGTCAACGACATTGTTACCATTCTTGTTACCGAAACCACAACTGCACAGAAAAAGGCGACGACAAACAGCAGCCGCGCCTCGAATGTCAATGACACGCTGACAAACTCATTAGGAATCGCCGGGTATTCATTCCCGATTAAAAATCTTCAGACAGGGCTTCAGGGAAGCGGAAGTACTACTTTCAAGGGTGAAGGCGATACTGCAAGGACAGGGGCAATTACTGCTACAATTGGTGCGAAGGTGGTTGAAGTGCTGCCCAACGGGAACCTTGTACTGGAATCCCGCAAGGAGACCATAATTAATAATGACAAGGAAATTATTGTTGTACGAGGCATAATCCGTCCGGAAGATATCTCGCCTACGAACACTATCTCTTCCCAGATGGTGGCCGACGCCAAGATATATATTGTTGGAGACGGCGAACTCGACACAAAGCAGTCGCAGGGCTGGCTGCTGAATATAATGGACAAGATATGGCCATTCTAATAAAGAGAGGTAAAGGGCAAATGGCAAAAGGCAAAAAGCACGGAAAGCAGAAGATGGCTAAAGGCGAAGGGCTAAGGGCGAAAGGTTTTACTGAAGAAAAAATAAAAAGTCTTTTTTGCTTTTTGCTTTTTGTTTTCAGCCTTTTGCCATTAGCCTTTTGCCTTTCGTCTGCTGCTTATGCTGAGCGGATCAAGGACATTGCTACATTTTCAGGAGTGAGGGAGAATGAACTTGTCGGGTACGGTCTTGTCGTGGGCCTTAACGGAACAGGTGACAGGGACGGGACATATTATTTCCAGCCCTTTGCCAACATGCTTGCCCGGTTGGGGATTAATGTGAATCCTGCGGATGTAAAAGGCAAAACCAAGAATGTTGCGGCAGTCATCGTTACGGCTAAACTTCCGACAATGGTCATGCCGGGGTCAAAGGTGGATGTTCAGGTGTCCTCCATCGGCGATGCCAAGAGTTTGCAGGGCGGCACTCTCCTGGCTTCCCAGCTCAAAGGATTTGATAATAATGTCTATGCAGTGGCGCAGGGACCTGTGTCAATCGGGGGGTTTATAGCAGGAGGCGGCGGCACGCAGACGATCAAGAACCATCCCAATGTCGGAACAATACCTGATGGCGCAATAGTTGAAAGGGAGGTCGTAGTACACTTAAACCGGAAGAACAGCCTTGATGTTTTGCTTAACGAGCAGGATTTTGTGACCTCCACCAAAGTTGCCGGCAGAATAAATGAACGGCTTGGAGGTAATTATGCTAAGGCCGAAGGACCGTCGGTGATATCGTTAATAGTACCTGATGCCTTTGCCAATAAAGTGGTTGATCTTATCTCAACGGTTGAAATGATAAATGTTCCTATAGATACCCCTGCCCGGGTGATCGTTAATGAGAGAACAGGTACGGTCGTTTTCGGCGAAAATGTGACTATAAGTCCTGTTGCTCTGGCGCACGGTTCTCTTACTATTCAAATCAACACGGATTACCAGGTTTCACAGCCTCCTCCTTTTGCCCCGCCAGGGGCCAAAACGGTTGTTACGCCTCAGAAACAGGTGACTGTCGATGAAAAAAAAGCGACTTTAGTGCAGGTGAGAGGCTCAACGATTGGAGAACTTGTCAAGGCATTGAATACGCTCGGTGTCACCCCGAGAGACCTCGTAGCAATATTGCAGGCAATCAAGGCTGCCGGAAGTCTCAATGCAGAACTGGTGATAATGTGATTGGTATAGATAATAACATCAATATGTTACAAGCTGACAAGCTGACAAACCTGCAAGCCGGCCAGCCGCCGGAAGGCACGGGTAAGCTTGCAAGCTTGTCAGCCGGCAAACAGACACCCGGGGATTCGGATGCAAAGACTGCGTCAAAACAAATTGAAACGGTATTCCTGAATGAATTGCTCAGGATCATGATGGAACAGACGTCCTTTGGAAAGGATGAAACAGTGTCCACCTATTTACCTGCCATAACCTCGGAGTTGTCGAAGTCCCTGGCTGAAAGAGGTGGGATTGGTGTGGCAAACTTTATCCTCAAGGGGAACGGGTTGGCACGTTATAAAATCGAAAACCGGAGATCGGGTGGTGACACAGGGAACGATAAAAACGTGGAAAAAAAGGTCAATATTTTGAGAAATCCTCCGATATAGTAAGTGTATACGTACATATGCATAATAATAAGGAGGTAATGAAAAATGAGGATCACAGACAGTGTTGACATTGCCGGTGCAGGCATGCAGCAGCCTGACAAGGGGAAAGATAAGGGATCGGCAGGGCGAGGCGGAGAGATTTTACCTCAGGACCAGGTCTCGGTTTCCGGTCACGCAAAAGAGATAGGCAGACTCCAGACGGAAGTGAGCAAACTCCCTGACGTAAGGGCGGACCGTGTGGAGGAGGTAAAAAATGCCGTAAATTCGGGCACCTACAACGTCAAAGGTGAAGCGGTAGCCGGCAAGATACTAAAGGAGGCTGTCATTGATTCAATTGTATGAAGAACTGATTGCTGTTCTGGAAAAAGAGTTTTCGCTTTGTGCTCAGCTTGTTGGACTCCTGCAGAAAGAGAAAGACGTTATCGTCAGCCTTGATCCGGCAGCACTCGAAGAGTTGCTTTCCGAGAAGGAGGCAGTTTCGACCAATATAAGGATGTGTGAAGAAGCCCGCGAAAGGATATTGGACCGGCTTGGCTACAAAAATAAAACAATATCACAGGTGGCGGCTGTTGCGGCTGATGATTACAGGGACCGGCTCACCGGCATAGCATCGAAGTTCACGTCAGTCATTCAAAGCATCACGGAACTCAATAAGCTTAACGGTAAATTAATCGAAAAATCGCTCTACTACATCAAAACCTCTTATAACTTTCTAAACAACTTTGGCGTGACAGCACGTCAGAGAGTATCATTGGAGGCATAAATGTCCGTTTCCGGTTTGATGAATATCGGCCTAACAGCCATGCAAACTACAAACCAGTTGCTGGATATTACTGCACATAATATTGCCAATGCAAACACCCCGGGTTATACGAGGCAGGAGGCGATTATCCAGAGCGTTCCTTCCGGGTCTATAAACACAACGGGATCGACCGGAAATGGAGTTCAGATCGCAGATATTCAAAGGATGTATAACGCATTCGTGAACAGCCAGCTTAACACCGAGAATTCAAATCTTTCTTACTGGAACAATTATCAGACAGGGATCACGCAGGTTGAAGATGTATTTAATGAGGCGTCAACAACGGGCATCAGTCCCGCTATAAACAGCTTTTTTAATGCCTGGCAAACCGTTGCGCAAAATCCACAGGACGTGTCACAGCGCACAACACTTATTCAGGATGCGAGTTATCTGAGCTCCCGTTTGAACGCAGCCTCCGCTTCGCTTAATGACGAGCGCAGCCAATTGTTTACAGACAGCCAGTCTCTTGTCAGTCAAGTGAATTCATTGGCCGCCCAGATTGCGGATTTAAATGCAAAAATCGCCGGAAATTCCGGCGCGTTGGACCTTATGGACCAGCGCGACACTCTTGTTCAGCAGTTGAACCAGATCGTGAAGGTCTCAAGTTTTCAGGACCCCACGCCCGGAAACGCCTCAAGCTATCAGGACCCCATGTCCGGATCGGTGAATATATTGGTCGGCGGCACCCCTCTTGTCGAGGGTGGCAACCACTTTAACATGACTGCCGCGACCGACACGGCCAATAATATGCGTTTCTATGTAGCCGTTGTCCCTAATGCTGCGCAGGGCACTGCGGATAACCCCGAAGTAACTTCTTTGCTCACAGGCGGTCAGCTCAAGGCCAATCTTGACTTACGGGACACCAAAATACCGGCGTATTTGACCCAATTGAATGCTTTTGCAGTGGACCTTGCCGACTCCATAAATTCCAATCAAAAGCAGGGATACGGGCTTGACGGCTCCCCCGGCGGCAATCTCTTTCAATCACTTTCGATGCTTTCCAAATATACCTCGACGGACAGCGTTAGCGGCACATTCACGTCGCCGACAGCGGTATTTTCCTCCAGTGGCGGCGCCTTGACCATAAAGCTCGGAGATAACGATACATCGCCGGTAACAGTCAATGTGTTAGCAGGGTCAACGCTTCAACAAACCGTTGCAGACATCAATACTCAGGCCGGATCCAAAGTGAGTGCCACAGTGGTGAATTTGGGGCCGGCCACGGAATTTACTGTTAATAATACAAATAACAGTTTCACAACATTAGACAAATCGGGTAATCTGATAGGTACAGTTCAAGTGCCCCAAGGTACTTATACGGCCGTGGGTCTTCAAAATGCGATCAACACCGCTGCTATCGCCGGTGGTGCAGAAATTAGTGCCAAGTATAACAGCACTACCAATACTTTTACTATTACTCCTGCTGCCGGCGGAGTAGTGACTCAAATTAATTTTACGCCGGCAAGCAGTTCATTGACCAATATAGGCGGGTTAATCGGGTTCAGCGATACCAAGCAGTCCATCGCAATAACGGGCTCCACAGGAAGTGCGCTCTGTGATTACAGGATGGGCATTAAATCGAATCCGGATGGAAATTTGGGGGAAGTGAGGATTGGCGTCAGCAATACTGCAGACGGCGCGGGGTCCGGTCTCAATTTGCTGGCTACCAGTTCCATGCTTTCCAACGGCTCTCCCGGCTCAGGCAGCACAGATATTTCATCGGTGAATGTAACAGATTCGAGCAGCATGAATTCTGCTGCGCAATATAAGATTGATTATGTGAATCCGTTTAACATTATTTCTGGCGTTAATGACAAGATAGCTTTTAACTATGGGACTGATACTTATACGGCAACAATAGCCGCCGGGTCCTATTCGGGTTCCGGGCTTGCCAGTGCCATTTCTAGTGCCTTGAACAGTGCAATAGGCACCGTGTCGGGCAATACTTTAAGTAAAGACAATAGCGGCAATGTTTTTAATGTTGATTGGGGGATAACGAAATCTAATGAATTGACCATTACCAACACCTCGACAACCAGCGACGTGACTAATTTATTTAATGCGGCAGGTAACACCGCCACGCCCTCTTATTTCGGTTTCCCTGCTGACCGGACAAATATTTCAAAAAATGGCGGCACGCTTCAAAGCGCCAGTCTCGCCTCTGCCTATGTCATTAATTCAAGCAATAATAAAATAGTCTTTAACGATGGAACTAACAATAATACGTATACGGCAACGATAGCCGCGGGGGCCTATAGCGGGGACGGACTTGCTGCAGCTATACAGAATGCCTTGAATATGGCAGTTACACCACCGGCCGTTCGCACGAGCAATACTTTTTCTGTTGATTTCGGGGTGACGTCACCGAATGAACTAAGCATAAAGAATAGCAGTGGCGACCCGGTCTCGATAGATTGGACCAGCAGCACTGCCACGCCCCGGCAGTTAGGTTTTGCCGGGGTGGGGAATACCACCACCATTACGGCAGGTGTGGCCGGCATAGGCCCGGTACCGGCAGCTGTTCCTCCCGCTCCCGCACTGACTATAGATGGGACCAATGATACACTTGTCTTTAATGATGGAGTTGCCGATAGAACAGCAACGATTTCGCATGCAGTCTACGGCAGTGTCGGCGCACTTGCCTCGGCTGTCGAGACAGCCATGAATAATGCGGAGAATGGGGCATTAGGCACGACTGGCGTTAATTATTATACGGTTGTAGACGATGGGACCGGGAAATTGCAAATTAATAACGGAACGGCCTCTTCAGTAACATTGCGGAAGTCATCAACTGCAATAAGCGTAGGGGCAGATGCTCTTGGCTTTGATCAGGCGGCTGACAGCACTGTGCCCGCAAGTACCAACCCCGGTGTTTTTTCCGCCACTAGTGGCGTGAGCAGCGGCTATCAGGCGGACGCCAGCGGCTTATACTGGCGCGTTCAGAAATCAACGGATGGAGCTACGTGGACGACAATTAATCCTAATACATTATACAACCCATCTAACGGCTCTACACCTAACGAAACGGAAGTGAATCTGACCAACGATACCGCAGGTTCGTCCTGGAGAACGCTTGAGTTCGAGGGTATGAAGGTGAGGATAGACGGCAACGGGATCAATAGTGCAACGGGCAGTGCAACGAACCCCAATGGCGAGACCTTCGGCGTGCAGCTCGATCCTAATGCAGCCAGCGATATTGCCACAGTCATAACGGACCCAAAGCAGATCGCCGCCTCCACCGATACATTCACTGTCGACAGCACAAATAATAGTGTTGTCTTTAATGTAAACGGAGGAGCAAATATAACAGCCACCATACCGGCGGGCTCATATACAAATGATCCGGGACAATCGGATGATATATCTTCGGCCTTGACCACGGCGATCCAGACGGCATATCAGAATGCTACGGGCAATCCATTGCCGGATACGCTCAATGTTTCTTTTGACCCTAATACAAAACAGTTCAAGATCGCAAAGGCAACAGGCGATGATCCTGTCCAACTTCAGTGGGGCAACTCGACCGCACAGTCGTTGTTTGGTTTCAGCAGCAGTTCGCCGACAATAACTAATGCCGGTGATTTCATGGTGAGCGATAACCCCGGCTCCGTATTATCGAGTGCGAACACCGGTGTCCCCGGCGACAACAGGAATGCATCGACTATTGCCGCGCTGGCAAATGGGACGTCGTTTGGCGGCACGACGCCGGTCGATTTTTATAATGCGCTGGTTTCGAGTGTCGGTGTCGAGTCTGCGTCCGCAAAAAGCAACCAGCAATATCAAAGCAACCTTGTGGACCAGCTGACCCAGAGGCAAAGCGAGGTTTCGGGCGTAAGTATGGACCAGGAGGCCGCCAATCTGGTGATATATCAGAAATCATATCAGGCTGCGGCACAGCTTATAAATGTTGCAAACACGCTTCTGACGACGCTTATGACGATGGTGTCGTCGGGAACTGCGGGGTAAAAGGCATGACAATGATAACTTCACAAATATTCTATCAGCACTTCCTTACAGGATTGCAGCAGAACCTTCAGGCTGAACTGAAGGACTCCGATCAGATTTCGACCAATAAGAGTATCAACAGTCCCTCTGATAATCCCACCGGGCTGTGGCAGGTCGTTGACTACCAGACTCAATTGTCTCAAATCGGGCAGTACCAGCAGGCGCAGAACACGGCAAACGCGTCGGTCAAATCGCTTGGACTCATCTCTCTCGGATTTGAGCACCACCCTTAACAGGGCGAGCGAGCTGGCTATATCCGCGGGAGATGGCGTCAACAATGCCGGCAATGCCGGCGCGATAGCTGTTGAGGTGCAGCAACTGTATGAAAGTGCGGTCAGCACAGCCAATACGCAAATAAACGGCAAGTATATTTTTGGCGGATATCAGTCTAATGTCAACCCGATAGATCCTAAAACGGGCGAATTCGTTACCGACGGAAGTTCACTTAATGTCGAAATAGCTAACGGCATTAATGTCGCCACCAACATTTCAGCCGGAAGCCTGTTCAGCTTCAAGCGTGTGAATACCACGGACTCCGCTACGGCAATCAACCCTACTTATAACTGGACCAATGACGGCGCTAATACGATTCCGGATGCGGACCCGGTGTCTGCTTTACAGACAACTGCTCCGACCAGTCCAATATATACTATTAATCCCGGAGATTCGATTAGTGTAGAAGACACTGCTACACATGCGATTACATCCTACACTCTTAATCCCACCACCGGTTCTCCCCTGACTTTTACAAATGTGGCTGATTTGGCAAATTATCTTAATACGGCAACGTCAGGAGCCAATACTATAACTAATCAGGTATCATTTTCATATGATTCTATTAATAATAAATTTAAGATTACCAATACTACGGCCGGCGCTGTAACTGTAAACTGGCAGGGATCAGCATCACCGACGCCCACAACCCTTAACGTAGAGCAAACTCTCGGTTTTAGCGGTGTCGGCGACCAGACAATAAAAGCAAACAGTAATATAGAAGGCGCAAATACACCCGGAAAATTCACGGCATCCGATAATATTTTTACTGTCAACGGAGGAAGCCTTAATATTAAGGTCGGCAGCACGACTACTCAAGTCAATCTTGCTGCCAATTCCACTCTTCAGAACGTTCGTGACGCGATCAACTCCGCAAACGCCGGCGTAAAAGCGGAAGTCGTAAATGAAGGGACAACTGCAAATCCGGATTTCAGGCTTGTTGTTGCTTCCGTCCCTGCAGGAAATTCGGCAAATATCGATATCAGCGTTACTCCTGCTGCAAACACTGCTGCAAAGATTATAAGCAGCATTCCAGCCGGCGGCGCCCTTACCGGCAGCGGCGTTTCCGATTTTAATTCAGTTGGCAATACTATAAACTTTACAGATGGGCCTAATAGCTATACTGCAACGCTGGCCGGGGCGCCTTATGCCGACGGCGCCGCGCTTGCTTCAGCTCTCTCGACAGCATTGCAGGCGAAAGACCCTTCAGCGTTTGATGCTGCTTCAGTTGGCGTTGGTCACACCGATTCTGTTACTTATAACGCTGCTACAAATGCATTTACGATCAAGAGTTCCTCAGCCAATACAGTGAATATTTTATGGTCTAACAGCACTGTCACTGCCCAGCAGCTTGGCTTTGGTGCGAGTTCTACTGCAGATCCTTCGGGTACAGGGATTAATATGCTCTCATACGACCAGACGACGGGTACAAATATGACTCTTGGCAACAATATTACTAACTATAATTACATCACGCAGTCATCAGCCAACGACAGTATTGTGATCGATGATGGAACGACGAGTAATGGTGTTGCAAATAACCAAATTTGTGTAAATGTGGGAGGCATTCCCGAAACGGTTAAAATTGCCCGCGGGACATATACACATGATCAGTTGGCTGTTGCTATTCAAAGTGCGTTGAATACTGCCGCTGCCGGCAGCGCGACTACCTGGCCCCACCCGGGACAAGACACATATGATGTTGCCTATGATCCGAATGCCAACAAATTCACAATTGCCAGCAACGCCGGCAATCCTGATGTGCTTACTCTCGATTGGTCGAATGCCGGATCAACTGCGCGCCAGGTATTAGGCTACAACGCAACAGACGAAAGTGGTGCTCTGACGATTAACAGCGGGAGTAATACCATCGTTTATAATAATGGCGGGAATATGACGGCCACAATTTCCCCCGGAACATATACCAGTGGAACTGCTCTCGCAACAGCGATGGAGAATGCTTTGAATAACGCCGTAGGAGGCGGGACGGCAATAAAGGATTTTGCGGTGAACTATGATGCAAGTACTAATACATTTTCTATTTCGACTTCAGGAGCGGAAACGGCAACTCTTTCAGGCACCGGGTCTGTTACTCTTGCACAATTTGGGTTAACGTCAGGTTCTACTATTAATAAAAATGGAATTTCCGGCCCGGCTGCCTCACCTGTTTTTTTTAACGGCCAAAGCGACAATCCCGTGCTGGACAATTACTATAACTTCAATAATAACTATCTCAATGGTACTAACATTCTCAGGGCGCTGAATTTCGAAACCGTATGTCTTCAAAACAATCAGACCGGGCGTGCTTCGGCGTCGCTGACTTACCTTCAGGACCTGGGCTGATAAGGTCTCTCAGGCCCAGGCTACGGTCGGAGCCACGGAGAACGAGATAACGATGGAAGGCAGTTTCCTGAGTACGAGTTCAACCAATATACAGACTTTTATGTCCAATATCCAGGATACAGACATCGCTAAAGTCAGTTCCGATCTGACGCAGCGGCAAACCGCGCTGTCGGCGCTGCGTACTATTACATCTCAGGTATTGAATCAAACTCTTTTTGATTTTCTAAAATTATCCTAAAAAAAGGCAGAGGGTATAAATGCTTGTTCTCACACGGAAGACGGGGCAGATTATTAACATTGGCGACGATATACGGATCAAGATTGTCGATGTAGGCAACGGGGTCGTAAAGATCGGTATCGAGGCACCCAGGGAACTGCCGATATACCGCGAGGAACTGTACGAGAAATTGAAACAGTTAAATAAAGAATCGGCGGCGGCTGACGTGGCCAGGCTTAAAGATTTTTTAGGAATGAAAGATAAATAACGCTATAACGCTTTAACGCATATTGCGAGGTAAAAAGTGAAAATCAACACAACAAGATTCGGTGAAATTGAGATTGAAGAAAATAAAATCATCACCTTTCCTATGGGGATCCCGGGATTTGCTGATTTAAAGAGGTATGTTTTGATTGACTATAAGGACCCTATACAATGGCTCCATGCCGTGGACGATCCCGATGTGGCTTTTATAGTGATCAATCCTTTTCCTATTTTCCAAGATTATTCGGTGAATATACAGGACGATGTGCAGTCGTTCCTGGGGATCAAGGAGCCGACCGACCTGGTAATCCTGAACATCCTGACCGTTACAAGCCAGGGCATTACAGCCAACCTGAAGGGTCCGCTTGTTATGAATAGTGCTAATTTCCAGGCGGCGCAGATTTTGCTCGACGATGAAAAATATTCGTTCAAAACCCCTCTGCCTGCATTACCCCAGGAAAGTGTGAAATAAGTGAAGCAACTGTTGAATGTTGTATTTTGAATGTTAAATTAAAAAAATCATTAATTCAGTATTCAGCAGTCAACATCCAAAATATTCCCCTTTTTGAAAAAACTGTCCGAACATGTTATCTTAAACCATACTGCATGATAATGTTGAATGTTGTGTTTTGAATGTTAAATCATGGAGATGCTTCATTTATCATTTAACATTCAAAATTTGTCCCTTTTGGGAATATAAGGAGGAAACAGTACCAGATGACCCGCGTGCCTATGACCCCTGAAGGTCACCAGAAGATGAAGGAAGAACTTGACAGGCTGTTGAAAGAAGACAGGCCGAAGAATATAAGAGACATCGCTGAAGCGAGGGCACATGGAGACCTGTCCGAGAACGCGGAGTATCATGCGGCCAAGGAAAGGCAGTCTTTTATCGAGGGCCGGATACAGGAACTCCAGGGCAAGCTGGCAATGGCGGATGTTATCGATCCGTCAAAAATAAATCAGTCGCGAGTGGCCTTTGGTGCGACTGTCAGGGTCCTGGATATCGGGGCTGATGAGGAGTATGAGTTTATACTCGTAGGCCCCGACGAGGCTGACGTCAAGAGCGGCAAGATATCCATAAGCTCGCCTGTTGCCAGGGCTTTAATCGGCAAAGAGGTCGGCGATACCGCTGTTGTCAAGGCGCCTGCGCGAAAAATTGAGTACGAGGTTGTAGAGATAAACTTTGTCTAAGTTCTTCACTGCTGAAATTATCGGCAATGCGGCTGTAGCCCAAAGAGTCTGTGATTCTGTGACCATGGCTCAGGGAGAGGCCGCGAACCCGGACACAAAGTTTAAGCTGCTGACGCTTCAGCCTGCATCGCAAATCATTGCCCCTGAGCCAGGTCAATTTTATATGATACAGACCGGGACCGCCTGCGATCCTCTTCTTAAGAGGCCGTTCAGTATTTACAATTTTGAACAGAACCATTTGAGCTTCCTTTACCGTATACGGGGTAAGGGGACATTATCTCTTTCACAGCTCAGAGAAGGCGATGTGCTGCAGGTTATCGGACCTCTGGGAAACAGCTACCCTGAGCCTGAGGGGGACTTTATCGCTGTTGCCGGAGGGATAGGCATTGCTTCTCTGCTTCCCTTAATAAGGAGATACAGGAAGCGGGCTTATTTGTTTTATGGGGCGATGAACACCGATGAGTTGGTCATGTTTGAAGAGACCAAAGAATTGGTAAAGGAAATATTTATAACGACCGATGACGGCTCCGATGGCCAAAAAGGATGGATCACGCATGCCGTGAAGGACTTTCTCGGCGCATCACGCTCCGCCTTGGGCGGAATACGTCAAGGCTTGCGTGTTTACGCCTGCGGACCTGTTCCCATGTTGAAGACACTGTCGGAGATAACGCGTGCTGCAGAGCTTACCTGCTATGCATCTATGGAAGAACATATGGCGTGCGGCATCGGGGCCTGTCTCGGGTGCGTTGTTAAAGTCAGAAAACAACCCACCCCTCCACCCCTCCCGGGAGGGGACCTTTTGAATGAACAGTTTATTTACAAGAGAGTATGTAAAGAGGGGCCGATTTTTAACATCGGGGATATTTTATGGTGAAGAGAAAGGACGCCCCCTCATTATCCGTAAACATTGCCTCTTTGAAATTGAAGAATCCGGTGATGACCGCTTCGGGGACATTCGGCTATGGAGAGGAATATGCGGAATTTATCGATTTGAACAAGCTCGGTGCTATCGTAGTAAAGGGTCTCTCGATAACGCCCAGACCCGGAAATCCAACGCCACGGGTTGTGGAGACGCCTGCCGGCATGCTCAATGCAATAGGTCTTCAGAATATCGGAGTCAAGGCATTCGTTAAAGATAAACTCCCTTTCCTGCGGCAATTTAACGTGCCTGTGATTGCCAATTTTTTTGGGGACACTGTTCAGGAGTATGTCAGTGCTGCCGGCGAGTTGAGCAAAGCTAAAGGAGTCGATGCCCTTGAGATAAATATATCATGCCCCAATAAGCAGGAGGGGTGGATTGTATTCGGCACAGATCCCAAATCAATGGACCACGTTATTTCAGAGGTGAGGAAGGCCACTGATCTCCCTTTGATTGTCAAGCTCTCACCTAATGTTACGGATATCGGGCGCATGGCAAGGGTGGCTGAAAATGCAGGTGCAGATGCGTTGTCCGTAATGAATACGATTACAGGCATGGTTGTGGATATAAGACGGCGTAAACCCGTGCTTGCCAATAATACAGGTGGGCTTTCCGGACCGGCCATAAGACCCGTTGCTGTTCGGATGGTATGGGAGACATGCAAGGCGGTCAGCATCCCGGTTATAGGAATGGGAGGTATTATGACGGCCGGGGATGCGCTCGAATTCCTGATTGCCGGCGCCGGAGCGATTGCAGTGGGGACGGCAAATTTTATCAATCCTGTTGCGACACTTGAGATAATAGAAGGAATAGAAAAATTTCTGGCCGAAGAGGGCATCTCAGATATCAATGATATTATCGGTAGCCTCAGAGTGAATGAGTGAAAATGATTAACCTGAACCGATTCTTCAGGTTTCGAGCAGTCAGGCCACAGTGCTTCAGCTAAATCTCGGTCGTTGCGACCTCAAAGCGATGTCAGCCTGTTCAGCCATCCATGGCGTCTCAGGCTGCCAACGCCCGCTTCAGCACTATGTCCTGCCTGCTCTTGGATAGGTTTTATACAATGCACAATCGAATAATAACGCTCACGACCGATTTTGGCTACAAAGACCCGTTTGTGGCTGAAATGAAGGGCGTTATCCTGTCAATTAACCCGGATGTGACTCTTATTGATGTCACCCATTCCGTACATCCTCAGGACATAGAAGAGGCCGCTTACGTTATCGGATCGAGCTACAGTTACTTCCCATCAGGCACTGTCCATATCGTTGTTGTAGATCCGGGCGTGGGGTCCGGACGGAAGGCCCTTATTCTCGAGGTCGCGGAGCATTTTTTTGTAGGGCCTGATAACGGAGTGTTTTCCCATGTCCTGAATAAGCAGGCGGACGTTGCTGTGCATCAAATAACGGGAGAAAAATATATGCGCTCAAAGGAGAGCCCTACGTTTCAGGGCAGGGATTTGTTTGCGCCTGTGGCAGCATGGCTGTCAAAAGGTCTGCCGATTTCGGAATTCGGTCCTCGTGTTGAAGACCTTGTCACATTGCCGGCTACCCAGCCGCTGCTTGCTGAAGGCTGTATTCACGGAGAAGTTATTTATATAGACAGTTTCGGTAACGCTATCACTAACATAAGGAATGAAACACTGACTGCATTCGGCCTTCGCTTTTCGGTTGAGGTGAATAATCATATTGTTCGCCAGGCACAATATTACGCTCAGGCTGAGGCAGACAGCCTGAGCTGCCTCGTGAACAGTTCAGGTTTTCTTGAATTATTTGTCAAGAACGGCAATGCGGCCCGAAAGGTCGGAATCAAGAGAAAGGATAAAGTTGTGGTCGCTTCAGTTCTCCGCTGATTCAATTGACATAATATATTCTTTGATATATAGTGAAATATACCCTGGGGGAGGCTTCGGCCTGAGAGTTTTCCATTTGGAAGAGACCCCTTGAACCTGATCCGGATAATTCCGGCGTAGGGAATGGAAGAAAGTTGCTATCCTCTATTCCTGATCAGGGATAGAGGATTTTTAGTTATATGAGACTTAAAATAAACGGTGAGGACATGGAGACTGCTGCGGCAACAGTGCTGCTGCTTTTGCAGGAGAAGGGAATCAGGCCTGAAAGGGTTGCCGTTGAAGTAAACCTTAAGGTGCTGAAGAGGACGGAGTTTGAGGACCGCCAACTGCATGAAGGCGATGCCGTGGAAATAGTTTATTTTGTCGGAGGTGGCAAGCGTGGATGACACATTAAGCATCAGGGGAATTGAATTCAGATCGAGGCTCTGGATCGGCACCGGCAAGTATAAAGACTTTGCCGAAACAGCCAGGGCGGTCGAGGCTTCCGGGGCCGATGTGGTGACTGTTGCGGTAAGGAGGGTGAATATCACGGACAGGAAATCGGAGAACCTGCTCGATTACATTGACCCGAAGAAATACAAAATACTCCCAAATACTGCCGGATGCTACTCGGTAGAGGATGCATTGAGGTATTCAAGACTTGCCAGGGAAGCTGGAATTTCGGATATGATCAAGCTCGAAGTCATAGGTGATGAACGGACTCTTTTCCCCGATACCATAGGGCTGCTCCAGGCAACAGAAATACTCGCAAAAGAGGGCTTCATTGTCTTTCCTTATACCAATGACGATCCCATAATGGCGAGACGCCTGGAGGACGCCGGGGCTGCTGCGGTGATGCCGCTGGGTGCTCCTATAGGCTCGGGACTGGGTATCAGGAACCCTTACAACATCAAGATAATCCTTGAGGCGGCAAAGGTCCCTGTCCTTGTAGATGCCGGAGTCGGGACCGCTTCAGACGCGACGATTGCAATGGAACTCGGCTGTGATGCGGTGCTTATCAATACCGCCATTGCCGCGGCCAAAGACCCGGTGGCAATGGCAAAGGCAATGAAGCACGCTGTTATTGCCGGACGTCTTGCATACAAGGCCGGGAGAATGGGAAAGAAGCTTTATGCTACTGCCAGCAGCCCGATAGAGGGGATGCTGTAAAGACCGTAGATTTTAAACTTTACCTGATAACAGACAGGAAACTGTTTTCCTGCAGCGAGGCTTTTTTTGAGGCTGTGGAAAGTGCGTTGCAGGGTGGCATCAAGGCTGTGCAACTAAGGGAGAAGGACCTTCCTGTAAGGGAATTGCTTTCAACGGCATACAGGATGAGAGAGTTGACTATGCATTACCATGCGAGCCTTTTCATTAACGACCGGGCCGATATAGCTCTGTGTGCCGGGGCAGATGGCGTGCATTTGTCCCGGGGTGGCATGCCTGCCTTCGCAGTCAGGAGAATAGGTGGCGACAACTTTTTGATCGGCGTTTCCACGCACAGCCTGGAAGAGGCACGCCTTTCTGTAAAGGAAGGGGCTGATTTTATCACGTTCGGTCCGCTGTATCAGACCCCTTCAAAATTGAAATATGGTGCGCCGGTTGGACTTGAAGCACTGAAAAAAGTGAGGGAAGAAATTGCCGCACCTGTGTTCGGCATCGGCGGGATCAAGCATGATTCGATAAAACCGGTGATGGACGCAGGCGCTCACGGAATAGCCGTGATAAGCGGCATATTGGCTGAAAGGGACATTAAGAGCGCGGCGGAACGCTATTCAAAAGCTGTCAGGCTGGTAAGCTTGCAAGCTGACAAGCAAATGGGAGATGAATTATGACAAGAATTGAGCAGGCAAGAAAAGGCATACTTACTGACGAAATAAAGGCGGTCGCTGCGGCGGAATTATTATCTCCTGAGAGGCTTGCGGAGGACATCTCCGCCGGATATTCAGTAATTGCGCGCAATATGCTTCACGATATTATTCCGCTCGGTATCGGCAGAGGAATGCGCACTAAAATTAATGCAAATATCGGCACGTCGAAGGACAGGATTTCCTATGATGAGGAATTGCAGAAACTGGAAGTGCTTATAAGGCACGGGGCGGACGCAGTGATGGACCTTTCAACCGGAGGGGCTATTAAGGATTTAAGACATACGCTTATTAAACGATCTACTATCGCGGTCGGCACCGTACCAATCTATGAGGCTATTGTAAAAACGGCTGAAAGCCGCGGCCACATTGCCAAAATGAGTCCCGAAGATCTTTTCGAAGTTATTGAAGATCATGCAAAAGATGGCGTCGATTTTGTTACTGTCCACTGCGGCATTACTCAAAAAGCTATACAGAGGTTGAGAGAGGACAGGCGCATACTCGACGTTGTCAGCAGGGGAGGCGCGTTTCTGCTTGAGTGGATGATCTACAATGATAAGGAGAACCCGCTTTTTGAGCAGTATGACCGTCTTCTGGAAATGGCAAAAAAATATGACTTGACCCTGAGTCTGGGAGACGGGTTCAGGCCGGGCTGCCTTGCGGATGCAACTGACAGGAGCCAGATGGAAGAACTGGTGACGCTGGGCGAGTTGAGGGACAGGGCGCTTGAAGCCGGTGTGCAGACTATTATAGAGGGTCCCGGACATGTGCCGCTGAACCAGGTGGAGCTGAACATCAAGCTGCAGAAGGAAATCTGCAAGGGCGCGCCGTTCTATGTGCTCGGGCCTTTGGTCACTGACATTGCAATGGGGTATGATCACATTGCTGCGGCAATAGGAGGCGCTGTTGCCGGTGCAGCCGGCGCGGATTTTCTTTGCTATGTCACCCCCGCAGAGCACATAAGGCTGCCTGATATCGAAGACGTCAGGGAAGGGGTCATCGCTTCAAAAATAGCGGCGCATGCAGCGGATATTGCCAAGGGAGTGCCGGGCGCACTCGAAATTGACAAGAAGATGGCCCGCTTCAGAAAAAATCTTGATTGGGAGGGACAGATATCGCTTAGTTTCAATCCCGATAAGGTGAGGGAGTGGCGAAGCCATGTTCCGCCGACTGAAAAAGAGGTGTGCAGTATGTGCGGGGAGTTTTGCGCGATCAGGACCGTCGAGAGGGCATTGAATAAGGACGGGCGAAAGGCGAATGGCTAAAGGCTAAAGGTTTTCTGTTCTTTAACCCTTTGCCTTTCGCCCTTAGCCTTTAGCCGTCAGTTGGTTCTTTAAACAGAATGAGCCACTCGTCGAACTGTTGCAGTTTGCTTTCGCCGTATCGGGCCATTTCTTTTCTGATTTCCGGTACGGGTTTCTCTTTAAGAAGGGTACGTTTCTTCTTTGAGAAGAACTTGTCCGCGAAACAGATAATTTTTTCTTCGAGTGTCACAGGCGTCATGGACCTCCTCGGAATGGGGAGATTGCCTTCAACAATATCGGCGACTGTCAATCCAATGCCTACGTGCCGTTCACATACCATGGCATGTACGGGAAATCCCTCTCGTTCGAGCAGTTCTCTGCCCAGATAGCCATGAGCAATATAGGGGTGAGTGCCGAAACAGTCCAGGAGCGGTTCATCGGTCAGGAAAATGCCTATATCATGGAGCATGGCGGCTTCCGCGATGAAGGTGAAATCGAGGCTGGGCAGTGACATTCTTGCGGCAACCTGCAGCGCTTTTTCAGCGACAAGTCTGCTATGGCTGAGCAAAAGGGAATAAGCCGGTGAATCAGGCTCGTAATACCTTTCAATTAAACCGATCACATCCATCATGTGTATTATAACCAAAAATGCCGACAAACTTGCGGGCAGACAGGCTTTCAGTCTGACAAGCTGTGATATAATTCCTGTATGAAATTGTCCGGGAACGCATTAAAGGTGCTGCAGGCGAGGTATCTGCTGAGGGATGAAAAGGCACACGTCATCGAAACTCCCGAAGAAATGTTCAGACGGGTCGCCGGCAGCATTGCAGCAGTGGAGGGGCTTTATAAAGACGATGCCGCTTATTGGGAAGAGAAGTTTTATGAAATTATGACTTCTTTCAGGTTTCTCCCGAACTCCCCTACGCTTATGAATGCAGGAAAGCCCATGGGGCAGCTGGCTGCATGTTTTGTGCTGCCTGTCGGGGACTCGATGAAGAGCATCTTTGATACCCTGACAAATGCCGCCTTGATACTTCAAAGCGGAGGCGGTACCGGTTTCTCTTTTTCCGGGTTAAGACCCAGACAGGACATTGTCAGATCTACCGGAGGGGTTGCAAGCGGTCCGGTTTCTTTTATCAAGATATACAATACCGCTACCGAAGTCATAAAGCAGGGGGGCGCCAGGCGGGGCGCAAACATGGGGATGCTGCGTGTCGATCATCCGGACATACTTGAGTTTATAAAGATCAAGCGTGACAGCAGGGAGTTGACCAACTTTAATATCTCCGTCTCGATAACAGACGCTTTTATGGAGGCGCTGAGAAACGATGCCGAGTACGACCTGATCAATCCGCGCTCAGGTGCAATCGCAGACAGGCTGAAAGCGAGGGATGTCTTTGACGAGATAGTTGAAAGCGCATGGGAAACCGGAGATCCGGGTCTTATTTTCATCGACAGGATTAACCGTGCAAACCCGACTCCGCATATAGGGCAATTCGAGAGCACGAATCCCTGCGGGGAGCAGCCGCTCCTGCCTTTTGAGGCATGTGTCCTTGGTTCCATGAATCTATCGCTTTACGTGGAGGCGGGGAAGGTGGACTTTGAATCTCTTCGCAACGATGTGAAGACCGCTGTCAGGTTCCTCGATGATTCGATCGATGCAAACCGCTATCCCTTGCCTGAAGTAGAAAAAATGCACAAGGGAAACAGAAAAATAGGGCTCGGGGTCATGGGGTGGGCTGAAATGCTGATACTCCTGGGCATCCCCTACAACCACGGGAAGGCCTTTGAGCTGGCCCGCCGGGTAATGAAATATATAAGAGACACAGCGCGGGAGGCCTCGGTTGAACTGGCCGGGAAGCGGGGCGTATTTCCTAATTTCATCGGATCTGTTTATGATTCCCCCGGTATGCCGAGGGTCAGGAATGCTACGACAACTACTGTAGCGCCTACCGGTACAATCTCCACTATAGCAGATTGTTCGAGCGGGATAGAGCCTCTTTTTGCTGTAGCTTACAAACGCCTCGTACTTGACACGGAACTCTATGAGGTCAACAAATATTTTGTCGGGATGGCAAGAAGGCAGGGTTTTTATTCTGATGCCGTGATGAACAGGGTACTGGCACGCGGAGGTCTCAAGGGAATAAGGGAGATCCCGCCCCAGGTCAGGAAGCTTTTTAGAACAGCCCTGGAAATACCGTTTGAGGACCATGTCGAAATGCAAGTTGCATTTCAGGAATACACTGATAATGCTGTTTCCAAGACTATTAATCTTCCCCGCACAGCAAAGAAAGACGATGTTGCCCGGGCCTATCTCCTTGCCTATGAAAAGGGGGCAAAGGGTATAACTGTTTTCCGCTATGCCGCAAAAAAAGGAACGCTGCTCAAGATTGCCGATGCAGATTAAAGAAAAGGTGAAAGGCAAAGGGCTAAAGGCTAAAGGTGAAAGACTGAATTCCTATAGATGGATTTGTTTTTTAACTTTTGCCCTTAGCCCTTTGCCTTTAGCCGTATTTTAAGGGGGTGTACAGATGATACTGGGAGTTAATGTGGACCACGTGGCTACGCTCAGAGAGGCCAGAAAAACATTCGAGCCCGATCCGGTCATGGCGGCAACACTTGCCGTATTGGGAGGGGCTGATGGAATAACTGTTCATCTCAGGGAGGACAGGCGGCATATATGTGACAGGGACTTGAGACTCTTGAGGGAGGTTGTCCAATGCGAGCTGAACCTTGAGATGGCTGCCACAGAAGAAATGATACGGATAGCGCTTGAGGTCAAGCCTGATATGGTGACAATTGTGCCGGAGAAACGTCAGGAACTCACCACTGAAGGCGGATTGGACATGACCGGACAGAAAGAGCGCCTTAGTGATGCTATCCGAAAGATCCATGGCGCCGGCATTCCGGTAAGTCTTTTCATAAATCCCCATATTATCGATGTGGACATCGCCCGGGAAATCGATGCGGACATGGTGGAAATACATACGGGGCTTTATTCGAACTCCAGGACAAAGAAAAAGACAGAGGAGTTGCACAGGGTTGCCGAAGCGGTCAAAATAGCGATTAAACAAGGGCTGCATGCAAATGCCGGCCACGGGCTTAATTATTTTAACGTGAAAGAGATTGCCGCAATGAAAGAAATCAGGGGACTCTATATAGGCCACAGTATTATTTCAAGGGCAGTGCTGGTGGGAATAGAGAGGGCTGTAAGGGAAATGAAGGCGCTGATAAACAAGTGATATACGGCATTGGTACTGACATCGTTGAAGTAGACAGAATAAAAAATGCTGTTCAGAAATGGGGCGATAAGTTTTTGAGAAGAATATTTGATGACGATGAAATATCTTATTGCCACAGGAATAAAAACCCGTTCCCGTCACTTGCGGCACGCTTTGCCGCAAAGGAGGCTTTTATAAAGGCGATATCGGGGGTGGAGGCCGGCGGCCGGACGCCGAAGCTGAGTGATATAGTAATACTTAACCATTTGTCCGGAAAGCCTTATATTGATTTACGCGGAGATTTAAAGGAGCGTTATGTTATAAATCTTACTCTTTCCCATGAGCGGCATTATGCCGTGGCAACTGTTATTGTTGAAACAAACGAGAAATAAAGGATATAATTACAAGCTGAATTTGAGAAAAGACCGAGGGCTAAAGGCAAAAGGCTAAGGGCTCCAGGCCAAAGGACTAAAGGCCGGAACAGAGCTGGATTTTATTTGTTTTCAAAACCTTTTGCCCTTAGCCTTTTGCCTTTAGCCTTAATTAATGGAGGATATGGTGAATATTATTGTTTGCATAAAGCAGGTCCCCGATACTTCAGAGGTGAGGATAAATCCTGAGACGAATACAATGGTGCGCGAAGGGGTGCCGAGCATTATCAATCCTTATGACCTTCATGCGCTCGAGGCAGCGTTCCAGATCAGGGAAAAAACAGGCGGGAAGGTAACGGTGATTACTATGGGTCCTCCCCAGGCAGAGAATGCATTAAGGGAGGCTGTCTCGATGGGAGCTGATGAGGTGCGGCTTATTTCCGACAGGGCTTTTGCCGGGGCGGATACGTGGGCCACTTCATATGCTCTTTACAAGGCCATAGATAAGATTGGTTATGATATCGTCCTTTGCGGGAAGCAGGCTATTGATGGCGACACCGCCCAGGTCGGTCCTGAAGTGGCGGAGTTCCTGAATATTCCCCACATAGCATATGTTAGAAAGATCGACGAGCTTGAAAACGGGCGCGTAAGGGTACAGCGGTTGATGGATGACGGTTACGACGTGGTGGAATCATCACTGCCTGTGCTCATGACAGTGGTCAAGGAGATAAATACTCCTCGCCTTCCCTCGCTGAAGGGCAAGATGGCTGCAAAGAAAGCGGTCATCACGAAGATGGATTTAAACGCCATCGGTGCGGAAGAGGACAATGTCGGCTTGAAGGGGTCCCCGACCCAGGTCAGGAACATATTCGCCCCTCAAGTAAGGGCTGACAGAAGAATGCTGGAGGGCAGCGCAGACGAACAGGTCGACGCGCTTGTCAAAGAGTTGAGAGGGCTGAAATGCGTATTATCATAAATACAGAAAAATGTAACGGCTGCAAACAGTGCATCGAATCGTGCCCTTATTCGGCATTAGAAATAAAAGGCGGTAAGGCCTTTATCAATGAATATTGCGAATTCTGCAAGACATGCCTCAGCACCTGCCCCGAGGGGGCGATTGTGGAAATAGAGGAAAACTACAGGGACAAGGCTGAAATGGCCGAGTACCTGGCGGCCTACCGGGGCGTATGGATTTTTGCGGAGCAGCGGGACGGTAATATCGCTTCTGTGGCTTACGAACTTCTTGGCGCCGGCAGACGTCTTGCCGATGAATTAAAGACGGAATTATCGGCTGTGCTGTTCGGCGCTTCGGGTGATGAGGCCAAAGAGCTGATTTCCTGGGGGGCCGATAAGGTTTATCATTGCGAGGACTCCATATTCGGGACATTCAATGACGAGCCGTATGCGCAATTGCTTGCAACTCTTATAAAAAAATACAAGCCTGAGATCGTCCTGGCCGGAGCGACGCCCATAGGGCGGTCATTTATTCCCAGGGTAGCGGCACGGCTCAGGACAGGACTGACAGCAGACTGCACGGCTCTCGAAATTGACAAAGAAACGGGCAATCTTCTCCAGATCAGACCTGCTTTCGGAGGCAATATAATGGCGACCATCCTTTGCCCGAATTACCGTCCTCAGCTTGCGACGGTAAGGCCTAGGGTGATGAAGAGGATGGAAGCCGATCATGGCAGGACAGGCGAAATAGTCAAAGTGGATGCCGGGAAGCTTACCTGTCGTACAAAAGTGATTGAAACGCTGAAAGAGACATCGGAATGCATGGTCAACCTTCAGGAAGCGGAAGTTATAATTTCCGGCGGAAGGGGTATGAGTGATGCCAAAGGATTTGCCATGCTGGAAGAGTTGGCAGGGCTGCTGGGCGGCGCTGTCGCCGCTTCCAGGGCAGCGGTCGATGAGGGATGGATACCATACAGCCATCAGGTCGGTCAGACAGGCAAAACAGTTTGTCCGAAAGTGTATATTGCGTGCGGCATATCCGGCGCGGTACAGCACCTGGTAGGTATGCAGTCATCCGACATAATCATTGCCATTAACAGGAATCCGGAAGCCCCCATATTCAATGTCGCCACATATGGAATCGTAGGTGATGTGAATGAAGTCGTTCCCATGCTCATCAGGAAACTTAAAGAGGTAAAGCAATGATGAAAATTGCCTTTGTTTTCCCCGGTCAGGGTTCACAGCACGTTGGAATGGGTAAAGACCTTTATGACAATTTCGACGAGGTAAAAATCCTGTATGAGACCGCATCCGCGGTCCTCGGCTATGACATCGCAAACTTGAGCTTTAACGGGCCTGCTGAAGAACTGAATAAAACGCACAAGACGCAGCCCTGCCTGCTTGTGGCGGGTATAGCTTCTTATACTGTTTTAAAATCCAAAAATATTTACCCCTCTGCAGTGGCCGGTCATAGTCTCGGAGAATATTCGGCGCTTGTGGCAGCCGGAAGCATCTCGTTTGAGGATGCAGTATGGCTGACCGGGATGAGGGGCAAAATAATGGGGGAGGCTGTCCCGGAAGGGAAAGGGCTTATGGCAGCTATCCTCGGACTGGACAGAAAGGCTGTTGACGGTATCTGTAAAAATGTTGGTCCGGGCTATGTCGCAGCGGCCAACTATAACTGTCCTGCCCAGATTGTCATCTCGGGCGAACGCCCTGCTGTTGAGGACGCCATGGAGCGGGCCAAAGCAGCCGGCGCGAAGCGTGCTGTGCCTTTGTCCGTAAGCGTTCCGTGTCATTGCAAGCTTATGGAGGATGCGGGAAGGCGAATGGGGCAGATACTCGAAGAAGTAACTGTCAACAATGCCGGAACACCTTTTATCAGCAATGCCGAAGCGCAGTTTATCACGGACGCTGATGCAATAAGGCAATCACTCGTAAAACAATTGAGCCGATCGGTTTTATGGGAGGATTGTGTCAGGGCTATGGTATCGTCAGGAGTAGATACTTTTATTGAAGCTGGGCCGGGCAAAGTGCTTTCGGGATTGATCAAGAGGATAAATCCATCGGCACGCCTTTTCAGCGTCGGGGATACGGAAACTCTTGAGAAAACAATCAACGGGCTAAAGGCTAATGGTTAAAGGCGAAAGGTGAAAAAATGAAAAATGAAAAGCCCTTTAGCCTTTTTTTTGACGCGTATGTTTATTGACCTCAGAGGCATGGAGCACCCGGAGCACCTGAAAGAGCTCAAGAAGCATCTTGCCGGACTTTGCACAGTGTCTGAAGATGTTGAGGTGCTGATTGACAATAGCCCGAAGGAACTGAAAATGTTTGAACACTACGTCCGCTCCTTCAACTGCAGCTATACCATAGAGCAGGAAGGCGGTCAGGCAAGGATTAAAATAAAAGGGCCGTTTAACATCTGCGGATTCTGAACAGCGCTGTGTCCGTCAGAGTGAACATATTTGAAGAAAGGGGGTTTTATTATGGATAAAGGGAATTATGAGCAGACACTTGTATTGATTAAGCCGGATGCATTGAAAAATTCGCTGACAGGATATGTAATCACCCAACTGTCGGAATTTCATACAGGCTTGCGCTTTGCCGGAGCAAAGATCGTCAATGTCAGTAGAATGCTTGCCGAGGAGCACTACAGCGAACACCGGGGAAAGGTGTTTTTTCCTTCGCTTATCGAGTTCATCATGGGGTATATCCATTATCCCGATCAACCGTGGAAGCGCAAGATAATAGCGCTTGTTTACCAGGGTGAAGATGCAGTGCAAAAGATCAGGGACATTGCAGGGCCGACCAATCCTAACGTTGCCAGGGATCAGAGGCCCGGATGCATTCGCGCCCTGGGCGCGATTGTGCCGGTAAAAGACGCTGAAGGTAATGTAATCGGCGACCGTATGGATAATCTCATTCATGCATCAGCTACAAAGGGCGAAGCTGAGAGAGAAATAAATATTTGGTTCAAACCCAGCGATATTCCGCCATTAATGCGCATTTATCCGACCGAGGTAAGCAACGGGCATTATTATTTCAAGGACAAAAAGCTTTATACGAGCTACGAGCCGGGGAGCATCTGTTTGTTTGCCCCGGGAGATGTTGTATGGAAGTCTGATCTGGAAGCGCTGCAGTTATTGCATAAGGGGTCGCCTTCGCCATGCACTCTCGAAGCGGTAGCTGCCAAGTACCTCATCAATAATAGTGCGGAGTGAGGGCAACGTGTTATTCTAAAGGCGGCTGACATGCAGATCAATTATGGCATATAGAGATTTAAGAGATTTCATCGGGACGCTGGATAAGAAAGGACTTCTCCATAGAATAAAGGTGGAGGTGGACCCGGTCCTTGAAATCGCCGAGATTACGGACAGGATGTGCAAGAGCACGAATGGAGGGAAGGCCCTTTATTTCGAGAAAGTAAAAGGCTCGTCATATCCTGTTGTTACCAATATCTTCGGTTCCTTTGAGCGGATGTGCCTGGCGCTCGAAGTAAAGCGACTCGATGATGTGGCTGTGCGTATAGAAGAGATGCTGAACCAGGCGCCTCCGAAGACACTGTTTGAAAAGCTGTCGATGCTTCCGAAACTTCTCGAATTCTCAAAATACCTTCCCAGGTCTGTAAGGAGTGCGTCTTGCCAGGAGATTGTCGAAAAAGACAATCCCAACCTGGGCAAATTCCCCATAATCAAGTGCTGGCCCGGCGATGGACAGCCCGGCGATGAGGGGCGGTTTATTACGCTGCCGATGGTGTTTACGAGAGACCCAATTACGGGCCGTCAGAATTGCGGGATGTACCGGATACATGTGTATGATAAAACTACCACCGGCATGCACTGGCATATTCATAAGGATGGGGCCCGCCACTATGACCGGTATAAGGACGCGGAGCAGAGGATGCAGGCCGCTATCGCAGTAGGAAGCGACCCTGCAGTGATATATGCAGCGAGTGCGCCGCTTCCCGAATCTGTTGATGAGATGCTTTTTGCCGGCTTCCTGCGCAGGTCCCCTGTGGAGATGGTGAAATGCATTACTTCCGATATAGAGGTGCCTGCAAACAGTGAACTGGTGATTGAGGGATATCTCCAGCCCGGAGAAATGCGTACTGAAGGTCCATTCGGAGACCATACCGGTTTCTACTCCTCCGCCGACTACTATCCGGTATTTCACGTAGAATGTATTACTCACAGAAAAGATCTGGTGTACCCTGCCACTATAGTCGGGAAACCCCCGATGGAAGACTGTTATATGGGCAAAGCAACGGAACGCATCTTCCTTCCGCTTATGAAGCTCGACTTTCCGGAAATAAGGGACATCAACCTCCCTATGGAGGGTGTTTTTCATAACGCTGCATTGATTTCCATCAGGAAGAGCTACCCCGGACATGCAAAGAAGATAATACATGGATTATGGGGGAAAGGCCAGATGATGTTTGCGAAGCTCCTCGTGATTGTGGATGAGGATGTGGACGTGCAGAATATTTCCTATACTGCCTGGCGTGTCCTGAATAATGTGGACTGGAAACGGGACGTGGTTGTTGCGGACGGCCCGCTCGACGATCTTGATCACTCCGCCAACTGGCCCAGGTACGGGTCAAAAATGGGCGTGGATGCGACAAGAAAGACAAAAGAAGAGGGCATGATGAGGGAGTGGCCCCGGGAGTTGTTCATGTCGGAAGATATAAAGAGACTCGTCGATAGCCGATGGAAGGAGTACGGATTCTAGACAAAGATAAAATTTTTATGCGGCGGGCCTTGCGTCTTGCCGCAAGGGCCAGAGGCATGACCAGCCCTAACCCGATGGTCGGGGCTGTAATAGTAAAAAACGGCCGCGTCATTGCCGAAGATTACCACAAGAAGGCCGGAGAACTCCATGCTGAAGCGCTGGCAATTATCAGGGCCGGTGATAAGGCCAAAGGCTCCACCCTTTATGTGACGCTGGAGCCCTGCTGCCATCTGGATAAAAGGACCCCTCCATGCACAAAATCGATAATAGATGCAAATATAAGGCGTGTCATTATCGGCATGGAAGACCCCAACCCCAAAGTGTCGGGCAAAGGTACATGCCAACTAAAGCGGCACGGAATAGAAGTTGTTGAAGGGTTCCTGAAGCCCGAAGCACAAAAACTCAATGAGGCATATGTAAAATACATTACTACGGGCAAGCCTTTTGTAGTTTTGAAAGTTGCCATGACCCTCGACGGCAAGATAGCAACTCCTGACGGACAGTCCAAATGGATAACCGGCGAGCAGTCAAGGCGACTTGTCCACAGGATGCGGAGCAGTGTGGATGCGGTCCTCACAGCTATAGGCACTGTCAAGGCCGACAACCCCATGCTTACTGCCAGGACCGACAAGACCCACGCAGGCCGGGACCTGGTACACCAGCCTGAAAGGATCGTAATAGATCCGCGTCTCGAAACACCGCTGGACTACAATATCCTTAGTCTTCCACCTAAAACGATACTGGTCACAAAGAGGACAGCGCCGAATGACCGTAAATCAGCGGCAAGACTGGAAAAACTGCGGATGCTGCTCGAAAAGGGTGTTGAAATTATCGAATACGAAGGAGACCGCGTGGATCTCGAATGGCTTATGAGTAGGCTGGGCGAGTGCCGCATTACATCCGTCATGATAGAAGGCGGCCCTTCTTTGGGCTCGTATGCATTGACAGAAGGCATCGTTGATAAAGTGGCCTTCTTTATCGCTCCAAAGATAATAGGCGGCAAGCACTCGCTTCCCGCCATAGGTGGAAGCGTCTTCAGAAAACTCGAAGACGCTTACCGGGTCCGCGATATGCAGGTACGAAAAATCGGTGAAGATATTCTTGTCGAGGGGTATCTTTGAGACATAGTTTTATTGGTTTAAAGATAATACAGCTCATTTGCGTGCTTTTATTTTTTGGGTCTCTTGGTCAAGAGGCAACAGGAGATGTCCAGGCAGCAGCGGACCATTCTGTTCAGCCCTCAAATGAAAAAGTTACAGTGGTCATCCACTGCGATTTTCCCCCCACATATTTTTTCGATAAAAAGGAAAACAGATTTTCAGGGTTTTTTGTGGATGTCATGAATAAGATTGCCGAACGAGCAGGACTTCAGGTGAACTATATATGTGAATCCGGTTGGCCCAGGATAATAGACAAAATAAAGAGGGGGGAAGCGGACATCGGCGCTCTGACAATTACCGGGAACCGGAAAAAGTCGTTGATGTTTACGGACCCTTTTGAAACAGCAAATATATCATTTTTCATGCGTTCCCAAAGTGATATCGATATCAGTAAAATCCCACACGGGTATTCTGTGGGCATGGGTAAGGGAAGCGCCGTCTACGAGAACATTAAAGACCGCCGCAATGTGAACTTTGTTTTTTATGACAGTTATGAGCGGGGACTATTCAGTCTTTTAGCGGGAGAAATAGATTTGTTTGCAGCCCCGGAACCGACAATTCGAAGGCTTTTAAGGAATGCCGGACTGGAAGACAAGATCAAAAAAGTCGGGGGACCGATTTACGAGGGCAAAAGATGCATTGCAGTGCGCAAGGGCAATGATCAACTGCTCAATAGGCTTAACAAGGCCCTTCGGGGCTTCATAGGCGGTCCCGAGTATCAGGGCATTTATGTCAAATGGTACGGCAAGCCGCTCCCTTACTGGACCCGCAGAAGGATTGTTGGCCTGAGTGCCGCTTTGCTGTTTATGAGCGTTTGTGGTATGGGATTGTGGCGGTACAGATCAGTCGTGGGACTTAACAAAGAGCTCATGAATAACATAGTCGAACGAAGAAAGGCGGAAGATTCATTGCGCGAAAGCAATTCCCTGATGGACACCATGTTTCAGGCTTCACCGGCGGCAATATTTGTCGTGAATAAAGAGGGCGTTATTTTGATGTGGAATAAGGCGGCGGAGAGGACCTTCGGCTGGAGCCGGGAAGAGGTGGTTGGCAGGCTTAATCCGATTGTCCCTGAAGATGGACTCGAAGAATTCCGTTCCCTTAGTGAAAAAATACTGCCCGAAGAAGCTTACTTATCCGTGGAAGTGCAACTAAGAAAGAAGGACGGTTCTCCCATAGAAGTAAGCATTTCTGCATCGTCTTTGTACGACACGACCGGAAAGGCAAACAACCATATTTATGTTGTCCTTGATATCACGCAACGCAAGAAGCTGGAAGAAGAACTGCTTAAGACAGAGAAACTCGAATCTCTCGGCGTTGTTGCCGGCGGCATAGCTCATGATTTCAACAACTTTCTTACGGCAATCCTGGGCAATATCGGTTTGGCAAAGATGGCCACAGACCCCGGAAGCAAAGCCTGCCAATGGCTTGCCGGAGCTGAAAAAGCGTCTCTTAACGCTCAGGGTCTCACACACCAGTTGCTGACGTTCTCAAAAGGAGGACAGCCGGTCATGACGTTGGTTGCCGTAGGTGATCTGGTGAGGGATACCGCAGGTTTTGCGCTCAGGGGTTCCAGGTCGACGGAGGATATCTTTGTGCAGGATGGCCTGTGGCCGGTGGAGGCGGATGAAGGACAGCTAAGCCAGATAATACATAATCTTGTTCTTAATGCTGATCAGGCCATGACCGGGGGAGGGACGGTCAAGGTCCGCTGCGAAAATGTGAATATCGATTCTGAAAGCGGGACTTCACTGAAACAGGGAAGGTATGTGAAGATCTCCATTGAGGACCAGGGGAGCGGAATACCTAAAGACTGCCTTGAGAAGATATTTGATCCGTACTTTACGACCAAACGGGGAGGGAATGGCTTGGGACTCGCCATCTCCTATTCAATTATAAAGAAACATAAGGGCCATATTGCAGTTGAATCCGAGCTGGGTCGCGGGACGGTCTTTGATATATATTTGCCCGCCTCCGGTAAGGTTGTCCCTTTTCCCGGTATAACTGCGGAGCCGATACGTGCCGGTGGCGGCAGAATATTAATTATGGATGACGATGAAATGGTCGGCACGCTTGCGGGAGAGATACTGAAGAACCTGGGTTACGATGTCGAGTTTTCATCGTCAGGCAAAGAAGCGATATATCTCTATCAAACGGCCAGGGAATCCAATGCGCCATTTGATGTTGTTCTGATGGACTTGACTATACCAGGCGGCATGGGAGGCTTAGACACCATCAAACGGCTTCTCGAAATTGACCCTCTAGTTAAAGCCATTGTCTCGAGCGGGTATTTTGATGATCCGGTTATGGCAAACTTTGCCGAATACGGATTCAAAGGCGTTATAAAAAAACCGTATGGACCATCGGATTTAGGCAATATTGTGAGCAAAATAGTAAGAGGGGCCCAATAAAGGGCTATTTGTTAAACACCTTTTGTGTTAACAGGAACTGAAAGACCGCCATTTCTCTTTCATGGAAAGGGAAATCCTCTTTCTTTCCAGGTCTACCGCAAGTACCGTAACCATGACTTTATGGTGGACCTTCACCACATCGGCAGGGTTCTTCACAAATTTGCTGGCCATCTCGCTTATATGCACCAGCCCGTCCTGATGCACCCCGATGTCCACAAATGCGCCGAATGCGGTGATATTGGTGACCACCCCCGGCAATCTCATTCCGGGCATGACATCCTCTATTTTTTCGATCCCCTCTGCAAACCCAAAGTTCTCAAATTGTTCGCGCGGATCACGCCCCGGTTTCGCGAGCTCGGACATAATATCATTCAGCGTGGGGAGCCCTATTGTATCCGTCTCATATTTTGTGAGACCGATGTTTTTTATGAGCTCTTCGTTCGCGATCAAATCCTGCACCGAGCATCCCATGTCCTTTGCCATGGCATCCACAACAGGATAGCTCTCCGGATGAACCGCGCTCGCATCCAGGGGATTTTCTCCGTCCCTGATGCGCAGGAATCCCGCAGCCTGCTCGAATGCCTTCGGCCCCAGGCGGGACACCTTCTTGAGCTCCTCCCTGGAGCGGAACGGGCCCTGCCCGTTCCTGTATTCCACAATTTTTCCCGCAAGCTGGGGGCCTAATCCGGCGACATAGGTGAGAAGCTGTTTGCTAGCCGTATTTACCTCGACCCCCACTTTATTAACGCAGCTGATGACTACATCGTCCAGGCTGCGCTTCAGCGCGCCCTGGTCGACGTCATGCTGGTATTGTCCGACACCTATGGATTTGGGATCGAGTTTCACCAATTCCGCCAACGGGTCCGTAAGGCGCCTCCCGATTGATACTGCGCCGCGCACCGTCAAGTCATAATCCGGAAACTCCTCGCGGGCGACTTCGGAAGCGGAATAAATGGATGCGCCGCTTTCATTCACCATTACGATATGAATGGTTTTGGGGAGATTGAGCCCCTTGATAAAAGTTTCGGTTTCCCTTCCTGCAGTGCCGTTCCCGATCGCAACAGCCTCGATCGAAAAGCGCGCGCAAAGATCACGGACCTTTGCGGCAGCCTCATCAGCAGCCTTCTCCGATTGATGGGGATAAATGGTATCGTTATGCAGCAGTTTCCCCTGCCTGTCGAGACAGACTATTTTGCATCCGGTGCGGAAGCCGGGATCTATTGCAAGTACATTCTTCTGTCCTAGCGGCGATGCAAGCAGAAGCTGGCGGAGATTCTCTGCAAACACCCTGATGGCCTCCTCATCCGCCCGCTCCTTAGTGGCAAGGCGCGTTTCGGTTTCCATGGATAACGAGAGAAGCCTTTTATAACTGTCATGCACCGCCAATTTGACCTGCTGCGAAGCAGACCCGTCTCCTTTCACAAAAAGGGATTCCAGCAGGGCCAGCGCTTCATCTTCAGGTGCAATCACGCGCATGAAGAGAAAGCCCTCGTTCTCCCCGCGCCTCATTGCCAGTATCCTGTGTGAAGGGGCCTTTGCAACGTGCTCCTCCCACTCATAATAATCCTTGTATTTGGTCCCCTCGGCCTCTTTTCCTGAAACTGCTTTCGATCTGAATACCGCTTTCGCGGCATAAAGCTCACGCATTCTTACACGGGCGGACTGGTCCTCGTTCACCCACTCTGCGATAATGTCCCGTGCTCCTGCAAGGGCGGCCTCGACGGAATTGACACCCTTTTCCGGATCGACAAAAGCCGCAGCCTCGACTGTAGTGTCTATATCATCCTGTGCAAAAATGCGCTGCGCAAGGGGCTCGAGTCCTTTCTCCCGCGCAATCGTCGCACGCGTACGGCGTTTAGGACGGTAAGGAAGATAAATATCCTCCAGCTCCACCATAGTCACGGCCGCAATGATCTTTTCTTTCAACTCATCCGTGAGCTGCCCGCGTTCCTCGAGGGCCTTTAAAATGGTCTCACGTCGCTTGTCCAGTTCATCCAGTTGAATGAGCCGGTCACGGATTGCGGTGACTGCCATTTCATCAAGGCTTCCGGTCGCTTCTTTCCTGTATCGCGCGATAAAAGGCACTGTGGACCCTTCATCAAATAGAGCCGCAGTGGCCCTGACCTGTTTCAGCGTAAGATTCAGTTCTCCTGAAATTTTGGAAATATGCAATTCGTTCATATACTTTTCAACCCCTCGGCTTGGCCAGCACCTCGAGTACGCGGAGATCCAGAAACCGTTTTGACACCGCTGCTTTTATGACCAACACTGTATCGGCACCCCTGCCTGTGCCTGCCACTGCAAGGATGTCGTCCCCTTCAGGTATGAGCCCTGCATCAGCAGCCATCATGACCATCTCACAGCAGACTTTTGTCCCCTGTCCGAACATCCTGAGTGTCTGGGCTACGATAAGTGCCGGATAGACGCCGTTGAATTTGGAGGCAAAGGCTGTTTCGAGGCTGTGCGTGACCATTGTCCCTGTATATACTTTTGCGCCGTCAGCTGTTATGTTCTGCCGCATCTCATCCGACATTTCACTGGTATTGGGCTCTTTAAATCCTGCGCAATGAGTGACTACGACAAGATTGATGCCGCCGGCTTTCAGCGCTTCTGAAAACAATTTGCCGCAATATCCGCCGGTCGATGCAACGATGACATGCTGATACCTGAAGTCCCTTATCGCGTCTTTTACGATTTGAAGACACGCGTCGGTATTCTCCTTGCCGGGTTTTTCGAAATAAACAACCTTTTTTTCCATGATAGTCCTCCTGCGTTATGAGTGTGGGTATGATAGCTAATTATACACCAGGTGCCGGAGCACTATCTTTTTATGCAACTCTTAATTGTTTAGTGTCCGCTCTTTTCTGCTTTACTGCCAGGCCGCAATCTTATTCCGTTTCATGATCACGATGAAAAAGACGATGCCGCTTATTAACCCGCCGAGGGCGAACGTAAGTGGCGCGTCGAGACAGTGGGCAACAGACCCGGCAAACAAGCTGCCGAAGGGGGTGAGCCCGCCGAAAGTGAAGCTGTAAAAACTCATCACACGTCCACGCAGCCGGTCTTCGGTGTTCAATTGGATCGTTGAGTTGGCCATGCCGAAGAAGGTGACCATGGACCAGCCGGCCAGTGTAAGCAGCAGTGCGGTCCAGGCGTATGAATTCTGGGTGCCGATAAGGACAAGGACCAATGAAAGGGCCATGCCTCCACCCAGGAGAAAGACCGGTTTCGGGCCCTGCCTGCTCAGGGCTGCCAGCGATACCGCCCCGATAAGCGCTCCTGTGCCGAAGGCCGACATGAGAAATCCGAAGGCCGTAGCGTCACGGTGCAGTTCCTCGCGGGCGAACACGGGCACCAGGACGTTGAAGTTGGTTCCGAAAATGCTGACCACCGCTACGAGCAGGATAGTGACCATGACGACAGGTGTCTTTCTGATGTATCTCATCGCCTCGCGGATATCGGCCATGATGTGATAATCCCCCTGCCTCGTTGTCCGGGGCTCATCGAACCTCATGAGCCAGAGGCCGCAGATGACTGCCAGATAGCTCAGTCCGTTTACAAAGAAACAGGTGCCTGTGCCCAGAGCCCCGATTAAAAGTCCTGCAATGGCCGGCCCCACGGCCCGGGCAGCGTTGAAGATAGAGGAATTGAGCGCGATGCCGTTCATCAAGTCCTCCTTGCCGACCATTTCGATGATAAAAGACTGGCGCGCAGGCATGTCGACGGTGTTTGCCAATCCAAGTATGGTGGCAAGGACAAGGACATGCCAGTACTGGACCACGCCGGTCCACTGGAGGGTTGCCAAAGTAAAGGCGAGGACCATCATTACGGTCTGGGTCATGATTATGATCCTCCGTTTCGGGAAATAGTCGATTAGCACGCCGGCAGGAAAGGACAAAAACAGCATGGGCAAAAACTGCAGGGCCGAGACAACGCCGAGTTTGAAGGGCGAGTGGGTCAATTCGAGCACGAGCCATGCCTGACCCACGTTCTGCATCCATGTGCCGATGAGGGAGATGAGCTGGCCTGACCAGAAAAGCCGGAAGTTACGGTGGCGGAGAGAGCGGAACAGCGTATTTATCACAGATGGATATTGCATAATGCAGTCAGTTGGTACATAAACAGTATATCACGGAGGAGGGGAGGGGAGAACCGGAAGAAGCAGGATACATAAAACTTCCGTTGTTCCGGTTAACGCCTGATAACCCTTACCGCCGGCATGTCGCCGGCGATGTTGAATTCCGATCGTAAGTGCCCCCAGGTATCCCCTATATGCAGCCGCACAAACAGCTTGCCCGCCCCCAATGGAGTTCTCCTGGAGCAAACAGCCTCTGTCTGTTATAATTCTGTATAGCAACTAGAAATTGGTGACTGGCTCTTGATACCTTATACCGATTCTGAAAAATCCTTCAGGCTGGCCGTGATGGCTGCGATGGCCGCCGGTGGCTGCACGTTCCTGAACGTCTATTGCACGCAACCGCTGCTGCCCTATTTTCAGCAGGTTTTTAATGCTTCCGAATTCGCCGTCAGCCTCACTGTCAGCGTGGTCACACTGGCGGTGGCTATTACAGCTCCATTCGTAGGCTTGTTTGCAGAAACCATTGGCCGAAAAAGAGTCATCGTGCCGGCTCTTTTTTGCATGGCGGTCGCAACACTGTTTGCGGCAACGGCTTCCAGTCTGCCCATGTTGATTTTTTGGCGCTTTGTTCAGGGGCTGTTCGTTCCTGGTGTAATTGCTGTAATCATAGCCTACATTAACGAGGAATTCCCCGGGCGAGTCGGTGTCGTTATGTCAGCGTATGTCAGTGGTACGATATTTGGCGGTTTCCTGGGAAGATTTTTAACGGGTCTGATAGTCACCCATCTGAATTGGCGCGCGGCATTTTTAACGCTGGGCATCATAAATCTACTGGGAGCTCTCGCGGTGCGGCAATGGCTTCCTTTAGAAGTGAACTTTGTTCCGGCCAAACATTTTTACCGTTCGCTTGAGCATACATGGGAGCATATGAAAAATTCGCGCCTGCTTGCCGTTTGCGGCATGGGGTTCACTATTTTGTTCGCACTCGTCGGGACCTTCACTTACGTCAACTTTCACCTTGCACGCCCGCCATTCAACCTTGGGCCGGCGGGACTGGGCAGCATTTTTTTCGTCTACTTGCTTGGTTGCATTGTAACTCCGCTGTCCGGCCGGTTTCTTGACCATTATAGTTCTCTTCGCATGGCCTTGCTATCGGTGGGCACGACCCTGATCGGCCTGGCATTAACATTGGCATCATCATTAACGCTGGTGATCGGAGGCCTGGCGTTGGTCGCTGCCGGCATCTTCATGTCGCAATCTTCTGCAACTATGCTCACCGGGAGGGTGACTGAGCGTGCCCGATCGGCGGCAGCTGGGTTGTATGTGACATTTTATTACGCCGGCGGGAGTGTGGGCACTACGACAGCGGCATGGTTCTGGATGAAGGGAGGTTGGCCGGCATGCGTCGGGTTATTCGCTGTGACAAGCATGGGCACACTGTTTTTTGCGTTTCTGAGCGGACGTTTCGTGCCGGACGACAAAACCCCCAACCCGGTAGTGGACACTGCCATTTAAAACCTGTTCATTCACCTGGCTTTCTATTATTTCCAAAAACGGTCGTAAATGGGGTGACCCCATATGCTTTTCCAAACCTTGAATCCAGCTAATGCTTTGGAGGATAACTGAGCAACGGAAACACTATCTGTAGAAACTTGCCAAGACCTTTATCGATATGTTGGATGTGTTGAATCCACCAGTTGCATATCCATTTTTTGAACTCTTCGATAAACTGTACACTTAGTTTCCCGACTTCAAGGTCGGTTCTAAATTCGTGCAAATCACTGATGAATGCCTTGTGCTCGGACTTGTGACGCTTAGCATCGGGGTAGTCATGCATGGCATAGTCGTCCATATAGCGCTCTTCATTCCCAAAGTGCTCTACAACGTATGATTCCAGAAACATAAAAAGCGTGCGGATCTCTGCTTCGGCGACATTGGCGTCAATCGCGCCTAACAGCCGATTGATACGGGAGAACAGCTCTTGGTGCTGGTCGTCGATCTCGACTACGCCGACGGAAAGATCATGAGTCCATACAAGCATACTTTTAGTATATGTATTGGCAGGCATTTGTCAACGTATCGTATAACCTTCGTCACGTTGTAGGCGACCTGCCAAGCCGCGGGTGACGGGGTCAGACTTGACTATTGACATTTGAGAGGATAGTTATAGCTGTGGAGCAATCATATAGCTCGCTTCACAAAAAAGGGCATTACGATTATCTTTAGAGACAAGAGATTAAATGTCAACAGTCAAGTCTGAACATCCCGCTGGAATTTTCAAGATATTTTTTTATTTAGATAAGATGTACCCCCTTTTCTCCGTCAGCATCTTGAAAATAACACGGCAGAGATGACGTCCGAGAGCACGCACTGCCTGGTTATGTTTCTTGCCTTCAACTCTTTTTTTCTCATAGTATTTTTGGGACTGCAGAACTTGTTTTCGGTGACGATCGACAGCAATCATCATTGCGGCTTTGGCCCGAGTATTAACCTGCGTCGGGGCTTTTGATCCTTTCTGCTTCCCGGAACTATTGTCAAGGTTTGCCATCCCAATATACAGGGCCAAATTTGCTTCACTGCCAAAGCGCTCGACAGTTCCGATCTCTCCCGCGAGTTCAGCGGTGCAGATGGAACCGAATCCTGGAATGGTTGCGAGCGTTTTCGCAATATCCGAGCCGCATGCAACACCTTCCATCTTGGCTTCGAGGGATTGTATCTTGTCATGGAGCTCCAGCACGCGGACGGCATCTTCCTGGATCATTTCACCGACCCACTCAACATCGTAATTGAACTGCGCCATTTTCTGCCATTCAACAATAACAGACGCATATTTCTTGCCGATGCCGGGGATCTTGCGGATTGTTGCCTCCCGCATCCTTGCAAGCTTGCGAAGGTCATCTGTGCTGGTGAGGAATCGAAGAAACCACATATTGTCCGCTTCACCTGTAATCTCCAGAAGTCCAGGGCATATAGCGTGAAGATCGGCTTGTAGGTTATTCACCACCCGCACTCGCTCATCGACCAACCGGCGACGGCGCCGTGAGAGCCGCTTTAGAATGTCATTCTCCTGCGGCGTTGTGCGTACCTCCTGCAGAACATCCTTGGCTACCGGCAGATGATCTCGAAGCTGGAAAAGCTCCAGCCCCTTCCTTGCGTCGATTGCATCGGTCTTCGCTGCTCCAGGGAATATCTCTTTGAACCGAGCAAGCTTGAGATTGTTGATATTGAAGAGACGATAATCGCGAGCCCGAACAAGCGTGTCCAGCGGACGCGCATATCCGTTGAAACCCTCCATTGCTACGGCAACTGGACAACTAAATCTTCGCTCCTGCGCCTCGATGCGACAGAAGAACTGCCGGAACCCTTCAGGTTCGTGCGCGATCGAGAATTCATCAAGAACTTCACCGCTGGATAGGCCGATGGCGACGTTGTGACTGCGGCAGCCAATATCGACACTGACACGCAGTTCGAGGGAAGTGTGCTTTGGCATGTTGACTCCTTACAGACAAGTTTGTCATCCTCAGGTCTCGTCTACTTACAGAGCCACATTAGGCACCATCCCGGTCGACCCTCTTGAGGATGATGCAGATGACGGGGGCGGCATTTCAGACTCAAGTGAGCCTGAATGAACAGGCCACTGACCCCATAAGCCACACCCCCGTTAAGCATATCTTACATGAATAAAGCTGCCATAGTCACCTGCATAAATCCTATGGTAGACCCCTTATTATTACTCAGCGAAGACCGATGCAATCGACGCAAGGAAGGGGCTGGAGTTTTTTCAGCTTCGAGATCATCTGCCGGTAGCCAAGGAGGTTTTATAGGAGATACGCACTACGCCGCAGGAGAACAACATCCTAAAGCGACTATCACTTGTCTTTCGCCTTCTTTGGATAGGCAACCGGCTCCATATCCCGGCAACGCTGTTCCAATTGATGATTAATTCTCTTCATTAGAACCTCAGATAATCCTGTATCTGGAATCCATTTAAGTAAGAGGTTCGGATTCTTACCATTGAATAGGATAAGTCCGGAAGAAGGTTTTGTCCGTTCAATAAACCATCCTGGAAGTGCAAGCACCGGTTGAGTTGCAATTTGTTCTCCAACAGCACTGCTTAACCATTTGGCAAGCCACTTCGCCTGGCGCATGGCCTGATCAATCGGCTCTTTTTCAACCCAGCCGGGAAATTTCAGTGCCTCACCGTCATAGACAACAGTCGCCTCTGCTGAACCTCCCACTTTATCAGGTTTTGCTCTGCCCTTTGTCTCTATTGCAAGAACACCTTTTGTACTTACAACGACATGGTCAATGTTGAACCCTTCTGCAGGAAAATCATGGAAAACATAACATCCCTCTCGCATCAACTGATTCAGTTCCTGCCCCACCGCCATTTCACAATCAAGCCCCAAGTGTAGATTGTTTCTGTCCTTCCATACTTTCAATAATTTGTAAATGAAAAAAAACAATCCAATACAGGTAGCAATTATAGAAACAATAAAAAGTTTACTATCTCTATGTGCTTGTGACACATAAGCCGCATAAATGTATAAGGGTAAAATCAAAAGCATCATAAGATAAAAAAGTAGATCAAAACTGAGATCTTCAATTTTAGTTCTGAGGTATTCTCCAGGGGATCGCAATAATTGCCTTGTTAAGGGATTCCGATGGCCCTTGTTAGTCATTTTACGGTAAGCAATCAGCAAATAAGAGATACCACACCATGCTATGATAATAAAAAGCGGCATCAAAATATTAATAGTCACATTTTTTACCACTCGTCATCAGTTTCAAACATGCTAATAACTTGTTTTGCTCCTTTAAGATTGCAGCCTGTTCGCGGAGCAGTTCAGTTTGTTTCTTGAGTTCTTCCATTTTGTCATCTCCCGCTCTTTCGGATGACATCATGCTAAGAAGCCCAACAATTATAGCAAAACCTCCTACAATGACGGCCCCATAAGCCAATATTAGAGATATGGCGGTATTCGGCAGCACAATGCAGATGAAGAATGCTACATATGCTAATATAACAGTACTCAGTACTACAGGAAACATTAAAATATTGCGTTTGCTTTTATTGCTGACCTTCATTAAAAGTTCCCCTCTCCGAATCGCCCTCTGTGTCTCGGTACCTCTGTCGTTAAGCCGTTATCAGTTTGATAATCCCATCCAGCAAAACTCGCGTTGCAATGCAATCATCCTCCTCTAAGACCAATTTCGAATTGACTTAAGCACCCTTTTCAATTTGTAAAAATGCCTTTATAGCCTTATCTGTAAAACCGCAAACAAACCAAATTGCTATAAAAATACTTAACATTGTTATGCTGCCGCCAAAGCTATAAATATATTTCTCAAATAGGCCAATTAGTATCACAAAAAAGACTGTTAATGCAGACAATAGAGCATATTTAATTAGACTATTCCAGCTTGAATCATTTTCTGAATTAATTGGCGTTTTTATCATCTCAATCAAAAAATGGTATGCCACGCCACTTCCCAACAAAAAAATCGCGAACCATAAGAAAGAACCCAGATCAAAAGATTGCATCTTAACCATATTCATCATCCAAAGAATAAAGGCGCTAATAATAATCCAGAGCATGATCAGAAGCCTTTTCTTTCTCTCGCACTTATTCAATAGCATGCCTTCCCTTCCCTTTCCCTGTTAAGAATTAATTATTGTGTCCCCGGAATTACCAAGGATTTTTACTAGTAACCCGCATGGCAATCCGAATTCCAGCAAGTGTTTGTTTCTGTAAGAATGCCATGCATTTTTTTGGAGCCTATTCCCCTTAGAGTCCAGCATTTTTATATGAAACACGGCCGATCGCCGTCCAATCTGCTTCGCTTAGCCCCTGGGCTATAGCAGCCACAAATCGGTCGTGTAAAAGACTGGCCATCGGCATTGGCACCGCCGCTTCTTCTGCAGCAGCCAGCAGCAGGCGGTTGTCTTTTAATCCCAGCGGCAATTTGAAACCCACAGGCTCGAAGTTATCAGCAGCAAGCATGCTTCCATAATTTTGATAAACCGGAGCCGGAAATAGTGAGCCTGTGAGAATTTCCAGAAATGCATTAGGGTCAATATCGAATTTTCTTACGAGTGAGAAGCTCTCAGCCAAACCTTCGATAACGGTTGAAATAAGGAAATTCCCGGTAAGCTTAATCACGTTTGCTGTCGGGGCGTCCTCTCCGACGATGAACGTCTTCTGTCCCATCGCGTCAAAAAGTGGCCGGCAGACCTCAATCTGCTTAAACGCGCCGGCGGCGACAATATATAGTTTTGCTGCAGCTGCGGCATCCGGACGTCCGAAGACCGGCGCTGACACATAGTGCTGTTGTTTTTCGCGATGGACTTCCGCCAATCGGCGAGACATTGCTACGCTAATCGTGCTCATGGAAATATGAATAGCACCAGTTGGAAGACTATGACAGACATTCCCCGGAGCAAAAATGATGTCTTCCACAGCATGATCGTCTGCCAGCATGGTGATAATGACCTCTGCATCTGAGACAGCCTCAGCCGGCTTCTCAGCAATACTCGCGCCGGCTGCCTCCAACTTTTCGGCACGGCTTCTAGTCCGGTTAAAAACCGTCAGCGTATGTCCCGCTTTTATCAGGTTGAGAGCTAAAGCCGATCCCATATTTCCAAGGCCGATAAACCCTATCTTCATTTCTTTGTCTCCTTTTCAACGCCCAATGTTGATCGTCCTATCTTTGATGCATTCATTCAGGTTTTGGCTGTCAAGGGTGCATTAACCGGTGTCTCATATTCAAAGGATATTACACGACCCGGATAAAGTCAAAGAACAGGCGTTTGTCGGCATCCGTCTTAGTCGGCTATGGAAACGCACAAAAAAACTCATTTAGACGTGATAATTGCGTAGATAATCCGTCGCATTTTACAAATACGTGTCCACGCAAGATTACTATGAGGGACGGTCGCATGTTGAATTATAAGCAAAATGGCGGCAGGTGGTTATGTACACCCGTTATCAAATTGTGTGATAATAAACAATTGATGAGTAAAGGTTTGCATAAGATTATCCGTGGTGACTGTTCCCGCACGATTTTCGTCGCCTGCATCTGCGTAATGTGTCTGATTATTACTGCCGGTAGTGGTCGGGCCGTAATGGACCAGGAGGACCCTGTTGGATCGAGGGAGACTATTGTTGTGGGCGGCAACAGCGCCTATCCGCCTTATGAATTTCTCGACAAGGAAGGAAAACCCGCGGGTTTTGTTGTTGATTTGACCAGGGCGATTGCCGAGGCAATGGGTTTTAATGTGAAGATAGAGCTTGGCGAGTCCTGGGCCGATATGCGAAAGGCACTCGAGGACGGAAAAGTGGACGTGCTCCAGGGTATCTCCTATTCCGAAGACAGAACAAAAATACTCGATTTTTCTTCTCCGCACTCGTATGTGTCACATTCAATTTTCGCCCGGAAGGGCGCAAAGCCCGTCAATTCCCTTGATGAACTCCGCGGGAAAGAGGTCGTTCTTATGGGAAGGGGGGTAATGTATGATTATTTTGTGCAGGCCGGGCTGCCTATCCAGCCGGTCCCTGCCCCTACAGTTGCCGATGCAGTTAAACTTCTTGCCTCCGGGCAATATGAGTATTCTGTGCTGGCCACACTTCCCGGATCGTATATTATCAAGGACCTGGGTATCACCAATGTGGGCGTGGTTGCCAAAAGTATCGATACGAAGCAGTATTGTTATGCCGTAAAAAAAGGCAACTTGACTATTCTTGCCAAATTCGAGGAAGGGATGGCCTTGTTAAAGCATACAGGTCAATATAAGAAACTTCAGGATAAGTGGCTGGGCGATATAGAAACGCCGTCTGTGCGTCTGTCGTGGATGGCTAAGCACAGCCTGTCAATCGTCGCCTCTCTTCTACTGGTACTTGGGGTCACTTTGACATGGTCAAGGGTCCTCAAGCATCAGGTTTCGATCAGGACAGCGGCGCTGGAGCATGAAGTGGATGAGCGCAAACTGGCTGCTGAAAAATTGCGTCTTCAGCAGCAGCAGCTGGTCCAGGCCGATAAAATGGCGGCACTCGGCGTTCTCGTCTCCGGCATGGCCCACGAGATAAATAATCCGAACGGGTTGATACTCCTGGATCTTCCGGTAATAGCCGAGGCCATGAAGGACATAGATCTCATCCTTAAGACCTATTACATGGAAACCGGCGATTTCAAAATGGGTGGCCTTCCTTATTCGCGCATGCGGCATGAAATACCTCATATGATTGATGAGATGCACGAAGCTTCTAAGCGTATCAGGCGCATAGTAGAGGACCTTAAACAGTTTTCCAGAAAGAGCGATGGCGACCTGAAAGAACCGGTAGATCTGAACAATGTCGTGCAGACGTCCCTACGGCTTGCGGACAACTCACTGAGAACTGCGACGGACCACTATAATGTCCGCTATACCGAACCGCTGCCGAAAGTGAAGGGCAACTTCCATCGCCTTGAACAGGTGGTTGTGAACCTGATATTGAATGCCTGCCAGTCTCTTGAGGGCCCCGATAAAGGTATCTTCGTATCTACTTTGCAGGACCCGCAGACCGGGTACGTTCTTCTTCATGTGTGCGACCAGGGAATGGGTATACCGCCTGAAAACCTTCCGCGGCTGACCGACCCGTTCTTCACGACCAAGCGGGACACCGGGGGTACAGGTCTTGGGCTTGCTATATCGGACGGCATAATCAGGGAACATGGCGGGACGATTCGTTTCGAATCAATACCCGGCGAAGGGACGACAGTGATAGTTGCCTTGCCGCCTGATCCTGAATCCAGGCCGCACCCGGAGCCGGACCATGAATGAAGCTTTATATCCGTCATTTGCCATACTGATTGCCGATGACGAGCCCGCCTGGCTCAGGTCGATGCGCATAACCCTTGAGCGGCTGGCCGGGATCACGAATGTTATGACTTCTCAGGACAGCCGCGAAGTAATGGATATCCTGTCTTTGCACGAGGTCGGCATTGTCATGCTGGACCTCAATATGCCTCACCTTTCGGGAGAGGAACTGCTCAAGAAAATCAGTGAGCAGCACCCGGAGGTGATTGTCATAATCGTCAGCGGCATGAACCAGATCGAGACAGCGGTAAAGTGTATGAAACAGGGCGCCTTCGATTACCTGGTGAAGACCGCTGAAGAGGACCGCATTATTACCGCTATCCTTCATGCTATACGTTTTATCGAAATGCAGCGCGAAAATCGCGAGATGAGCCGTCGCTTCCTTTATGATATCCTGCAGAACCCGGAAGCATTTGAAGGCATCATTACGATCAATAAGACAATGAGATCGATTTTCAAATATGTCGAGGCAGTGGCAAAGAGCAACCAGCCCCTGCTGATCACCGGGGAGAGCGGGGTCGGCAAAGGGCTTGTCGCCGATGTTGTGCACCGGTTGAGCGGCTACCCGGGACCGATGATCTCGGTGAATGTCGGAGGTCTTGACGATACGATGTTCACCGACACGCTTTTCGGACACATAAAGGGGGCATTTACCGGGGCTGACCAGCCAAGGAGCGGCATGGTCGATAATGCGGCCAACGGAACGCTCTTCCTGGATGAGATCGGCGACTTGAGCAACGCCTCGCAGATAAAGCTGCTGCGGCTTCTCCAGGAAGGCGACTATTTTCCCCTTGGCAGCGACCAGCCCAAGAGGCTCAAGGCACGCGTTATTGCCTCAACCCACCAGAACCTTGCCGGAAAACAGGTGCGGGGGGAATTCAGAAAGGACCTCTACTACCGCCTGCGGACGCACCACATACACCTGCCTTCGCTGCGCGACAGGAAAGAGGACATTCCGCTGCTGCTCGACTATTTTTTGGATGAGGCGGCCCGAACTCTCGGCAAGGCCAAACCCGAGGCCCCGATTGAAGTGGTCTCTTTGCTAGAGAGGTATGATTTCCCCGGCAACATCCGGGAGTTGAGAGCGCTTGTGTTCGATGCTGTTATACAGAATGCTTCAAACGTACTGTCGACCAGGTTTTTTAAACTGAAGGACAGTCCGCATGGGGAGTCCGGCCCACTGGAACGGACTGCTTCCGGAAACCTCTTTGAGTCTGCTGGGTCTCTTCCTACTATTCATCAGGCTGTCGGTCTTCTCATAACCGAAGCCATGAATCGTGCAGGCGGGAACCAGTCTATAGCCTCGCGCCTCCTCGGTATTTCTCAGCCCGCCTTGAGCAAACGGCTCAAGCAATTGCAGTCGGGATCATCTGAAGAATCCGCAGTATGAAAAAAGTTATAAGCTATAATTTTTATTATAGCTTATCTATGTCTTTGAAAATTAAGTAAAAGTTTGTTCAGGCCCGTCAATTTATAATTTTTATTATATATCGGCAGTCTGTTCTGTCCTTATAAAATCCTGAAAAAACAACAACATTTTATTGATCGGACCTGGTACGCCCCTTGCTTTTCCTTTATCTTTAAAAAAGAAAGATGCAGCTTGAACTGCTTCTTAACCGTATTGTTAAATGGAGGAGGAAAGACATGGCAGCAGATGGTAATTCAACGGTAATTACAAGGGACGCAAAACAGGCAATGCTCTCACAGTTTTTGGGGTTTGGGCTCGACGCATACGATATGGCCCTGGTTATTGTAATGGCACCCATATTAACTAAGGTGTTCGCCTCGCCCGGTCAGTCCGGGGCATGGCAGTACCTGACAGTTGTTCTCTTCTACTCTATTACTATGGCTGCCAGGCCCCTCGGTTCGGCCATCTTCGGGCATTACGCAGACAAGATCGGCAGGCGCAACCTGCTTGTATACACAATAGCGGGAGTCGGAGTAATGTCCCTCCTGTGTGCCTTGACTCCTACTAAGGAACAGGTGGGTGTCGGTGCATCTTTTCTGGTATTCGGCATTCTCAGGTTAATGATGGGTATCTTTTTCGGCGGAGAATATGCATGCGGACATGCCTTTGCCATTGAGCATGCGCCCAAGTCCAAGAGAGGCTTCGTCGGCGGGTTTATCCAGTCCGGGTTTGCCCTTGGGTTTGCCACAGCATCATTTGTGGTTTTAGCTTTTTCCCTGGGATTGGGAGAAGCGGCGATGCAGGATTATGGGTGGCGCATTGTCTTCGCTACCGGCATAGTGCCGGTGATGATGGCGCTTTGGGTGAGAAAATCGCTGGTGGAGTCGCCGGAATTCGAAAGAAGCAAGAAGAAAGGCGATATAGAAAAAGCTCCCTTTGCAAGCCTCTTCAAGCCGCCGACGGTCTGGGTATTTCTCCAGGTTTTTTTCTTTATGACCGGTCTCTTCCTTACAGATTACGCGATATATCAGTTTATCCCCGGCATTCTCAAAGGCAAGAACAAGTTCGGCATGGTGGATTATACCCAGATATATGGCGTGGCGCTCTTATGCGCAGCCGTCGGTTACAACGTTTTTGGCTGGCTTTCCGACAAGCTCGGAAGAAAAAAGCTAACGCAATATTACTGCATTGTCATAGCTGCTATGGGCATTCCGCTTTATCAGCTGATCATTAACGCTGCTGTCAGCAGGAACTTCAAGCTGGCGTTATTGGGCGCAGTGGTGGCCGGCATGTTCAAGATCCACTGGGGGATACTCCCGGCTTATCTTTCCGAGCGCTTTCCGACAAAGAACAGGTCTGTGGGTGTCGGTTTCGGGTATTCGGCAGGGGCCCTGGTCGGCGGCGCCGGCATCACACCCCTGGTCGCCCTTTTTCACTCTCTGCCGTTTATTTCTTCAGTGGAGGGGCCCGGCGAGCTTTGGTTTTCCGCCTCGATCTCCCTGACTATCGGCGCTGCCATGACTTTTGTCAGTCTGCTGTTCAGCCCGGAGACCAAACACCTTGAGTTGTCGGAGGTCGGAGAAGAGCCGGTATTAACCGGAAAAGAAAAGCTGGCAATTCCGGCGGTCAAGGCCTGAGGGTCCGGCAAGGAGCGTTACGATGTTGAGAATACCGAGCCCGAGTTACAGCGTTACGTTGAGGCTTTCAATCGTTAACAAAATCGGCATGTTCGCCAGCATCGCTACTGCCATAAGCAGGGCAGGGGGCGATCTCGGCGCTGTCGATATTGTTGAGGCCGAAAAGAATAAACTTATAAGGGACGTGACGGTAAATTCCCGCGACGAAGAGCACGAACAGGAAATAATCAGCGCTATCGAGGCGATAGACGAGGGTGTCAAGGTCATCAATGTGATCGATCGCACTTTCGGCATGCACAAGGGCGGAAAGATAGAAGTCAAAAGCAAGTTCCCGATCCGGACGCCGGAGGATTTCTCACGCGTATACACCCCGGGCGTGGGAAGAATCTGCAAAGCTATTTACACCGAACCGGAGCATGCGTACAACTACACGATGAAGGGAAATTCGGTGGCGATTGTCACGGACGGCACCGCAGTTCTTGGATTCGGGGACCTCGGCCCCAAAGCTGCACTGCCGGTGATGGAGGGCAAGGCAATGATCTTCAAGGAGTTTGCCGGGATAGACGCCTTCCCCCTCTGTCTCGACACTACCGACCCGGAGGAGATAATCAAAACGGTGAAGTTTCTTTCACCTTCGTTCGGAGCTGTAAATCTGGAAGACATTGCCGCACCTCGCTGCTTTGATATCGAGCAGAGGCTCATGAACGAACTGGATATACCGGTCATCCATGATGACCAGCACGGAACTGCAACTGTCGTCCTTGCGGGCATGATCAATGTAGGCAGGCTTTTTCGCAGGGACATAAGGACATTCAGGTATGTAGTGGCAGGGGCCGGCGCCTCTGCCATGGCCACTACAAAACTTCTCTTGTCATTCGGTGCGAGGGACATCGTAGTCTGCGACAGGACCGGTGCAATTTACGAAGGACGCGATGCCGGCATGAACCCCTATAAGGCTGCAATAGCGCGGACGACAAACCCCCGCAAGCTGAAAGGCACGCTGTCAGAGGTCATGACCGGTGCGAATGTATTCCTGGGGCTTTCGGGTCCCAACGTGGTAACTGTAGAAGATATCAGCCGCATGGCGCCCGATCCCATCGTGTTTGCCCTCGCCAATCCCGATCCCGAGATTGCGCCGGAAGATGCACAATCTGTCGCGCGAGTCATGGCTACAGGGCGGTCGGACTACCCTAACCAGGTGAATAATGCTCTGAGCTACCCCGGAATATTCCGTGGCCTGCTCGATGTACGGGCGCGGGGTGTCAATGATGAAATCAGGTTTGCAGCATCCAAGGCCATTGCCTATCTCCTTAACGATGATGAACTCAGCGAAGATAATATCATCCCTTCGGCTTTCGACCGGCGTGTTGTGACCGCAGTTGCTAATGCGGTGGCCTCAGCCGCGAGAAATACCGGGGTTGCAAGAAAATAGCTCTCTCCCGTACCGCAAATGCCGCCAGGTGATGACAGCGGCATTTGCGGTATAATAAACAAGAGGCTGCCTGTCTGCCCGTATCTAAAATGGTCAATTATCTTTATATCCATATACCTTTCTGCATTGCAAAGTGCGACTATTGTGATTTTTATTCTGTTCCCATTGAAAACGCCGGCCCGGATGCTTCCGGAGAATATGTAAGGACTCTCTTGAAGGAAATGAAACTCAGAGAGGGTAGTGCAGCCAATCTCAAAACGGTATACCTGGGCGGCGGCACTCCTACGCTTCTTTCCGCTGGTCAAGTGGCTGATATTTTATCGGGGGCAAGGGAAATCTACTCTTTAGCTCCCAACGCCGAAATCACTGTTGAGGCTAATCCCGGCACGGTTTCTGAAGTTCAATTGGCTGCCTTGAGGGAAGCAGGCGTCAACCGTATCAGTATCGGGATGCAATCGCTTGCCGATCATGAGCTTTGCCTGCTCGGCAGACGTCATAATGTGGAGGAGGCTTTTGCCGCTTTCAGGGCTGCAAGGAGTGCCGGTTTTGACAATATTTCGCTTGATTTAATATACGGAATTCCGGGCCAGTCTATGGATGCATGGGAAAATACCGTCAGCAGAGCGCTCGAGCTGTCTCCCGAGCATGTGTCGGCATACGAACTTACGCCTGAGGAAAGCACCCTCCTGCATCTCAAGCTGGCAGAAGGGGTTTATACGCTGCCCGAAGAATTGATTGTGACTGAAATGTATTATGCCGTGATTGAGAAAATGAAGAAATACGGCTATCTTCATTACGAAATATCGAACTTTGCAAAACCGGCGCATGAATGTGCGCATAACCTGAACTACTGGGACCGCGGGGAATACCTGGGAGTCGGCGCAGGCGCCCACTCGTATTCTGAAGGCAAACGTACAGGCAACATGCGTGATCTCGCCCGATATGTGCAATCGATAGAGAGCAGAACCATACCGGTGGATGAGGAAGTGAATATTACCGGGCAGGATGCATTCAAGGAAATGATATTTCTCGGTCTCAGGAAGATTGAGGGGATCGATCTCCGCCTTATGCCTGAAAGGGACAAGCTGCTGACAAATAAGGCCGTGGCTGATCTCATTCACCACGGCCTTATCGAAATCAAGGGCCAGTATCTTCGCCTTACCGCAAAAGGCCTTGTACTCAGCACCGAAGTAATGGTCCGAATCCTGAATGAACCATGACCCTAAAAAAGCTTTGCCACAGAGAGCACAGAGATAGCTAAATGAAGAATTTCTCTGTGTCCTCTGTGGTTAATTGCATTATTTGATTTTATTTCGCGGTTTTTCCCGGTATCGTTATGTATTGCCGGACGCCGCCCCTCACGATCAGCGCAAGAACATTCTTATTGATTCCTATCCCGGATACGATCTTAGTGTATTCATCAGTGTTGATCACCGGTTTTCTGTCTATTTCAAGAATGATGTCTCCTTTTGCGAGGATGCCGAGGGCCGGACTGTCCTCATCAATGTTCACTATAATTACGCCTTTTTCTTTGCCGGAGATATTCATTTTCTGACGATATTCGTCGGTCAGTTCATTCACTGCAACTCCCCTTAACGCATTATCGGACACAACACCGGTGATTACTTTCGACTCTCCGGGCAGTTCACCGATAGCGACAGTCTTCTTCACTATGCCGCCATCCCTGATGATGGTGAGAGTCACCAATGTGCCGGGTTTGGTTTCAGCAACCATGTTTTTGAAATGGAATGGATCGTTTATCTTTTTGCCGTCGTATTCGACAATAACATCACCCCTCTTCAGACCGCCCTTGTCCGCCGGCCCGCCTTCAACGGTATCGACGAGCAGGACGCCGTTTTCATCTTTCAGGTTGAACTGCTTGGCCAGGTCGGGGGTGAGCGGCTGAATCTGCACGCCGAGCCAGCCACGGACCACCTTGCCCTGGCTGATGATGCTGTCCATAACGCTTTTTACCATATTTGAGGGAATAGCAAACCCGATCCCCTGATAGCCGCCGCTGGTGGTGAATATTGCGTTGGTGACACCTACCACTTCACCCTTTACATTCACGAGCGGGCCCCCGGAGTTGCCTGGGTTGATTGCTGCATCGGTCTGTATGAAATCCTCATAATCGGTTATTCCTATACCCACCCTGCCGAGGGCGCTTATGATTCCCGAAGTAACAGTGTGGCTGAGGCCATAGGGATTGCCTACCGCAAGTATCAAATCACCAACCCTTAATTTGTCGGAGTTCCCCCAGGGAAGGACCGGCAGGTTTTTCTCATTTATTTTGATAACAGCGACATCACTCCGCGAATCGATACCGATAACTTTACCCTTGTACTCCCTGTTGTCAGCGAGTTTGACGACAATATCCTCAGCGCCTTCGATAACATGGTTATTTGTAATGATATACCCGTCAGACTTTGCTATGAATCCTGACCCGAGACTCATAGCCTTTCTCTTCTGCACTCCCTCAGGGCCTTCACCGAAAAACCTCCTGAAGAACGGGTCCTCGAAAAGAGGGTTCCTTGGAGTTTTGATTGTCCTGCTCGTCGCGATATTGACCACAGCGGGCGTTGCCCTTTCCGCTACTTTTGCCATTGCGTCTCCGAATTTTGACAGCAGCTCTGTCGCTTCCTTGTCAGATATATCGCCTCTTGCCGGAAGGGGGAGCGCAAGGCCCGTAAAAAGGAAAAGCAGTACAAATGAAACGAGGCCTGTCAAAGCCTTATGTCGTGTTCTCGCGGAAAGTAATATGTATAGCATGAAATTTCCTCCGTATCAGGTTTTTAATGATCTTACTTCAAATTGTAATCCCTTTTCGGTACATTTATCAATCTGGTAACGCTCATCCATGCGGTACCCGATAATCCACACAATATCGCTGTCACTTATAAGCAGGGGGATGCTGTCCCTCTGGTCTCTCGGTACTTTTTCGTCCACAAAATAGTCCTGAAGTTTCTTCTTTTTCCCGAACCCGGCCGGATAGAAATAGTCTCCCGGCTTCCTTGAACGGATGTTAAGGGGAAACCGCAGTTTGGCAGCATCGAAGAAAGCTTTGAGCGGTGAATATGGAGGGGTTGATTCGCGGATATCAAGCGGTGTGCATACGAGCACCATGGATGCTTCTTTGATCACAAGATTGCCCGGGCCTTCAAGCACATATGTTTCAAGAGCAGCAGGGCGATCGGAGGTGATGACGAGGGTTGAGTATCCTTTTATTGCGCGTATACCGCCGGGCATGGAAATTCTGTCGCCCGGCTTACCTCTTTTTATCAGATCTATAAGTTCCTCGATATGTATAAAAGCTATTCCACGGAGACCTTTGGCAGCGCCCAGGGCCCTTCTCAGAATCCTTCTCACAAGCGCCGGGTCCGTTTTTTCCAAAGGCAAATACAACAGTTCAAGGGTGGTATCAGTCTTTTTACCTATTAATTTCATGAGGGACTTCGTTACCTGAAACTCGAGGTAGTTGTCCTCTTCTCTCAAAATATCGGCGGTCCTGGAAATGGTCATGACCGCATCAACACCGAGATCTTTTAATGCAGGCATCACCGTGTGCCGGATTTTGTTCCTCATATATTTGTTTTCGCGGTTGGATGAATCTATAATAAAACCAATTTGCCCGGTTTCAAGAAAGCGTTCAATTTCTTTTCTTTCCGTAGCGATAAGAGGTCTGATTATGTTCTGTCTTACGGGAGGGATGCCCGAAAGCCCTAAAGTCCCGGCCCCTCTGACAAGCCGCATTATCACGGTCTCGGCCTGGTCATCGGCAGTATGACCCAGGGCAATCTTGTGAACTCCAGCGGCCTGCGCCGCACCGGCGAGGGCATTATAGCGCAGTTCCCTTGCAGCTTCCTGTTTGCCCAGCCTGTGCTCTTTAGCAAAAGATTTAACGTCGACTGTTTTCACCGAAAAGGGGATATGCAACGAAAGGCATAATCTCTCGCAAAAAACAATTTCATCCGGCGTCTCGTCCGGTCTGAGCCCATGGTCAACATATACGGCAAACAAACTAATCCCGAAGTGTTGTCTCAGACGGTCCAGGACCACTAAAAGACAGACAGAGTCAGGTCCACCGGAAAGCCCGACGAGTACCCCGTCTCCGGTTGAAAGCATACAATATTTCATTATGGTATTTTTTACCTGCGCAACGATATCCATCGTTTCATTATATCTTAAAAAAAGAGGCAATAGGCAATAGGCAATGGGTCAAATGACAAAAAAGATAGTGGGTCAGTTTGTTTCCCGGCAAGATAGCACGGGTGTGTTGGAGCGGGGGCGAGTAACGCCGAGCCCCAACTGAAAATTTGTAGGAAGTAGTGCAATTTTTAAAAAAATAGTGTGTGCAAGCTAAGTAGTTTTAGCTTGCCGGGAAACAAACTGACCCACTACCACCTGTTTTATTGGTTTACAATTTCGTGCTTTAATTGATAATATTAAGATCAAGCTTAATGGAGAGGTGGCCGAGCCGGTCGAAGGCAGCCGCCTGCTAAGCGGTTGTGGGGGTAACACCCCACCCAGGGTTCGAATCCCTGCCTCTCCGCCATCAAATTGAATCATCTTAGCGATTTTGGAGGTTCTATATGAGAAGGGTTATGGGAATCGTGCTGACCACGTTTCTGATTGCAGGTTTCATCACAGGCTGCAAAAAACAGGAAGAGCAGCCTGCTCCCAAAGAGCAGCAGATTCCGGCTGTTCCTATTCAGACCCCTATGGGCCAGGCGTCTGCCCAGCCGCTTAGGTCTCCTCATGGCGACAGTGGCGGAATGGTCTCAAAGGTCCCGAAAACTGTTGTAGTTCCCGATTCGGTCAAGGGGAAATGGAGCAAAGTTATACTGGCTGTAGAAGACAAAGGATCCGGCAAAACAGATGAATATACGGTAAACCTCAAGTCTGAGTTTAAGATACCCGGCAGTAATCTTAAAATAGCCGTACGCGAGTTTCTTCCCGATTTCAGGATGACCGAGGACACTATTACGTCAGGAAGTAACGAACTCAACAATCCTGCAGTGCGGGTCGAGATTTTTGAGAAAGATAAAAGCATATTCAAGGGGTGGCTGTACGAAAAATATCCTGGTGTGCATCCTTTCGATCATCCCAAATATGCCATAACGCTCAGGAAAGCTATACATGCATGACCGTATCGATCTGGGTAAAGTACCGGAAAGCCCTGAGGAAAGAGCATTGCTGCTGACCCAAAAAGTGCAGGCGGAAGAATACATAGCAAGTCTGAGGCTTACTCACATACAAAAGATAATGGTTGAGTTCCTGATTTTCCGGAAGGGCTATGACGAGAGTGACCTGGAGATCAACAGGGGCTTCACCGTTCAATTGCCGGAGTGCTCTTTTACTGTCCGCGCCGATATTATCGTGAAGATACAAGGCAGGCGTTTTATATCGATTAAGTGCGCGGAGAGTTCGTTGGAATCCTGGGAGCGGCACGCAGTGGCGTTTTGCCGCGTTGCTGATCAATGCCTGATTCCCTATGCGGTAATAACGGACAGCGAGCATGCAAAAATGCTCAATGCGGCTGACAGCACGGTATTCGCAGAAGGTCTTGATGCTATTCCGTCCAGGACCGAAGCTGAAAGTCTGCTCGGAAACACTGATTTCAAAATATGTATTTCGGAGAAGGCCGAAAGGGAAAAAAGAATCCTCTATGCCTTTGAAGCCGTTAAATGCCCAAACCCTCAAACTAATGCTGAATGATGAATGTTGAATTAAGGAAAAGTTTTCTGCCTTGATAGTTTTATCCACAATTTAAAATTCAAAATTTAAGTTTAGAATTCAACATCGAATAAGGAGATACGGTGAAACTTGCAATTGTAGGATTGTCGAACGCGGGGAAGACAACGGTTTTTAATGCCCTCACAGGCCAGAGCCTGGATACCACGGTCTATCCGACAATCAGCGGCGAGCCGAATTTCGGAGTGGTCAAAGTCCCTGATTACAGGATCAACAGACTTGCAGAAATCTACAAACCCAAAAAAGTCACTTACGCCACTGTCGAATATATTGACTATATCGGCCTTACCAGAGGTGACGTAGCACAGAACAGGAAGGTATTTGATCTTATCAAGGACGTGGACGCCATTGTTCATGTAACCAGGGCTTTTGAAGACGATGCTGTTTCACATCCCATGAATAAAGTGGACCCTCTGAGGGATATAGAGACCCTGGAACTTGAGCTGATTTTCGGGGACCTGGAATTTGTGGATAAAAGACTTGAACGCATGGAAGAGGGTTCGAAAAAAGGGAAAAAACCCAACGAGGCCGAAAAAAAACTCTTTTTCAAATGCAAAGCTGCTCTTGAGAAGGAAATTCCCCTGAGGAACATCCGGTTCGATGATGAAGAGCAAAAACTGATGAGGCCGCTCCAGTTTATTTCTACGAAACCGGAAGTTATAGTCATAAACACTGCTGAAGGCGATTTGAACAGCGGCAAGGCAAACGCACTTCAGTCGGCTGTAACCGGCTACGTCACTGAAAAGGGCATTGCGGAAACAACAAAGGTAGTAACTTTATGCGGGAAGATAGAGATGGAGATAGCACAGCTTTCCGCGGATGAAGCAAAGGCCTTTCTGGATGATCTGGGGATAGAGGAACCGGCCCTTAACAAGCTTATAAAAGTCAGCTACGATTTATTGGGTCTTATTTCGTTTCTTACCGCGGGAGAGGATGAGGTGAGGGCATGGACGATAACAAAAGGGACCGAAGCGCAGAAAGCCGCGGGGAAAATACATTCTGATATAGAGCGCGGTTTTATTCGTGCTGAACTCGTAAGTTATGACGAGTTCGTCGCCGACGGCGGAATGTCGGCTGCAAGGGACAAGGGGCATCTCAGGCTTGAAGGCAAGACTTATGAAGTTAAGGACGGGGACATTATCAATTTCAGGTTCAACGTCTGACGGTCTCGTAAAAAGCTCATATGCGGAGTTGCGCTGCATCCTTCGTCACTACGCCGTACGAAAAAGTACGCCTCATTCCTCAGGATTTGCGCGCCTTGCCTATGAACTTTTTACGAAACCGTCTGTTTTTAGATATTGTTGACGACAACCGATACCCAGCGGCCGTCGATATGTTTTTCCGTGAATTCCAATCCCTGTTGTTCCATGGCTGCTATTACCCCGTCTTCCTGCCCCACGAGCATGCCGGACAGGAGGGCGATGCCTCCTTTTTCAAGGCAGGGGGCCAGGTCCCGGGCTATCCTGATGAGTATTTCCGACATCAGGTTGGCGGCAATGAAGTCGAATGTGCCGAGCTCGGCAGCGGCTGTTCCTTCCTTAATCAGGATGTTTTCGAGCTTATTGAGTTTCGTATTTCTCCGGGCGGCATCGACGGCGAGCGGATCGGTGTCTACGCCGACCACGCGGCGAAAACCGAGCCGGGAGGCAGCTATCGCAAGAATGCCGGTGCCGGTGCCGACGTCGAGAAAGCTGCCTTTGGCGCAATTACGGGAGAAACGTTCGATAAGCATCAGACAGGTCCTGGTCGTTTCGTGATGCCCGGTGCCGAAAGCCATGCCAGGATCTATGATGAGGTTGATGCGGTCTTTTTTAGGCTCTTCCCAGGGTGGCAGGACCGAAAAGTGTTCCCCTGCGTCGACAGGTTTAAATTTTTTTTTCCACGACTCATTCCAGTCGCGCTCGGAAATAAAAACATAATCGAAGGACAGTCCGTGTTCGAGGCCCGCATTCTCAAGGATTATCTTGCACGACGCCAGTTCATGGATGATGTTATTGATACCTGTCACATCATGGAAATACGCGACAATGTTCTTGTCGTGTTCAATAAACCCGAGGCAGCCGGAGGCCGAAAGCCTCTGCATAATAGCATCACGCGATTCGTCTGCTGATGTAATGGTGAATTCATAATATCCCATTTGCCATGTCCTGATCAATTACTATAAACTTTACAGATCGTCTCTTACAAATGATTATGCGTCTCAGAATACTTCTCATTAATCCCTGGATTCATGATTTTGCCGCTTTCAACCTGTGGGCAAGACCGCTCGGACTGTTCAGGGTCGCAGAATATCTCAGTTCTTTCGATACGGAACTTGTCTTCATCGATTGCACGGATTCAGGCGCAGCAGGCCGCTTCGGGGCCGGGAAATACCGGACAGAAGAGATACGAAAGCCGGCCCTGCTGCAAGCGGTACCAAGGAGATTCAAGCGGTATGGCATCGGGATTGATGAGTTTGCCCGTCGTGTAAGAGCGGCTATGCCATTTGACGCTGTTATGATGACCTCGCTGATGAGCTACTGGTATCCCGGAGTGCAAACGGCTGTGGAGATGATAAGGGAGTTGGCAGGCGATGTGCCTGTGATTCTTGGAGGCATTTATGCAACTCTCTACCCGGAGCATGGGATAAAAGCCTCAGGCGCTGATTTTGTGTTCAGGGGACCCCTCTCCGGGGGCCTTAATTTTGCTCTCGCCACGTTCGGCTTCAAACTTAAAAAGAAAAGAGAAGCGGTCCCTTATCACCTGCTCAATCTCTGCGATGATCACCGTTTTGCGCCTCTCCAAACTTCGACAGGCTGTCCGTTCCGGTGTGCGTATTGTGCATCTGAACTTCTTTCACATGGAAAGTGCCGCAGGCGTGCACCTGACGAGGTACTGAAGGAGATTTCAGAGTTGTACCATAAGGGTGTCAGGGATTATGCCTTTTATGATGACGCCCTGCTTCATGATGCCGATAACCATATCAAGCCAATACTGAAAAGTATTGCCGATTCAGGGCTTCCGGTAAGATTTCATACCCCGAACGGCCTTCACGCGCGTTTCGTTGACGAAGAGGTTGCAAGATTAATGCAGCGGACAAACTTCAAAACTGTCAGATTGAGTCTTGAGACGACAGACCGGGAAAGACAGGAAAGCACCGGTGCCAAAGTGACCAACAGAGATCTCGAAAAAGCGGTGGCCCTGTTGAGGCGGTACGGTTTTACAAAAAATGAAATAGGCGTTTACCTTATGTACGGACTGCCCGGGCAGGAATTGTCTGAAGTTACGGAAGGCACCGAATTCCTGAAGTCCCTTGCGGTCAAAATATACCTTGCGGAATTCTCGCCGGTCAGAGGGACCAGGGCATGGAACGAACTGGTGCTGGACGGCACGATAGATGACGAACTGGACCCTCTGCTGACCAACAATACAGTTTTCTCTTTTCTTTATTCAGGATATGATTTACGGGCCGTGCAGTCCCTGAAACTCCGGGTTAAAGCATACAATGAGGAGGAGCTGGTTTGACCCTGATCAGGGACGTGACAAATAGCGTAGCAACTATTATAATAATAACCTTATACTTTACCAGGCGATGCGGAAATTCATTATTGTTTGAGAAGGATTAGATTAATGGGAAGACTTATCAGGATACTTGGTTCTTGGGCATTAGGCACCCTGCGGACAATGGGGAAAATGGTTATCTTCCTGGCCGAATCCCTGTATCTTATTGTTGTGCCTCCTTTCAAGTTTCGTTATCTTTTTCGCCAGATCAGGTTTTTCGGCACCAAATCTGTAATAGTCATATTGCTGACCGGGGCATTCACCGGGATGGTCCTTGCAATTCAACTCTTTTATACCCTCAGGAAATTCGGTTCCGACGCATTGCTGGGTCCAGCCGTTGCGCTTGCCCTGATACGGGAATTAGGACCGGTGCTTTCCGCGTTAATGATAACGGGCAGGGCTGGATCGTCTCTGACAGCGGAGATAGGTATTATGAGAATATCGGAGCAGATCGATGTATTAACGACCATGGCGCTCAACCCGCTCAGGTACCTGAGCGTGCCGAACATTGTGGCGGCCGTAATTGCATTCCCCTTCCTGGCTGCCATTTATGATGTAATAGGAATTTACGGCGGATATGTTGTTGGCGTGAAACTGCTCGGCATCAGCTCAGGGACTTACTTCTCCCAGATGGAGCATTTTGTCGAGATGTCGGATATCAGGATGGGTATTTATAAATCCGTCAGCTTCGGTGTAATTGTCTCCTGGGTGTCATGTTTTAAAGGTTTTTATACGAATGAGAGCGGCTACGGCGCAGAGGGAGTGAGCAAGTCGACTACTGAGGCGGTGGTCATGGCCTCTGTGCTGATTCTTATATGGGACTATTTCATGGGTTCCGTTTTGCTGTAAAGGGAAAAACGCAATGATCGAAATTATCGGCCTTGAAAAATCTTTTAACGGTCAAAAGGTGCTGCAAGGGGTAAACTTGACCATAGCGGACAGGGAAGTCGTGGCCATTATCGGCGAAAGCGGCGGAGGCAAGACCGTGCTTCTGCGACACATGATAGGGCTCATGAAGCCGGACAAAGGGAGCATTATGGTGGACGGCTCCGATATGTTAAAGATGGGCAAGGGAGAACTCGATAAGGTGAGAGACAGGTTCGGCATTGTATTTCAGGGCAGCGCGCTATTTGATTCGATGACGATATTTGAGAATGTAGTCTTTCCGTTAAGGGAAAAAACGGATTATTCTGAAAAGGACATTTTGGACAGGGGAAGACGCGCACTTGAGGATGTCGGTCTTAAGGGTGTTGACGAAAAATACCCGTCGGAGATAAGCGGCGGCATGAAGCGGCGGGTGGCCCTCGCACGGGCGCTGATCCTCGAGCCGACCACCATTTTTTTTGACGAGCCGACCACCGGCCTCGATCCGATTATTTTGAATTCCATCCACCGGCTTATCGTCAGTACACATAAGAAATATGGTTTTACCGGAATAATCATAAGTCATGAAATACCGGAGATATTTGCTGTTGCAGATAAAGTGGCAATGCTTTACAGCGGCCGTATAGTGGCGTTCGGCACGCCGGACGAGATAAAGAACACGGACAATGATTTCGTCAGGCAGTTCGTCGGGACATCGTGTGATTAATTTAATGATATCTGATAAGTAAGTTATATTAAGGAAATACCGGAGGTAGGCAATGAGAAAATTTGATGCGGAACTGTCTGCGGGGCTTTTTCTGCTGCTCGGCATTTTTGCGCTTGCATTTATTTCGATAAAGCTCGGGAAGCTGGAAATACTTGGCGGCGGAGGATATGCGGTGTATGCCGAGTTTCAGAAGGCCGGCGGCGTGAAGAACGGCGCTTCCGTCGAGATCGCCGGAGTTGAGGTCGGAAAGGTCGAGAGCGTGCGTCTGGACAGGAATTATGAGGCGATGGTCAAATTTATCATCAACGATAAGGTCAAAATTCAGGACGATGCTATTGCATCCATAAAGACGAAGGGGCTTATCGGTGAAAAGTATGTGGAGATAACCCCGGGGGGGTCGGATAAAATTCTGAAAAATGGCGAGAGGCTGAGGGAGACCGAGGCGCCCATCGATCTTGAAGATGTTATATCGAAGTACATCTACGGAAAAGTATAGACAACGCGTTACGCGGTACGCTTATTAAGGAGGAAGTTTTATGAGGGGGAGAAGTATTGTGGATACGTTTTTTGCGGCATGCCTGATAGTATTGCTGATGGCCGCTTATGGCCATGCCGGCGAGCCTACCGACATAGCTAAGCAAACGACAGATAAGGTGATCGATATTCTGAAGAACAAAGAGATGCGCAAGGCTGATAAAACAAAAGAGCGCAGGGCCGCGATACGGAAAGTAGTCGGCGAGCACTTTGATTTCGAGGAGATGGCAAAGCGTTCTCTCGCCCGGTACTGGAGGCAAAGGACCCCGGAAGAAAAAAAAGAATTTGTTGCTTTGTACTCAGATCTTCTCGAACGCACTTATATAAGAAAGGTTGAGAGTTATTCTGATGAAAAAATCACGTATGGTGAAGAGAGCGGCGACTCCGCTTATGCTGTAGTCAAGACGAAGATTATTACAAGAAAGAACATCGATATACCTGTTGAATACAGGATGGAAAAAAAGAGCGGCAAGTGGGCTGTCTACGATGTCGTTATCGAGGGCGTGAGCCTTGTAAATAATTACAGAAACCAGTTCAATAAAATAATCACGTCGGGTTCATATGAAGAGCTTGTCAGGAAGTTGAAGAACAAGGAGACAGAAAGGGAAAACAAAACATAAATAGCTGCGGCTCAGTCAGAAATCAAAAGCGGAAGAGTTTGTGTGCTCTTCCGCTTTTTTTGACTGTCAATACACTAGTCTATGCCATCAGATTCAAAGTGCTTGTGCTGTTTTGAGATTGACTCGGGGTCCCGACTCCAAAGAGGGCAGCCAGCGAGGAGATAGTGTCGTTGGTATTGGCGCTATTGCCGGGATTGGATGCGTTCATCATATTGCCAATCCGATGATGCGATCCATGGCCCTTATGAAGGGCCGACACGTCGCTTGCGACCTTGCTCATGGCATTGTCGACAGTATTTGACCCGCCCTGGTTCTGACTGGTTGAATTCAATGCAGTCTGGAGGGCTTGAAGATCATTTTGAAGATTCTGTGTTTTGCCGCTCACTGAGGTCTGGATCTGGCCGCTGTTGCCGGCTGACTGTCCCTTTGTGACAGCTAACATGTCATTTTGGACCACTGCCGCTGCCTGGGTCAAGGCGTTTTGCGATAACGTGACCTGGTCCTGGTTCCCTGAATTCTCGGCATTCTGAACAGCTTTCATGCTTTGAGCAAGGTTTCTGAAGTCGGCCCGCATTGAATTCTGGGTCTGACTGATGCCGCCGATTGATTGTATGGTCATTGTTTTCACCTCCTTTTAAAAAGTAAAATATACCCGCTTCGGTCATGCAACTTCTGTACCACAAAAGATAGCTAAGAGCTGAGAGCCTACAAGTCGTTGACTCCTGGCTATCGGCTATCTTTTGTGGTAATATTTTCCTATCTGGCATTCGTCTCAGGAAATTTTCTCCCGCTGTGTTATAATGATATGGATATTTTGTATCTTTTACCGGGCGGAGTAATGAAGAGTAAAATACTGTGGCCCTTACAGTGAATCCGGAGGCTATTATTGAAAAAAGTTTCTGTGGAGATCCTGAAACCTGGGGTTAAGCTGGCGAAGCCTGTAGTCAATGACAGCGGAATGATTATCATTGGCGACGGGACGGTACTGTCGGACGTGCATATAGAGCGGCTGCAGAATATGAACATAAACACGGTGTATGTCGAGGGGACGGCTGGACCTTCAAAAAGCAAAGAAGAGCTGCTGGCTGAGCTGGATGCCAGGTTCAAAAAAACAGAAGAAGAGCCATATATGTCGATACTAAAAAAAGTACTGAGAGAACATATAGAAGGGATGAGCGCCTGATATGGATGTCCGTGAACTGAGAAGTCAGATTGAGAGGATTGATACGCTCCCTACAATACCCGGCGTTTTGAGAAAGCTCCTGGCTGTCATAGAGAGGCCCAGGGTCTCAATCAGCGAAATTGGCGGTTTTATTGCCAACGATCCTGTGCTTACGTCAAGGGTGCTCAAAGTCGTGAATTCGCCTATTTATGGTTTCCCTGGCAGGATATCCTCTTTGAATCAGGCTTTGATCTTGCTCGGTCTCAATGTAGTCAGAGGCATGCTGCTCGGTGTTTCGGTTTTCGAGGCTATGCAAAAGACGATGATTGGTCTCTGGGAGCATTCACTTGGATGCGCAATTGCATCGCGCATTATTGCCAAGAGAATGGGAGTGAAAGAGCCTGAAGAAGTCTCTGTTGCCGCTTTGCTGCATGATATCGGAAAGGTTGTGCTGGGTCTCAAATTTCCTGAGGAATATCGCCAGATAATGTCCGATGCCGAAAATGAAGGGACCTTCATCTTTGAATCCGAGAAAAAAATACTCAATATAAATCATGCCGATGCCGGTGGATGGATTGCCAAGAAATGGAACTTCCCCACGAACCTGGTCGAGCCGATTGAATATCACCATAAGCCTCATCTGTCACGGACGGTCCCCATGCAGACGGCGATAGTCCATTTTGCAGATGTATTGACCAGGGCCAAGGGTTTCGGTTTTGCCGGCGATTACTTTGTCCCGGCAGTGAACCCTTCGGTCTGGCAATTGCTCGACCTCTCCGAAGGCGATTTGAAGGAAATAGCGGTGGAATTTGAGGATTCATTGGGCCAGGCCGGCGACTTCCTGTTTTCCGATGAGTGATCCAAAGACCGTTGTTGTTGTTTCCAAAGATCCTGTATTGACCGGCATAGTCAGCCGGTTTGTCGGACAGTTCTGCAGTGTAATCGAATTCCCCTCCCTCCCGTCGTCGCTGGATTTTATATATAGCATGAGTCCTGATGTATTGCTGATCGACATGATATCCGACGACCCGGCCACGGTGGCGATGCTGAACGATTTAAAGAATGATCCTGTTTTGGGCCACCTGTCCGTGCTTGCTGTTTTGGGCGATGACTTCTCTGTTCCTCACTGGGATTATCTTCTTGTCGATGATTACATCAAGCGGTCATTGCTGGAAGTGGAAATACAGTCGAGGGTCGAATTATGCATACAAAGGGCTGAGCGCATGATCGAAGTTAATCCTCTGACCGGCTTACCCGGGAATATTCAGATAATAAAACAGATACAGAGGCGGCTTGATGCAGGTGACCAATTCGCGCTGGCTTACGCCGACCTTGACCATTTCAAGCCATACAACGACCGTTACGGATTCAGCCGGGGCGATGAAGTCCTGAAGATGCTTGGAAGGCTTATACGGAATACAGTTAAAGAAAGGCAGTATCACGGCAGTTTTGTCGGTCATGTGGGCGGAGATGATTTTGTATTCATTATGGATTGCGATGTTGTTGAAGAGACTGCCAATAGTATAGTCGGCTATTTCGACGAGATTATCCCCACTTTTTACGATATGGAAGACAGGACAAGGGGGTACATAGAATCCGTGGACAGGGAGGAGAAAAAAAGGGAATACCCTATCATAAGCCTCTCAATCGGCATTGCCCATAACATGAAGAAACAGTTTACTCACTATGGAGCGATGGCTGAAATTGCGTCTGAAGTCAAGAAGTTTGCCAAAACGGTCAGCGGGAGCTGTGTGAAGATGGACCAACGGCAATGAAGTGTAGCTGATACTGCTTGATCTGATTCTTGTTAATCACGAGGTTTGATTCCCCCAGTTACTTCTTTTACTTGATGCCAAACACCGGAGCTTACTTTAGCGGCAACCCAATATGATCCATCCGGATTGCAACGTAACTGATAAATAGCAACGCTTTGGAAACAGCGAAGAAGAAGACTAAAAAAGAGGAATACAGTAAATTGCTTGAAGAGGCGCTTTAAAAAATCACCAAAAGAGGAGAGTTAAAATGGCAGAGGCCAAGAAAAAAACATATGAAGAATTAGAGGCAGAGATCGAAAGAGCCGGGAATTGGATAGAGAAGCTTCAGGACCGTGAGGGACCAGTACGGAGGCGGCTGGAGGACCTTTATCACAATGTGCACCTGCTCGCGCTTGCACTTGAAGCGATCCCGGAGAACGAACGCCCCCGCAATTTTAAAGAAATTGCGGTACTCGCTGAAAATGTCGAGCGGCATATAAAGCTTATAGAAGGCGCTTTAAATAAGGGACTCGACGAAGCAGAGTAATAATCTGTACTGAGTTGCTATACCATAATTCAGCACGGGGGAAATAAGAACGGACGAAAAGGGCTTCACAAGCTGAGTATACAGAGATATCCCAGGGAAGGGAGTCTGTATTGTGCACCTCCTACCGAGAGTTACACATTTCTGTAACTGACGAGGACTTAGTCCCGTAGCACGCGCCGTAAGACAGAAGCGTCATAGTCCGTTGTTCGCGGGTCTCAGTGTTGACCGAAAAAACCGGCGGTGTCAGTTTCTTTCGGCATATAACGCTCAAAGGATCAGTTTGTACAGAAGGGCACGTTTTGTCCCGAATCACGCGACTGCAACATCAGTGACCTGCGGTGTTAGCAGGTCGCCGAGGCCAATCCGGCGAAGAAGCTCGGCGCGGACACGGTCCGAAACTGCGTTGACTACCTCAGCCCCATCCTGCGTCGGATCAATGTGCACGCGAAAAGGTCGCTTGCCATGTGGAGCATCGACCACTTTGACGATAGCCTCCGCGACCGCAGATACATCCGCATCGGGTGGCACGATGGAGGCGAAGCCCTTGAGCACCTGGTCTGCGAATCCCGCATACGGACCAGCTTCGTATTCAGCGGCCCGTGCCTTGTCGTCGGGCGACCCAGCATGGGCGAAGTGATTGGTACCGCCGGTGAAGGCGCCTGGAACGATGATCGAGGTCTCGATACCCCAACGTGTCAATTCGCGCGCGTAGACTACGGCCAAGGCATCCATCCCGGCCTTTGCCGCGAAGTACGGCTCCAGATAAGGCGGAGTTCCGCCCGCCGCACTACTGCTCGATACCCAGATCACGAGACCTTTCCTCTGCTTGCGCAACTGGGGCAGGGCTGCGCGATTCACGCGCTGAGTGCTAAGCACATTGACGTCATACAACTCCGCGAGTTGTTCGGGCGTGAACGCCTCGGCCGGACCAAAGACCATGTGGCCGGCGTTGTGGACGACAACGTCCAGTCGCCCGTTCTTTGAAATGATCTCCTGGATAGCGGCGTCACAGGATTCCTGAGACGAAACATCTAATTCAATGCGACGCAGATCCACGGCGTGCTTGGTCGCGTACTTTTCAACTTCCTTGACCTGTGGCGCATTGCGGCCCTTGGTCTCGCGCATACTAGCGTAGACCGTGTGCCCTGCGACTGCCAAAGCTCGCGCGGCCAGTGCGCCGAAACCGCTTGAAGCGCCGGTGATGACAATGATGTACTTCATAATTAACTCCTCCTCAATTGAAATCTGCGGTGTAAGGTAAGACTCAGGCAAAACCTCCGTTGGCTCGCAGAACTTGGTTGTTGACCCACGCGCCGTCGGATCCCGCAAGGAATGACACGACACTCGCGATATCCTCCGGCCGGCCCAGCCGTTCGAGGGGAGGTAGTTTTCTGAAGTCCTCGATCTGCGCCTCCGTCTTTCCTTTTAAAAACAATTCTGTCGGAATGGGGCCAGGGGCAACGGCGTTCACGGTAACGTTGCGACCACGTAATTCATTGGCGAGCACGTGGATGAGGCCCTCAACACCCGCCTTGGAAGCAATGTACGGACCGTAGGATGGAAACGACTTGGCCACTACACTGCTCGATAAAGCAATGATGCGTCCGCCTTCAACCACGTGCTGTGCCGCCTGTGCGAGTACGAGGAAGGCTCCGCGAAGGTTGATGGCGATGACCTTGTCAAAGGTTTCGACATCGCTTTCCGCGATCGGCGAGAGGGGCATAATGCCGGCATTATTTACGACGACTTGAATTGGACCAAATGCCTGCGCTGCCTTCTCGAAGAGCTCACCGACATCATTTGCCTGGGAGATATCGGCCAGGATTGCGACTGCGTTTCCGCCAGAGGATCTGATCTCGTTCACGGCCTCTTCAGCCGCTTTGGCATTGCCTGCATAGTTCACAACAACGGAAAAGCCATCTGTTGCCAATCGCTTGGCGATACTTCGACCGATCCCACGCGATGCTCCCGTGACGATTGCTGTTTTTGCTATTGCCATGATAACCTCCTTTATGATCCTTTGCTAAGAATGTTGAATTCGGTTTCTACTAAACACTTTCCGAAGATGAGAGCCGATGTTCATTTCTCCCTAAAGTCCGCGGAACTGGACTTCTCCAAAACAGCGATGCTTTCATCTGGAAATGATTAATCGCCCCGTAATACTTCCGAATAAGCTTCAATCCGCCGCTAAGTTGCTGAATGAAGCATGAAGGTGATTCCGCTATGTTCGGTTGTTTTCACGATACTCTCCTCTGAAACTTACTTCTCACTTGCAGCAGCCGATAACAGAGCCTCAACTTTCGAATCAAGGTCTCGAGCCACTTTCAGTGCTTCGGAGTTTCCGTACAGGGCAAGGAGACTCGACATCCTGTCGTAAGAGAGGTGAACTCCGTCCTGACGCTCGTCGATCAGAATCGTCACTGGCGCGTACGAGCCGGCATCTGGCACGTGCTCAACCATCTGGCTCATGATGAGCGGGTTGCCTATAACGAGACGCAGACTCTGTGGTGCTTCCGCTCCATTTCGTTTGCGCAAGACTTCGCCGAGGTCAAAACGTGCAAACTCCATCAATTTGGAGGGCCCAATTGCTGAGCGGACGACCTTTTCAAGTGCGGCATAAGTTTTTGCTGCAGCGACATTCTCTCTAAACGTGTTCATGTCAGGATGGCCGACAGCCACATCGAATGCTCGGATCACATCATTAAATGACTTAGAAGAAGTTACACTGAATCGCTGTACAATTAGCTGCATCATTGCCACTCTCTACCTGCCTTTCGTCGTTGAGTGATAGCCATGGCCACGGCCGTCTTATGCGATGCAACGATATCCGTTGTCGGTGCAGTATAGCAGTCACCGCTCCCTCATGCCTTGATGAACGCGAGCAGGTCCTCATGCTTGCTCCCGGATGGGCGACATTGGTGTATCCATTTCTTTTGCAATGTTTCTTAAAACATATCCCTGATCAAAACATATCAGATATTCATGCGTTGTCAAGAAAACATGCTTAGTTTTGAATTGACCTGAAGGCTGCAGAGTCGAAGAGGAATTTGATTTTCTCAGAAGCGTTTTTTTCATCTGAAAATCGTGAATCATTCCGCTACGTCTGAGACGTGACTTAGTGGGCTGTGTCTATGAAGGTTTATTTCGGCATTTCACATGGGGGCAAAATCTAATCCCAATCCTCCTGCCCTTCCTGACTTCTTTATAACATAATCTGTTGGTAGGTGTGAGTAACTGTATCAGGGAAGAGTCATTTCTACTCCTTCATCGCTCGCAGAAATCTCCCTATTTTAACCCCGTCCGGCTTATGCTATAGTTTAGTTATGAAGAGAAAAAATTATTAATTGTTAAGGAGAATCGATGATGAAAAGCCCTACGTTCCGGCTTGCAGTTGTTGCCTTTGCAGTCTTCTGATAATGAGTACTCAAGGATACGTCTATGCCGGTCCTCAACACACAGAAGTCTGTGTTGACACCAGTGAGCGGGAAATCGCATCACTGTTCGACCGCTGGAACAGTTCGCTTCAGACGGGTGATCCCCACAAGGTCGTGGCCAACTATGCAGTGGAGTCTGTATTGCTCCCACAATGTCGAACAAGCCACGACTGACACCCGAAGAGAAAGAGGACTACTTCCACCACTTTCTTGAGAACAAGCCGGTCGGACACATTGATTGGCGAAGGATCGAAATAGATTGCAGGACGGCGATTGACATAGGACTATACACGTTTACTTTCAGGAAAACCGGAGCACAGGTCAAGGCGCGGTATACCTTCACGTACAAGTGGGACGGAAAACAATGGCTGATCACGACCCATCACTCATCCGCGATGCCGGAGAAGGAGTAACAAGGTCCTAATCAAAGAGCTTTATTATCGAGTCCGCTTTGTCTTCGATGCACTTGATGCTCTGTGATATCGATTTGTGATCTTTTTTCACTTTGTGCAGTTCATCCGAGATATTCAGGGCCGCGAGGATAGCGGCTTTAAGCGGAGTTATGTGCGGAGCAGTCTCGTATACTTCCCTGAGTTTTTCATCTACGAAGGCGGCCAGCTGCATAAGGTATTCGGGCGATTCATTGTCACCCTTGATTATATACTTTTGTCCGAGGATATGTACTTCCACATTTCCCATATCTGATATTCTTACTCATCACGCATTGCGGATTACGCATTGCGCTTTACGAGTTCGATTGAATCCAGTTCGTTGAATAAGTCCTCTATCTGTGTCTTGATCGAGGCTTTCTCGACCATCAATTTGTCCACTTCCTGTTCTTTTAATCTCAGCATATTCTCAAGCTCTTCTATACGTTTGTCGAGCTTATTTTTTTCTTCTTTCAATATCTTGATCTTCTCAACTGCATAGGTTATCTTTTCTTCAAAAGTCTTCAGCATATCCATCAATTCCTCCGTTGTTTGGGCATTTGAGCACGTATAAACTGCCTCTGAGCGCCTTGACCCAGAAATTATTCGTGTACAAATCCCTAAAATAATAACATAAAATATCGTACAGCGTACAGAGTTCGGGGTCGCCGGGCGATGTGCGCTATTATAAATTTCCGATTATGGCATGCGCGGCGCTTACATCGCCATCGCGATTCGAGCGCAGATACTCGAAATAAGCTGTCATGACTTTCTTGACGTACTTTCTTGTCTCGGGATAGGGAATGTCCTCTATAAACTCGTCGACCGTTCTGTATTTCCCTTTTTTCAACCAGCCGCTGACCGCGTCCTCGCCCGCATTGTAGGCGGCAATGGCAATGGGAACAGAGTTGAATTTTCTGAGCAACTGTTTGAGATAAGTGCTTCCGAGCAGTATATTGGTCTGTGGATCGGCCAGCTGGATACTGGATGGGACCCCGGCATTCTTAACGTGCCCTTTGGCATTTTTACTGCATTGTCCGGCGGTCGGAGGCATCAACTGCATGAGTCCGATTGCGCCCGCAATAGACCGTGCTTCCGGCTCGAAGCGCGATTCCTCGCGCATTACGGACAGAATCAGATAAGGGTCCAGCGAAGTGGCCCTGGAGGCCTCATCAACTTCAGACCAGAACGCACGCGGAAAATACAGTTCATGCAGGTCTTCGTTGTATGGTACCCTTGAAACGAGCGTAATAGCGCTCTTATAGCGGCCCAGTTCTTTCAGGTGCGAGCTGATAGAAACTAGATCGGCGGGAGTGGGATTTTTTCTGGATAATGAGAGCAGCTCAGCCGCAGCCTCGTCCTTCAGGCCGAGTTTTGCCAGTATGCCGACTCTTTCGGAAGCAAGAGGATTCAATGACGTTTTTAAGCGCACCCTGCTGACAGGCGAAAGTACCTGTTTATTTTTCAGACGGGTCAGATAGGAATAAAAATCATGACTGTTTTCACTGTCTCCTGCCGGCTTTGAAGTGTCTTTATAGCCCAGGAGTTCCCTGCACTTCGTGCTCCAGTAAAGATATTTCGGGTCGCCGAATGTCGCTGCCAGCTGCGAGAATATCCCGGATGCATTTCTGTAATCTCCGGACAAATAATACGTCCACCCGCTGGCCCATAGGACCGCTTCTTTAGCGGACGGATAACGCAAAAGAACGGTTTCGAAAATTTTAAGGGCGCCTGAGGGATCGCCTTGCCGTCTTTTCATTCCGCCATACGCAATCAGGACCGCTGCCACCCTGTTATCGGAGGAGTTGCTGAATTCAGGCAGTTCAGATTCAAACGCGGCATCATCGCCGGCCCTGAAAATTGACCGCGCCCTCCAGAAGATGTTTTTTGTTCCTTTATATAAATCCGCCGCATCTTTATATCTTTTCTGCCTGAACAGAGAATAGGCCAGGGAGTCGGTTATCTCGTCTGCGGAAAGGCCTGCGTTGTGTGCAAGTGCCTCACGCAGGACTTTTTCAGCTTCTTCGAACCGCCACGCCGCATTCAGCGCCTTTCCTTTTTTCAGAAGGTCAGCAGCAGTAATATCAGATGGCGAGAGTTCAGTCGACGCCCTGGCTGAGAGTGGACAGACAGATATAAACACTTCTCTTAGGAGTTCTTTGGCCCTCTGCGGGTCATTATTGTCCTTAAGCCAGTGCGCATAGGCATATTTTATCTCCATATTCCATGGGTTGTCCCTGATTACACCTTCGAGCAGGCTGCCCACCAAAGGATCGTGCTTCTTTTCCAATAATTCTATCTCTTTCAGCCTTGTCTTCATAATAAGAGGCGATTCTTTATATCTCGCTTTAAGAGTCCTTAAATCCGCAAGAGAACGGTCAAGATTTCCTTCCTCTTCATAAGCTTTGGCGCGCCACTGCAGCGCATAATCACCTAACACCGGTAATTTCTCATAGGCGGCGGTCAGCAGCTCAATTGCTTTTGGATAATTGCCGCTTTCCAAACTGCGTTTGCCGTTTAGAAGTGATTGGGCCCTGTCCGGGAGTGCCTCAGATGCCGACAGAAGCGGCGGCGCAAAACTTGGGACCAGGCAAAAGAGCAGCAGCAGGGAACAGAAGAAGAGGGTATAAATCCGGTCAGAATTTTTTGACATAATCCAGGAATGAATCATAGTTCCTTTTTGTCTCATCGAGGCTGTCTCCCCCAAATTTTTCGAGGACTGCATCAGCAATTACCAGTGCAGCCATTGCTTCGCCGATCACTGCCGCAGCAGGCACGGCGCAGGTGTCTGAACGTTCATACGCCGCTTCGAAGGGCTCTTTGGACACAATATCGACTGATCTCAGCGGCTTTTTCAGCGTCGGGATGGGCTTCATGACCGCTTTGATAATGACCGGCATACCGTTGGTCATGCCCCCCTCGATCCCGCCGGCGTGATTTGTTCTCCTGTAAAAACCGGTATTGTCCCCGTCCGGTTTTGGGCCCTGGTAGAATATTTCATCCATTGCTTCGGAGCCGAATTTGTCGGCGTACGCAAATCCATCACCGATCTCAACTCCTTTAATGGCCTGAATTCCCATTAATGCCTGTGAAAGGGTCCCGTCCAGCCGCCGGTCCCACTGAACGTGGCTGCCCAGGCCTGTCGGTACTCCGGTAGCGATTACCTCGAACCTGCCGCCGAGCGTATCTCCATCCTTGGCCGCTTTGTCGATGAGCGCCATCATGGTATGAGCAGTGTCTTCCACTGGACACCGGACAGGTGAGACATCGATTTTTTCGAGAGAATCGCGCACCACAAATGCGTCTCTGAATTCGTCCAGCTGCGTTTCTGAAACAAGGACGCTGCCGATCTGGGTCACATAGCTGCCTATAAATATCGAAAACTCAGAGAGGAATTTCTTTGCCACGGCCCCCAATGCGACTTTCATTGCTGTTTCTCTTGCGCTGGACCGCTCAAGGATATTTCTTATGTCATGCTGATTATATTTCATAGCTCCGCATAGGTCGGCATGGCCGGGACGCGGTCTTGTCACCGGAGCAATGGACCCTGCAAGCCTGCTATCCTCCGACATGCCTTCACGCCAGTTATTCCAGTCCCTGTTTTCGATAAGCAGAGCTATGGGCGAGCCGAGCGTTTTCCCCCATCGCACACCCGACAGTATCTGCGCACGGTCCTGCTCTATCTTCATCCTGCCGCCGCGTCCGTAGCCCGACTGCCTTCTCCTGAGTTCGGCATCAATTTCATCGGCCGATATGCCGAGGCCCGAGGGAATTTTCTCGATGATGCCGAGGAGCGCCTTGCCATGGGATTCCCCGGCTGTTATAAGTTTAAGTATATTCATCTTTAACTAAGATAACGTTAATCAACGGTTAGCGTCAATTGTTTTATAATATAATCACAGAACAAGGTAAAGGTACTGTGGTTGTCATTTATTCCAAAGTTTATAATATCCGGATTAGCCTAATTCAGGCAGGGAGGCGCAGGTGAACATGACAGACAGGATGCATAACGCCATTTTAGTCTTTTCAGGAATAATTTGTGCAGCTGTTTTGACTTCCGCTCAAATTGTATATGCGGGAGAACCTACGGAACAGTTAAGGCAGTCTGTGGATTCCGTTATCGCAATAGTAGCTGACAAAGAACTGAAAGGACCTGAGAAAAAGACGGAAAGAAGAGCAAAAATGAGAAAGATAATCGACAATATATTTGATTTCCAGGAAATGTCCAAACGCGCCATGGCCCAGAACTGGAACAAAAGGACCCCGGCAGAAAAGAAAGGGTTCTCTTCGCTTTTCGCGGACCTCCTCGAAGCGACTTATGCGTCGAGGATCGAGAGATATAACGGAGAGAAGATCGTGTACACCGGCGAATCTGCGGATGACGGCTACGCAGTCGTCAGGACAAAAATTATTACACATACAGATACGGAAATACCGGTAGATTATAAACTTATAAAAGAAGGGAGCGGATGGATGGTGTATGAGGTGATTATTGAAGGCGTAAGCCTGGTCAATAACTACAGGACCCAATTCAACGAGATAATACATTCCAGTTCCTACGAAGAACTCGTGAAAAGGATGAAGAATAAATCGCTGCAGGAAGCAAAGTGACGCTCGCCAGGGCAGATGGGTCCTCTGTGCCCGGGTCTTTGTTTTTTGCCGTCCTTGTTCTGTGTTCCGTCTTTTGTGTCATGTCTTTTGTTTTCTGTCCGCCTGTGCGGGCATCTGGCCCGGCACGGGGTCATAAAGTCAGGAAGCCCGTAAAGCCCTCTCACAGCAACGCCTTGATCGGAATGGAATTTGTTTTTGTAAAGGGCGGCTGTTACCAGATGGGCGATGTGTTTGGCGGCGGAAACAGAGACGAAGAGCCTGTTCATGAAGTATGTATCAATGATTTTTATATGGGTAAGTATATGGTGACACAGCATCAATGGAAAGACATTATGGGCAATGAGCCGTCACTTTTCAGCGATTGCGGGGACAATTGCCCTGTTGATAAAGTGAGCTGGAACGATATACAGGAGTTTATCAGGAAGTTGAACCGGAAAACGGGAAAGAATTATCGGTTGCCTACAGAGGCGGAGTGGGAATACGCTGCAAGGAGTGGAGGGAAGAAAGAGAATTGGGCGGGCACCAGCAGCGAAGCCGAACTCGGGAAGTATGCGTGGTTCGATAACAATTCCGAAGAAAAGACGCATCCCGTAGGGCAAAGGAAACCGAATGGTCTGGGGTTGTATGATATGAGCGGGAACGTTTGGGAGTGGTGCCAGGATTGGTATGACGAGAATTATTACAGCACCAGCCCGGTGACCAATCCCCCGGGCCCGACGGGCGGACAGGACAAAATACTTCGGGGAGGGTCGTGGTTTAACGGACCGAAGTACATTCGCACGGCTGCCCGGTCAGTCTTTGATCCGGGACGCCCTTACGTCCTCGGTGGCTTTCGACTCGTTGCGCCATCCAGATAGATGTACGGGCCGGATTATGAGAATTCGATCTTATATGTGCTAATATTCGGATGATTAAGTTAAGATTATTGACTTTCGGGCCGATAAATAATAACTATGATGCCTTTTTTGCCGTGACACAGGAATAACGAGGTAATGCATATGCATGGAACAGCGAACAAGGATTTTGCCTGTCAGGTTGATCTGTCGAAACTGGATATTCCTTCACTGCCGCTTATTGCCGTTAAGGCCCTGCACGTTCTGGGAGATGAGTCCTCGAGCACGGATGATTTGGCCAAACTCATTTCTTTTGATCAGTCGTTTGTTTTGCGCCTTCTGAAAGTTGCTAATTCCCCGTACTTTAACAGGGGCAATTCTGTGAGTTCAATCGACGACGCTATTTTTCGGATAGGGTTCGAGGCCGTGAGGTCCATTGTCGTAATGTTCGCTTTGAAAGACATCAGGAGAGGCGCTGATAGAATCGATTTCGGACTTTGGGAGCATAGTACCGCTGTTGCAGTTGCCTCCGGGCTGATAGCCGGGGAGTTGGGGGCCGGCAGCCCGACCGAGTATCTGGTCCACGGATTATTGCATGATATCGGCAAGATGGTGATGAATGTAAACTTTAAGGAAAAATACACAACCGTGATAGATGAAGTGAAGGCTTCAGGCAAATCGTTTCAGGACGCGGAGTCCGCGGTTTTTGGCTTCACGCACTGTAATATGGGCGAGTACGTGGCCGAAAAATGGAATCTCCCGGTAGAAATCCGGAGCGTAATTTCTCTGCATCACTGCCCAGCATCCGGGCTGGCTGAACGCAAGGATATTTTCGGCGTTCTGGTGGTGAAGGCGGCAGATTATATCTGTTCCGAATTGCAAATAGGTATCTGCGACAACTTTGGTCCTGCCGATAAAGATCTGTCATTCATAGGACTGTCGGATGCGTCCCGTGTTGACGGTTTGACGAAGAAAATTCAGAAAGAGTATCCGAAATATAAATCGTTCATATTGGAACCGTGACCGTGGAAGGGAACTATCTTGAATTACTGGTGAATGCCTTTGACGATCCTGTCATAGCGGTAACACGCGATCTCAGGATTGTGGCCAACAATGGGGCTGAGCAGCATATAAAATACATGACCTCATGTTCTCTGACATTGATAGAAGGTGATTGCCGCAGTTGCAAGTTATGTACCCACGACAGCAGATGCTATCTGAAGAGTTTTGACCAAACGGATATGCTCGATATTGAGGGTGGATACGGTCTGGACGATGCTTCCCTGACAGCTATTGCCTCAAACCTGAACAACAGCCGTTTGGTACAATTTAAGCCTAAAGCCGCAGGACATATGCCCGGCATATTGTCCCTCGATGTACTCACCGGCCTTCCGTCAATGAGCTACCTGAAAGATACTCTCAAGCTGGAGATGTCCCGGTCGAAGCTCTTTGAAAAGAAATTGGGGGTCGTATTCATAGACATTCATCGTTTTAATGTGATAAATACCACGCTGGGACGGGACAGCGGCGACCATGTACTGGTTGTTATTTCCAAGAAAGTCAGGGATTCCCTGAGAAAATCGGATACCATTGTGCGGCAAGGCGGGGATGTTTTCGTAGTGGCCGCAACAGACCTCGACAATGTGCAGGACCTTTTTATAGTAGCCAAAAGGATAATTGAGGCGGTTACGGCCGATCTTGTCGTTAATGGAAAAGAGATCAGGCTGGCGTGCTGCCTGGGTATAAGCGTTTTTCCCGACGATTCCGAGGACGTTAATACTCTTTTAAAAAACGCGGATGTTGCCCTGCAAAACGCAAAAAGAGGAGAAAAGAATTCTTTCAGTTTTTACCACGAGGACATGGACAAGGAGTCCGAAGAACTTTTGAGCCTCGAAAACCGGCTCCATACCGCGGTAAAAAATGGCGAACTGGTACTCCATTATCAACCCCAGGTGGATGCCGTAACCGGGCGGCTGATCGGAGCGGAGGCCCTTGCCAGGTGGGACTTGCCCGGTCACGGCGTGATTCAGCCCTCAAAGTTCATTCCCCTTGCCGAGGATACGGGGGACATCGTCGAAATCGGGGCCTGGGTAATCCGCCAGGCATGTATGCAGGCAAGGGCGTGGATCGATGGGGGGTTTCCGCCTATCTGCATTTCGGTAAACTGTTCGATAAAGCAATTCCGGGACATTCATTTGGTTGACACCATCAAAGAGGCCCTCGAGGAAAATAATCTGCCGCCTGCGATGTTCGGGATTGAGATAACCGAAAATATATGCATGGACAACCCTCACAAAGTAATCGCTATTCTGAAGCGGATTGCCGGCCTGGGCATAGTTATCTCTATCGACGATTTCGGTACAGGCTATTCTTCACTGAACTATCTCAAAAAATTCCCCGTGCATAAATTGAAGATAGACCGGACTTTTATCAGCAATATTACAACGGATGAATCCGATGCTGCCATTGTAAAGACAGTTGTTTTTCTGGCACATAATTTCGGGCTCAAGGTTGTGGCTGAAGGTGTCGAGACGGAAGATCACATCGCTTTCCTGGCCGAATTGGGCTGTGACGAATTGCAGGGATATCTCATAAGCAAACCGTTACCGGAGGAATCTTTCAGGAACATGATGCACGTCCTGCAGGAGTGCGTTAACGAATGGTTATAGAGCGCAAAGGAGGAAAATAAAGGTATTTCATGTCCACGAGAATAATTGACACATCAAGTGAAAGCGAACACATGTGCACAAATCGCGAAAGGAACGGCAAGTGCGTGATAATGCTGCCTGCCGCCATATTCTGCCTGGATTGCCACTGTATAAGCACTTCAACCATATGCCCCAACTGCCTGAGCGGAAATTCTGTAAGGCTGGTCGAGATAGCCTTTAATGAGGGCGACGTATCGCATGATGTATTGAAGGCCAGGGTACAGCAGAGACTCAGGGTATAGGATGCTTGAACGATTTGTTTCAAAGGCAGATTTCACGTCATATGAAGACTTCGTTGAAAACTTCCGCATTGTCAGTACCGGAGAACTTCAATTTCGCGTACGATGTAGTGGATGCGCTGGCACTGCAGCATCCCGGCAAAGTCGCGCTGGTATGGTGCGACGACAAAGGCGGGGAAGCTGCATTCACCTTTGGTCAATTAAAAAAATACAGTGACCGGGCGGCAAATTTATTCTCGTCCAGGGGGATACGGAAAGGCGACCCGGTGATGCTCGTCCTCAAGAGGCGTTTCGAGTTCTGGATCTGCATCCTTGCTCTGCATAAACTCGGCGCTATAGCCATCCCGGCGACACATCTGCTCACTGCAAAAGACATTGCGTACCGGAATAACGCTGCAGACATCAGGATGATAGTCAGCGTGGCTGATGCCGATATCATTGCTCATATAGAGGAATCCGAAGCTCAATCACCCTCGCTTTTTTTGAAGGTCCTTGTCGGCGCAAGCCGGGACGGCTGGCTCGATTTTAACGCGGAAATGGAGCGTGCTCCGTCGACTTTTGATCGCCCGCGCGGGAATGCCGATACCTCAAACAGCGATATCCTGCTGATCTATTTCACATCCGGTACGACGGGTATGCCCAAGATGGTGCAGCATAACTTTACATATCCTCTCGGCCACATACTCACTGCGAAATACTGGCAGAACGTGCGGGAGGGCGGTCTGCACTTTACATTGGCGGACACGGGCTGGGCAAAGGCTGCGTGGGGAAAAATTTACGGCCAGTGGATCGCGGGATGTGCGGTATTCGTGCATGACTATGACAAATTCCATCCCCACAGGCTTCTCGATGTGCTGGTAAAGTACGGCGTCACTTCTTTCTGTGCCCCGCCTACTGTTTACCGTTTCCTGATCAAGGAAGACCTTTCCAGATATGATTTCGGGAAACTCAGTTACTGCACAGTTGCCGGAGAGCCGTTGAATCCCGAGGTCTATTCCCAGTTTCTCAAGGCCACGGGTATCAAACTTATTGAAGGCTACGGGCAGACTGAGACGACTGTCGCTATCGGCACCTTCCCATGGGTGGAACCCAAACCCGGCTCGATGGGCAAACCGTCACCGCGGTATGACATCGACATTCTTGACGACGAAGGCAATTCCTGCGGCATCGGAGAGGCAGGGCAGATCGTGATTCGGACCGGAAAAAGAATGCCGGTCGGAATTTTTGACGGATACTACCGGGATTCCGACCGCACGGCCAGTGTTTGGCGGAATGGGATTTATTACACGGGAGATATGGCCTGGCGCGATGAAGACGGATATTTCTGGTTCGTCGGAAGGGCTGACGATCTCATTAAAAGTTCGGGGTACCGGATCGGGCCTTTCGAGGTCGAGAGCGCCCTTGTGGAGCATCCGGCAGTTCTGGAATGCGCAATTACAGCCGTTCCCGACGCTTCAAGGGGCCAGGTTGTCAAGGCATCGGTTGTTTTGGCGAAGGGATACGCCGCCAGCCGTGGGCTTGCAAAGGAGCTGCAGGAACATGTGAAGAAAGTGACTGCGTCTTATAAATGTCCGAGAATAATTGAGTTTGCAAACGAACTGCCGAAAACGATCAGCGGCAAGATCCGAAGGGTCGAGATTCGCGAGAAAGAGAAGTAAGCTCTTCAACACCAAATCAGAATGCATCAGCACCGCCTCAATCAGATAAACCCGCGACAAATAAGTCGTAAAACAAAAGTGTATTACGTTGTTTATTGAGAGGTGCGTGCGTTTGTGATAGAATAGCGGTCATGAAGACAGACAAAGAGATGAAGGCACTTCTGAAAGGAGAATCCGGAGATCCTTTTTCCATTCTTGGGGTGCACCCGTCGGAAGGGGTGGTCAGTGTCAGGGCCTTCTTGCCGGAGGCAAAAGAGGCCTGGGTCATGTATGACCAGGGACCTGCAAAACAGCGTCTTGTCAAGATGACGAAACTGCATAAGGCTGGATTGTTTCAGGCAACTTCGGAGAAAACGTCTCGTCCGGTCAAGTATAAGATCAGGATAACTACCCATTGGGATGAAGTCCAGGAGTTTTATGATCCCTATTTCTTTCCGCAGGTGCTTACGGATTATGATCTGCACCTGATCGGGGAGGGGAAGCATTACAGGAACTATGAAAAACTCGGGGCCCATGTACGGGAAATCGACGGCATAACCGGGGTCCATTTTGCCGTCTGGGCCCCCAATGCCCGGCGGGTAAGCGTTGTCGGCGATTTCAACCGGTGGGACGGTATACGGCATCCCATGCGTTTCAGGGGTGTTTCGGGGATATGGGAGCTTTTTGTCCCCGGGCTTGAAGAGGGGACATTATATAAATTCGATATTTTATCGGTCTATAACGGCCACAGGGAACAGAAGGTCGATCCGTTCGGGTTCTTCTTTGAAGTGCGGCCGAAATCCGCTACTATAGTCCACGACATCACGAACAAATACGAATGGAATGATGCGTCATGGCTTTCTTCGCGCGGCGGGAAGAACTGGTTCGAATCTCCGGTTGCCATCTACGAGGTGCATCCGGGCTCGTGGATGCGCGTGGATGAGGAAGGTTACCGCTTTCTCACATACAGGGAATTGGCGGACACGCTTATACCGCATGTAAAAGAACTTGGGTATACGCACATAGAGTTCATGCCGATTGCAGAGCACCCACTCGATGCCTCATGGGGGTATCAGCCGATAGGATATTACGCCCCGACAAGCAGGTTCGGCAAACCGGAAGACTTCATGTATTTTATCGACTGCTGTCATCAAAACGGGATAGGTGTTATCGTTGACTGGGTCCCCGCCCATTTTCCCAAAGACGCCCACGGGCTCGCTTTTTTTGACGGCACAGCCCTCTACGAGCATGCAGACCCCCGTAAAGGAGAACACAAGGAATGGGGGACTCTTGTGTTTAATTACGGACGCAATGAAGTGAGGAATTATCTCATCTCCAATGCGCTTTTCTGGCTTGACCGTTATCACATCGATGGTCTAAGGGTCGATGCGGTGGCCTCCATGCTCTATCTCGATTATTCCAGGAAACAGGGCGAATGGATACCGAACATGTATGGCGGTAACGAGAACCTGGAGGCAATAGATTTCCTTAAGACATTTAATGAAGTGGTGCACCGCTATTATCCGGGCGTTCTGACGATCGCTGAAGAATCGACTTCGTGGTCGGGTGTCTCCAGGCCGACTTACCTCGGCGGCCTCGGTTTCAGCATGAAATGGAATATGGGCTGGATGCACGACACGCTCAAATTTTTTTCCCACGAGGCGGTACACAGAAAGTTTCATATGAACGATCTCACTTTCAGTATGATTTATGCTTTTTCCGAGAATTTCATTCTTCCTTTTTCACATGATGAGGTGGTGTACGGCAAGCGTTCACTGCTCAGCAAAATGCCGGGAGATATGTGGCAGAAATTCGCCAATCTGAGAACGTTGTACGGCTATATGTACGGACATCCCGGCAAGAAGCTTCTGGTGATGGGATCGGAGTTCGGCCAGTGGGATGAATGGAATTTTGACAAGGGCCTTGACTGGCAGTTGCTTGAGAGCGGTCCCCACCGGAAATTGCTTAAATACGTTGCCGACCTGAATTCACTTTACAGGAGCGAACCCGCTCTTTACGAGGTATGCTTCGATTGGCATGGTTTTGAATGGATCGATTTTCACGATACCGATAACAGCGTTGTCGCTTTTATCCGGAAGGCAAAAGACCCTGATGATTTTCTCGTTTTCGTGTTCAACCTTACTCCCGTGCCCCGTTTCGGCTACCGAATAGGGGTGCCGGTGGATGGTTTTTACAGGGAGGTCCTCAACAGCGATTCATCATTATACTGGGGCGGAAATATAGGAAACGGCGGTGGAGTGAATTCGGACAAAATAATTTCTCATCCGAAGTTTCCGTTTTCTCTCAAACTAATACTGCCCCCGCTGTCCGTGGTAGTGTTCAAGCCGAAGAGGGCAATCAACTAATTACACTTATTGCTTTCCCATTTTTGTCAGGCTTTCCCGGAATACCTTATAAAATTGATCGTTGTCGGCAACGGCTTTTTTTAGTATTGTCTTCAGGTTCGCAATGTCTTTTTCATTTACAACCAGGTTTGCGCTTCTTGAAAAAGCGGTCATGCTGTCGGCTGTTTTGAAGTCCTTTCCTATCAGGACGAAAAAGATGTTCCGCCGCGTCGACATGGGCATGGTCAACAGGTGTCTATATAACTTATTGCTTTCAGGAGTGCTTCCACCGAACCGCTCGTCCAGGAACAGAAGCCCGTACTGGTTGAACTTCAGTTTTTGAAATGCCTCTTCCGCATCCGCCGCAAACTCGACTCTGTATTTAAGCCCTTCAATCGCCGCGCTTACGCCACTTTTCACTGCGGCGTTGTCCTCGCATATCATTGCGCTCCGTAATTCTTCTTCGTATTCTTCAGTATCCACGTTATATGTTTTTGATCCGTTTATCATAATCATTATCGAGTTTCAGTCCTTCAATATCGGTGGTTTTCTCGCCTTTGGAGCTCTTGATCATATCGATGCCTCTGCCCACAACCGGTTTTCTCGATGCATATGTCATCGCGGTTTCTTCGGTTATCATCCCTTCCTTGTATAGACTTATAATTGCCTTGTCAAAGGTCTGCATGCCGTATGCCTCGCCGGAATCGATGATTTCATAGAACGTTTTCCCCTCAGACTCGCCGTTGACGACAGACTCTTTGACTCTTATGTTGTTTTTCATGATTTCCACGGCCGGTATCCTGCCGCCGCCCACTTTGGGCAGCAGTCTCTGGCTGACCACCCATCTTAAGGTGTCGGCAAGGCGTGTGCGCACTTGTCTCTCCTCCTCCTGCTCGAACATTCCCACGATCCTGTTTATGGTCTGACCAGCATCTATTGTATGGAGAGTTGAGAGTACCAGATGTCCTGTTTCCGCGGCTGAGAGACCTATCTCAACGGTTTCCCTGTCTCTCATTTCACCGACCAGGATAACCTTCGGCGCCTGACGCAGGGCCGATCTCAACCCATTGGCAAAGGTGTCGAAGTCAACACCCATCTCCCTCTGGTTAAAAGTGGCCTTTATGTGCGGATGAGAAAATTCGACAGGGTCTTCGAGCGTTATGACATGCACGGCCTCTGTTTCGTTGATGAGTCTCAGAATAGCGGCAAGCGTTGTCGATTTGCCGGTCCCCGTCGCGCCGGTCACGAGCACAAGACCATTTTTCTCCCCTGCAATTTTAGCCAGGACTTCAGGCACTTTCAGTTCGCCTATGGTGGGGACCGCGGTCGACAGCTTTCTGAGCACTATGGAATATGAGCCGCGCTGAGAGAATATATTCACCCTGAAACGCGCTATTTCAGGCACTGCATAAGAGAGGTCGCATGAGCCCTCCCTGATCAGCGTTTCCGTAAGGCGGCGGTCCGAGTTTATGAGGTCCAGCGCCAGGATTTCGGTCTGAAAGGGCGTCAGATTGTCCAGTGAAATGCCGGGAAAGGCAACCGTTGCCATCCGGCCCGCTGATTCCACCTGGGGCGGCTTCCCCACTGTAAAGTTAAGGTCGGATACATTTGGGTGGCTGTCCAGCATGGCATTCAGAATATAATCAAGTTCAGCCCTTCTCATAAAACCCCTTTACCTCTAACTTTGCCTGCCTTAAAAATCCGGAGGCGGCTCCTTCAGGAACGGCAGGAATTTCTGTTTATCTGTAGATTTATCGTATGCATCTTCAGGGCTTATCCATTTCCTGAGAAGAAGTTCCATTATTGCATCGTCAAGGGTCTGCATGCCGAATTTCTTTCCGGTCTGCATGGCTGACGGAAGCTGGTGGGTCTTGGATTCCCTGATCAGGTTGGCCACCGCGTAAGTCACTACCAGTATTTCCAGCGCGGCGCACCGGCTTTTTTTGTCGATTCGCTTAAACAGGTTTTGCGCTACTACTCCCTTTAATGACTCCGAAAGCGTGGTGCGGATCTGGGCCTGCTGGTTGGCGGGAAAGACATCAACGACCCTGTCCACGGTCTTTGGAGCGCTTGTAGTGTGCAGTGTGCCGAAAACAAGATGCCCGGTAGACGCTGCTTCAAGCGCAAGCTGGATTGTTTCAAGGTCTCTCATTTCGCCGACAAGTATGATGTCGGGGTCTTCGCGCAGGGCGCCTCTGAGGGCAGCGGCAAATGACTTCGTATGGGTACCGATTTCGCGGTGGTTGATGACGCATCCCTGGCTTTTGTGGACGAATTCGATGGGGTCCTCAACTGTTATAATGTGGTCTTTCCGCATCTTATTTGCGTAGTCTATGATTGCCGCCAGTGTGGTGGATTTTCCGCTTCCCGTAGGGCCCGTAACCAATACCAGCCCTTTCTGCAACATCGCAAACTTTTTGCATACCGGCGGAAGACCGAGTTGTTCAATAGTCATTATTTCACTGGGGATTTCTCTGAAAACCGCCCCGACGCCGTATTTCTGGCGGAAAAAATTGGCGCGATATCGTGCCAGTAATGGTATTTCATAGCCGAAGTCTACGTCACCCGTCTCTTCGAATACTTTTACCTTGTCTTCAGGCGCAATCTCGTAGAGCATTGCTTTCAGTTCGTCATTTTCGAGGACGCTGTACTCGACTCTTTGCATTTCACCCCGGATGCGGAGTATTGGCTGGGAGCCGGAAACGAGGTGCAGGTCAGAGGCGCCCTGTTCATGCATCAGCTTGAAAAAAGCATCGATTTTTGCCACTATGTAACCTCTGTGCCGGAAATTTACAAAACCTTAAACTAATGTCACTTATATCAAACCGAAGCCCGCTTTGTCAAGAAAACGAGAATGGTTGCAGAAATCGGATGCACTTGTTACTATAAAAGACAATGGTTAATATTATAAAAAAGATATTTGGAACGAGGAATGACAGGGAGATTAAGCGGCTTTTTGCCTATGTGGATGGAATCAATGTCCTTGAACCCTCTATGGCTGCATTAAGCAACAGTGAATTGGCCGGGAAAACAGAAGAATTGAAACGGCGACTGGAGAGCGGACAATCACTTGATGATATCCTGAAAGAGGCGTTTGCAACTGTCAGGGAAGTGTCGAAGCGCTTGCTGAACATGAGACACTTCGACGTACAGCTTATCGGCGGTATGGTGCTCCACGAAGGCAAGATTGCAGAAATGAAGACCGGGGAAGGAAAGACCCTTGTGGCCACGCTGGCAGTGTACCTTAATGCGCTGGACGGCAAGGGGGTGCACGTTGTCACTGTCAACGATTATCTTGCAAAAAGAGATGCGCAGTGGATGGGTACCATCTATCATGCCTTGGGCCTGTCCGTCGGTGTTATCCAGAATGAAGGTTCTTTTCTTTTCGACCCGGCATATCTGTCACAGGACAAGAGACTTAATAACCTGAGGCCGTGCGAGCGGAAAGAAGCGTATTCTGCCGATGTCACATACGGCACCAACAACGAATTCGGCTTCGATTACCTCAGGGACAATATGAAATATGATTTTGCTGAATACTGTCAACGGGAGTTGAACTACGCAATTGTGGACGAGGTTGACAGCATCCTCATCGATGAGGCGAGAACGCCTCTTATCATATCCGGGCCCTCTGAAGAGTCTACGGATAAGTATTATAAGCTTAACCGTATTGTACCCGGCCTCAAGCCGGAAGATGATTTCAAGATTGACGAGAAACTGAAGACCGTCATTCTTACGGAATCGGGCAGCTCGAAAGTCGAAAAGCTCCTCGGGGTCAACAATCTTTATGACGCTTCTAATATCGAACTCGTCCATCATGCGTTGCAGGCGCTGAGGGCCCATCACCTTTTCAAGAGAGATGTCGAGTACGTGGTGAAAGACGGTGAGGTTGTTATAGTCGATGAATTTACCGGAAGGATTATGCCCGGAAGGCGGTGGAGCGACGGGCTGCATCAGGCCATTGAGGCAAAGGAAGGTGTCAAGATTGCCAGCGAGAACCAGACTCTCGCTACCATTACCTTCCAGAATTTCTTCAGAATGTACAACAAACTCGCCGGCATGACCGGTACGGCTGATACCGAGGCGTCGGAGTTTGCCCAGATATATAATCTGGAAGTTGTGGTAATACCCACGAACCAGCCGCTGATAAGGCCGGACTTTTCCGACGTAATTTACAAGACTCATAAGGCCAAATTCGATGCTGTGATACAGGAGATAGAGGCGTGTCATAAAAAAGGGCAGCCGGCGCTTGTCGGGACCACTTCAATAGAAAAATCGGAAGTGTTGAGCAATTTGCTTAAGAAGAAGGGAATCAAGCACTCGGTGCTCAATGCAAAACTCCATGAGAAGGAAGCGGAGATCGTTGCGCAGGCGGGCCGGGTCGGCGCGGTGACTATTGCCACTAACATGGCTGGAAGGGGCACGGATATTGTCCTTGGCGGCACTCCTGACGGCCTTACGCGGGAATTCCTGCAGAGCAAGTCCGATTACACTGAGGAGGATTTTGCCGCGGCGCTGCAAAAAGCCAGAGCTGTTTGCGAAGAGGAAAAGCGCCAGGTCATCAGTGCAGGCGGGCTTCACATTATCGGTACCGAACGCCACGAGGCGCGCCGGATCGACAACCAGCTCAGGGGAAGATCGGGAAGACAGGGAGATCCCGGATCATCGCGTTTTTACCTGTCTCTTGAAGATGATCTCATGAGAATTTTCGGCTCGGACAGGATAAGCGGGCTGATGAACCTCCTGAAAATGGAAGAAGATATCCCTATTGAAAACAAGATGGTAAGCAAGGCAATCGAGAATTCCCAGAAACGGGTCGAAGATCATAACTTCGATATAAGGAAACACCTGCTCGAATATGACGATGTAATGAACAAACAGAGGAAGGAGATATATTCGTTCAGGCTCGAGGTGTTGAAGGGGGAATCCATGAAGGACAGGATACTCGACATGGTCGATGACGAGATTGACTCCCTGTTATCGGTTTTCTGCCCCGAGAATGCCGACCGTGATGAATGGGATGAAAATGGCCTGAAAGACGCTATCTTCGGGACTTTTTCGATAAGCTTCCAACCTGATCTGTCTCTGGGACCGGACGAACTCCACAACAGCATTGCCGCGGCTGTAAAGGCGCAGTATGAGCGCAAGGAAAAGGAAGCCGGGCCTGAGGTCATGCGTTATATGGAGAGGATGTTTCTGCTCCAGGTGATCGACACCCAATGGAAAGACCACCTTCTCGGGATTGACCACATAAAAGAAGGCATAGGGCTGCGGGGGTATGCTCAAAAGGACCCTCTCGTTGAATACAAGAAAGAGGCATTTGATCTGTTTTCAGATATGTCCCAGCGAATAAGCAGTGAAGTTCTCATGCGGCTTTTCAGGATTCAGGTGAAACACGAGGCCGAAACAGAGATAAGAGAGCGCCCGCGGAAAGAGCAGTTCGTGTATAACCGGGGAGACGGTGATGGCGCAAAGCAGCCGGTGCACAAGGACAAGAAAGTGGGAAGAAACGATCCATGCCCCTGCGGCAGCGGCAAGAAATACAAGAGATGCTGCGGGGCGCAATGACCGTAGAGGACGCAAAGCTTGTCTACGTTATAGGACACAGGAACCCTGATGCCGATTCCATTTGTTCGGCCATAGGCTATTCGCATTTCAAGAACGTCACTGATAAACGGTTTCTTTTTACCCCGGTGCGTGCCGGAGCGATCAACGAAGAGACCCGTTTTGTGCTCCAGAGGTTCGGGGTCCCTGTCCCTAATGAAATAGCGAGCATGACGGCCACGGTCAGCGATCTCCAGATGAAGCGGCCCATTACTATCCACGAACGCGAGTCTGTGCAGGCACTCGCTCTTATGATGCGTCAGCAGGGAGTCCGGTCAGTGCCGGTTGTTAATGACAGCGGACGGCTTTCCGGCATTGTGGGACTGAAAGATATCGCCCGCCATTATATGGACAGTGTCGGTTTTACAGATATATCGCAGACACCCATAAACCTGGACATTCTTTTAAAGACAGTCGATGGCCGCGTAATCTGCAACTCGAATAAGGTGACTCACCTTGCCGGAAGAATTATTGTCGCCACCATGCAAAAAGCGACGATTATAAACAAGGCCCGCCCGGGCGACATAGTTATAATAGGCGACCAACATGATATCCAGTTGGAGGTAGTGCGTTCCGGCTGCTCCGCGCTCATAGTTGTCGACGGAGTCCACATCAGCAATGATGTTCTGGCAGCAGCAGGCGAAAAGGGCACGTTGGTGCTGTCATCCCCTCACCCGGCTTTTGCGACAGTGCAACTTATGACAATGTCCGAATCCGTGTCGTCGATTATGACTGCGAATACCCCTGCCGTGAGCCTGTATACGCCGATCAGTGAACTTAGAAACAGGATCCTCGAATCCGAGTACCGTTCTGCGGCGGTGGTCGACAGCGATAACAGGCTGATAGGGTTCATTACCAGGACCGACTTGCTCGGCCCTGTCAGGAAAAAGGTCATTCTTGTTGATCACAATGAAATCTCGCAAGCGGTCGATGGCGTCCAGGAGGCGGAGATACTGGAGATTATAGACCATCACCGTGTCGGCGACATATCAACGGTGGCGCCCATTTATGTGTACAACGATCCTATAGGCAGCACCTGTACGGTGGTTGCCGGAGTGATGTTTCTTTACCAGATAGATATTCCCGTGGAAATTGCGGGTGTGCTTCTGTCCGGAGTTCTTTCGGATACACTGCTCCTTACTCTTTCCACTACTACGGAACGCGACCGTGTGGCTGCGGCGCGTCTTGCCGGTATTGCAGGTGTTTCGCTTGAGGAGTACGGAAGAGAGCTTCTCCATGCGGGCATTAATACAAAGGGGAAATCCGCGGCGGAGCTTATATCGGCGGACTTCAAGGAGTTTTTGATAAATGGTCATAAACTCGGCGTCAGCCAGACAATGGTGCTTGACTGCGAGGAAATTGACAGCAGGGAGAAAGAGCTTCTTGATGAACTGGAGCGGCTGAGAGTTGCAAATAATTATTACATGACTGCTCTGCTTGTAATGAACCCGCTTGTCGCCACTTACGAGCGTGTTTTTATCAGGGGCGAGGTGTGGGTGGTGGAGAAGGCATTCAATGTGAAGGTAACTGACGGCACATGTATCCTCCCGCGCGTCCTTTCCAGGAAGAAAGATTTTATACCCGCCATAGGGCAGGCGCTTACGATGAGCGGAACTGCTGCTTAATATACCTTGCAAAAGCGAAATTGAAATTATATAATAAAACAAGGGCGTTACAACGTGCAACGTTCAGCGTAGAGCGTGAAAATATAAAAACGATCTGCGTCATAACGCAATTATTGGGGGGATGTTATGGCACAAAATGGGGGCGCTGTACCGGAGGTCTTGAAGGTTGGAGCTAACGAGATGGAGCTTGTCGTCTTCAGGATGTTCAGTTCACATCCGGACGGGACTCCCGAAATTCTTGATTACGGTGTCAATGTTGCAAAGGTAAGGGAGATTATTCCCATGCCGACCCTTACAAAAGTACCGGATATGCCTTCCTATGCGGAGGCCCTTGCGGAAGTGCGCGGTGAAGTGATCCCTATTGTCGACCTCGGCAGCTGGATGAAGGTGAATCCGCCTGCAAATATGGATATTCGGCTTAAAGTTATCGTGCTCGAGATGCTCGGTACTACCGTAGGGATGATAGTTCACGAGGTGGAACGCATACGGAGGATCAAGTGGGACCAGATAAAGCCCCCTCCATCGCTTCTGCAGGCCAAGCACGGCGGCAGGGTTACGGGGGTGACGAAATTAGATAACGAAGGCGACTCTCTGCTGCTTATCCTGGATCTTGAGAGCGTTATCTCGGAAATGGGCGGGTTCGTCCCCAAGCATGAGATAGCCCTCGAAGAGGTGGAGAGAATCGAGAATAAAAAGCTGAAGGGCACTGTGCTCATAGCCGACGATTCCTCTGTTGCCAGGAAAATACTCAAAGACACGCTCGAAAACGCCGGTCTTCGTGTCATGGAGGCGGTTGATGGCAAACAGGCGCTTCAGATACTTAATGATTTTGTGGCGAAGATCGGGGACAAGCCTGTTACCGACTATGTTCAACTGATTATCTCTGATGTGGAAATGCCCGAGATGGACGGACTTACTTTCACAAAAAATGTGAAGCACAATCCGAAACTGCAAAGCGTGCCGGTCATTATTAATACTTCCCTTAGCGGTGAGGAGAATAAGGAAAAAGCCAAGGGAGTAGGGGCGGACGGCTACATGGTGAAGTTTGATATTACCCAGCTCCTGCGTGAAGTGTCGAGACTTTTGAAATAGTTCCTCAATGAAGTCCGTAACAGGGCGGCGTTCAACGGAGATTTATCTTTCCGCCGCATATCTGCCCTGCAATTGATACAAGAATAAAAATCGGGATAAAAAGGTAATTAGTGTGGGTTGTGATCCTGGCTATAATGATCATTGGGACAGGGATGTGAATGCATAGGAACCATTTCAGTGAATACTTTCTTGCGTGCTTTCTGATATAGCCGAAAGGAAGGTTCAGTATAAAGGCAAAAGCCGCTATGATTAGTGCTGTGGGCATAAAAGAATAGTATAGAGCATGGCAACCATACTGCGTCAAGCGGTTGCCTATTGTTTGCAGTATTTAGTATGCTTTTATATGATGTTTAATTTTAAGAGTACAGGGATGCTCCTCAGGAAGATTTTTTTGCTGGTTGTCCTGTTTGGCGTGATTGCGGCACAGACATTTGCCGCCAATGATGTCCGGACCTCCGGCAGCAGTCAGTCGCGCAGGGAGTCGACGGCCACGTTGCGCGTGGGCAAGCACGCGCACTATGTTCGGCTTGTCTTTGAGACGCCGGAAAGCTATGTGCAAAGTGCTTCTGTCATCCTGACCGGCGCTAATTTAATTAAAATTGATTTTCAGTCCCCGATATCCTTCAGGGTCCCGCGGAAAGGAGATCCGAAGACATTAGTGAACATTGAAGCTTCCGCAAACGGCACGGCTTACGAGATTGACAATGGTCTTAAAATTACGGTCAGTGCCAGCAGTTGCGTTATTTCCGTCGATAACCTTGACGACATAAATGTTTCCAAATTATCGTCGCCGTCGCGGCTGGTCATAGACGCTTACATAAGTCAGGCCCCGTCCGGCGGGGTCAGGAAGGATGCTGTCGAGGTCCCCCTGACCGCTCCGGACTCTGCGGACATTAAAGTCGAATCTTTCGCAATCGACGCCGGCCATGGCGGGTACGAGAGCGGGGTTGTTTTTGGAAAGATCACTGAGAAAGATCTCGCACTCTCTATTTCAAAAGAGCTGGCCGGTACCCTAATCAAAAAAGGTAAAAAAGTTGTTCTCACCCGCAAGGGTGACCAGGTAGTATCGCTAAGGGACAGGGCGGGCATTGTCAACAAAAAATCTCCTGAGCTGATGTTGAGCATTCATATTTCTTCCAAAAATGAGTTTGTCGTATACACCGGCCGCGAATCGCGTGTTAAAGCCCCCGGCGAGGACAGGAGCGAGGCTGTGGCGAATGCAATTGTCCGGAGTGCCAGGAGCGCACTTAAGATTAATGTCAGACTTGAGAAGATGCCGCTGGCGTTGCTGGCATACGTGCATGTGCCCGCCGTGTTGATCGAACTGCCCAGCCCGGAAAGGTTCAGCTACGATGGAAAATCCAGGGAAAGAATGATTGCGATAATTTTGCAGGGCGTTGCCGACTCGTCGTCAGGCCAGGTACAGGCATGATAAGACGGTGATGGGTAATAAGAAATTCATTTTAGTCGCATTGCTCCTCCTTGTTGTTGCTTCGGCATCAGGGTGGCTGGCGACAAAGTACTTTAAATTGCCGGCGCGGCAGTTCAAACAACCATTGATCGAACTCAAGGGAGATAGTGCCGACAACGCCGGTGTGGGCCCGGTGGTGAGTGATGATGCAATTATTGCAAAGATATTCCACCCTTCCGAGGACGGTGAAGGCATTACGGCTGAGGAGCGCAGTATCAAGAACAGCCCTGTCCCGGTTAAAATGGCTGAGGCAGTAGTTACGGAGTATCTGACGGAGCTGAAACCGGGTTTGAAGGACACAAAACTGCTTGGGATATACCGCGATAAGAGGAGTGTTATTTATATTGACTTATCGGATGAGTTCAGGAAAAATTTTTCAGGTGATGTTGGACAGGAATATGCACTTTTGAAATCCCTCTACGAAACAGTTACCGTGAATATCCCGGGCACAGAAGATGTGAGGGTGCTGGTGGACGGGAAAGAGGTAGAAAGCGTGGGGGGCCACTTTGACGCCCTGCATCCCCTCGGGAATACCGTAAGAGAAGATATCCTGCAGCCTGCGGCCGACAATACCAAAAAGAGCTGATAAGAAAGCTGGGCTTCACATTTTACCTGAGTTATACATGAATAATAACGAACAACCCATAGGCATATTTGATTCAGGGATCGGAGGGCTCACAGTTTTTAAAGAGGTGAGCAGCCTGTTGCCGGGTGAAAATATTATCTACCTGGGTGATACGGCACGCGTTCCTTACGGTACGAGGTCGCCTGAAACTGTAATGCGGTATTCTTTTGAATGCACGGGATTTCTTTTGAATCAAAATATAAAACTTCTGGTTGTGGCCTGCAACACTGTTTCAGCGGTAAGTTTAGAGGAGATATGCAAGCGTGTTTCGGTCCCGGTAACAGGGGTCATCGGTCCGGGTGCGAGGGCTGCTGTCAGTGCTACAAAAAACAAAAAGATAGGTATAATAGGGACTGAGACAACAATCAAGAGCAGCGCATATTCAAAAGCCATAAGAGCGATGGGGCATGATATAGAAGTTTACGGAGTGGCATGCCCCCTTTTTGTGCCCTTGGTGGAAGAGGGGTGGACGGAAGGCCCAATAGCCCGGATGGTTGTGGAACGATACCTGGCCGAAGTAAAAGATAATGGCGCGGACACCCTCTTGTTGGGGTGCACTCATTATCCGCTTTTGAAAAAGGTGATACAGGAGGCAATGGGTGCTGTGCGCCTCGTTGATTCAGGTATCGAAACAGCCCTGGCGGTTGAGCAACTGCTGGTTGAGAAGAAGATGACGGCGAGGGAAGGCCCTGCGGGGACCAGGAGATTTTTTGTCACCGACTCCCCTGAAAAATTCATATCAGTGGGAGAACGTTTCCTCAATACAAAAATAGGAACGATTGAAAAAATACAATTATAACGCGCGGTGCCGGACTAAAATTTGGAGGTGGCAGTGAGGCCTGATGGACGTAAAAAAAATGAACTGAGAAAGATAAAGATCACGAGAAATTTTATTCCCGCTGCCGAGGGGTCTGTGCTTATCGAGGTCGGCAATACAAAAGTGATTTGCACTGCATCGATTGAGGAGAGGGTACCCGCATTTCTCAGGGACCAGAAAAAGGGGTGGGTAACAGCCGAATATGGCATGCTCCCAAGGTCTACGACGCAGCGGATGACCAGGGAGTCATCGAGCGGGCGCGTCGGAGGCAGGACACAGGAAATACAGCGTCTGATAGGCAGGTCACTGAGGGCGGTAGTTGACCGGCAACTCCTCGGTGAAAGAACGGTGTGGATCGACTGTGACGTTATACAGGCCGACGGCGGGACGAGGACAGCGTCTATTACCGGCGCTTTTATCGCTTTCAGGGACGCGATGGAGTATGCATTAAGAAACAGAATGATATCCGGCAACCCTTTGTTGGATTATCTCGCTGCGGTCAGCGTAGGGATTGTCGATAATGAGGAGCGTCTCGATCTCTGTTATGCAGAAGATTCCCTGGCAGAAGTGGACATGAACGTTGTTATGACAGGGAGCGGGAAGATCGTCGAAATACAGGGGACAGCCGAGGCCGGGGCATTCTCCAGGGAAATGCTTGATGCCATGCTCTCCCTGGCTGAGAAGGGGATTGTCGAGTTGATCAATATACAGAAGGAAACAGTTTAGAAAATATGGTAAAATAGAAAAATGCAAGGAAAAGACATGTATAAAAGCTTGTTTGTGTGGCTGCTCATCGGTATGGCAATGATTCTCCTTTTCAATCTTTTCAACGTCCCCCCCAAAAGTGAAAAGGAAATGATATTTTCCGACTTTATCACTAAAGTGGAGGCTGGGGATGTAGATGAAGTCACTATAAAGGAGAACCATATAACCGGACGGCTGAAGGACGGCAATAAATTCAGAACGTATGCGGTTGATTTTCCCGACCTGGTAAAGGAATTAAGGCAAAAAGACGTCAAGATAACGGCGAAGCCGCCGGACCAAAACCCGTGGTATGTCAACTTTTTCTTTTCGTGGGGACCGATCCTGTTCCTGGTCCTGGTCTGGATATTTTTCATGCGACAGATGCAAATGGGCGGCAATAAGGCCATGTCTTTCGGAAAGGCAAAAGCGAAGCTGGTTTCCGACAAGGCGGTAAAGGTCACCTTTGCCGATGTGGCCGGCGTGGAAGAAGCCAAGAATGAAGTTGAGGAGATCATCGAGTTTCTTAAAGACCCTCAGAAATTTTCGAAGCTCGGCGGAAAAATTCCCAAAGGAGTGCTGTTGGTCGGTTCTCCCGGCACCGGCAAGACGCTTCTTGCCAAGGCGATTGCGGGTGAAGCTGGCGTGCCTTTCTTTTCTATTTCAGGTTCGGATTTTGTTGAAATGTTTGTCGGCGTAGGCGCCTCCCGCGTGCGTGATCTCTTCGAGCAGGCCAAAAAGAGCGCTCCATGTATTATATTTATCGATGAAATCGATGCTGTCGGCAGGCACAGGGGAGCGGGCCTTGGCGGCGGGCATGATGAGAGGGAACAGACCCTGAACCAATTGCTCGTTGAAATGGACGGTTTCGAGGGTAACGAGGGCGTGATCATCATTGCGGCAACTAACAGGCCTGATGTGCTTGACCCCGCGCTCCTGAGGCCCGGAAGATTCGACAGACAGATAGTTGTTCCTACCCCTGATGTGAAAGGGCGGCTTGAGATACTCAAAGTGCATACAAAGAACATCCCGGTTGCCGACACTGTCAATCTTGATAAGATAGCAAGAGGAACACCTGGATTTTCCGGAGCGGACCTCGCCAACCTTGTGAACGAGGCAGCGCTTGTAGCTGCACGGAAAATGAAGGACAAAGTCGATATGTCCGATTTCGAGTTTGCCAAAGATAAGGTATTGATGGGTGTTGAACGGCGGAGCATGGTAATAAGCGACGCAGAAAAGAAAAATACCGCTTATCATGAGGCGGGCCATGCACTGGTGGCCAAATTGACGCCCGGCACAGACCCTATACACAAGGTGAGCATTATCCCGAGAGGACGGGCACTGGGAGTTACCCAGCAGCTTCCTATTGATGACCGGTACACGTATTCAAAGGACTATCTTGAGAAGGCCCTTAATGTGCTGATGGGAGGGCGGGCTGCCGAGGAACTTGTATTGCACCATATGACCACTGGTGCGGGCAACGACATCGAGCGGGCCACTGAACTCGCGAGAAAGATGGTTACCGAATGGGGTATGAGCAAGAAACTGGGCCCCCTTGCGTTCGGCAAAAGGGAGGAGCAGATTTTCCTTGGACGTGAAATCGCCAGGCACAAAGATTACAGCGAAAAAACTGCCGAGGACATAGATGAAGAGGTGCGTGGGATTGTTACCAATGCCTATGTGATTTCCAAGAAGGTACTGGAAGAAAACCTCGATCTCCTTGAAGCCCTTGCCCAGGCCCTGCTTGAGCGTGAAACAGTCGATGCCCAGGATATCGATGCCATCATAGAAAAGGTGAGATCCGGAAGTTGGGACGAGAAGGATGCCGCAATTCCGTCAGCGGGCATTGTTGCCGGTAACGAGTGATTCTCTCCTGGAACGGTTTCGAGCTCGATTTCGACCGTAAAACCCATATCATGGGTGTGCTTAATGTCACCCCTGATTCTTTTTCGGATGGGGGTTTTTTTTTCGATAAGGAAAGCGCGGTCCGCCATGCTAATTACCTGGTGGAGAGCGGCGCCGACATACTCGATATCGGCGGTGAGTCTACGAGGCCGGGTGCGGCAACCGTATCGCTGGAAGAAGAGCTGGGCCGGACTATTCAGGTAATCAAGGCCATTGCATCGTCCGTACGTATTCCCATTTCCATTGACACCTATAAGGCTGAAGTGGCGCGCCGTGCTCTTGATGCAGGTGCAGCCATAGTCAATGACATAAGCGGCCTGAGGTTCGATCCCGAAATGCCCCGTGTTGTAGCTGAATACGGGGTGCCTGCCATTATAATGCATATTAAAGGTACTCCGAGGAATATGCAGGAGCATCCTGTCTACGAAGCGCTAATTCCGGAGGTCATGGATTATCTTCGATACTGCATCAGGCTTGCCGCTGATTGCGGCATCCCCGAAGACCTGATTATTCTTGATCCGGGCATAGGTTTTGGAAAAACATTCGAACATAACCTTGAGATCATCAGGAACCTGAAGGAGTTCACCTTGCTCGGAAGGCCGGTCGCAATCGGCGTATCACGAAAGGCGTTTATCGGGAAACTGCTGGACGGGGCGCCTCCTGCCGGGCGGATGGAGGGCACTGCTGCTGCGGTGGCCGCCTCAGTCCTGAACGGTGCGCATATCGTCCGCGTCCATGATGTCAGGGAGATGGCAAAGGTTGTCAGGGTTGCCGACGCTATAAAGCGTGCTTAGCACTTCAATCTCAGGGCGTTTGCATTCTCTTAAATATACGTTTCAGGTTCTTTCCTTTCACTACAGTGCTTGTTTAACCATTCAGCCAACTGCTGTATTTGCGGGTCTTCCATTTTTCGTGCGCCAGTCGGGCAGGTCCTGATGCAGGAGCAGCACCTGATACACAAATCCCGATTAGTAAGGATTGTGTTCTCCGCACTAATGGCCGCAGTCGGACAGGCAAAAACACAGGCTTTACACTTTGCGCATAGTGCTTCTTGTGTAACGGGAGATATGTTTGATAACAGGCCCCTCTTTTTGTAGGGAAAATTCCCGGGGACCTCTATTAAGGACATGTCCTTGAGCGTATGCACGTTCTTCAATTTTTCATGGATCTTCTTGCCGAATTCCGTTGCCTTGATCAAATCTTTCACGTCAGGCCGTCCCGGGGCAACCGGTACGTTGTCAGTGGAATATGAATGCTCCCCGATAAAAGCACCGGCGGCAATGGGACTGAACCCCACGTCGAGGGCAATATTTTTTAATTCCAAAAGGGCATCTTCGTATGCCCGGTTTCCGTAAACCACAATAATGGCTGCCGGTGCGCCATTTCCTCTGAGTCGCAGCAACCTGGAGGCTGCATCAGCCGGGAGTCTTCCGCCGTACACCGGCGATCCTATAATGGCGAATCCGTCATGAATGTTCACGATTCTCTGTGTTCTTGCGGCGGGAGGCGTCAAGTCAATACGTTCAAGCGGTCCGATCTGAATTCCCTTTGCTATACCCTCGACAATCTTTCTTGTTGTTCGGGTTGGTGAAAAGTAGATCAGTTTTACCGAGTTGATATTCACGTTTT
>CAWCLI010000003.1:0-183003 GCA_963796345.1 Nitrospirota bacterium | reverse complement strand
TACAGGGACAATATTATCCGGAACCGGGAAAGGGGAATCTGCCGCATTGAAAAGGAAGCCGTATTTGGAGGCGATGGTGTGAGCGAGAAAAGACCTGGGAATATTGCCGCATCGGTTCGTCGATGAGGTAACCCTTATAGTGGCCCAGAACCTGGAGATCCTCCCTAAAGAAGCGATTCCGGACGGACTGTAAGAAAATTGTAAGAAAAAGTGCTCAAAACAGGTCAAAAATCATGAGGAGATATAAAAAGTAAAATGTCATGTAGAATGGCTTAAAACAAGGATTTACAGGGTTTTCCAAGGTCTTGCGAGAAGTGTTTTTTTGACGTTGCGAACGTGATGCTCTCCCAGCTGAGCTAACCGCCCTCATAAACTCTACAACATCAACTTTGAAATACAGCCAATGAAATACACAGCTACATTATAAAATTATTCCGTCCATTTGCGCCACATGGAAGCGGCGGCGCTTCCTGCCACCCGCGTTGACTTGCAGGCGTATGACGTGTATTATAAATATGACAAGTAATAACGGAGGTGATGTATTGTGTTGAGCTGCAAGTTGCCGGTGGATATGGAGAGTCGACTTAACAAGCTTGCGAAAAAAACCAAGCGGGATAAGAGCTTTTACGTTAGAGAGGCTATAGCAGAATACCTGGACGAGCATGAGGACGCATTGCTTGCGCTGGAGCGTCTGAACGAGAAGAACGCAAAATATTTGACCACAAAGGAGCTTGAAAAGAGCCTTGGCCTATAAGATCACGTGGCATGAAGACATCGGGTATGATCTCAGGAAACTTAATAAGGAGCTTGCACGGAAAATTATTAAAAGAGTGGCGACACACCTTATAGAGGATCCCGTAAGTCTTGGTAAAGCACTCACGGGGCAATTCAGTGGTCTTTATAGATATCGGTACGGCGATTACAGAATAATCTACATTATTGATTTCGAAGATCGCATTATAAAAATCCTTAAAATTGGACATAGAAAAGACATATACAAAGAATAACCATCGGCCAAATAATAAACAGCCCGCCCCTGCAACCCCGATATTAGCCGCTTTTGTTTTTGCCAGGCTATTGACTATACTAAAAGATCATGAATTTTCGTATCGGAAATTGCAAGCTTGGGGAAGTACCGCTTATTGCCGGGGTGCTCACTGATGCCGACGTATCGGATCTCAGTCCGGCCCGGCTCGACAGCGCGGATATTATCGAGTTAAGGGTCGATATGTTCGACTCTATTGAACCGGCGCATGTTGAACAGGTATTCCGGTCAGCGAGGGAAAAATTCAGCAAGCCTATTATCGCTACTGTGAGAGACATAAAAGAGGGCGGGCGGAGAGAAATTCCGGACAGGCTGGATATGTACCGCCATGTGATTGCTTTAGCCGATGCGATTGATGTAGAAATCCTTGCAGGAGATCTGCTGAATCACGCAAAAGAGCTGTGCAGGGGCGAAGGGAAGTTTCTTATAGGTTCTTACCACAACTTCGAATCGACCCCGCCTGACAGTTTTCTGGAACAGGTCATTGATTCAGGGACCCGGAATGGAGCAGACGTAGTGAAGATAGCGGTTACGGCAAAAGAGGAGAACGATTTTATAGGATTAATGCTGCTGACGCTGCGCTATAAAAGCCGGGGTATAATTACTATGGCAATGGGAAATAAGGGATTGCCCTCGCGCGTATTCAGTCCGCTCTTCGGGTCGCTGATTACCTATGGATTTATCAATGCACCGTCTGCGCCGGGACAGCTTTCCGCTGCCGAGCTGATTGATATTTTCAGGAAATTAAAAATCAGGTAACTTTATCTTCTTCTGATCTCCGACAATTACTATTACAGGGTTTTCCACATTCAGATATTTTTTTGCGACCCTCTGCACGTCCTCTTTTGTCACATTTTTTATATATTCGGGATATCTTTTAATATAATCATCGCCCAGATTATAGAACTGGACAGCGGCGAGAAAGTCGGCCAACCGTCTGCTGGTTTCCAGTCTCAGCGGAAAGCTTCCTGTGAGATATGCTTTGGCATCTGCGAGTTCCTGGTCCGAAACAGGTTCTGTCCTTATCTTTTTTATCTGTTTGAGTGTCTCCTCAACAACGGTCCCGGCAGACGCATTTTTTGTCTGGACGTCCACCTCGAACTGCCCCGGCTCCTTGTTGCCGACAAAAGAACTGTTGATGTTGTAAGTGAGACCCATCTCCTCTCTCACTGTTTTCACGAGACGCGATGCAAAGCCGCCACCTCCGAGAATGTAGTTCATAACAGTCACAGCATAGTAATCAGGATTGTTTCGCGAAATACCTTTGTGTCCCAGGATTATGTTTGCCTGGCTTATGTCCCTGTCGATGAGAACACGCCTCATCGTTGCACTTTTCCCGGTATGTTCGCCATGAACTGCGATAATATCGCCTTCTCCATGAGGAGAAGATACACGCGGTGACGGGGTTCCCTGCCAGGAGGAAAAGTATTTTTTTAACAATGCGTCGAGTTCTGCGGGCGTCAGGTCACCCACTACGGAGAGTATGGCATTTTCCGGCAAATAATGGGCCCGATAAAAATGCACCACATCATCCCTTTGCAGGCCCCGGACAGTGGCCGCATTTCCTTCAACAAGCCTGCCGTAAGCATGATTTCCGAAGACCTCTTTTATAAATGCCTGCCTTGCCGCAAAGGAGGGTTCTTCCTCCTTTTGCTTTAAAATGCCCACGATCAGGCTCTTTTTTCTCCCGAGATCATTCTCTTTGAAAGCGGGATGAAGCACCACGTCTGAAAATATTGCAAATCCTTTATCGATATCTTTTTTGAGTACGGAGAGCGAAACGCTAGTGAAGTCGTAATTTGTCGATGCTTCGAGCGATGCTCCAAGGAATTCGATGTCCTCATTAAGTTCGGAGGCACTTTCCCCAACTGTGCCTTCGGTAAGCATTTTCGAAGTAAGGTGCGCAACGCCCGCTTTGCCAGGCTGCTCGTCAACAGGAGAGGCTTTTATAAGGAGAGTGACCATAACGATCGGGAGGGCGTGCTGTTCAGCCTGCACTACCAAAAGGCCGTCAGGTTCAGTGCGTTTTATTACATCCAACGCCATTGCCTGAGCGGCATGCAGGCAAAGGATAATGATAAACACGCATATCAATACTAACGATCGAGATGCTCGACGAATTGTCATTGTCCGCTCAGTTCCCCTCTTGGGAGGGGGTGCAGGGGTGGGTCAAACGTCCCCGGCAGCAGAACCCCCACTGTCTTATTGTCAGTGACGAAATATTTGTTTGCCATGGCCTTAATATCGGAGGCCTTAACGTTCTTTATCCCTGCCAGATACTTGTCCATAAGCCTCCACCCCCCCATAATCTCAAACAGGCCTGTATAGCGGGCTTTTGAATAGTTGGAGTCCTGGGCAAAAATAAATGATGCCTCTATCCGGTTTTTGGCCTTTTGCAGTTCGCGCTCCGACGGAGGGGCCTGTTTCATCCTGTCTATTTCATCGTACAGGAGTTTTTCAATCTCTCTGATATCTTTGCCGGGGGCAGCATTCGCGCCGAGGGAAAAAAGGAATGGATCTCTGTTAAAGCCGTCATAATCGGCAAACGTACTTATTGCCGCTCTTTTTTCGTAAACCAGGCTTTGGTAAAGCCGCGAGCTTTTCCCTTCTGAAAGTATAGTTGACAATACATCGAGCGCAAAACTGTCCTGATCGGGAAAGGAAGGGACGTGGTACGCAATAATAATATACGGGAGCTGGACCTCTTTGTTCCTGAGATATATTCTTTTCTCACCCAACTGCGCAGGTTCCTTTGAGGGTGTTTCCGGGGTCTTTTCCCGCGATCGAGCTATGGCGCCGAAATCTTTTTCGATCTGAGGCAGCAAAGTACCGGCATTGACATCGCCGGCAACGACAATAAAGGAATTGTCGGGAGAATAATTCTGCCTGTAATGGCGGTAAAGGTCATCCCTGCTCAGGGCTGCGATGTCAGGCATCCATCCTATGACAGGCCACCGGTACGGATGGGCGTTGAAGGCGATAGCGACCAGTTCCTCGTAAAGCAGGTTCTGAGGGTTGTCATCGTACCGCATGCGCCGCTCCTCCATAACTACCTTCCGCTCGGAGGAGACCTCTTTAGGGTCGAGCAGGAGGTCCGCCATTCTGTCGGATTCGAGCTCTATGGGAATTTTAATTCTGTCTGACGACAGCGATTCGTGATAGACGGTATATTCTTTTGTGGTATAGGCGTTGTTCGAGCCGCCATTGCGCTGGATAATATTCGAAAAGGTCTTCGGCCCGTGTTTGTGGGTCCCCTTGAACATCATGTGCTCAAGAAAATGGCTCAAGCCGGTCTTGCCGACAGACTCATAGCGCGAGCCTATTTTGTACCATATCTCAAATGTTACCACCGGGGCTTTATGGTCTTCGACGACCAATACTTTGAGGCCGTTTCGCAGTGTATATTCCTGTACGGAATCGGTAATTGAAGCTGCCTGCGATACTGCGGGAAAAAAACATGACAACAATGCTACAAGAATTATTAAATGAATAATAAATTGAGACACCAAAAGTAGAAGCAGACGGTTTCGTAAAAAGTTCATAGGCAAGGCGCGCAAATCCTGAGGAATGAGGCGTACTTTTTGGTACGCCGCAGTGACGAAGGACGCAGCGCAACGCAGGATATGGATTTTTTACGAGACCGTCCCGGCACACGGCCGGGGATTATACCCCTCACGAGCCTCCGCAGCCAATAGTGGCACTGCCGTTTTCTACAATTACAGGCACTTTCCTGACGCCCCCGGAATACTTCAGCATTTCTTCCATTTTTGATTTGTCAATCATGACATCGAAATAGTCCGCTTTGCTCCCGAAAGCCGAAATGGCCTTCTCTGTAAAGGGTCAACCCGCCTTGCCGAAAATCAATATTTTCCCTGCCATACGATACCTCCGGTTTAGATTTATTTCTCTTCTCTCCAGACTTCTATGGCTATTTCAGGGCACATCTGAGCGCACATGGCGCAGCCTGTGCATTGTTCCGGATGCGAAAAATCCGCGGGAAAGCAGCCCACACTGTTGAACTGTGTATCTATTACAATAGAACCTTTGGTGCAAGCCTCTATGCAATACCCGCACCCCTTGCACAGTTCCTTATCGATAACAATTTTTCCTTTTGGTTTCTTACCCATGTTTCTGATGTTCATATTATATATTAAAAGATATATTTTCCCGTGAAAAAAATGTGCTATTACTGTAAGATTATGACGCTGGAAATGCTATAATTATTTTGCTGCGGCGCAGTTTTACGGCAGGAGGTGTCACAATGAAGGCGGGATTCAAGACGGGGGTTGGGATAACGTTTATTGGTTTTGTCTTTATGGGAATGGTCGCATATGGGTTCGATTCGGATGATTTGGTAAAATTAAAGGCCACAGGCTCATGTCAGAACTGCGATCTGAGCGGTGCTAATCTGGGCGGTGCGAATCTGAAATGGGCGTATCTGCAGAATGCTGATCTGAGCGGGGCCAATCTGAGCGGGGCGATTCTGCGCGATGCGAATCTGTACAATGCAGATCTGAGCAATGCGTTTCTGGGCGATGCGGACATTACAGGGACCATTCTGAACAATGCAACATGGACAGACGGCAGGACATGCAAACCTCGGTCAATAGGTCAATGTAATCGCTGAAGCTGGGTATTTGTCTGCTTATTTCATCTTATCCAAACCCAATAATTCTCCGGCATGTTTTATAGATCCCTCGGTGATTCTGCCGCTGAGCATTCGCGCGATTTCGGCCCGCCGCTCTTCACCTGACAATGCTGTAACATTTACCACGGTTTTGCTTTCGTCAAGGGTCTTTTCGACCTTCAGGTGATGGTCGGCAAGCGCTGCAATCTGCGGCAGATGCGTAATGCAGATCACCTGGTTGCACCCGGCAATATCTTTGAGTCTTTTGCCGACATGCTGCGCTGTTACGCCGCCTATGCCTGCGTCGACCTCATCGAAAATAAGAGTGCGCACATGCGGTCCATCCTCTTTTGAAGGGGCGTTGTTTTGTATCTCGCTGCATTTCAGGGCGAGCATGATTCTCGACAGCTCGCCGCCTGAAGCTACTTTGACAAGAGGCTTGGGGGCCTCGCCCGGGTTTGCTGAGAAAAGGAACTCGACGTCATCCATGCCGGTCGCAGTAATGGTCTCTCTTTTCCTGATAGCGATAGCGAACACCGCTTTCTGGAATCCCAGTTCCTTCAGTTCACCCGCAATCAGCGGCTCCAGTTTTCGTGCAACGTCATGGCGTTTCCCTGATAAGTTTTCAGCAGCTGTTGAGAGGGCTGCCTGCTTTGCCGGTAAAGAGGACTCGAGCCCCTCCAGCTTTTCTTCCATGCTTTCGAGATTCTTCAGTTCTTCCGACGCCTTCTCCCTGAAGTCGAGGATGCTCTTTTCAGTCTCGCCGTATTTTTTTTCAAGCTGTTTTATCACTTCAAGCCGTTCGTCAAGTTCGCCCAGCTTTTGGGGATCAACATCATATTTTTCCTTAAGGTTTCTGAGGGCAATGGCGGCATCCTCGATCAGAGGGACCGCTGACTCAAGGTCCTTGAGGATGTCGCCCGCATCCCGGTCTATCCGTGAGATGTCCCGCACTTTGGCCGAGACAGAGACAAGTTTTTCAAGGGATGAGCCTTCAGCATCATACAACAGCAGGTATGCGGTCTCGGAAGATTCTTTAAGTTTGCTGAGGTTGAGCAGGATGGAGCGCTCTTCTTCGATGATTGCTTTTTCGCCTTCTTTTAATCGTGCTGCATCTATTTCGTTGATCTGGAACCTTAGAAATTCTATGCGCCGGGCCCGTTCCCGCATTCTTTCTTTCATGGCCGTTATGGTATTTCTCAGGCCGGAGATCTCATCATAAAGTGATTGCACCACGGCGCCGGACAGATTGCCGTAAGTATCAATAAACTGGAGGTGGCTGTCTTTTTTCATCAGCCCCTGATGTTCATGCTGGCCGTGGATATCGATGAGGTCCCTGCACACCGAGGAAAGGGTCTGCATGCTTACAGGAGTATCATTGATGTAAGTCCTGCCTTTGCCCTGTGCGGCAAGGGTCCGCCGCAGGATGATGCCGGCATCATTTTCGATTGAGAGATCTTGAAGCAGTTGGTTCCCGGTGTCATCGAAGAAGGCTTCTATATACGCTTCGTTCCGTCCGGCTTTGATCATGTCCTGCGAAGCCCTGTCACCTAGGAGGAGTCCCAGCGCATCTACAATAATGGACTTGCCAGCACCTGTTTCACCTGAAAGTATGTTAAGCCCGCGTTCAAAAGAGATCGAAAGGGTGTCAATGATAGTGAAGTTTTTAATCCCCAATTCTTTCAGCATGTCATGAGTTCAATGCTGCGGCATTAATGCTGCGGGTCCTCCTGGCAGTCACAGTGCACACCGTCACAGGATATGATGTTTTTAAATTCTTCCTCTCTTACGCGGCCCATCACGGTGAGGCATATATTGCCGTTATTGACGAGCCGGTACGACAGGTCCTTTACCTTATCTGCAGTTACCGCTTCTATGCTTTTCATGATCTCGCTCTGGCTGAAATTCCTGCCGAAATATATTTCCTGGCGGGCAATGCTCTGCATCCTGTTGCTCGTCGATTCCAGCCCCAACACGATATTGCCCTTTAACTGGTCCTTCGCCCGTCTCAATTCTATGTCTGTGATTGACGAGTACAGCCCTTTCATTTCCTTGATGATCAGTTCGGTGACAACCAACGCTTTTTTCCGGCCGGTGCCGGCATATACTGCCCAGAAGCCTGTGTCCAGGTAAGATGATGAGAAAGAATATATGGAGTAGGCAAACCCCTTTTTCTCACGGATCTCCTGAAAGAGACGCGAACTGACACTCGATCCGAGGATGGTGTTCAGGATACTGATTGCGTAGCGGTCCTCGCTGGCAAAGGGCAGCGCTTCCACTCCGGCACAGATATGTGTTTCCGAAAGGTCTTTAGGGAATATTGCTACTTTGGTTTTGAAACACGGCGGTGAAAAAAGCTCCGGTTCCGAGCCTCTCCTCAACGTGCCGAAATAGTGGTTGAGAAGGGCCACCACGGCGTCGGGATTGAAATTGCCTGCACAGGAAACTACCGTATCCGACGTACCGTAGTATCTTTTTACATGAGAGGCCAGGTCTTCGCGCGTAAATGATTTTATGGTCTCGCGCCGTCCCAGTACCGGCTGTCCGAGCCCTGTATTGCCCCATACCGTTTCGCTGAAGAGGTCGTGAATGTAATCGTCCGGAGTATCTTCGACAAGCTTGATCTCTTCTTTTATCACGCCTTTTTCTTTCTCTATTTCTTCTTCTGAAAAAGTGGAATGCAGGAAGATGTCGCTCAGTAATTCAATGCCCTTGTCAATATATTCGTCGAGGACTTTTACATAGAATACCGTGTTTTCCCTTGATGTGAAAGCATTGAGGTCTCCTCCCAGCGAATCGATATCTACGGCTATATCAGTGGCGGAGCGTTTTTTTGTTCCTTTGAAGAACATGTGTTCGAGGAAGTGCGAGATGCCGTTCTTATCAGGGGTTTCATTTCTGGACCCGACCTTGACCCATATCCCTATTATAACGGAGCGGTAATTCTTCAATTGCTCCATGACCACTGGAATACCGTTGTCGAGATATCGTTTTGTAAACATATTTTGCGTCAAGCGTTAAGCGTCGTGCGTCAAAAGTCTTTTGCGCCCGACGCCTGACGCACGACGCTATTAACTCTTTTGCTCCTTCATTGCTTCCTTCCTGCTGAGCCTGACTCTCCCCTGGTTATCTATCTCAATCACCTTGACTTGCACTTCATCGCCTACATTGAGTTCATCAGTGACTTTGGCGATGCGCTTCTCGGATATTTGGGATATATGAAGGAGTCCGTCAACCCCCGGAAGAATTTCCACAAAGGCGCCGAAATCAGCTATCCTGACCACCTTTCCGGTATATATCTTATTCAACTCGGCTTCGGCGATAATGCCGTTGATGATCTCTATCGCCTTTTGAGCTGAAACTTCATCAGAGGACGCTATGTTGATGACCCCGGCGTCGTTGATGTCAATTTTGACGCCTGTCTGCTCTATTATGCCCCGGATCACCTTTCCGCCTGTCCCGATCACGTCTCGTATTTTCTCCTGCCTTATCTGCATGGTGTATATGCGCGGCGCATGGGGCGAAAGGTTCGTACGGGGTGAGGGCATTGCCTCTTTCATTTTCCCGAGTATATGGAGCCTCCCAATGCGGGCCTGCTCAAGGGCGGTTTGGAGTATATTCTGGCTGACACCGCCGATCTTAACATCCATTTGAAAGGCCGTGATACCATTTTCTGTACCGGCCACCTTGAAATCCATATCACCAAGATGGTCCTCCAGCCCAAGGATGTCGGTCAGGACCACGACCCGGTCTCCTTCTTTAACGAGTCCCATAGCTATGCCTGCAACCGGTGCGGTTATGGGAACACCGGCATCCATCAGCGAGAGTGTTGCCCCGCAAACCGTTGCCATCGATGAAGAACCGTTGGATTCGAGGACATCGGAAACCACCCTGATAGTGTAGGGAAAGATATCCTTTGAGGGAAGTACATATTTCAGGGCGCGTTCTGCGAGCGCACCATGACCTATTTCTCTCCTGCCCGGCGAACGAAGCGGTTTCACCTCGCCCACACTAAAGGGGGGAAAATTGTAGTGCAACATAAAGGTTTTATACATTTCCCCTTCGAGTGAATCTATCTTCTGCTCATCATCAGCAGTGCCGAGGGTCGTTGCCACAAGGGCTTGAGTTTCGCCCCTGGTAAAAAGTGCGGAGCCGTGCGTCCTGGGCAAAAAGCCTAAAGTGCAGGAAATTTGCCGTATCTCGTCAGGCCTCCTGTTGTCCGCCCGTACTTTTTCATCGAGTATCATATTCCTGACGATTTCCTTTTCATAATCGTCGAAAATATTGGCGATATCCCTGGTCAGGTCCTTTTGTGCATTGCCGAATAATTTTTCGGCTTTTTCAGGAATGTTCAGCTGCTTAATGGTTTCTTCAAGTATCAGGTTGAGCGCCTCTTGTCTGACGTGCTTGCCTGGTATCCTTATAGCCTCTATTAATTTATCAGCGACATGGGCCCTGACTTCCTGCCTGAGTTCAACTGGATCTATAACAGGAGCAAACGTCCTCTTTGATTTACCGATCAGCTTTTGGAGTTCGTTCTGGACGGCTACAATCCTCTTAATTTCCTCATGCGCAAAAGCAATTGCCTCCAGCAATGTGGCCTCTGAAACTTCGGAGCCGCCCCCTTCAACCATTATGACAGCGTCCGCGGTCCCGGCCACCACCAGATTAAGGTCCAGACCTTCGAGTTCAGAGAGGTCAGGGTTGACGATGAGCGTACCTTCGAGCCTTCCTATGCGCACCGCGCCCACAGGACCGTTAAACGGGATATCCGATATATGAGTGGCAGCGGACATGCCTATGATGCCCAGAATATCCGAAATATTTTCGTCTCCGTAAGACAATACCGAAATAATCCCCTGTGTTTCGGAATAAAACCCCTTCGGGAACAGAGGTCTCATGGGGCGGTCAATGAAGCGGGAGGTGAGGACCTCTTTTTCAGAAGGTTTGCCCTCTCTCTTGAAAAAACCTCCGGGTATTTTTCCTGCCGAATAAGTTTTTTCCTGATAATCTATTGTGAGGGGAAAGAAATCAAGCCCCTCTTTCACTCTCTTGTCTGCAACTGCCGTTGCAAGGACAACAGTGTCCCCGTATTTCAGCACTACAGCCCCGCCTGATTGTTTTGCCATAAGCCCGGTTTCCAGTATCAGGCGCTTCCCTCTTATCTCAAGCTCTACATTAGTAACCAAAGTATCTCTTAGTCTCCTTAATTTGAATTTCAGCGTTCTGCGGTAAATTGTTTACTTTCTGAGCCCCAGGCGTTCTATTACCTTTTCATGGCGGATTTTATCGGTAGTCCTAAGATAATTCAGAAGCTTCTTCCTTTGTGCTACGAGTTTTAAAAGTCCACGCCTTGAATGATGGTCTTTGGAGTGGGTCTTGAAATGTTCCGTAAGATAAACAATCCTTTCCGTCAACAGTGCTATCTGCACTTCCGGGGACCCTGTATCATGATCATGAACTTTAAAGGATTCTATAAGTTCCTTCTTCTTTTCCGTGTCCAGTGACATTAAATCACCACCTTTCTGTTTAGTCTAATCTGCAATGTTATAGTCGTCGCAGAAAAATATTTAACATTAGAAGGTTAGCATATAACCCGTAGCTCTGTAAAGCCTTGACAAAATTGTATGAACATCGCTATTTTGTGCACTATGGAAATTGTATTGGCGACCAGAAACAACAAAAAAGTTGAAGAAATAAGCAGGATTCTCAAAAATGCCGGAGTAGTTTTTCTAAGTCTGAATGATTTCCCTTCCTGTCCTGAAGTGGAGGAGGATGAGGGCACTTTCGAAGGCAATGCAGTCAAAAAAGCCTTAACGATTGCACGCTGCACAGGAAAGGCTGCGATTGCCGATGACTCCGGGCTGGAGGTGTACGCTCTGAACAATCTGCCGGGTGTCCTGTCGGCCCGTTATGCCGGAGAGGATGCAGATGACCGGGCCAATAGTGAAAAGCTGCTTAAAGCAATGAGGCACCTTCCCGATGGGAAGAGGGGCGGACGCTTCGTATGCTGTATCGCTTTTGCGATGCCCGATAATAGAGTAACGACTTTCACAGGATTTGCCGAAGGGACTATCGGGCATCAGCCGCGCGGCAGATCGGGTTTTGGATATGATCCTTTGTTTTACCCTCTGGGAAACTCCAGAACTTTTGCCGAGATGCTCCCGCAAGAAAAGGACGCCCTGAGCCATAGAAAAAAGGCGCTGGAACAACTGAAAAATTATCTGGAACGTCTTATTTTATAAGCTTATTTTGCTTAGACATCTGAAATACTCGGCTATATCAGGGGTATACCAGTCTGTATAAAGAAATTTAATGCGTTGATTATAATTTTAAAATTGCTTTAAATCAGCCCATTGAGTACCTTATATTGTTTAACTGAATCTAAAAAATCTATATCGGAGGTTCTCCTATGAGAATAGTTCTACTCGGTGCGCCCGGAGCGGGCAAGGGGACACAGGCAAAAAAAATCATTGAAAAGTATTCAATGCCCCAAATTTCAACCGGCGATCTTTTAAGAGCGGCTGTGGGTGCAGGCACTGCCCTCGGCAAGGAAGCCAAATCATATATGGATAAGGGCGAGCTTGTTCCCGACAGTGTTGTGCTCGGGATGGTAGAGGAGAGGTTGAAGCAGGACGATTGCAAGAAAGGATACATACTTGACGGTTTCCCGAGGAATACCAAGCAGGCGGAAGCGTTGGACAAGATGCTCTCTGCTTTGGGTATGTCCCTTAACGCTGCACTCAGCGTGGATGTCCCTTTCGAGGACCTTATGAAAAGACTTACAGGCAGAAGGACATGCAAATCATGCGGTCAGATGTACAACATATATTCTAATCGTCCGGTAAAAGACAACGCCTGCGACAAGTGCGGCGGTGAACTTTTCCAGAGGGATGATGATAAGGAAACGACAATCAAGAAGAGGCTTGAGGTTTATAATGCGCAGACGGCGCCACTAATAGACTATTATGGGAAAAAAGGTATTTTGAAGTCGGTTTCCGGCACCGGAAGCATTGATGATATCTTCGGTAAGGTGTGCGGCGCCCTCGGACTCAAATAAGAGATTGTTACTTAGCTCGCTCTTTAAGTATATAAATCACTAAACAGGAGGACATAGTATGGCATTAGTTAATCCGCATGGGAAGGACAAAAAGTTAAAACCGCTTCTCCTAGCCGGCAAAGAGCTGGAAGCAGAGAAGAAAAGAGCCGCGGGGCTCAAGAAGATCAACATATCCTCGCGTGAAACCGGTGACCTTATAATGATGGGTATCGGTGGTTTTACCCCCCTTACCGGTTTTATGGGTGAAAAGGACTGGAAAGGCGTGTGCGCGGAATACAAGATGGCCGACGGCACATTCTGGCCGATTCCAATCACCGTTTCCACGAATGAAGCAGTGAAAGTAGGCGACGAAATCGCTCTTTATTCGGAGGAGTTCAGTGAAATCATGGCTACGATGAAGGTCACCGAGACATACAAAATCGACAAAGAATACGAGTGCAAGCAAGTGTTCAGAACGACCGATACCGAACATCCTGGCGTAAAAATGGTCATGCAGCAGGCTGGTACCAACCTCGCCGGACCGGTGAAGGTGCTGAGCGAAGGGACCTTCCCGACAGAGTACCCGGAAATATATCAGAGGCCCGCTGAAACCAGGAAGGCGTTTGAGGCAAACAAATGGAGCAGGGTCGCAGCATTTCAGACAAGGAACCCGATGCACCGTTCACACGAGTTCCTCGCAAAGATCGCTGTTGAAGTGTGCGACGGCGTATATATACACATGCTGCTTGGCAAACTCAAACCAGGCGATATCCCTTCAGATGTCCGCCAGAAATGTATCGATGTGCTCGTCGAGAAGTATTTTGTGAAAAATACCGTAATGGTAGGCGGCTATCCGCTCGACATGCGCTATGCGGGTCCGAGAGAAGCTCTCCTGCACGCAGTGTTCAGGCAGAATTACGGCTGCAGTCATTTGATCGTCGGCCGTGACCATGCGGGCGTGGGTGAGTATTACGGCCCATTCGATGCGCAGAAGATTTTTGAAGAGATTCCGAAGGACGCACTCGAAACCAAGCCGCTCAACATTGACTGGACATTCTACTGCAATAAGTGCGAAGGCATGGCCTCCATGAAGACCTGTCCTCACGGGAAGGATGACCGGATACTCCTCAGCGGCACCAAGCTGAGGAAAATGCTTTCGGAAGGCGAAGAAGTTACGCATAAGTTCAGCCGCCCGGAAGTTCTCACCATCCTCAGAGAATACTACGCGGGTCTTACCGAGAAAGTTGAGATAAAGCTCCACAAATATGCTGAAGGAGAGAAAAAATAATTCGATAAGGCAGTACCGGGCGCTCGAATCTTCTATGAGTGAGCAGCGCGTTGAGTGCCCTGTGCGCTTCGTTAAGGAAAGGGGGTGCTGAGCAGGCATTAAAGAGAAGCAGCATGCTTATGCAGTGCAAGTATGCAGGTAACTGATAATTTTGTCATTTAAAAACGAAGGAGGTTTTATTTATGCCGAGTTATGTAATTACTGAAAAATGTGACGGCTGCAAGGCCCAGGACAAGACCGCATGCCAGTACATCTGTCCTAACGATCTCATGGTCCTCAACAGGGACAACATGAAGGCGTTCAATCAGGAGCCTGAACAGTGCTGGGAGTGCTACAACTGTGTTAAGATATGCCCGCAGCAGGCAATAGAAGTAAGAGGATATCAGGACTTCTGCCCGCTGGGAGGTAATGTTATCCCCATGAGAGGTACCGATTCAATCATGTGGACAATCAAATTCAGAAACGGCTCCCTCAAGAGATTCAAGTTCCCTATCAGGACCACCCCTGAAGGCTCCATCGATCCGTTCAAGGGCAAGCCTGAACCAGATTACTCGAAGATTAAGCAGCCTGGCTTTTTCAATTACGAAGCAAGAAAATAAGGAGGGATGACTATGGAAAAAGAAACATGCACGTTTTCATTTTGTCAGAAGCCTGAGATTACAGAGGTGGACGCAGACCTCCTTCTCATCGGCGGCGGTATGGCATGCTGCGGAGCAGCATACGAGGCAGCACGCTGGGCAACACCCAAAGGCTTGAAAGTCGTTATGGTCGACAAAGCTGCAACCGACAGAAGCGGCGCAGTTGCAATGGGACTTTCTGCTATCAATACATATGTCGGCGAGAACAACCCTGCCGACTATGTGAAATACGTAAGGGCCGACCTGATGGGCATCATCAGGGAAGACCTTGTTTATGACCTGGGCAGACAAGTTGACGATTCCGTTCATCTTTTCGAAGAGTGGGGACTCCCTATCTGGAAAAAAGCGGATGACGGTTTCTCCCTCGACGGCTTCCAGGCAAGGGACCAGGGCAAGGCTTCATTGAAGGACGGCGGCACACCGGTAAGGTCCGGTAAATGGCAGATCATGATCAACGGCGAATCCTACAAGGTCGTTGTTGCAGAAGCTGCAAAAAAAGCCCTCGAATTCAACAGAGCGGCAACCGGCATGCCGCAGAACCTGTTTGAGAGAGTCTTTATCGTCAAGCTTTATCACGATGCCAAGGACCCCAAGAGAGTAGCTGCTGCTGCTGGATTCAGCGTAAGAGAAAATAAGATATATGTCTTTAAGGCAAAGGCAATGATCAATGCTTCCGGCGGAGCGGTCAATGTATTCAGACCGAGATCCAACCAGGAAGGCCAGGGCAGGGCATGGTATCCTGTATGGAACTCCGGTTCGGGATTCGCCCTCGGTATGCAGGCAGGCGCAGAGCTCACCATGATGGAAAACAGGTTCGTACCAGGCCGCTTTAAAGATGGCTACGGTCCTGTTGGCGCATGGTTCCTTTTCTTCAAGGCAAAGGCAACTAACGCCCTTGGAGAGGACTACTGCGTAACAAATATGGAAGATGCCAAGAAACTTTACAGCCCGTATGCTGAAAAACTCGGCACCTGTATCAGAAACCATATGATGATGTGTGACATGAAGGCCGGAAAAGGCCCGATCTTCATGCAGACAGCAGAAGCCATGGCAGCGCTTGCAAAGACCATGGATGCAAAGAGGATCAAGCACCTCGAAGCAGAAGCATGGGAAGACTTCCTTGATATGTGTATCGGCCAGGCAGGTCTTTGGGCATCCAAGAACGTCGAGCCTGATAAGGAGCCGTCCGAAATCATGCCTACAGAGCCGTATCTCCTCGGTTCACACGCAGGTTGCGCCGGATTCTGGGTCAGCGGCCCCGGCGATATACCGAAGACCCCGGACAATTACTCATGGGGATACAACAGAATGTCTACCGTGCCGGGACTCTTTATGGCCGGTGACGTCTGCGGCGCTTCAGGACACAAATTCTCTTCAGGGTCGCATGCTGAAGGACGTATCGCTGCCAAGGCCGCTATAGCGTTCATTCTCGACCATCCTGATTACAAGCCTACACTCAAGGATTCACCTGAAGCGATTGCAGCAGAGCTCTATCTGCCGTTTGAGGTCTATGAGAAATACAAGACCTTCTCGACAGATCCTCTTATCAACCCTAACTACATCAAGCCGAAAATGCTGCAGGCAAGAATGCAGAAGATCGCCGATGAATACTTTGGCGGTATCTCCACATGGTATATGACCTCAAAGACCATGCTGGATGAGGGTTTGAAGCAGCTTGTAATGCTCAAGGAAGATGCATCCAAGATGGGTGCAGCCAACCTCCACGAGCTTATGAGGGCCTGGGAGAACTACCACAGGATTCTTTCTGTTGAGGCACATGCACGCCATATCCTCTTCAGGGAAGAATCAAGGTATCCCGGATACTACTACAGAGGAGACTTCCTTGCCATCAACGACAAGGACTGGAAGTGCTTTGTTAATTCAAAGTACGATCAGGACACACAAGGATGGGAGTTCAAGAAAGTTCCTTATGTTGAAATGTTCAGCTAATTGACCTTTTGGGAGGGGCTAAATGCCCCTCCCTTTTATTTCAGGCATTACGAGCGACAGATGAAAAACCGTAAGGCGTTATGCGTAATGTGTAATAAATGCCGGGCGACTGGTAGCCTGTAACCGGCAGTTAATGCATATTACGGATCGCGCATTACAATCAATAAGGAGGAGCAGTATGCCAGAGCAAAGCAATAAACAGCCCAATCGCATATTGGTGATTGGCGGAGGTTTCAGCGGCATTACCACTGCAGTGGATGCTGCGGAAACAGGCGCCGAGGTGATCTTGGTAGAAAAGAACCCATATTTGGGCGGCAGAGTCGCACAGCTTAACAAATATTTTCCAAAACTTTGCCCTCCCATATGCGGACTTGAGCTTAACTTCAGGAGAATCAAGACAAACCCGCTGATCAGTTTCTACACGATGGCAGAAGTTGAAAAGATAACAGGGGGTCCCGGCGATTATACCGTGACGGTCAAGCTCGCGCCACGGTATGTGAACGATAACTGCGTTGCATGCAATGCATGCGCGGAGGCATGTACGTCCGAGAGGCCGAATGACTATAACTTGGGCATGGACAAGACAAAGGCTGCTTACCTTCCTTTCAACCAGGCATTTCCCCAAAAATATGTAATCGACAGCGCCCACTGCGACAGTAAGTGTGGTAAAGCGTGCCAGGAGGCATGCAAATATGACGCAATAGATTTGACCATGAAGCAGGAAACGATCACTCTGAAGGTCAACTCAATTGTTGCAGCCACAGGGTGGGAGCCTTACGATGCAAATAAAATAGATACGCTGAGTTTCGGGACTGTTAAAAATGTTATTACCAATATGATGATGGAGAGGCTGGCTTCTCCTAACGGTCCTACGGGCGGAAAGATAGTGCGGCCTTCAGATGGCAAACCCGTAGAAAACATTGTGTTCGTTCAATGCGCGGGGAGCAGGGACGAAAACCACTTGCCGTACTGTTCCTATATATGCTGTCTCGCCTCGCTTAAGCAGACGACTTATATAAGGGAACAAAACCCTGAGTCCAGGGCGCATATCTTTTATATAGATATCAGGACCCCGGGTAAATACGAGAAATTCTACCTGAAGGTTAAAGATGATGCCAATGTCACCTTTACTAAGGGCAAGGTGGCGAAAATTGTTCAGGCGGAAGGCTCTGACGACGTTATTGTCGAAGCTGAAGATATGCAGACCGGCAACAAGGTGAGAGTAAAGGCCGATATGGTTGTCCTTGCAACCGGCATGCAGCCGTCGGGAGCGGCACAAAAAATTCCAGGGATCAACTATTCAGGTGACGGCTTTGCGCTGTCGAATGAGGGGATATCCGCTGCCGGGTGCGGCAGGGACCCGATGGATGTTGCCCGGTCGGCACAGGACGCTACAAGCGCTGTTCTGAAGGCAATGTCTGCAGGACAGGGGAGGTAATTGAACAATGGATAAAAATATAGGACTTTATATATGCACCGGCTGCTCCATTGGAGAGTCAATCGATGTCGAAAAGTCGGTAAATATTGCCAAGAACGCCTTAAAGATCCCGGTTGTCAAATCCCACTTTGCCCTTTGCGGTAAAGAGGGTCTGGAACTTATCAATAACGATATCAAGACAGCCGGCGTCAACACTGTGGTGCTTGCTGCCTGCTCCGGCCGCGTCAAATATGAGGAATTCGATTTTCCCGGTTGCCTCGTGGAGAGGATATCCCTCAGGGAACTTGCTGTCTGGACACAGGAAGCGAAATCAGAGGAATGCCAGCAGGCGGCGGAAGACTATATAAAAATGGGTGTTATAAAGGCCCAGAAAGGCGACATCCCTGAACCTTATCTGATGGAGACAGTCAAAACCATTCTTGTCATAGGCGGCGGTACCGCTGGTATGACTGCCGCTCTGCAGTCTGCAAAGGCAGGATACCAGGTCGTGCTGGTAGAGAAGGAAGACAGGCTCGGCGGGTTCGCCAATAAGCTTTATAAGAAAGTGCCGTCATCAGCAGGCGAGTTTACCCAGCCGCTGATTGTTGATACTGATATCGATAAAACGATCAAAGAGGTCGAAAGCAATCCCAATATAAAGGTGTATAAGTCCGCCAAGGTGGAGAAGACCGCAGGACAGCCCGGCCAATTCGACGTGACCATTGCATCCAACGGAAGTTCGGAGGTGGTGAAGATCGGTTCCATTGTCCTCGCCGCAGGCTGGAGACCCTATGATGCGAACAAGCTTGAGCACCTCGGTTACGGAAAATCAAAGGATGTTGTAACCAATATTGAATTTGAGGAAATTGCAAGAAAAGGAAAGATTGCGAGGCCTTCCGATGGAAAAGAGGCCAAGCGGGTCGCTTTTGTACAATGCGCAGGCCAGAGGGACCCCAACCACCTGCCTTACTGTTCGGCGATGTGTTGTACCACTTCGCTGAAACAGGCCCAATATGTCAGGCAGAACCCGGATGCGACCGCAATGATCCTATACAAGGACATAAGGACGCCCGGCAAACTCGAATATTATTACAAGGCCGCCCAGAATGATCCCGGTGTTATGCTCACGAAAGGTGATGTAACGGGCGTGTCCGAAGCCGGCAACGGCAACCTGTATGTCGAGATGGTGGACAGCCTGTTTGGAAACAAAGTGAAGGTCGAAGCCGATCTGGTAGTTCTTGCTACCGGCGTTGTCCCGGCAACCGTTGATGACCCGGTATTGAATCTCCAGTACCGGCAGGGGCCGGGCTTGCCCGATCTTGAATTATATGACGGGTTTGCGGACTCCAACTTTATCTGCTTCCAGTACGAAACCAGAAGGACAGGCATTTACGCTGCAGGGTGCGTGCGCCAGCCCATGGGTATGGGAGAGGCGCAGGAAGACGCTACCGGCGCCGCCCTCAAAGCGATCCAGTCCGTGGAGCATGTTGCAAAAGGCATAGCGGTCCATCCAAGGGCGTGGGACATAACCTGGCCCGATCCTATGATGCAGCGGTGTACATCCTGCAAGCGGTGTACTGAGGAATGTCCGTTCGGGGCCATTGACGAGGACGAGAAGGGAACACCGTTTTTCAAGCCGGGGAGATGCAGAAGATGCGCAACCTGCATGGGAGCATGCCCGGAGCGCATTATTTCATTCAAGGATTATCATGTCGATATGATAGGCGCCATGATGAAGAACGTTTCCGTCCCGTCCGAAGACGACAAGCCGAGGATTATTGTCCTTGCCTGCGAAAATGATGCTTATCCGGCAATCGATACTGCGGCCCTGAAACATGCTAAAATCGATCCCGCGGTCAGGATCATACAGCTCAGGTGCCTTGGCTCAACAAACCTTGTGTGGATAGCGGATGCCCTCTCAAGAGGCGTGGATGGCATGCTCATGCTTGGCTGCAAATACGGAGACAATTACCAGTGTCACTTTGCGAAAGGCAGCGAACTGGCCAATTACCGTCTCGGCAAGGTGCAGGAGACACTCGGCAGGCTGCAGCTTGAAGCTGAACGGGTGGGGCTGGTACAGCTCTCTATTGATGAATACGAAAACGTTCCGACAATAATTAGCGACTTTGTAAATAGAGTCAAAGAAATAGGCCCGAATCCGTTCAAGGGCTTTTAGGAGGAGACGATATATGCCGGAAGATACAATGGAACAAATAATAAAGCCGGACCTGAATTTTGTCAAAGACATTATTGCCTCGGGGGGCGAGTCATTGAAGAAATGCTACCAGTGCTCCACCTGTACGGTAGTATGCAACTTGAGCCCTGATGAAAAGCCTTTTCCGAGAAAAGAGATGTTGTATGCACAGTGGGGCATTAAAGAAAAACTGATAAGCAACCCCGATATCTGGCTCTGCCACCAGTGCAGCGACTGTACCGCATACTGCCCGCGGGGAGCAAAGCCCGGGGAGGTGCTCGGCGCGATAAGGAAAATGGCGATCAAAAATTATTCGGTGCCCAGCGCATTGGCCAATATGACTGCCGACCCGAAATATCTTATCCTGCTGTTTGCACTGCCGGTCCTGATTTTCCTCGGTATTATAGGTTCGCTGGGTCATTTTTCGAACATCCCGAGAGGGGAAGGCGGGGGAATCGTATACTCGCAGTTCATACCGGTACCTTACATAGATACTGTGTTTATACTGGCGAGCATATTTGCTGTATCATCTTTTTTTATAGGCATCAAAAAATACTGGGCCGACATGAGCGCCGGTATGCAGTTGAAGGGCAATGTTTGTGACAGCCTGAAGGCGACTATTGTCGATATATTGTCCCACGACAGATTCCAGAAGTGCAATGTCACAAAAGACCGGTCGACAGCGCACATGCTGGTTTTTTTCGCCTTTGTAGGCCTCGCCATAACAACGGGATGGGGTGTCCTTTATCTTTATGGGCATGAAATCTTCGGCATCCAGGGAACGTCTCTTTTTCACTTTGGCGAAACGCCTTATCCACTCTATGATCCTATGAAGATCGTGGGCAACGCAAGCGCGTTTGCCCTGCTGCTCGGCATGCTCTTCGTTACGGCGAACCGTTTGAAGAATGCCGAAAAGGCGGGCAGCGGAAGTTATTTTGACTGGCTTTTTATTGTGGTCATCTTTACAATCGTGGTCACCGGTATTTTATCGGAAGTTTTGCGGCTTGCCGATGTTGACCCGATCGCCTATATTGTATACTTCATCCACCTGGTTTTTATCTTCTTCCTTTTCGCTTACGCACCATTTTCGAAAATGGCACATATGGTGTACAGGGCGACCGCAATGGTATTTGCGCGGCATGCTCAAAGGGAGGGGTAATCAACCGGAACGGGATCATTCAATGGGGACTACACTAACCAAAGGGGAGGTGATAAGGGATTCATTACGGAGCCGGCTATTATCGATCGGCGCAAGCCTGATCGGTATACGGCAGAGGCCCTTTTGTGTTAGTCTTACAGGATTTTAAAATAATTCATTTATAAGGAGGAGAGAGTACATGAGTCCTACAATACTTTTCGCTTTAGGTTGCGGCGTTTTGGGCATAATATACGCTGTAATGACCGCAATTTGGGTATCTAAGCAGGACGCAGGAAGTGCCAAGATGCAGGAGATATCCAATGCAGTTAAAGAAGGAGCATATGCGTTCCTTGCACGCGAATATAAAACTGTAGCCATGGTTGCAGTGGTTCTCGTTATACTTATCGCGGCGCTGGGGTTTGGGGTATGGACTGCAATTGGTTTTGTCGTCGGTACCGTAGGTTCAGCACTCGCAGGCTTTGTAGGCATGTGGGTCACTGTCAGGGCAAACGTCCGCACCACACAGGCCGCGCATAAGGGTCTTCAGGCTGCTCTCGGCCTTGCATTTAAGGGCGGCTCAGTGACAGGAGTTATGGTCGTTGGCCTCGGAATTATAGGACTTGCCGGTTTCTATTTTGTAGCAAAGCAGGCTGCTCCTGAGATGGCATTTCATGCCCTCGTAGGTCTCGGGTTCGGATGTTCACTCATGAGCGTGTTTGCCCGTATCGCAGGTGGTATCTACACAAAGGCTGCTGACGTTGGAGCTGACCTCGTCGGTAAGGTGGAGGCGGGCATACCTGAGGACGATCCCAGGAACCCTGCTGTTATAGCTGACAACGTTGGCGACAACGTGGGCGATTGTGCGGGAATGGCAGCCGACCTTTATGAAACATACACTGTTACGCTCGTTGCAGCAATGCTCCTTGCCAAGACGGTTTTTGGCGCGGACAGTCCATGGGTTGAATTCCCGCTGATGCTTGGCGGAATATCGATCATCGCTTCCATTATCGGAACATTTGCAGTAAGACTTGGCAAAAGCCAGTATATCATGGGCGCCCTCTATAAGGGGCTTGCCGTTGCAGGTATTCTTGCGGCAATAACATTTTATATAGTGACGGGAAAGTTTTTGGAAGGCCCTGCTTCGGTTTCCTTGGCCGCTCACCCGTCGTTTACACAGATGAACGTTTTCCTCATGTCTCTTATCGGCCTTGCGTTGACAGGCCTGATTGTCGTTATTACAGAGTATTTTACTGCAAAGGAATATAGCCCGGTAAAACATATTGCCCAGGCCAGTCTGACCGGTCACGGCACGAACGTGATCGCCGGTCTCGCAGTCAGTATGAAGGCAACCGGTGCGCCGGTCGTAGTTATCGTTTGCTCAATCCTCGGCGCTTATTCATTAGGCGGCGGATTTGCGGGGGACCTGGCAGGCGGTCTTTTTGCAATCGCCCTGTCAGCGGTATCGATGCTTTCAATGACAGGTATTGTCGTTGCTATTGACTCGTATGGCCCGATAACAGACAACGCGGGCGGTATCGCGGAAATGGCAGGACTGCCTGAAGAGATCCGCGCCATCACAGACCCACTGGATGCAGTCGGAAACACAACAAAGGCTGTTACAAAGGGTTATGCTATCGGCTCGGCAGCTCTTGCAGCCCTGGTCCTTTTTGCGGAGTATTCAAGGTCATTCAGTTCGCCGGTCCTTTTCGACCTTTCAAACCCGATGGTCCTGGCCGGTCTTTTCATCGGCGGACTTCTTCCTTACTACTACGGCTCCCTCCTCATGGAGGCAGTTGGAAAGGCAGCAGGCAGCATTGTTAATGAAGTCAGAAGACAGTTCAGGGAAATCCCCGGCATTATGGAATACAAGGCCAAGCCGGAATACGGAAAGTGCGTTGACATTGTTACAAAAGGCGCCATAAAGCAGATGATGGTACCTGCACTTATTCCTGTTGTTGTTCCGATCGTTGTAGGTGTTCTCCTTGGCAAGGAAGCCCTCGGCGGAGTTCTTATCGGAAGTATCCTGACCGGACTTTTCCAGGCTATTGCCATGACAAGCGGCGGCGGCGCATGGGACAACGCCAAGAAAGCCTTTGAAGACGGCGTTACGGATGAGAAAGGCGTCGTGCATAAGAAGGGCAGCGACGGACACAAGGCTTCTGTCACAGGTGATACGGTCGGCGATCCTTACAAGGACACCGCAGGACCTGCCATCAACCCGATGATTAAAGTCATCAACATCGTGGCACTGCTTATAGTTCCACTTCTGAAGTAGTCGAATATTTTCGATAAAAAGGCCGGCAGATATTTCTGCCGGCCTTTTTTAATCTTATTGGGTTGCCCATTTATTCGGCGCAGTGCCTCTGTGTTTATTATTCGAGAATCCTCTCTTCGAAATTCCTGATGAACTGCTCTACCTGCACGCCCAAATAGACGCATTTGACGTTGTTCATGCATTCGTCGGCGTCTTTCTTATCCAGATGGGTCGTCAGCACTTTACCATCTCTGGTCAATTTTATGATCCAGGCATCTTTACCATTGTCGAAAGTCAGCTCTACAAAGAGGCCGTGCTTTCTTATTTCCGGGTACATCTCCAGTATCTTGTCGACCAAATCGTCTTGTGTGTAAGTCATTGCGTACCTCCTTCAAAAAATAGCTCAAAAAGTAAACTGCTTTCCAACAGTATCTAATCAAACTGTATCGAAAAAGGGTGTCGTTGTCAAGGCGGTTTAGCGTCCCTATTCATCCCTCCCTGATTTTAACGCCCTCGCTTCACTTCAGAGGTCGCAACAGTAAGTTCTCGGTTTGCAATTCCAGTTCTGCCCAGCGGACCTTGTAATCCATGGCTTGTCCAAGGTCATATCGGGTTATACCATCTTCACACAGCCATCGCACATTTTCCATTTGCAGCAAGTTGCCGATAGAATAGCTGCTCCACTCCTCGCCATAACTGAACTGTAACCCCCGGTAATGTCCCGTGGTTGTCCCACCAAACATATACCCTATGTCCTGATCGCCATTCTTTGCGAAAATGACTCTGCCCATTCGGGAAAGACTAAGCCGCCGGAGCATCAGTCGGTAAAAGTCACGGGAGGGCTGAATAGCGATCCCGCACTGTCCTATGCCTTTCCAGCTCGTCTCTTCTACAGTCAGCATCCGCGCATAAGTTTCGTCTGCCTGCTCTATAGATATAGGCAGGCAACGCTCAAATATCACATCTCTGTCCGCCAACTGCAAGGCTGCCCGCGTCATGTTCCGACGGAAATTGGCGGAGCGCCTGGACAAGTAGTCTTCAACATTTCCGGAGAGTGAAGCTGATCGGGAAACAGAGGGCCCTAGCCGAATAATTTCGTAGTATTTTTTAAAAAGCGTCAGGACCTTCATCAACACTGAGGAGCCGGGAATAAGACCGCTCAGCAGGATAAACGGTTTGGCATAACAAAGGGGTTTTTCCTGTAGCAATGTTTTCAGCAGTTCAGCGGCATCCGGCCCGATCAAGGGACAGCCAAACAGCCAGTTCGACTCGATCGGTTGCAAGATAGGCCCTATATCAGGGTATTCATAACCTGCAAATGCAATTATGCTATTATCGGAATTACGGAAATACAAACTCCTATAAGGGCTGAAAGCCTCATGAAACGAGAACTGCCACTCAGTCCGGCAACAGAACGGATCGGCTTGATCAGTATTTCCGGCAATCTGGTTCAGCACCGAGTTTGAATAATCCAGTTCTTCCTTCGTAAAATGCCTAAGCCTAGTGTGCGCCATATCCTGATATTCCAGCTATTATCATACCAGTTTTCGGATACTCTTCCCAATAGAGAAAGCTTCTACCTGGATTCCCGCTTGCACAAGAATGACAAACAAATAACCCCAAAAAAATGGGGGAACTCCCTGAAAGTATTATTCGGGTTGACAGGCAGCTGCGTATTTGCATACTCTTGCTAATATATATTTTGAGGTAAAACATGAAGACCGCAACTGCGAAAGAGTTAAGGAGCAGGGCAGCCGCAATCCTTGGGAGCGTCAGGAATATAGCAAGAATCGGGTTGTATCCTTTTGTTCAGCGCGTTATCATAAAACAGGCAGGCAACGATAATGACGAAACTGCAAGCATCTGTGAAAGATTACGAAAGAATTGAAAAAGCAATTCTGTTCCTGGATAAGAACTTTCATCGTCAGCCCGATTTGAAGGAAGTGGCCCGGGCGGTGAATCTGAGCGAGTATCACTTCCAGAGGCTTTTCAGGCGCTGGGCAGGTATCAGTCCCAAGAAATTCCTGCAGTTCCTGACTGTCGAATATGCCAAAATAATGCTGGATAAGTCTCATAGCCTGCTGGACGTTACGTATGAATCGGGGCTATCTGCCCCAAGCCGTCTTCACGACCTGTTTGTTACGAGTGAGGCGATCACACCGGGAGAATTCAGAAAAAAAGGCGAAGGACTTATGATACGATATGGGTTCCACCCTACACCTTTTGGAGAGTGCCTGCTGGCAATTACGGAGCGGGGCATCTGCGGATTGTCCTTTGTGACGAGGCAGGGGCGGAAAAGCGCTGTCATCGATTTGAAAAACAGATGGACGAAGGCGACGTTTGCTGAAGATCACGCATCTACGGCCCCATTTGCGGAAAGGATATTCAACGGTCCGAAAGATAAAAAAAAGTCTCCTCTTAACCTGTTGCTTGCCGGTACGAATTTCCAGGTAAGGGTCTGGGAGGCATTGCTTAAAATTCCCAGGGGATCAATGGTGAGCTATGAATTCGTTGCCTCGGCGATCGGCGAGCCCGCTGCCGCGCGCGCCGTCGGCAGCGCCGTTGGCAGTAATCCGGTCGGTTACATTATTCCCTGCCACCGGGTCATAAGGAAAATCGGAGTAATCGGCGATTATGGTTGGGGCGCTGCCAGAAAAAAGGCGATGCTAGGCTGGGAAGCAGCGCTTGATAAAGTTGTATAATATAGATTAAAATAATTATTCTAATTCAGTGTGAGGAGGTCGCTTTATGAAAGAAGGTATACATCCCAAATATAAGGAAGTTAAAGTTGTGTGCGCCTGCGGTGAGACGTTCACTACAAAATCGACTGTGGACAATATCCGCCTTGACATTTGTTCAAAGTGCCATCCATTCTTTACCGGAAAGCAAAAGCTTATGGATGCCGAGGGAAGGGTAGAGAAGTTCAAGAAGAAATACGCAAAGAAGTAGCTGAGATAGATAGCAGGGGTTAGAATTTGGTGCTTTGCCTAAAGTCTAACCCCTTTTTTTTTGACCTGATGTAGAGAACAGGGGATTGCATGAAGAATATAGGCGGACAGGCGGTTATAGAGGGTGTTATGATGAAGTCACCCGAGGGGGTGGAGCGTTGCAGTCAGGGGGCCTGAAGGTGATATAAGCATCAAACGCGAGAAGACCAACCAACTGGCCGGTTTTTTAAAGCTGCCGGTTGTAAGGGGGTCGGTAGCGCTTTTTCAGGCGCTGCACGTAGGAATCAAGGCGCTCGAATTTTCAGGGAATGTGGCCTACCAGGAGGAAGCCCGGGATAAACCGCTCAGTCCATGGAGCTTCGGTATTTCGATAATAGCTGCTGTTGTGCTTGCAGTGGCCCTTTTTATACTTATGCCGTTATTGCTTACCAAACTCGCGGGCAATGTCCTTCACGGCATTGCGGAAAGTTCTTTGCTCTTCAATTTCGTCGACGGGGTAATCCGGGTTGCCGTATTTCTTTTTTATTTGTTTGCAATAGGGCTGTGGAGAGAGATGAGGCGTGTGTTTGAATACCACGGGGCGGAGCATAAGGTCATTTATGCTTATGAGGCCGGGGAACCGCTGACTGTCGAGAATGCCAAAAAGTACAAGCCCTACCATCCGAGGTGCGGAACGAGTTTCCTTTTGATTGTCATGGTCATCAGTATACTTATATTCTCTTTTATCCCCCAGCAGTGGTCTTTTACGTGGAAGGCTGCGTCAAGGGTGGTCCTCATTCCTCTCCTGGCCGGGGTTTCCTACGAAATGCTCAAGTTTTCCGCAAGGCTGAAGGACAACCCTGTAATCGGGCTGCTTGTCCTCCCCGGTCTCCTGCTGCAGAGGATGACGGTCAGGGAACCTGACGAGTCACAGATAGAGGTGGCGATTGCCGCCATGCACGACGTTTTGAAAATGGAAAGAAGCAGTAACGAGGTATAAAGAATGTTGGATAAATTGCTGGTCATCGAAGAGAAACACAATAAAGTAGCCGAGGCCCTTGCAAACCCGGAAGTGCTGTCCAATTCACAGGCCTACATGAAATATTCCAAGGAGCAGTCCGACCTTGTCCCTATTGTAGAAAAGATAAGGGAGTACAAGAAAATGCTCTCGGAGATGGAAGATGCTGAGGAAATGCTCAGGGCGGGTGATGGGGATTTGAAGCAGCTTGCCCAGGAAGAGCTTGATGAACTCAAGAAAAAAAAGCCGCTGCTCGAAGATGAACTGAAGAAGATGCTGCTGCCCAAAGATCCCAGAGATGAAAGGAATGTTATTATCGAGATTCGGGCAGGCACCGGCGGAGAAGAGGCTGCGCTGTTTGGGGCCAGCCTGTTCAGGATGTACTCGAAATTTGCCGAAATGCGCAAATGGAAAATTGACGTGATCGATTCCAGCCCGACAGGGCTCGGCGGTCTGAAGGAGATCATTGCGAATATAACCGGCAAGGGCGCATACAGCAAACTGAAATATGAAAGCGGTGTGCACAGGGTGCAAAGAGTCCCTGTCACCGAGACCTCAGGCAGGATCCATACATCTGCCGCGACCGTTGCGGTGCTGCCTGAAGCTGAAGAAGTTGATATAAAGATCGAGGCCCAGGACCTGAGAATCGATACCTTTTGTTCATCAGGTGCAGGCGGGCAGAGCGTAAATACTACATACTCAGCTGTGCGTATCACACATATCCCGACCGGATTGGTGGTGCAGTGCCAGGATGAGAGATCACAGTTGAAGAACCGTGAAAAGGCATTAAAGGTCCTGCGTTCGAGACTTCTTGAACTGGAAATAGAGAAGAAGGAAAAAGACCGGGCTGCAGACAGAAAGACCCAGGTGGGAAGCGGAGACAGGAGCGAGCGCATCAGGACATACAATTATCCCCAGAACAGGGTGACCGATCACCGGATAGGCCTGACTCTTCATAAGCTGGACCGTGTGCTTGAAGGGGACATGGATGAACTCGTGGAAGCCCTGAATACGCACTACGAGTCGGAAAGACTAAACGAGCTTTGACCGCCCTTGACAAAATGAAAGAGACAGCGGCCCTTTTCGAGAAGGGCGGCATTGAAGATCCCGCCAGGGAAGCTGAAATACTTATTACCGGAATCCTTCATATCAGCAGGACTGAACTTTACGCGCGCGACATTGCTGTGCAGGAAGATATGTCTAAGCATATCACTGATATGGCGGTGCGGCGTACCATGGGAGAACCGATTCAGTATCTCATAGGTTACGTACTGTTTTATGGGCTCACTCTTTATGTCGGCAAGGGAGTGCTCATCCCGAGGCCTGAAACCGAACTGCTTGTTGATGAAACGATACAACAAATAAGGCGAAGGGCGTCTCCTCTAAACATTCTCGATCTCTGTACCGGGAGCGGGTGTATCGCGCTTGCACTTGCGAGGCATCTGCCGGAAGCGATTGTATATGGAGTTGATTCTTCCGAGGCCGCCATGGTGTATGCAACGCAAAATGCCCTGGCAAATGATATCCGCAATGTCCGTTTTAAACTGGGCGACCTCTTTGCGCCGGTCGACAGCCTGCGCTTCGATTGCATTGTTTCCAATCCCCCCTATGTCAGGCATGACGAAATAGAAACGCTCCAGGTGGAGATAAGGGAGCACGAGCCTGTGCAGGCGCTCGACGGCGGCAGGGACGGTCTGGATTTCTACAGGAAGATTTTCAGGGCCGCGGCCTCACATCTCGTGGAAAATGGTATAATCATGCTCGAAATCGGGTTTGGCCAGGCTGAGGCGATAAGGCAACTCGCAGTGCGTTCGGGTTTCACTCAAGTTAATTTTATGAAGGATTTTGCGGGGATAGAAAGGATTATAGCCGCGGAGCGCTGATGGAACTGATCGGGAACTTTATTTCTGTTTTCATGCATCTGGACAAACACCTGAGCCTGATAATTCAGCACTATGGCGCCGCGACGTACATTATCCTGTCGCTTATTATTTTCTGCGAGACCGGCCTTGTAGTCACTCCGTTTTTGCCGGGTGATTCGCTGCTCTTTGCCGCAGGCGCTTTTGCGGCGCTAGGCTCCTTTGATATATTCCTGCTTTACGGGCTTCTCGCCTTCGCTGCCATGGCCGGCAATACTACGAATTACTGGATAGGCTACGTTGTCGGACCCAGGGTGTTTCACCGGGACGACGTGCGCTTCCTGAACAAAAAGCACCTGGAGCGCACTCACCGGTTTTACGAAAAGTACGGGGGGAAGACAATCATTATTGCGCGTTTTGTCCCTATCGTCCGTACATTTGCCCCTTTTGTGGCCGGCATAGGCAGGATGACCTACACCCGTTTTATCAGCTATGATATTTTCGGCGGGACGGCATGGGTGGCAGTATGCGTTTTTTCCGGATACTTCTTCGGGAATATGCCGGTCGTGAAACATAATTTCTCTCTTGTAATCCTCGCAATCATTCTCGTCTCGGTTATGCCCGGTGTGGTCGAGTTTATTCGCCACCGAAAGAAGAGCTAAACCTCAAAACCACCCGCATTAAAATAACGTGCAGCCATAAGCGTTTTGAAAGACAGCGGAGGCTGAATTGCAAAATCATAAAAAAAGTTATATGCTTGGATAGATTTGACATAAGGCGGGTAATAATGAAGTCAAAACAAAAGGCTTAACCCGTACGGTACCTGGAAAAGGTCCATAAAGGAAATGCGTCGGGGCAATGTTTGAAGTGCTCATTCTTCAGTAAAACTTGGGGGACAAGGAGGAAATAATGGGCGTGTTAAGAATTAGGAGTCACGGCGGTAAACTTCAGTTATTGATGATGATCAGTTGTGTGGCTGTTGCTTTCGTTATAAGCGCAATAGCGTTGGATCAAAATTATAAAGTTTATAAACAGGCAATAGAGCAGCAAAGAAAAGCATTGTATGCAGATTTCGACAATCTGGTTAAGAGCGAAGTGCAGACAGCCGTCAGTCTTCTTCAGACTGTTTACGATAGCCAGACCAGGGGTGAGATAACACCGGAACAGGCCAGGAAGATGGGCGCTGATATTCTAAGAAAGCTGAAATACGGACAGGATGGATATTTCTGGGCTGATACGGAGGAAGGAGTTAATGTAGTCTTGCTGGGAAAGGATGCTGAGGGCAAGAACCGTCTGAATGCCCAGGACAAAAAAGGAAATTATTTTATAAAGGATATCCTGAAAAATGGAATGTCCGGCGGCGGGTACGCCGATTATTACTTTCCCAAACCTGGCAGTGATATGCCCCTTCCCAAGAGGGCCTATTCTCTGGAATTCAAGCCTTTTCAGTGGGTTGTCGGCACCGGTAATTATGTAAATGATATTGAAGCCGTAATAAATAAACAAGAGGCCCAATTTCGCAGTGGGTTTGTAGAGAGTATATATATGTTGCTTGGCGTCACGGTTATAGGCGTTGTTCTTGCAGTGCTCGTTGCGAATGTAATCACCAGGAAACTTCTCAAGCAGTTGGGCGGGGAACCGGAAGTAATTGCTGAAATCGCCGAAAGGATATCCGAAGGCGATCTGACCATGAAATTTCAGTCTGGTGGAAAAGAAGTGACCGGTGCTTACGCGGCCATAAAAACGATGGTGGACAAACTTAAGGCGGTTATGGCCGAAATCAAGAAGTCATCAGCGGATGTGGCAGCCGGAAGCGAAGAGTTGAATGCCAGTTCAGAGGAGATATCCAGAACAATGACTGATCAGTCGAATCGTTCATCGCAGATTGCGACATCGGCTGAAGAAATGTCGCAAACTGTTATCGACATTGCGAAGAACGCCTCCAATATTGCGCAATCCGCATTGGAAACAGCCAGCACGGCAAAGGACGGGGAGACTGTCGTCAATAAATCTGTTATAGAATCCAAGGCAATTGTAGAAACTGTCACGGCGTCAACGAACGTCATGCAGTCACTTGGTGAAAGATCCAAGCAAATAGGTGAAATTGTAGCTGTGATCAACGATATTGCCGATCAAACCAACCTTCTTGCGCTGAATGCTGCTATTGAAGCTGCACGGGCTGGTGAGCAGGGCCGCGGGTTTGCCGTAGTGGCTGACGAAGTGAGAAAGCTCGCGGAACGTACTGGCAAAGCGACTTCGGAAATCAGCGGTATGATAGGAGCCATTCAGGGGGAGGTTGATAATGCTGTTGAGTCGATGAGCCAAACAAACGAAAAAGTCAATTTGGGACTTCGGTATTCCATGGAGGCCGGCGAACAGCTTAAAACTATTGTGCAAAACGTTACAGCACTTCAGAATATGGTGCAGCAGATTGCGACTGCAACTGAAGAGATGTCGACGACATCTGAGGCGATCAGTACTGATATTCAGGCTGTTGCCGGAGGCGCAAAGGACATTTCAGGAGGGTCCGATCATATAGCCAAGTCCGCCTCCAATCTTGCCTCACTGTCAGTGAAATTGAAGGGGATAGTGGACCGGTTTAAGGTATAATACTGTTACTGAGTCTGTACAATTGGCAGCTATTTTATTCAGCGCATGAAAGACAAAAATGCAGTATAATATAAACAGGTAATTACACCGTTAATGAGGAGGAAAAATATATGAAAATCACAGATAATGTAGATATCAGTGGAATGAACCCCCAGAAGCCCGACAAGGCGAAGGGAAAGGCAAGTGGTGGAAAGACCGGCGAGGGCGGTGAGGCTGTATCGACAGGAGACCAGGTGACCATATCGGATGCAGCCAAAAAGATGGGTAATCTCCGGGCCCAGGTGATGGACCTGCCTGATGTGCGGACAGACCAGGTTGACAAACTGAAGAGCGCTGTTAATTCCGGCACTTACAACGTGAAGGGAGAAGACGTCGCGGGTAAGCTTCTGCAGGATACAATCTTTGAGCAATCCCGCCTGAAGAAGTGATGAATCCCCTTGTGGAGCAGTACCGGTATTTTTTAAAGGACAGCCTGCGGCAGACCCTGGATTTCTCATCGACGGACCAAAATCGCGGTATCAAGCCTCCTCCCATTGAAAAACCATACCCGGCAGGCTCTGCCCGTATCGACCTCGTAAAAAAAGAAGACCTCGAAAGCATATGCGGTATCGATCTTTTTTCAGCTATAAACAACAGGAAAAGTCATAGAGATTTCAGTAATGAACCTCTGACTTTGAAGGAGTTGTCTCTTTTGCTCTGGGCAACTCAGGGGATCAGGGGCAAAATAAATGAATTTGCGACTTTTCGCACAGTTCCATCTGCCGGATGCCGCCATGCTATCGAAACATACATATGTGTTCTGAATGTCACGGGATTGGAAACGGGAATATACCGGTACCTGCCTATTGAACATCAACTCCTGGTCCTCGCAGTAGACAAAGCATTGCCCGAAAAACTTGTGGCTGCCACTTTGAACCAGGCTTTTACGGTACGGGCTGCGGTGACATTTGCATGGACTGCCGTGCCATATCGCATGGAATGGCGATATGATATTGCGGCGCACAAAGTTATAGCACTGGACGCAGGGCACGTATGCCAAAATCTGTACCTGGCCGGCGAAGCAATTGGTTGCGGTACCTGCGCAGTCGCGGCTTACCATCAGGAACTGATGGACGAGCTCCTGGACGTGGATGGCGTGGATGAGTTCACACTTTATATGGCCGCTATCGGCAGATTATAATATAAACGAAACCCGGCTGGAATCAGAAAGTAAATACCTTTGATTCTGCCGCCAAACCAATCAGCTTCTTTGCTGTTTCAAAGCGGGCTGACTGGACCAGGTCCTCTTGCCCCATATGCCGGACATTTGCGCACGGAGTACAAACCATGATCGGGACCGCTGCCTTAATGAGATAATCCAGCAGGGCCTTGAGTTCGTCGCCGGTCGGGGATTTCATGTGATCAGCCATACCTATTTTGGCAATCATTACGCCGTCATCGATGAGGAATACATTTACTTCGTGCCCCTCCTCTTTGGCAACTTTTGCCAGATGGATGCATCTGGTGGCCCGGACTGGATCGTCCATTCCCCTACTCAAAACAAAAAGAAATTTTGCCATGTCAGCCTCCTGTTTCGTTAAAGAATATGACATCCGCAGCAAAAAGGCAATAGTCTAAAAAAAAAGAGGATATTCTTCTTGACATTAAACAGGATAAGATTTATCCTATATATAAGACGGAGAATAGTCGACCCGGTGGACTTATTGCCGGGGACGCTGGCAATGCTGGCAGTTTGGCAGCATGGTAGAGTGGTTATCTCAAAAAGGAGGAAGCCATGGCAAGCGGAAGAAGTATAAACAACATCAGAAGTTACTGCGACGTGATCTTTGACGAGCTTAGCGACATGAAATCAAGGGTGCTTGGACTGGTTAGGGACATAGAGTTGATGCAGGGGCATGAGAAAGACATGGTGGCATCGCATGTGAGACATCTCAAGGATATTGCCAACACTATTGACTGGAAACTCGAAATCCTCACAAAGGTATGTCCGACTGACTGGATGAAGTACGCCGCAGGTGCGGAGAGCGTATCCGTGAGGGCCCTGGAAAAATCCGAGTTGGACAAGGATTTTACATCACCGGGCGACTTTGGCGGATAGTCAGCGGCTGAGCAGTGCAGCAGCCCCGGACTTAAAAAAATGACGGGAACACATTCCCGTCATTTTTTTAATGCCTCGCCCCGTATTTGTCGGCCTTCGGGCCTCCCGTCATCTGCGTTATACGGGGCTTTCAACCGCTGTGATATAATTACAAGTCTGTTTTAATTACCAAATAGCCGATTGACAGACTTTAAAAAACACAGATGTCAATGCACGTACTAAATTTTATGGTAAGGGAATGAGCGCCAGGGGTAGAATAGCACGGGCGGCAGGCGTGATGTCTATCGCTACTTTCATCAGCCGTGTGCTCGGATATATCAGGGACATGATTGTTGCCGGTTATTTTGGCGCTACCGGGACTGCGGATGCTTTTTATGTTGCTTCCAGAATTCCCAATCTGCTTCGGGACCTTTTTGCCGAAGGGGCGATGTCTTCGGCATTTGTTCCTGTCCTCACCGAATATCAGACACGTTCCGGAAACAAGGAGGCGAACAAACTCGTCAGTTCGACCTTTCTTTTTATTCTTATCGTCGTCGGGCTGATTTGTATTGCCGGAGTAGTTTTCGCGCCTGTCATCGTTGCGGTAATCGCTCCAGGCTTTGTGAATGACCCGCAGAAACTGTCCGAGACAATTTTCCTTACCAGAATCATGTTCCCTTTTCTGATGTTTATCAGTCTTGCTTCACTTACCATGGGGGCGCTCAATACGCGGCGTATTTTCTTTATTCCTGCTCTTGCTCCCGCTGTTCTTAACGTCGCCAATATAATATGCATACTGATACTGGCAGATCGATTGCATAATCCTATTGTTGCGGTGGCCATAGGTGTCGTGGTCGGAGGTTTTGTGCAGTTTGTATTTCAGGTGCCTTCTTTTTTCAGAAGCGGGTATGCGTTTTTTCAAAAAAAGGAAGATACGGGGCATACTGTATTCTGGCATCCAGGGCTTAAAAGAATAGGGCGACTTATAGTGCCGGCTACTGCAGGACTCGCAATTACCCAGATCAATATATTTATAAGCACAATCCTGGCTTCCAGTCTGCCTGTAGGCAGTATCACCTATCTGTATTATTCAATGAGGCTGATTCATTTCCCTGTAGGCATCTTCGGCGTTGCCATGGGGATGGCTGTGCTGCCGGCGCTTTCAGAGCATGCGGCAAAGGGCGAAACTGACAAGCTCAGGGAAGATTTCTCATTTGCGCTGCGTCTGCTGTTCTTCATGACAGTCCCTGCCATGGCCGGACTCATAGCGCTGAGGTTCCCCATTGTCACCACCCTTTACATGAGGGGGAAATTCGGCGCCGCCGCTGTAACCGGAACTGCCGATGCCCTGATGTTCTACGCGGTTGGAATTTGGTCCATGGTGGGCGTAAGGGTCATTACTGCTACGTTCTATTCGACCCAGGACACCAGGACACCTGTGAAAATAGCGGCGGTTGCGGTGCTTACGAATATACTGTTGAGCCTGGCACTAATGGGACCGATGAGGCACAATGGGCTTGCCTTTGCCAATGCCCTTGCTTCAGGCGTAAATTTCCTGCTGCTTTTCTACTTCCTGAGAAGAAAGTTGGGAGGCCTTGGTACACGGAAAATCGCTGTCTCATTTGCAAAGACCTTTTTTGCCGCCGCTTTGATGGGGTTTGCGGGATGGTTTCTGGCGGGCCGCTCCGCAACCTGGACTTTAAGCGGCCATAGTCTTTCCAAGGCAGGATATCTGGGTGCGATTATCCTTTTTTGCCTGGCAGTTTATGCTGGAACGGCATATTTGATAAAAAGTGAGGAGATAGGATATATAATAAAGAAGGTGAGAAAACAGGGCTAAAGGCCAAGGGCAAAAGGCTAAAAGTGAAACACGAAACGTTGGAATAATTATTCATTTTTTTCGATGTTCCCTTTTGCCATTAGCCATTAGCCTTTAGCCAAAGTTGTTGGAGGTGTTATGATCGTAAAGAGTCTTGCTGTAGGGCCGCTTCAGGCGAACTGTATTATAATTGCCGACGAGGCGACCAGAAAGGCCGTTATTGTAGACCCGGGGGATGAGCCTGACAGGATAACCGGGACCGTCAGTGATATGGGGCTGACTGTTGACATTATAGTATGCACGCACGGCCATTTCGATCATATGGGTGTTGTGAGCGATGTCAAAAAAGAGACCGGCGCACGTGTGGCCTTGCATACAGATGAACTTGCGATGTACAAAAGCTCACAGGATATGGCCGCTGTCTGGGGTTTTTCGGTCGAGGCCCCGCCTGAGCCGGATATCTTATTGTCCGAGGGCGATACTGTCGCAGTGGGAGGGTTGAAGTTTGCCGTTCTCCATACCCCCGGTCATAGTCCCGGCGGGATATGCCTTTATGCAGAAGGGGTTGTGATAACAGGCGATACGCTTTTTCAGGGTTCAGTGGGGAGGACAGACTTTCATGGCGGCGATATGGAAAAGCTGAAACAATCCTTTCGGCGGCTGATGGGCCTGCCGGAAGACACAAAGGTATTTCCGGGGCATGGACCCGCCACAACCATAGGCCGTGAGAAAAAGTCGAACATGTTTTCAGAAGAGTTCCTGAATTAAAACAAGGCTAAGGGCAAAAGGCGAAAGGTCAAAGGAAAAGACCAGGAATACAGAAAAAAGAAATCTCTGAAGAAGATTATTTTGAAAAGAATTTTTGACATTTTAACCTTTAGCCGCTCGCCCTTGGCCATTCGCCCTTTGTCTTTAGCCTTTTGCCTTTTGTCCTTAGTCTTTTGCCTCTTGTTCGGCTGTTCCAGGGAGGCTCCCCCAAGAGGTCCAGGCCCGGATTTGAAAAACACGCGGCAGATGGAGTCACCAGCTGAGCGCACTGCACAGCCGATAATACTTTCCATACTTCCCGTGGAGAGCGCCGCTGCCATGTATACGAGATTCCTGCCTCTCAAATACCACCTCGAAAAGATACTGAATGCTCCGGTAATAATAAGGATCGCCAAGGATTATGAGTCAGCCATCAATGAGATCGGCAGCGGACAGGTGCAAATGGCTTATCTTGATCCTGCCGCTTACTGTGAGGTCAGGGCGCGGTACAGGGACAAAGTAACGCCGCTTGTCCGGGCCATAGGGAAACAGGGCACGTCACGCAGTGTCCTGGTCGTGAAGAGCGGGAGCAGCGTGAAGAAGTTAGTGGATACCCGCGGGAAAAGGCTTGCGTTGGGCAACCGCCACTCCTCTTTCAGCTATCTCATCCCCCTTGCCATGCTGAATGATGTGGGAGTGGGGATAAAGGATTTTACTTCTGTTGACTACCTCCAGCAGGAAGACAGGGTGGCGCTGTCCGTTCTTATAGGGAATTATGATGTCGGGGCCATGAGCGAGCCTGTGGCGGCCAAGTATTCGGAAGACGGTCTTGAAATCATAAAGAGATCGGACATGGTCCCCCAGTTTGTCCTTTGCGCTTCCAACATTCTTCCTGCTGAAAAGAGGAATGCCGTTATAGGAGGTCTTGTCTCGCAAGGAGGCAGGGAGGCGCTTTTGAGCATTGACAAGGACATGGATAAATTCATAGCTGCAGATGACAGGGACTTCGATATGGTAAGGGTGATGATAAGAAATCTCACCGGAAAGAATTATATAGAATACGGCCCTAAGACACTAAAGGTTGCAGTGCTTCCGCTCTATTCGGCAATGACCCTGTATGACAGGTATGAACCTCTCATGAGATACCTCTCTCAAAAGACCGGATTTGAATTCAAGCTGCTGATACCAAAGGATTTCGAGGATTTCATGAAGATAGTTAAAGGGCGCAAGGCCGATTTCTCTTATCAGAACCCCTATATCTTTGCCCTGATTGACAGGGACGTTGACATACAATCGCTGGCAACGACAGTGGGAGAGGACAGTCTGTCGGACAGCGGAGTGGAGGGTGGAGACAGTTTCAGGGGTGTTATCATAACCAGGGTCGACAGCCGGATCAGGGATGTGAGGCAATTAAGAAACAAAAAAGTCCTTATCACTTCACCCAAATCAGCAGGCGGATATCTGTCTCAAAAACTGTTCCTCATGAGTGTTGGCATCCAGGCTGACAGGGACCTCCGGATTATCGATGCCAAAAAGCAGGAGAATGTGATCCTGGGCGTTTACAGGGGCGAAGCCGATGCAGGGTTTGTAAGAGAATCCGCACTCGTAGTATGGAAAGATGTGGTCGACATGAAGAAAATCAAGGTCCTGGCAAGAACAAAAGCGCTTCCCAACTGGCCTTTTGCATTATGCGGGCATGTCTCTCCGCCGCTCGTCAATGAGGTAAGGCGTCTACTCGTCGGACTTAAAGACAAGGCGGTACTGAAGGCAGCGAGAATAAAAGGTTTCAAGGAAGCTTCCGATGCGGAGTTCGACATCCTTGAAAAATATTGACCGTGAAAATAAGGCCTTTTGCATATTTTAAGAACAGATACAAGAAAATAAGCCTTGTACGGCAGTTTTCCGCGGCTGTTATTGTCCTGATTTTCCTCATAATGGTCATTGTAAACACCCTTATCATTACCCACCAGAAGAACTCGTTAATGTCGGAAATGAACAATAGTCATCTGGTACTGGCAAAGAAACTCGCAAAGGACGTTGTGGAGCCGCTGATATTTATGGACCCGCTCAGTCTCGACGAGCTTGTAAGGACAACGGCCCAAACCCCTGCATGCGTATACGCCGGAGTGATTGACAAGGATAAAAGGATTGTCGCCAATACAAACAGGATACTGCTGGGTCAGTCGCCTTCGGTTGAAGACCGGCAGCAGTTCACCAGGGCAATGAGCAGCGGAGAGGAGCTTGTCCATTATGTCCGCGGGAAGGGCTTAAGTGAAATAATAGTGCCGGTAAAGGCCGGTTATGACGTTGTCGGGGCTGTTGCGCTTGGATTTTCGGAAGATGCAACTCATGCTGTTATTGATGACAATCTGAGGGGCCTCGTAAAGTATATATTCCTGGTATCTTTGGCGGTCATGGCAGTGGGCGTGTGGGGCGCTTACGGCCTTGCTCGCTGGCTTGCCACTCCGATGAAAAAACTGAAGGACAGCATGGAACTTGTGCAGGCAGGAAACCTTGACGTGGAGCTGCCGGTCAGCAACTCATTGGATTGCTCGCAAGTGCTTGGGTGCGGAACAACGGATTGTCCGGCATACGGCAGGGAAAGATGCTGGAACATACCAGGGACAAGGTGTTTCGGGTATGTTCAGGCGGATATAGATGACAAGTTGAGCGACTGCAAGAAGTGCCGGGTTTACATGGAATCATGCGGTGATGAGATCGGTGAGCTTGTGGAAGGCTTTAATCAGATGGTCCGGAAACTCAGGGTCAGCATTAAGGAACTTGAGGAGAGCAATAAAGAGAAGGCCAGGCTCGAAAAATTTTCCGCGCTCGGAGAGATGGCCATGACAGTCGCGCACGAGATAAAGAACCCGCTGAATGCCATCCTGGGCGCCGCGTCATACCTGCAGGACAATTTTGAGGGAGAGGTCCTCAAGGAGTTTTTATCTATTATCGAAGAAGAGACAAAGAGGCTGAATGAAATTGTTACGAGCATACTCAGGTACTCCAGGCCCGTTCCTTTAAAGTTACAGGTTTCGGACATAAATAAAGTAGTCCGTGATACAACCGAACTTATCAGGCAGGAGGCCGCTGAAAATAATATCGAAGTGGTTACAGCCACCGACGAAAGGGTCCCTCCGTTTAAATTCGATGCCCAGCAGATGAAACAGGCCTTTTTGAATATCCTGGTCAACTCTCTGGACGTGACAAAGGCCGGGGACTTTATAAAGATAACCACCGGTACCGTTGACTCGAACGTTATTGTTAAGATACAGGATACCGGAATGGGCATGAGCGAAGAGGCAATGTGCGAAATATTCAAGCCGTTTTATACCACGAAGACCAGGGGGTCCGGGCTTGGCCTTGCCTGTGTCGAGAGGATCGTTAAAGACCACAAGGGCAATATCACTGTCAGGAGTGAGACTGGGAGCGGCACCGAATTTACGATTACCCTGCCGCTCTGGAGTTAGAATGCGATGTCGAGCAGTCAGGCCATAGTGCTTCAGCTAATTCTCGCAAGGCATCCAGCCTTGCTCAAAGGCGACGCCAGCCCGTTCAGCCATCCATGGCGTCTCGGTCTGCCGACGCCCGCTTCAGTACTATGTCCTGCCTGCTCTTGGATACAATTTATGAGTAAAATAGGTTAGATATGGAAAAAAACAAAGGGAAAATACTGCTTGTCGATGACGAAGCCAATATCCTTAAAGTGCTGTCCGCAATCCTAAGGAAGAACGGCTATGACGTTTACACGTCCGTGAGTGTTGAAGAAGCGGTCCACAAGATATCCAGGCTCGCGCCTGACACTATAATCACGGACTTCAAACTGCCCGGAAAGAGCGGTATGGAACTTCTGGATGAATTGAAAGTAAACGGGAGCAGGGTGCCGGTGATAATGCTCACCGCGTACGGGACAATAGAAAAAGCGGTGGATGCCATGAGAAAGGGGGCTTTCAATTATCTCGCAAAGCCTGTAAACCCCGATGAACTGCTGACAGTGGTCCGTGAGGCGGTGGAAAAGCAGCGGCTGCTTGTCGAAAATATCAACCTTAAGTCTCAATTAAGGGAACGCCACAACTTCAAGAACATAATCGGCGGGAGCCGTGCAATGCAGGAAGTCTTTGACCTTATAGAAACGGTATCGGGAAGCAGTTCTAATGTTCTTGTTACAGGCGAAAGCGGCACCGGGAAAGAGCTTGTTGCGAAGGCCATCCATTATGAATCCGGCAGGTCCGACTGCCCTTTTATAACTATAGATTGCGCTGCCATGCCCGAAGATATAATGGAAAGCGGGCTTTTCGGACATGAGAGGGGATCGTTCACCGGAGCTTACGACCGGAAGACAGGCCAGATCGAACTTGCCGACAAGGGGACTGTATTCCTGGATGAAATCGGGGAGCTTTCAATCAATGTGCAGAAGAAGCTGCTGAGGTTCCTCCAGGAAAGAGAGATATTGAGGGTCGGGGGAAAGGACAGGATAAAAGTCGACGTAAGAATAATCGCCGCTACAAACCGTGATCTGGAGGCCGAAGTAAAAAAAGGTAATTTCAGGAAAGACCTTTTTTACAGGCTCCACGTGGTTACTGTGCGCATTCCGCCCTTGAGGGAAAGAAAGGAAGATGTCCCGCTCCTTACCGATTTTTTTATGCACAAGTTCAATGCCGCAAATAACAAAACCATTACTGCTCTCGACAGTGATGCCGAAAGGGTCTTTATGGAATACGACTGGCCCGGCAATGTTCGGGAACTGGAAAATGTTATAGAACGGTCTGTCGTTCTATGCCCTTCGGATACTATTACGGTCAAATACCTGCCGAGGTCGCTTCGGGAGATGCGCGCTGCAGACAGCGGGCGGACAGGGGAGTTCAATCTTGTAGAAACGGAAAAGAGTCTTCTTGTCAGGGCACTCGAAAAGACTTCCTGGAACCAGACCAAATCCGCTGAACTTCTCGGAATATCCAGAAAACAGCTCAGGACAAAAATGAAGAACCACGGCCTTCTTGCCGATAGCATCAATGATGAATGAAGAATTATGAATGATGGATTAAGGGAAGTTGATTTTATTTTACCAAAATTGTTCATTGTTCATTAAAAATTGATAATTTATATTTGTCCCATTTGGGACAAATTAACAGTCCAATTGTCCCAAATGGGACACCATATTCCATTCAGCACATCCTGCTCCATTACTAATATTCCATGGTTTGCAATTAGTTAAATTAATTCATACCCTTTTGTGGACTGCGGCATAGTTGTTGCATTTATTGTGTAACTGACAAAAGGAGGAGAACAAATGAAGCGTTTGTCGTTCTTTATTGTATTGACTGCCGTATTATTTGTCTGCCATGGCGGCGCATATGCTTCCGATCCCGGGAGCGGAATTACTTTGCAGGCGGATAAAACATCACTGAGCAATGGCGGGACCATTACGATTACGGGGACGGCTCCCGCGGGTAAGCCGGTTTATATTGAGGTCTGGTCCGAAAAACAGGTGCAGGCATCGCGTTTTGATTCTGACGTTGACAAGGACACCGGGAAAAGACCTTATATCCTCTACATGACGCATCAAATGCCTGCCTACTACAAGCTCTTTGTTCCCACGGACCAGAAGGACAACCTGGACAAGATAAGGAAAGAGGGGAACAAGTGGAGTCTTTCGAAGGCCCTGAAGGACATGGGCGCCGAACAGATCTATTCTGCGCCGGCGAAGATCAAGATTGACCGGTACCAGGCGACCCTTATGGGAAGCATTATCGGGTCGAGGGGAGACTTGCTGCCCCAGTTGGACGAAAAGGAAAACATGAAGGGCTCAATGCAACTGGTAAAGGTGCGTTTCAGGTCTCCCGATAAAGTGATTGGAGCAGACGTGGAAGTAAACCCTGACGGCACCTACAAGGCGGTGCTCAAGATCAGGAAGGGGCTTGCCCCGGGCAAATATAACATTGTGGCGGCCGTTGACAAGAACACTAAGAGCCAGCCGGCATCATTTGAAAACAATATTGCCTTTCCGAATGTTTATCTCAATAACGCGGGTACGAGCCTGAATTTACTGGGGCCATTTTTCCTGTCATTGTTCGTCTCCATATTCGGCGTGCTGATGGGAGCAGGCGGCGGTTTTATCATGAACCCGCTTCTGGTTTCATTATGGCCGCTTCCGCATGCAGTCGTGGCCGGCACTGTTATGCCCACGGTTTTGTTTTCGCAAGGCAGCGGTATCTATAATTACTCAAAAATAAAATTCATCAGTTGGAAGCTCGGCGTTGCCATTGGGCTTGCTATGGTCGCCGGCGGTTTTATCGGGCCTAAATTGACGGAGTTGATTACCCTGGCCCAGTTTAAATTCGTATTCGGGTGGATCCTGCTTATATTGGCAGGGCTTATGTTTTGGCAGACAACGCCGGGATACATAGCGAAAAACAAGAAGGAGCAGGCGATCCTTAAAGATTTCAAGAAAAGGGCCGAAGAATGTGCAAAGACAAAAGAAGCGGCCTGCGCTTTGCCTCAAAATAAATAGGAGGACATCATGACTGTAGAGTTCTGGGGACATGAATTTAAAGTTAATATAGTATTTGGGTGCATCGGAGGGTTTCTTATAGCGATAGTATCGTCGATGTTCGGTTTCGGCGGCGGGCCTTTTATGGTCCCGCTGATGACTGTGGGTCTCGGGCTGCCAATGTACGTAGTTGTGGGCAGCTCGCTTCTGGCAATCTTTTTTAATACGCTGATGGGTACCATGCGCCATTACCAGTTCGGGCACTTCGACCTCTTTTTCTTTCTTATGATGTTTCCGGCCGCGATACTGGGCGGCTTTATCGCACCCCAGATCGCCAAAAGGGTGAGTCCGCTGGTTGTAAAGAGGGTAGCCGTTGCCGGGTTGTTTATTCTTGCATTGAACCTGCTGGGAGTTTATTGATACTGGCGGCTGTAACGAAGCAAGGAAATTAATAAAAGGAGAACAACTTATGATTGATACAAGTGTGCTGCTTAACGACGTCGACTTTGCCAAGGCAATGCTGGAGAAGAAGGAACTCAGCAATGCGGATATAGTATTTTCGCTGCGTAACCTCCTGAGGATGAAATACTATCCAGTTGCGGTCAAGTTCTTTTTTTCGGAGGAAGAACTGGCCGATTTCAAAAAAAATGCCCAGTACAAAGTCGCCTCTCACTCGTTCACCTTCTGCCATTTTCTCGCCGCATCGAGGCAGAGGGGGGACGTACTCCTGGGTACGATGAAGGACCTCGGATGCTCGAACGCAAAATATGTCTGGGGCTGGAAGGAATTCGACGAAGGCGAGGTGAAAAGCCATCTGAAATACACAAAGGACATGGCGCAGGCGGAACGCTTCGTAAAGACAAAGAAGAGGCTGAAACCGGGACTGCTGGCGTTTGCGACCGCGCCCCTGCACAAGGCGAGTTTCAAGCCTGACGTAATTCACGGCATGAGCGACGTGCTCCAGTCATACCACCTCGGCAATGACTGGTGCGCTGCGATGGACATCCATCCCTTCGAGATGACGATGACCATGAACAGTTCGGCATGCCACGGGGTAGCTGCTGCCTACATAACGCAAAAGCCGAACATAACCCCGATGTGCAGCGGCAGTTATACCGCGGGGAAAACGGAACAGGGTGAGATAAACTGGATCTGGCCCGGCGGCCAGCTGGCCCCGACCGTGCGCTGGATGCTCGAGCGCACGGTGCGGGACAGCGGCACATCGTTCCCGCGCACCGGTGAGACTTATCCCGGCTTCAACATGTGCAAGCTTTGCCCGTTACTGGTCTGGACGAAGCCTAAGGCGGAGTAGCGCTGCTGCGGGCATGACCCGATTGTCATGCCCGCATTCGTGCCTATGCATATGCCGGAAACCCATGAACAGCAATGTTTCTTGATTTAGAAGATTCCAATACTATAAAATAATATTATGAGGGGGATTGTCAAAAAGAAAAGGGGGAGTACGTGAGTATAAAGAAACTTTTATTTTCGGTATGTATAGTCAATGCATTAGTGCTCGGCGCCATTCTGGCGCTTTTTGTTGTCCATAACCAGGACGTGAAGGCCAGAACTGAAAGGATGGTAGACATTGACCAGGCGTTATTGCTGGACTTGAATGAGATGTATGCCAACGGGCTCCAGACTGGACAGGCGACAAGAAATGTCCTGATAAATCCCGGGGACGAACAGGCCAAGGCGAATTATAAAAGCGCCAATGAAGGTTTTAATAAGGCCTCCGATGAAGCCGTCAAGCTGTCTTCAGGGAAAATGCAGGAGGGATTAAGAAACATCAGAACGCCCTGGGAAGAAGACGACAAACTGAAGACAGAGGTACAGGACCTCGCAGTATCCGGCAAGAGGGACGAAGCAATAGCCCTGCTGACCGGCAAGGAGACCTCGAAGTGGAGAGAAGTGAGGGCGCTTGTGCTGCAAATGATAAAGGAGCAGAAAGGCACATTCAAAAATACTCTGCAGGAAAATGCTGGCGCCATGCGCAAAGGCACAATGTTGCTCATAGCGATTATTCTGCTATCAGTCATTGGTTTTTCAGCATTTCTTTATTTCATCAACAGAACGATACAGAAGAATATGGCAAGCGCACTAGATTGTTTCACCAGCATTGAGAAGGGAGAGCTGAAAGAGGAATGCAGGATAACCGACGAGGGCAATTTCCTGAAAGATATCTATAACAAGATACTCATGTCCCTGAGGGAGACCGTAGTGAACATAACCGGCGTTGCAAAGGGTGTAACGCAGGACGTCAGCTCGCTTTCAGAGAGGGTCAATAATATTGATGCCCGTTCTAAAGATCAACTGGCGCAAATCGACCATATAGCATCGGCAACAGCCGAGATGTCACAGACCATAATAGATGTTGCGAAGAACGCGTCATACGCCTCTGAAATGGCCAAAGGAGCTACCGGCATTGCAGACAAGGGAAAGGACACGGTAAAGAGGGCGGTCGATGCCATAATGAGTATTTCGGATTCTGTCAGGGAATCGTCTAATACAATTGAGGAACTCGGCAGGAGTTCCCATGAGATCGGCGAAATAGTGGCTGTGATAAACGACATAGCTGACCAGACCAACCTGCTGGCACTGAACGCGGCAATAGAGGCTGCCAGGGCCGGCGAGCAGGGCAGGGGGTTTGCGGTCGTGGCTGATGAGGTGAGGAAGCTTGCGGAAAGATCGTCAAAGGCGACGGGCGAGATAGCGGACAAAATAAAGGCGATACAAGTGAAGTCCGAGGCGTCGGTCGAGGCCATGGCAAAGAGCACAAAGAATGCCGAGGGGGGGTGTCCCTGGCCGGCGAGGCAGCAACAGCCCTTGATGAGATTGTTGAGGCAACACAAAAGGCAATGGATATGATCCAGAGGATAGCCACGGCAACAGAAGAGCAGTCATCCGCATCGGAAGAGATTTCACAAAACATGGAGCATATAAGAGAAAATTTGAACAGTACGGTTACGATGATCAATGATGCCAAGGTAATTATGGACAGGCTTCATTCTCAGGCCGGCAATCTTGACAGGAGCATAAGCTGGTTCAAAGTATAAGGGCATGGCGGGAGGACTGAAAGAAATGGGCCTGCAGCCGGATAGGGAAGTCGTCCGGTACAAGACAGCCAAAGCAGCGGGAGTCAAGACCGTTCTCTTCGTCTGCACAGGCAACGCATTTCGCTCCCAGATTGCCGAGGGACTGGTAAATCATTATTTGAAAGGGCAGTGGGTTGCATTTTCCGCCGGGCTGTTGCCGGCCGGGATTCCCGGTGACCTTGTCAAAGTAATGGCCGAGCAGGGGATAGATATCAAAAGCCACCGGTCAAAACATCTCGATGTGTTTGCCGGGTGCTGTTTCGACAAGGTGTTTATCCTCTGCGCCGATGTAAGCCGGACCCGCCCTGAACTCCCGGGATACGGCGAAACCGAAATCCTGTGTTTCCCCGACCCGATTTCCACCGCGGGATATGCCGAAGGATGCTGCATAGGGATCAAGTCGGCTTTCCGGGGTCTTCGCGATTCCATGAAAAGAACTCTTCTCTCCGTTATGAAACGCCTCACATGAAGAAATTACGCGAAATCTTTTCGCGTGAAAACGTACATGCTCCCCGGAAAGCGGCAGCTGGAGATGTCGCGGCAAAATACCGGTCTTTCAGGCACCTTCTCAGGCACAACAAAACTGCGCTTACCGCGATTGCCGACATGGAACAGCTTTATTACAGCGGCAAACCGTTCAGCGCCACAATGAGAATAAAATATGAGGAGCTGCTTGAGGCTGTTACCGGAATCCTCTACGCTTATGGCGTATTGTCCGGGTGCGACATAGACGTGCTTTCTGAAAAGCTCGTCGCCCTGGACCAGGGACTTTTTCACTATTTCAATCCCTACTGCGATTCCGCGGACAGGAGTTTTATTCTGCCGTTTGAATCGATTACTCCTGATATGAACAAGATCGTGGGAGGGAAGGCCGCCAATCTTGCCGCAATACATAATCTTATGGGTATACCCGTGCCACCTGCCTTTTCAATTACGGCCCATGCCTTTGAATACTTTGTCAGGCACAACGGGCTGCTGAAATACCTGAAAGAGGAATTTGTTTGGATTTCTTCGGGTTCAATCGCGGATATTGAAAAGGCGGGCGACCGGCTTAGAAGTGTTTTTCTCGATGCAGAGGTGCCTCCGCTGCTGGCAAAGGAAATACTTGGAGCGTATGAAATGCTTGAGAAGGCTACGCATGCCGGAGTGCGCATAGCCATGAGAAGCAGTGCCGTTGGCGAAGATGCCGAGGCGAGTTTCGCCGGCCAGTACGAAACTGTGCTTAACGTAATCGAGGGCGGTATTCTTAACGCATATAAGCGCGTTATTGCGAGCAAGTACTCGGTGCAGGCCATCACGTACCGCCGGCAGCACGGACTTTTCGACCGTGTGACGCCTATGGGTGTTATCGGGATTGTCATGATCGACTCGAAAGCGAGCGGGGTCCTCTATTCAGCGGACCCTCTTTCTCCGCATTCCCATACGTTGAGGCTTAATTCACTCTGGGGTGTGGGAGAGCATCTTGTCGACGGGAGCGCTTCACCCGATATTTTTGTTATCGGCAGGGAAAAAAGAAACATACTTGATCGGCATATTGCAGCTAAGACTTCACGGCTGGTGAGCCTTGAAAGCGGAGGGGTCCGGGTGGAGGGGGTCGGTGCGGATGAGGCCGCTGTCCCATCCCTTGATGATGCGCAGGTCATTACCCTGGCCGATTGGGGATTGCGTCTTGAGGAATTTTTCTCGTCTCCGCAGGACGTCGAATGGGCACTTGATGCGCATGGGTCCCTGTATATACTTCAGTCGCGCCGGTTGCATCTGCCCGATATGGCTGCAGAAGGCCAGGGACATGATTTTATAGACTGTCCGGCGATTTTTTCCGGGGGCATTACCGCGTCACCCGGCGTTGCGACCGGCAAGGTGTTTATTGTGGAAAAGGCCGGGGACCTGAATGAGGTCCCGGATGACGCTATCCTGGTATCAAGGACAGCGTCTCCCCAGTTGGCAACGGTCATCGGACGGATCAGGGGAATTATCACCGATATCGGAAGCGTTACAAGCCACATGTCATCGGTGGCGCGCGAATTCGGGATACCGGCCCTTGTCGACACTGGCATTGCCACCGGTTCTCTCAACAATGGCGAGGTTATCACGATGTCGGCAACGGCCGCCACGGTGTACAAGGGAGTTGTGGAGTCTCTTGCAAAGCAGATGCGGCCTGCTCGGAACCCCATGGTAGACAGTCCGGTCCACTGTGTCATGAGAGATATCCTCGACAAGATCACGCCCCTTGGCCTGACCGATCCGGAAGCCCCGAAATTTACTCCCGAGGGGTGCGCTACGTATCACGATATAATACGATATACGCATGAAATGGCGGTCCGCTCAATGTTCGGCATCTCCGGTAATGCGGGGTCTTCAAAGTCATCGGTGGAGCTTGTCTCGAATGTCCCGTTGTCTATCAGGCTTATCGACATGGGCGGCGGTCTGAAGGAGGGCCTTGCCGCTTCCGGGCCTGTGACCCCCGATTCCATTCAATCAGTGCCCATGCAGGCTGTATGGAAAGGATTCACACACCCGGGGGTCAACTGGGAAGGCACCATGAATTTCGGAAACAGCAAACTTGCAGGCCTGCTTGCAGTCACTGCGACCTCGGAATTCGGCGAACAGGGCGGAGGAGAAAGCTATGCGCTTATCTCCCGCGATTACCTCAATATGAATGCCAGGTTTGCCTATCACTTTGCAATAGTCGATACATTATGCGGCGAGGACAGTTCACAAAATTATATCTCGCTTCATTTTTCGGGCGGGGCCGGAAACTATTACGGCCGCTCTCTCAGGGCGCGGTTGATCAGCGACATTCTGGAAAGGCTGGGGTTCATAGTGGTGCTGAAGGGTGACGTTTTGGAAGCGTCGTTTTCACGGTACGACAGAAAAGCGACTGAAGAAGGACTGGACCTCGCGGGGAGGCTGCTGGCTTCGGTCCGCCTGCTGGACATGACGCTTGCCGACCAGGATGCGCTGGCAGTACATACAGAGGAGTTCTTCAAGGGCAACTACGATTTCCTTGCCGGAAGGCGGGATGACGAGTTGCGCAATTTTTACGTTCAGGGCGGACATTGGAAACGGCTCGCTGTGGATGGACGGACCTGCTGCATGCAGGACGGCTCCCGCTGGGGACGGAGGGTAGCTTCGGAACTTTCCGGACTGGTGGGCAAGGTGGTTGGCAATATGTATCGCGATTTCCTCGATACGATCGAGGCGTACTATTATTTCCCGATAGCCGTGGCAAAGGGCATCGAAATATCGGGTGGTACTGTTCATGTTAAAATCAAGCCGCTGTCCGGTAATATCGACAGGGCCGCCGGCATAGCCGTCGCCATAAAAAATATCGATAATTATTTTGTGATCAGGACAAATGCCCTCGAGGGGAATGTGGTCCTTTTCGAGTACAGGAACGGTCGGCGGTTTGCTCGCGGCAGCGTTCAGAAGAAGATAGAGACTGGTGTATGGCACACGCTCAGCATTGAAATCGAAAAAGACACGCTTAAGGGTTCGCTGAACGGCGAGCAGGTGCTTGAGCACAGGGCTGACAACACCTTGCATGGGTCCGTCGGGCTGTGGACGAAGTCGGATTCGGTCATTTATTTTGATGAATTTACCGTAGAATCATCCGGGGGGAAGCGTGTCATCGAGTTCTGACGCTGCCGAGCAGGCAGGCCACAGTGCTTCAGCTAAATCTCGCAAGGCATCCGGCCTTGCTCAAAGGCGACGCCAGCCCGTTCAGCCATCCATGGCGTCTCGGTCTGTCGACGCCCGCTTCAGCACTGTGTCCTGCCTGCTCTTGGACAGATGAGGGTTGGGGTGCATCAGGCGTAATATGCTATAATAATCAGACGTCTTTTTTTGTCCCATCCGCTAAGTGCAAAGCGTGCGAGGTATTTTTGATCGGCTCAGGGGGAACTGTTGTTAGAGTTGTTTAAGCATATCAGGTGGCAGGATTTTCTTGATATAGCTGTTGTGTCGGTAGTCCTGTACCAGGTACTTCTCATTGTCAGGGGCACCAAGGCGGCCCAGATGCTTCTCGGGCTTGGTGTGTTGCTGATCGCTTCCCTTTTTTCAAATTTTTTCCAGCTCTATACTATGGACTGGATTATCCAGAGCATATGGTCGCAGGTGGTTATCGTGCTGATAGTCCTTTTCCAGCCCGAAATCAGAAGGACGCTGGCGCAGATGGGAGAATCGCCTTTTTTTCAGAATTTGACTGTTGCCGAGGAGTTGAAATCCCTGGAAGAGATAGTCCGTGCCTCCGTGGCATTGGCCCACAGGAAAATCGGCGCGTTGATAGTTATTGAAAGAGAGGTAAGCCTCAAGGACTATGTCGAAATCGCCACTCAGCTGGATGCGAAGGTCTCAAGGGAATTGCTTCTCAGCATATTTCATCCTACGTCGCCGATTCATGACGGCGCGATTGTTATCAGGGGCAACAGGGTCGTTGCCGCCGGATGTTTCCTGCCGATAACGCTGGGATTGGACATAAGCAAATCTCTGGGTACACGCCATCGGGCCGGCATCGGCATTACTGAAGATACGGATGCAGTGGCTATCATTGTCTCGGAGGAGACCGGAACTGTTTCGGTCGCCATGCACGGCAAGTTTGAAACCCACGTAGATATGGGCACGCTGCGCGATATCCTTACCGATTTGTTTGCTGAATCGAAAAAGGGAAAGGGAGCGGTAAAAAAAATGGTCCAAAGGACTGATCAAAAATGAAGAAGGTGCTTTTCGGTAATGCCGGAACAAAGGTCCTTTCCGTAATATTAGCGATATCCTTGTGGATATTTGTCAGCTACCGGGGCCAGACCGAAATGGCTCTCGATGTCCCTATAGCGTTCAAGAATGTCCCGAAAGGCCTGGAACTGCTCAGGGAAAGCGCAAAGGTGGTGACACTGAACCTGCGCGGCCACGAAAGGCTTCTGAAGAGCCTGAGACCTGTTGACATCAGTGTTATCATAGACATGTCCAAGGCCAAGCGTGGGGAGAATATGTATTTTCTGGACAAGAACTCCATCACGCTGCCTAGGCCTGCTGATATCCTGAGAATAGAGCCGACATCGATCAGAGTGGTCCTCGATGAATCAGTGGTGAAGACCCTTCCAGTGAAGGTGTCCGTTACCGGAACTCCTGAAAAGGGGTTTAAAGTCGTTTCTGTCGATGTAAAGCCCTCTTCGGTCACGATAGAAGGCTCAGAACAGAACTTTCAAGACTCGCGGTGCTGAGGACAGAGGCGATTGATGTTACCGGACTTGATTCTGATATCAGGGAGAGTGTCAGGCTTAAAACCGACGGCAGTAACATAAGAACAAAGACGCCCGAAGTAATGGTAAGCATTGATATCAGGAGGTAACGGTCTCGTAAAAAGTCCATATGCTGCGTTGCGCCGCATCCTTCGTCACTGCGGCGTACATACAAGTACGCCTCATTCCTCAGGATTTGCGCGCCTTGCCTATGGAGCTTTTTACGAAACCTTAAAGGAGGAAGTTATATGAAGTTGTTCGGCACCGACGGGATCAGGGGAAAAGTGAACAAATATCCCATGACACCCGAAAATGTCCTGCGTGTCGGTATGGCAATCGCCTCGGTTTTGAAGACTGACCACGGGCGGCGCATGGTACTGATAGGCAAGGACACGCGGCTTTCCGGATACATGATCGAAAGCGCTCTTACCTCGGGTATCTGCTCAAAAGGAATGGATGTTACTCTCGTAGGACCCATCCCCACACCCGGCGGCGCCTACCTCACGCGTGCGCTGCGACTCGATGCCGGCATTATTATTTCGGCCTCGCATAATCCGTTTGAAGACAACGGTATAAAGATTTTTTCTTCTGACGGCTTTAAACTTTCCGATGAGCTGGAGCAGCAAATGGAGCGGCTGATAGCGGATGCTAGTTTCCCGGCGCGCCGTGCGACAGGGGACAGGATCGGCAAGGCATTCAGGCTGGATGATGCCACGGGGCGTTACATTGAGTATATAAAATCCACCATCCCCAGGGGGGCTGACCTGGTGGGACTCAAAGTGGTTGTCGATACGGCAAATGGTGCTGCATACAAGGTGACGCCTTTGCTCCTGAGCGAACTTGGCGCGCAGGTTGTGGCGATCAATGATAAGCCTAACGGTGTCAACATCAATGACAAGTGCGGCTCGCTGCACCTGGACTGCGTTGCCGCGGCTGTGAAGGAAGAAGGCGCGCATGTGGGCATTGCGCATGACGGCGATGCCGACCGAACGCTCCTGGTTGACGAACGCGGCAATGTAATCGACGGGGACATGATACTGGGGATATGGGCGGCAGAGCTCAAAAAAGAAGGCAGGCTCAGGGGAAACGGGGTAGTTGCTACTGTTATGAGCAATCTCGGACTCGAAAACTATCTGGCGCAGCGGGGCATCAAATTTCTGAGAACAAAGGTCGGCGACCGGTATGTTGTTGAAGAGATGATCAAAGGCGGCTACAATTTGGGTGGTGAGCAATCGGGCCATATCGTATCTTTTGATTACAACACAACCGGAGACGGACCCATAACCGCTTTGCAGATACTGCACCTGATGAGAAAAAAGAACGCCCTTCTTTCCGAACTGGCGGCGGGGATTGAACTCTATCCGCAAGTACTGACGAATGTTCCAGTTGCGGATAGATGTGATATTAAAAAAATCCCGGAGATAACCGGGGCCATCGCTGATGCAACAGAAAAACTCGGCAGCAAAGGCCGGATACTTGTCAGGCCTTCGGGCACAGAACTCAAGATACGCGTCATGGTAGAGGCAGAAGATTCGGGCATGGCAAAAAGCATGGCTGAGCAGGTGGCGGGGTCATCCAGGAGAAGTTGGGTTTCAGCAATTCGTAGCACATGTTGAAGGAACAATATATGGAAGAATTTAAACCGGGGGACGAAGAAGTTATTGAGTTGAATAATCATTGTCAATTTTAGTGTCTTAGACCGCACATTGACATGTGATGCATTTCTGTTGCAATATAATTCGCTTTGGGGGAGGTGGTTCTGCGCGTTATGCAAGGCGGCGGGGGTAGTGTTAAAGATTTTATTTTGGGACGTTTGCAAGAAGACGGTGATTTTCCCGCCATGGCAAAGACCATCAAAATTATTAATCAGTTCAAGGTTACTGAAGATACCACGATTTCCGAATTCGCCAATATTGTTTTGAAGGATTATGCTTTGACAACAAGAGTTCTAAGGCTTGTCAACAGCGTCAACTATGCGCAGTTCGGAGAGGTAACTACCATTTCTCGTGCAATCATCCTCCTTGGTATTGAAAACATTAAAAATCTTGCGCTTACACTGATACTTTTTGATCATTTAGAGAAAAACAGCTTAAATGTTGAGCACAGGGACACCATGCTCAAATCCCTGTACAGCGGGATACTGGCCCAGAAAATATCGAGCGGCATTAATTTTACCGAGAAGGAAGAAGCATATATATGTTCGCTCTTCCACAATTTCGGTAAGATGCTCATATCATTTGCCCTGCCCGCGAAAATAGAGGAAATAAAATCTATCTGCCGTGAGCAAGGCATTTCAGAAGATGCCGCAGCCCTCTCGGTACTCGGCGCTCGTTATGAGGAACTTGGCATGGAAATGGCCAGAGAGTGGAATTTCCCCAAAAAAATAATTGATAGCATGCGCAAACAACGCGGAATGGAAAGCAAGGCAAAACCCGGTGACCTTGAGAAGCTAGACAGTATCTCTTGTTTTGCAAATGGAATCACCGAAATACTGTCGACCGGTGCGGAAAAAAAGGAGATGGACCGAAGGATAGGGAATCTCGTAATGACGTTCAAGACCGATTTCGGTTTGCCGTATGACGAAGTGAAGGATATCATTAATGCTGGTGTTGAAGACCTGAAAGACTTTTCGAGCATTTACAATATCAAACTTGATGAACTCCCTTTTAACCAGCAGTTGGTCACCTGGGCTGATATGGGGGACATTACGGTAGCCGCGGCCTTTGACACTCAGCTGCTAAAAACTATTGATAACATCTTCGAATCGGAAAAGGAGGACGCTGCGGAAGGCATTTTCGCAAAAGGCATCCAGGATATCAATAGTGGGATACTGAGTAATTTCTCCCTGAACGATATCATCCGAATTGTGCTGGAGACCATGTACAGAGGCATGCAACTGTCGGAGCGGGCAAGGGCCCTCTTCCTTATAAAGGATACCAAGTTCCCCACCATGAGCATCAAATTCGGGTTCGGGAGGGGATTCAGGAAATGAAAAAGTGGTTTACTGTTCCACTCGGCGATTCGAAAGATATCTTTAACATTGCGATCGCGAAGCAGAATGATCTTGTCATCGAAGACATCGAGCCTGAAGCTATCAGAAAGCTGCTGCCGGATTGGTTCAAAAACAGGGTATTTAAGAAAACCTTTATTGTCCTTTTGCCTATCCTGGTGAATAACAAACCTATCGGGATGTTCTATGTAGAAGGGGACAGGGAAGGCTTTGAGAAGATTTCCGGCAGTCATTTAAACTACCTGAGAATATTGCGTGACCAGACGGTCATGGCGATCAAACAAAAACAGTGGTGATAAAATAAATGAGAAGCGCAAACTTGCAGATGATGTTTGCCGCGAAAGAGGAGATACTCCGGAATATCGTCAAGACCCATGACATCATCCTGATCGAAGGGTGGACAGGTACGGGAAAGACCGTTACGACACTTAAAGCTGCCAAAGGGATGGGAGCTGTTTTTTACTATACCGAATCTGCAGTGCCCACGAGGGACATGCTGGAGTATAACGATAAGCTTACTGTTGTGAAAAATGTCCCGGCGCTTCGTGACATTCGGCCCGGAAAACAGTGTGTAATCTTTGATGACGTGGACAGTCTCGGCAGCGAAGCGCGCGATATTTTGGAAGCTATGATCCGGGAAAGGGCAAAGGACAGGAAAATAATCGTGATTACACGAGTGGTACTCGATGCGCAGGACCTTTTGCAGGAAATGGATGCTGTTGTGCGTTTCAAGCAGAATACCGCAGAGATGCTGCATACCAAATTGTCCGACCTCGACAGTTGACATTCGGGAAAACTATGCCTGAGATGCAGGAAAATATTGAGAACACAAAAGATCTGGTTATGGCACGACTGCGCGAATACAGCGATTTTCCGGCCATGGCCAGTACGATCAAGATTATTAATCGATTTAAGGCCTCAGAAGATGCCTCGGTTACCGAATTTGCCAATATTGTTTTGAGGGATTACGCCTTAACATCAAAGGTCCTAAAGCTTGTAAACAGTGTCAACTTCGCACAGTTGGGAGAGGTGACCACCATTTCCCGTGCAATCGCTCTCCTTGGCATTGAAAACGTCAAAAACCTTGCGCTTACACTGATGCTTTTTGATCATCTCGGAAAAAGGACTCAAATGTTGAGCATATCGATGCGATGCTCAAATCCTTATACAGCGGAATACTGGCGCGGAAGATATCTGTTGCTGCCAATTTTGCCGATAACGAAGAAGCATACATATGTTCTCTCTTCCACAATTTCGGCAAGGTGCTGGCATCCTTTGCCTTGCCGGAGAAAATAGAGGAAATAAAATTTATCTCCCTTGAACAAGGCATTTCAGAAGATGCCGCAGCCCTCTCGGTCCTTGGCGCGCGTTATGAGGAGATTGGCATGGAAATGGCCGGGGAGTGGGATTTCCCGGAAAAAATAATTCATAGCATGCATAAAGTAAGCGAAATGGAAATCAGGGCAAATGCCGGCGAGAACGATAAACTCAATAGCATCGCCTTCTTCGCAAACAGCATCACCGAAATATTGGCGACCGGCGCTGCAAGAAAGGATATGGTTGAGAAGATCGATAAGTTAGTAATAACGTTCAAGGCACATTTCGGCATGTTGTATGGCACTATAGCGAGCATGATTACTGCAAGTTTTGATAATCTGCACGAGTTTTCAGGCATTTTCAATGTCGACAGTCTTCAAACTGTCTCATTTAACCGGCAGTTTCTGACCTGGGCCAATAAGGCAGGTAAGTCTCTTGCAACCTCCAAAGAAGCGGTGCCGGAGGACTTTAATACTGAATTAATCAAAACTATTGATATTATCTTTGAATCGGAAAGAATGTTCAGCCCTGAGAGTATTTTCGCGAAAGGCATCCAGGATATCAATAGTGCGATACTGGGTAATTTCTCCCTGAACGATATTATGAGAATTGTGCTGGAGACCATGTACAGAGGGATGCAACTGTCTGGAGAAGCAAAGGCACTTTTCCTGATAAAGGATACTAAGTCCCCGACTATGAGCATCAGATTCGGGTTCGGGAGCGGGATTGAGGAATTGAAGAAATGGTTTAATATTCCACTCGGCGATCCCAAGGACATCTTTAATATAGCGATAGCGAAGAAGCTTGATCTTGTAATGAAGGACATCGAGCCCCAAGCTATTAGACAGCTGCTGCCGGAGTGGTTCAAAGGCAGGGTATTTGAAAAAATCTTTATTGTCCTTTTGCCTATCTTAATAAATAACAAACCTATCGGGATGTTCTATGTAGAAGGGGACAGGGAAGGCTTTGAGAAGATTTCAGGCAGTCATTTAAACTACCTGAGAATATTGCGTGACCAGACGGTCATGGCGATCAAACAAAAACAGTTTTAGTGAAATAAATGGAAACCGCAGGATAAATCCGCTTTTTTGCTCATATCTGGAAATATTAGCGTACTACGTCTAAAGCCGTTTTCCAAATGGTGAGTTGTTTTTATTTTTAACTATGTTATTATTTGTTAAGCCTTTTTTAGGACAGGTGCATTTTAAAAAGGGGGACAACTTTCATGGGACCGGCAATTATGGCACGCAAGAGGTATTTATCATCAGGAAGGGGATGGTTTTTGTGTTTTGCTGCAGTTGTGATGGCAATGTTGGCTATTCCGGCACTTTCGTTTGCTCACGGTATTGCTGGAGAGAGGTTTTTCCCTACTACATTTGCTGTCGATGATCCATTTATTTCGGATGAGTTTTCGGTCCTTGTAGATCATATCAAGAAACCCGGTGACGAACCGAATAAGTCGACAGAGATCAATATTGACGCTTCCAAACGTATCGTGCCGGATTTCGGCATCACCATCCACGAAGCATGGCAGCACTTCGGTTCAGACGGGGATGGCTCGGCCCATGGGTGGGAAAATCTTGATCTCGGGGCCAAATGGCAGTTTCTCACTGATCCGAAACATGAGATGATTCTTTCTGTCGGTACGGATGTTGAGATCGGCGGCACAGGCGCCCACCAGGTCTCCGACTCATTTTCTCACATCAACCCTGCATTATTTTTCGGCAAAGGCCTTGGTGATCTGCCTGAATCGGTTAAATACATCAGGCCGTTTGCAATAACCGGGGCTATAGGAACGAGTTTCCCTACGCGGAGTAAAAATGTCATTTTAAATGATGACGGCTCCACCGACATTCAACGCAATTCAACCACTTTAAACTGGGGCTTTACTGCTCAATACAGCCTTATGTACCTGCAGTCCTTTGTGAAGGACATAGGGCTCGGCGCACCTTTTAATAGAATGATAATTGTGACCGAGTTTCCCATGCAGACCAACCTTAGCCGGGACAATAAAGGCCTTACAACGGGTACGATCAACCCGGGGGTTGTTTGGGCAGGAAAGTTCATGGAGCTTGGTATAGCAGCGCAGATTCCCGTCAATTCTCAAACGGGTAAGAACGTTGGTGTCCTCGGTCTGATTCATTTCTTTATTGACGACCTTTTTCCGAAGAGCATCGGCGCTCCAATTTTTCACTGAAATGTCGAAACATGGGTCGGGATTCATGGTCCTGGTGTTTTCATTCCTGTTGGCGCTGCCTGGAGTTTCTCAAGGGCATGCGTTCCCGGACCATTCCGACCCGAAGTGGGCTCAACGATCACAGCTTCGCCTGCCAAGGTCCGCATTTGGTTTGACGGTGAACTGGAACCTGTTTTTTGCACTATTGCTGTAAAGGATATGAGCGGGAAGAAAGTGGACAAGGGAGACGGCCATGTGAGTCCCTCCGACGCCACACTTCTGGAGGCTGGTTTGTCCCCGCTTTCACCGGGGAACTATCAGGTAGCGTGGAGTGTCGTTGCGCGGGATGGACACCGCACAGAGGGAAATTATTTATTTACTGTTAAATAGGATGTTGCAATGACGGAGACATTGATACACATTATTCCTGCGTGGGTAGAACTCATATCCCTGGCTTTTTGCACAGGCGCCCTGGTTTGCCGCCTCTGGGTGCTTGAACCGTCACATACCGCTGCCATACCGTATTACAAGAATTTGCTTATCAGCATATGGCGACTGCTATTTGTCGCTCTTGCAGGAATGACCATAATCAGTATTGTGGATCTTCTGACTCGCACGGCTGAGATGAGTGGAATGACCTTTAGAGCAAGCTTTCCTTTGGTCCCTACAGTCATCAGCAAAACCCATTATGGTTATTTCTGGATCATCGGGATGATAGCTCTGGTCCTTTTATGGATTGCATGGTGGTTAAGCCGGCGATATCGCAATTCGCGTGCTCTTCCCGGCTTTATGCTGTGCCTCGCTGCTGTCTTCGCTTTTTTCCTCAGCGCAACCGGGCATGCCTCTGATGCAGGAGACTTCAGCGTCACTGAAATGACAGACTGGCTTCATCTTCTCGCAGCATCTGTCTGGGGCGGCGGCCTCATGATGCTTTCGGCAGTTATACTTCCGAAGATCACTAGGCCTGATGACCGTAAGGCAGCGATAATCGCCGGTATCGCTCGTCGTTTTTCGACAATTGCAGGCATCTTCGTCGGAGTTGTGGCAATCACCGCATTATACAATTCATGGTATTTTGTCGGCAGCCTTGCCGAGTTTGGCAGGACTCCATACGGTCTTGCGGCTGCCGCAAAAATAATATTGTTATGCGTTCCTCTTTCCCTTGGGGCCTTTAACCGCTACATCAACGTTGCTCTTTTGCAGCAATGGGCCGGCCGGGATCTGAAAAAGAGAGACTTTATCAGTTCCCTGGCACTTAATATTTACGGGCGTCTGAAACAAAGCCGCGACGGACGCATGATTGCCTTCCGGTTCTTGAGATATGTGACAGTAGAAACGTTTCTGATTATCACCGTGCTGCTTTTCGCAGCCTTTCTCCGGCATGAAGTGCCTTCGCGCCATATGGCACACCATGAACATTCAGGAAAGGGTATGTCGTCTCATCCCTCAAATGACGGCAATGACATGATGCAGCATCAAGGCCATCATCATTAGGGGCCTGAGTTTCATTTCCCGACAACCAGAACTGCGAAGCTGTCCTTGATCATTGTCGGGCGCGGCCTCGGTCCTTCCTTTGTTAATGCCGGTAGCGGAGAAAACTGTGCGGCAGGCAAATATATGTTGTGGGTCTTAAGATCAATCGCCATTGTGCGGGACCCACGTTGCGTAGTAACGGTCTCTGCTACTACGAACCTGCCTGGAGAAGACTCCCGTACCACGGTAAGAGTACCATCTCCATTAGAGCTGAACGCCAGTCCGGTTTCCGGATCAAAACCATTACCGTCAACGCCTTCTCCAATCGGCACGTCAGCAATTACTTTACCTGTCTCCGTGTCCAGGACGGTCATGACCTTGTTGCGGCATCCTGAATAGGCGCGGTGATGCTCCGTATCAAGTCCCATTCCGGTGGGTCCCTCGCAAGGCTTGAGTGAATATCTTTTTGTCAACGAGAGTTTCCGGCTATCTATTTCCACTGCCTCGTTGGTGTCTTCGACATTTACATAGACCTTGCCTTTGCCGTCTGCTGCCGCAAATTCCGGTTTGCCGCCAAGAACAATCGTGCGGACAACCTTACCGGAAGCGGCTTCGATCACAGTCGCGTCCTTGCTGCGGCCATTGAAAGTGAATACCCTTTTGGAGGCGGGGTCGTAAATGATGGCATCGGGGTTTGCTCCTGTTTTCACCTGACCGAGGACCTTCAGCGTTTTCAGGTCGAAAATGGTAACCGTATTTGCCCTTCCGTTACTGGTAAAGCCCCGGTTCAACCCGGATGCTATGGCTATTCCATGAACGCCCGGAGTTTCGGCAATATCGCCTGCGATCTTATCTGTGTCGATATCCAGCACCATAACGTGTGTGGACCGGGAAATATACAGCCGCCTGGCTGCGCTGTCAACAGTCAGGTAGTCCCAACCGCCTTCGCCGCCCAGTTGCAGCTTTTTGATTACGTGATATCCGGGGTCCGCAGCATAGGAAATAGTACTGACAAGGAGACTGCAAAGCAATAAGAATGCTTTCAAGATGCCACCGCCTTATTTGAAGTAGTCTTAATATATCAGTTTCAGTCGGAAATGAACATCCCCGAGAGAGGGCCGCTTGCCAATACCGCGCTCTTTTGTTATTCTTTTATTATTGGTTAACTATCAACTGTCCATAGTTTTATGTCGTTATGAAACCATCAACTGTCAGAGGAGGTTTCGCAATGAACAGAAGGGATTTTCTCAAGGTGGCGGCCTTTGCTACCGCTACTGCAGCAGCACCGCCGCTTCATGCAAATGAACCTGAGAAGTCAGGGTACACCGCAAGAGTTAAGAGCTATCGTGAAATCGGGAAGACCGGTCTGAAGATGAGCGATATATCATTCGGCGCCGGAAAACTCTCGGTCGCGTCGATGGTGCTCAGGGCTGTGGACAGCGGCATTAATTATTTTGATACTTCTCCTGATTACGGCCTTTCGGAAAAAACCCTTGGCGAGGCCATGGGCAGGATCAAGAGGGACAAGGTCATTATAACTACCAAATTCTGTAACCCTCAGCCCTATCCCGGACATCTCCACGCGGACGCAAAGAAAAAGGAATACGTGGCTGCTGTCGAAGGAAGCCTGTCAAGGATGAATACCGACTACCTCGATTTTGTTTTTGTCCATGCCATTGGCGAAATGAGCAAGGACCTGGAATCCGAGAAAAAAAGGCTTCTCAGCGACGAGATGTTCGAAGCGGCGGACGCCCTTAAGCAGGCCGGGAAAATCCGTTTTCTGGGCACTTCCTCTCACGGCCCGGCTAACATGGAAGAACTTCTCATGATTGCAGTCGGGTCTAAGCGCTTCGACGTGATTCAGCCGTCCTTCAACTTCATGAAATTCCCGAAATTGCCTGATGTCATTAAAGAGGCTCACAACCACGGGGTCGGCGTAATTGCTATGAAGACCCTTGCAGGTGCAAAGGACATGAATGTGGATGCCGGCGGAGGGGAATTTTCCCATGCAGCCTTCAAATGGGTGCTGAAGCACCCGGAGGTAAGCGGTCTCATAATCACGATGAAAACGGCCTCTGATATGGAACTGTATCTCAAGGCATCGGGTAAAGAATTCACGTCTGCGGACCAAAGGGTGCTTGATCGTTACTCCCGCCTGTATGGAAAAGAATATTGCAGAACAGGCTGCGGTGAGTGCGAAGCATCATGCCCAGCCGGAGTGGAAATTGCATCCGTCATGAGATACCACATGTATTTTAAGGACTATGGCATGGAGAAACGGGCCATGCAGTCATATGCTTCCCTGAAGGGAAACGCGGCATCATGCGCAACATGCAGCGAGCTGGCATGTATAGGCAAATGCCCTTACGGTCTTGCCGTCAGGGACATGCTGTGCGATGCTCATGAGTCCATGTCTTTCACAGTATGATGAAGTCTGTTCCACTCGTATATCGCCTTCTCCTGCTGGCGATGCTTCCATGCATCGCCGGCATCTTTTATGTCAGGGGGCAAAGCTACGACCCCGCCCTGATTGATTTCAAGACTATGGCGGCGACTGTGACAACGCCGATGTCCGGAAGCGCGCCACCCCAGTCTGCGGACAAGGCAGCGCCAGCCCCGGCTGCGAGGGAGATTGCAGGTTTTCGTCAGGTGGGAGAGGAGCATCGCTATACAAAAGACAATCTCTACGAGCACGTGGACGGCCATGCCGAATATTTTATCGGCGCCGGCTTTGCGGGGCTTACAGTTACCGAGTATGCCGCTGCCGGACCGGGCGCTAAACAGGCCGATATCCAGGTTGAGGTCTACGATATGGGGAAAGGCATACAGGCTTTTGGTGTCCTTTCTGATGAGTCCGGAGAAAACCCATCGGCAGTTTCCGCAGGCGCAATGGGATTCAGGACCTCGGGCGGAGTAAATTTCATCAAGGGCCGCTACTATGTGAAGATATCCACTTTCAATGCGAAGGTCCCTGTGGTGAAATTTGCGAGGGAATTCAGCGATACGCTTCCATCCGGACAGGACTCATTCAATAAGGTGTTCTCGATGTTTCCGGACCTGGGGAAAATCAAAAAAACCAGGTATGTTAAGGATGGCTATCGGGGGCTCGATTTCCTCCACAACGTTACAGAACGCGAGTACTCCACAGGCGGCAAAAAAATAACGGTAGCGCTTATGACAGGGAACGTGCGGGAGATGAAGGCGCTTTTGACATCTTTTATGGATTATTTCGGAAAATCCGGTGTGCGGTATGAGAAGATCGAAAGAGGCGGCAGCGAAGTGTATAAGGTCCTGGATAAATATGAGGGCAACTGGTTTCTCATTCCTGCCGGCAATTCGATTTTCGGTGTGTTCGGGACAGATGATGAAGAAGTGCTTAAATACTTTGTAAAAAAATGAAACCACAGAGTTCACAGAGAAAATCTTTGATGAATAAAAAACAGAAAGGGTCTTTAAATGCACGGAGTCTTTCTCTGTGGTTAATTTTTTAATGGAACTGCTATATGCCATCGAAGCATAATAAAAAAGTTGAGGAGTTTAGCAGGCGGCAGTTTATCCTGAGGGCGGCTGCCACTTGTGGAGTCGCTGCTGCTGCCGGGGCGTGGGGGTATATTTTTTACAGTAAAGAGCCGGTGCGCAGGAGCGACACAAAAATATATACCTTTAGAGACTACCGGACTGAAGACAAAAAACTGTTTCCTCAATTAGCGGTGGTCCACGGGACAGATGCCGACAGGATGGTGCGTGCCGCTATAGAAAAAGTCGGAGGCATGGCCCGTTTTGTGAGTCCCGGCGACAAGGTTTTGCTGAAGCCGAATGCCGCCTGGGACAGACAGCCGGAGCAGGCGGCAAACACTAATCCAGCTGTTGTGGCGGCTGTAGTGAAACTCTGTCTTGAGGCGCGAGCCGCTGAAGTTTGGGTTACGGATGTTTCGGTAAACGATCCCTACCGGTGTTTTGCCCGGTCCGGTATCGGGGCTGCTGTAAAAAAGGCGGGAGGTACAGTACGGTTGGCGGCCGAGAACGACTTTGTACTTACCGATATTAAAGGGGATGTCCTCAAGGTTTGGCCTGTGAGCCGTTTCTATCACGAGGCAGACAAACTTATCAACCTGCCGATAGTGAAGAACCACTCTTTGAGCAAATGTACGATGGCTATGAAAAACCTTTACGGTTCCCTGGGCGGTCAAAGAAACCGTCTGCATCAGGACATAAATACAGCTATCTCTGATCTCGCCGCCGCTATAAGGCCGACCCTTACTGTTCTTGATGCCACAAGAGTGCTCAGAAAGAACGGTCCGACAGGCGGGAACCTGTCGGATGTGTTTATCGCGAATACAGTAATAGCGGGGACTGATATAGTGGCAATAGAGGCTTATGGTCTCAGGTTCCTCGATTTGAAGGTGGATGACATTCCTTTTATTCAAATGGCGGAAAAAAAAGGCATCGGGGTTTCCGACTTGAAATCGCTTAATATTGCCGAACTGAATGTATGATTGATAGACTTCTCAGCCTGCGAAACATCAGAAGGACTTACGCGGTTTTTTTTGTGCTGCTCTTTGTTCTCCTGATCTGGCTTACGGGTTTCAGGCGTATCAGAGGCTATGAGATTCAGCTTTTTGTTGATCTGGACCCTCTGGTTGCAATCGCCTCTTTTCTGACGAGCTGGACCGTCTACAAAGGACTCGCCCTGTCTCTTTTTATAATTATCGGCACGGTCTTCTTCGGACGTTTTTTCTGTTCATGGATCTGTCCCATGGGAATTATCAACCAGGTTGCAGGAAGCATCTTTAACAAATTAAGGGCGGTGGACACCATTGCATTGAATTCCTATCGCCCCCTTTACCGTCTCAAATATTATATTCTTGCTCTGTTGCTTGCACTTGCCGCCTTTGGTTCTCTCCAGACAGGACTGCTTGATCCGTTGCCGTTCATCACACGGTCTTTTGCCGTATCCGTATTCCCCGGACTCAATCACGGCAGCGGATGGCTCTATCTCAGGCAGCCTTTTTTCAACGGTGGAACATTGCTGGGGCTGATCTTTGTCGCGGTGCTCTTTGCAAACAGGTTCCTGCCGCGTTTCTGGTGCCGGGCCATATGCCCGCTGGGCGCTTTGCTGGGCCTGCTTTCATTCCGGCCGGTCTTCAGTATATGGCGGGACGTGGACCGCTGCACAGATTGCAGGAAATGCCTCGGACATTGCCACGGAGGGTGCGATCCCCACGCGACCCTGCGGACCTGTGAGTGCCATGTCTGCATGAACTGTATCGAGGACTGTCCTGAAGACGCGATCCACTACGGACTCCCCAAAACTGCAAGCTCCATCCACATGCCTGTAGATGTCAATCGCCGCAGGCTGATGGAGAGCGCCCTTGCAGGGGCGGTGCTTTTCCCGATTATGAGGAGCACCATCACTTCCAAAACTTCACCACGGTACCGTGTGATAAGGCCCCCTGGTTCTATTGCGGAAGGAGATTTTCTCCGAAGATGCATCAAGTGCGGTGAATGCATGAAGGTCTGCCCCACGAATGCCATACAACCGGCATTGACAGAGGCGGGATTCGAGGGACTATGGACGCCGGTAATCATTAGCAGCATCGGTTACTGCGAATACAACTGTGTGCTTTGCGGCCACGTATGTCCTACCGGTGCCATCACCCCGCTGACAGTGGAGAGAAAATTAGGCAAAGCCGCGGGACTGAAACCTGTCAAAATCGGCACTGCCTTCTATGACAGGGGAAGGTGCCTGCCCTGGGCCATGAACATAGACTGTATTGTCTGCGAAGAGATGTGCCCCACATCCCCGAAGGCTATCTGGTTTGAGACAGTCGAGGTCAAACTCAGAGACGGGACCACGAAAATGTTGAAACGGCCCTATGTAGACCCCAATCTTTGTATCGGTTGCGGAATCTGCGAGAACAAATGCCCGATCCATGATCGCGCTGCAGTGCGCGTTACTTCCATAGGAGAGTCGCGCTCATTGACAAACCAGATGATACTCAAATCCTGACGGTCTCGTAAAAAGTCATCAATGCAAATTGAAGCCGTCAGATTTTGTCGAGGGCCTGTTTGAGATCGGCTATCAGGTCTTCCACATCTTCCAGTCCCAGGGCTACGCGAACAAGATTGTCAACCATCCCTATTGAGCGCCTGAACTCTTCGGGATAGTCGAAGAACGACATCACCCACATCTGCGTCACAAGGCTCTCGGTCCCGCCGAGGCTTGGAGTTATCAGGAACAATTTCAACGCATCAATGAACTTCCGTGTCTCCCTGTCGCCGCCCTTTACAAGGAAAGAGATCAGGCTGCCGAAACCGCGCATCTGCTTTTTCGCAACCTTATAATCAGGATGGGACTTCAGGCCGGGATACCAGACTTTTTCTATTTTTGGGTGAGACTCAAGCATCCTGGCAATGGTCATGCCGGCGTGATTATGGTGCTCCATCCTGAGAGGAAAGGTCTTTAACCCACGTTCAAGTAAAAAGCAGGTGAACGGGCCGGGTGTGGCCCCGATCATCCTCTGCATACGATACACTGGATCGAGCTTCTTATGGTTGCCGAGGGTGACCCCTGCCAACAAGTCGTTATGGCCGCCCAGGTACTTGGTTGCCGAGTGTATGACTATATCAACTCCCATTTCGAGGGGTTTCATGTTATATGGAGTACCCATCGTAGCGTCGATTATGGTCATAATACGATGTTTCCTGGCTATTTTCACCACGGCAGGCGTATCAATAACGCGCAGGTAAGGATTGGTCGGCGATTCGGTAAAAATAATATTAGTATTCGGGCGAATGGCTTCCCCGATAGCTTGTGCAGTCGGGTCTACCAAAGAGACTTCTATGCCGAACTGCGACAGAAGGTTGTTTGCGAAATCACGGGTCTGACGGTAGCAGTCATTGGTGAATATGATATGGCCGTCGGGCTTCATATAGGCCATCAGCGTCAGGACCACTGCGCTCATCCCTGTCGAAAAAAGCACTGCCCGCTCCGCTCCTTCGACCGCTGCCAGCTTCCTCTCGCATTCCTGCTGTGTGGGATTGCCGTATCTGCCGTATTCGTGCTCGCGCACCATGCGGCCTTTGCTTTTTGCCGTCATAAACTCCAGGACGTCGGCTGTATTGTCGAAGTAGTAATTGGAAGTCTGCACAATGGGCGTTGAAACCGAATAATGGGCTTTTGGCAGCCGCACGGGACCGTGGATGGCGAGTGTTGAGGGTTTCCAGTTCCCGTTGTTCGAAGACTTTTTAGACATCAGTGTTCCTCCTGTTTTGCAGAGCTTGCGCGAGGGCTTCTTTAACTGCGTCCACACTGGGCGGCACCTCTATCGGCTTGTTGGCGAAACGGCAAGGGATATCCAGTGTTCCCTCGTGATAGCGGACCTTGAAGTCAGTGAATTTCAGCCCATGGGCAGTGGAAATGACAACAACACGCTCAGACTTATCTATTTTACCGGCCTTGAGCAGCTTGATAAGGGCCGCTAGTGCAACTCCGGTATGAGGGCAGTTGAACATGCCTGCGGTGTCTCCCAGGGCAGCAGCATCAGCCAGTTCGTCTTCAGTGGCTTGCTCGACGATCCCATTGAACTGCTTTAATGTGCGGATGGCCTTCTCGACGCTGACCGGATTGCCTATCTGGATCGCGCTTGCCAGCGTTTTTCCGGCCTGGATAGGCTCGAAGGTCTCGAAATTCTTAAGATATGAACGGTACAGGGGATTTGACCTCTCCGCCTGAGCAACAACAATGCGCGGCAACGAGTCAACGAGCCCGAGATTTTTCATCATGAGCATGCCGTTGCCGAGCGCTGAGACATTGCCGAGGTTTCCACCCGGAATAATTATCACGTCCGGCAACTTCCAGTCGAATTGCTGGCATATCTCGATACCTACTGTCTTTTGCCCCTCGATGCGCAAAGAGTTCATTGAATTTGCCAGATAGATGGTTTCGTCCTTCGTGATTTCTTTCACGACTGCCATACATCCGTCGAAATCGGTGTCGAGTGACAGGACCAGGGAACCATTTGCTATCGGTTGAATCAACTGGGCGACCGAAATCTTGCCCTTTGGCAGAAGCACGACGGACTGGATACCCGCAGCCGCACAATAAACCGCCAGCGCGGCAGATGTATCGCCTGTGGACGCGCATGCCACGGCCCGGATCGGCGCACCTTCGCTTATCATCTGTTTGACCTGTGACACAAGCACTGTCATGCCGAGGTCTTTGAATGAGCCGCTGTGGGAGTTGCCGCACAGCTTGATCCACAGGTCTCCCATCCCCAGCATCTTGCCGAAACGCTCGGCCCAGAAGAGGTTGGTTCCGCCCTCATAGAGAGATACGATATTGTCATTGCTGATCTGGGGCAGGACCCATTCCTTCTTGCTCCACACGCCCGATCCGTAAGGCCATTCGGTGGACTTGTACCGTTCCTCAAAGAGCTTTGTCCACTCCTTTGAACTGCGGTCCGCAAGGGCCTGCATATCATGAGTCACTTCCAGGAGAGAGCCGCAGTCTTCGCAGCGGTATATAATCGAATTTAGAGGGTATGTAGCCTTGCATTGCGGGTTGATGCACTGAAACCATGCTCTATAAGCCATAAACATCCCCTCTCTTTATTGGCCTTGATTGCTGTACGCGCAAGGATATAATAACAGTCAGCTATGGCAAGAATCCATAAAAAAATCTCTATTTGCCGGAAAAATCGCACTCATGCAGAGTGGAAGCATTCCTTAATTTTGCTATAATTAACCATTATGTCTTTTGTAATATCCTTCAGTCCCGAAGTATTACATGGCAAGCCGGACTTATGGTTCATTTTTCGTGGAGATGCTTTATTGGTCAGGCCGACTGAAACCGGTGCTGAAGTGCCGGTTTCTGAAGATATAAGCGGGCTCGATCCACATATCATCAGGTCGCACTATCTTGGAGCACTAAACGGGGTCAATTGTTATACAGCTGAAGTTGACGGGAATGCCGCTGATCTGCAAGGGATGTCTTTTCAGGAATTGCGTCCGCTCCTCGGCCTTCTGGATGAGGGGTCTTTTTCGGCTGCGGGCAGGGCTTTTCAAATAATCCATTGGGAACGGACGCACCGGTTTTGCGGCAGATGCGGAGGACGCACGGGACCGAAAGCCGGGGAGAGGGCGAAAGAATGCCCCAATTGCGGTCTCGTAATTTACCCTGAGATATCCCCTGCAATAATCGTGGCCGTAGTAAAAGGGGCTGAGATACTCCTGGCCCGGTACCATCGTTTCCGGACGGCGTTTCATAGTGTATTGGCGGGCTTTGTGGAGCCCGGTGAAACTTTTGAGGAAACTGTTAGAAGAGAGGTCAGGGAAGAGGTCGGAATCGAGGTCAAAAATATACGCTATTTCGGAAGCCAACCCTGGCCGTTCCCCAATTCGTTAATGGTAGGGTTTACGGCTGATTATCAAAGCGGGGAAATCAGGATCGATGAATCGGAGATTGTCGATGCCGCGTGGTTTGCCTCAAATAATATGCCGGCCATACCGCGCACCGGTACAATTGCGCGCAGGCTGATAGATTTCTTTACAGAGGAAGCAGGGAAATGATGCAAAATCACCGCTTTGAAACCCGGCTAAGGGAAAAGGCATTTGAACTCTTTTCAGGCCTGAGGGATGAGAAGCCCGCCATTTTCGACAATAAGAGATGGAAAGGCAGGATTATGCAATGGGCCATGCGGGATGATGCTTTCAAAATACAACTCCTGAGGTTCACTGATGTCCTGCCGGGCCTGAAGAACGATGCCCTTGTGCTCAGACTGTTCAGGGAATATTTCGATGAGATCGCGGATGCGCCGTTGATAATACGGAAGGCGATAGGCCGTCTCTCAAGAGGAACAGTCGTCCCCGGCATTGTTGCGAGGGTAATAAGGGCTTCGGTAAAATCACTTGCCGCGCAATTCATTGCCGGAGCGGACCCTGAAAACGCCCTGGAGTCCCTCCAAAAACTGAGAGAAGACGATGCTGCATTGAGCATCGATCTTCTGGGCGAAGCAGTAGTGAGCGACATCGAAGCAAACCGATATGCGGGCAGATATCTGGAGGCGCTGGATTTTCTTGCGCCCGCGTTTGCGGCAGGGGAGGGGCGACGGTCCTGCGGAAGCAGGCTCGATATTTCTCTTAAGATATCATCGTTCTATTCACAAATAGAGCCTTTGGATTGGGAAGGTTCTGTCCGGAAAATAAAAGACGGCCTGAGGCCTGTATTTGAAAGGGCAAAGGCACTCGATGCATCTATTACTTTCGATATGGAGCATTACTATTATAAAGACCTTACAATAGCTGTCTTTAAAAGTATTCTCGACGATTATAAAGATTTTCAATGGGCGGGGATAGCGCTTCAGGCTTATCTCAAAGACACGAGAGAGGACCTCCTGTCGCTTCTGGAGTGGGCGAAGTGCAGCGGGCGGCGCATAACTGTCCGGCTGGTAAAAGGAGCATACTGGGATTATGAGATCGCTGTAAACCGGCAAAAAGGATGGCCGGTCCCCGTATTCCCGGAAAAAGACGAGACAGACCGCAATTATGAAGAGCTTACAAAAATACTTTTTCAAAACAGCGATGTCGTATATCCCGCTATCGCCACGCATAATATAAGGAGCATAAGCAATGCCGTTGTTCTTGCCGAAGATTTTAATCTCGACAGAGAGCGATTCGAGTTCCAGACCCTTTACGGCATGGGTGAACCGGTAAGAAGGGCGCTGATGAAAACGCCTGTCAGGGTCTATTGCCCGATTGGAGAACTTATCCCCGGCATGGCATACCTGGTGAGGAGAATACTTGAGAACACCTCCAACGAATCTTTTCTAAGAAAATCGTTTGCCGAAAAGATGTCTTTCGAGGAGCTTGTAAGAGTTCCGGACGCGTCAGGAAGCATACCGGCGGAATCCGGAGATTTATTCAGAAACGAGCCGGCAACGGATTTTTCAAAGGATGAAAACAGACAAAAGATGAGAAATGCCCTTAGTTCGCTGAGAGGAGAACTGGGGCTGAACTATCCCCTCTTCCTGGGGGGCCGCGAGATTTTTACGCATGCTGAGACGCTCTCTATAAACCCGGCTGGGCCCGCAGAGGTCATAGGAAGAATATCATCGGCTTCCCGGAGGGATGCGGAGGAGTCTGTAAACCAGGCGAGAGCGGCACATGCGTTTTGGCGCAGGACACCGCCCGAGGCCAGGGCCGACTACCTGTTCAGGGCTGCGGAGGAAATGCGAAACAGGAGATTCAAGCTCACTGCGCTCGAAGTCTATGAGGTGGGGAAACCTGTTATGGAGGCTGACGGCGATGTTGCCGAGGCCATAGACTATCTTGAATATTACGGCAGACAGATGATCGAAATTGCGAAACCGAAATATCCCGGACGCTATCCGGGAGAGGCCAATGAATACCTTTACGGACCCAGGGGAACAGGGGTGGTCATATCCCCCTGGAACTTTCCCCTTGCCATTATTACGGGGATGGCATCCGCAGCGCTAGTCACAGGGAATTGCGTTATTCTCAAACCGTCGGGGCTGTCGCCTGTTATTGCATGGCAGCTTGTAGAGGTTTTCAGGGCAGCGGGGCTGCCCCCTGGAGTCCTTCAGTATCTGCCGGGTCCCGGAGCGGAAATAGGGGAGTTCCTGGTGTCCCATCCCGGCGTGGACCTCATCGCATTTACCGGGTCGAAGGATGTCGGGCTGAGGATTATCAGACTTGCGGGCGAAACCCATCAGGGCCAGGCAAATGTGAAAAGGGTCATCGCGGAGATGGGCGGCAAGAATGCCATCATAATTGATGAAACAGCGGACCTCGATGAAGCGGTGAAGGGCGTTCTGGCATCTGCCTTTGGATATCAGGGCCAGAAATGTTCCGCATGCTCACGGGTCATTGTTTTACCGGGGGTGTATAGCGAATTCTGCAGCCGGTTCAAAGAGGCCATGAGGAGTATCAAAATCGGGCCTCCCGAAGACCCGGCCACATTTATGGGCCCGCTTATAGACGATGAAGCGCTGAAAAAAGTGAAGAGGTATATGGAAAAGGGAAGTCAGGAAGGGACAATGTCTGCACCCGAAAAAGGCGGGTCCTTTTCTGGTTCGGGATATTATACGGGTCCGGTTATGTTTGAGGTAAGACCGGAGGCTGCGGTGGCCCGCGAGGAGATATTCGGTCCCGTGGTCTCGGTAATAAAAGCTATGGATATAGACGAAGCAATAACAATCGCCAATAGTACCGACTATGCTTTGACCGGGGGCATTTTTTCTAGAAGCCCCGCCGTTATCCGAAAGGCAAAAGACGCTTTCCGCGCAGGCAACCTCTACATCAACAGAAAGATCACAGGCGCACTTGTGGGGCGACAGCCTTTCGGAGGCGCCGGGATGTCGGGTACAGGACCTAAAGCCGGAGGGCCTGATTATCTTTTGCAATTTATGGACGCGAAATCCATAAGTGAAAATACCCTGCGAAAAGGTGTAGCTCCTCTATAGATTTCCCCGGAGTCTCTCGGCTTCGAGCACGCGTTTTATGGCGAGCCGGTAGGCGGACCTTCTCATCCGGCAGTATTCCAGGCTGCATGCGGAATATACATCGTTAAAGGAGTTGACCATGATATTTTTCAGGTTGCGCAGGACCTCTTCTTCTGTCCAGTAACTGCTGTTGAGGTTTTGGCTCCACTCGAAATAACTGACTACCACTCCTCCTGCATTTGCCACTACGTCGGGTATGACAAAAATGTTTTTGTCGAAGAAAATCTTGTCTGCATCTATTGTTGTCGGCGCATTGGCAAGTTCCAGTATAATCCGGGCTTTCACATTGTCCGCATTGCCCTTGTGGAGCTGATCTGAAAGGGCGGCCGGCACAAGGACATCGCAGTCGCATGCCAACAGTTCCTGGTTCGTGATGTCAGCGGCGCCCGGGAAGTTGAGCAGGCTTCCCCGGGACCCCTGATGCCCTATTACTTTTTGTATGTCAAGGCCGGCCTGATCAATAATGCCTCCTTCCATAGCGCTCACCGCAACAACTTTGTACCCCCTCTCGAAAAAAAGGCGTGCCGCATTTTTACCCACATTGCCGAATCCCTGAATAGCGACCCTCGCCCCGTTTTTCTCCATTCCCGCTTTCTTCATTGCCTCTTCGAGGACATAGATGCCTCCAAGGGCGGTGGAATAATTCCTGGCTTTAGTGCCTCCCAGCTGGACCGGTTTTCCGGTGACAACAGCAGGCACGTGTTCGCCTTTTATCCTTTCGAACTCATCCATGATCCAGACCATTATCTTTTCACCGGTAAACACGTCGGGCGCCGGTATGTCCTTGAAGGGGCCTATGAAATTATTGATTGCCCGGACGTAACCTCTCGTCAGCTGTTCCAGTTCATTCCCGCTCAACTCCTTTGGATCGACGACAACGCCCCCCTTCGAACCCCCGAAAGGAATATTCGCTATCGCGCATTTAAGGACCATCAGGAACGCCAGGTCCTTTACATCATCGATAGTAAGGTCGGGATGGAACCTGATGCCGCCTTTTGCCGGCCCCCTTGCGTCGTTGTACTGAACGCGGTGTCCTATGAACATCCTTGTCTTCCCCGAATCCATTCTCACCGGGAAATGCACTGTGAAAGAACGCCTCGGCATGGCAAGCAATTCCAGCTCTTCCGCTGCCAGTTCCATGTCCGTATAAAGTCCGCTGATTTCCTGCATGAACAACTTGCAGATGTTCCTGTCATCGACATGTATTCTTTCGTAAAAATTGGCCAACATCATCCACCTCTTTTTTCTAAAATTGTACATCAAAACGAGGCACAATTTCCGCTTTAGGGATTTTAATGATGAAAAGTCGATTTTGCCGGAGGCGCTTAGGCTATGATAACGGGGCCATCGTGCAGTATGCAATCGCATTCATTTACGGTTCCGCTCTTGTTTATGTATACCGGTTTTTCCCGGTAACCGGTATTCTGTTATCGGCAACGCTCCTCGCATTTTTCGCCAAAAAGGCTGTGGCCGGGAAAACGTGCAGGCCGCTGCCGGTTTTTGCCGTGGTCCTCATGGTGGTCTTGGGTTTCTGCTCCGCGTATTTTCGAACTGTGCCGCCGGAGCCGGTCTCATCGATTGCAGGCACGACGATTTCGATTAAGGGCACTGTGCGCTCCGGGCCGGTCCCTTTGTTTTCACGCATGGGGGGCTTTTCGCATGTTTTGGATGTCTCCGAAGCGGCTGACAGCAGCGGTAAAAAAATAATTTTGCGGGAAATGCGTGTTGCAGGCGATAAAGCCATGACCCCCGGCACGACCTATTCTGTCAGAGTCCGCATTCCTGCCGATGCTTATTTTATGAATCCGGGCAGCAGTTCGTCGATTTTCCGGGTTTCAGGCTATGCCGTACAGGCAGACCCTGTTAGTGGTCCCATAAAATTTTTCGGGGCACTGCGGGAACGTTTGAATGCCGCCATAAAGGGTTCTCTTTCCCCTGCCTCGGCACCCTTCATAATGGCACTGATCACCGGGGAGCGCGGTCTGCTGACAAAGGAAACAAACAATTCCTTCAGTGTCACGGGGCTCTCCCATATCCTGCACAAAGCCGGCCTGCACTTTGGACTGCTTTTGTTCTTTTTTTTCCAGTCGACCCGTTTTATTATCAAGTCTCTCCCGTATAAACTTTTCTCGGTGCTCACGCTTTATACGTCACCATCTCAAATCGCCGCCCTGGTCTGTTTGCCTTTTATGACCGGCTACCTGGGCATATCACCACCTGACTTCGGTACTTTCAGGGCATTCATAATGATATGTTTTTTTCTGTTCGGTCTTTTACTCGAGAGAAAGAGATTCTGGCTGAATAGCCTGACGGCCGCTGTTTTTCTCATTGTCCTTTACCGGCCCGATTCTTTGACCGACCTGTCGTTTCAGTTATCGTTTCTCTCCGTGCTATGCATCGGGATGGCTGCAGGCAGCGAAACGGCCCGCGATAAAAAAAAGGGGGAGGCGCAGGACGCGGTGGCGGTCCCGGTATTCTCCCGGCTGAAGTCTTCCATTGTGTCATATGCCCGGTCCTCTGTCCTCATAACCTTTGCTGCAACCACAGGTACGGCCCCTCTGATTATCAATTGCTTCCATATTTTCTCTGTTGTGTCACCCCTGGCCAACCTCATTGTCATTCCCGTTGCAGGTTTTATCATTCTGCCATTGGCTTTTTTGTCTTCGCTAGTCTTTCTTTTGTTTAATGCCTTCCCGCTGCACTCAGTGCTTGATGCCCTCACCAGTCATGTTCTGTCTTTTGTGAATTATATAGGTCGATGGGAATTCGCGGCCGTCAGTGTCCCCGCATTTCCTCCCGTACTGCTGATTTTCTTTTATGCCGGTCTGGGTATTTATACTGCTACCGTTTATGCGAAGACTAAAACGACAAACAGGTTGATCCCCTGCGCCATTGCTATAGTTCCCGCAGCTATTTATTTGGCCTGCTCCTTTTCCGGCAGGAGCGGACTCTCTGTCACCTTTCTCGATGTGGGCCAGGGTGACGGTGCGGTCATAGAATTGCCTGACCGGCGGACCATGATCATGGACACCGGCAAGAGTGGTTTCCAGGTCGGCGAGTTTTTGCGTTACCGGGGCATAAACAATATCGATGCCCTGATACTATCGCATCCGGACAATGACCATGTCGGGGGCGCCGGCTATTTGCTTAATAATTTTAAAGTTCATGAGATATGGGACAACAGCCGGATGGAGTATGAAGAGGGATTTCCTGGAAACGCGGGACACAGAGGGCTTCAGAGAGGGGACACGATACGCGGCGCGGGATATAGTATTATGGCGCTTCACCCTTACAACGGCTTTTATTCCGGAAGCGGAAAGAGGTTCGATGAGAACAATGATTCGCTTCTGCTGAGAGTACAGGGGACTGCTGCCTCATTTTTGTTTACCGGCGACCTTGAAAAAGAAGGTGAAGCAGATGCGGTCCATATCGGCCCATCGCTTAAAAGCACGGTACTGAAAGTAGCACACCACGGCAGCCGCTCATCGTCTTCCGAAATATTCATTGACACTGTTTCACCCGGGATCGCGGTTATCAGCGCGGGGCGCAATAACAGTTACGGACATCCTCATCAGGAAACTTTAGATGTATTGTCCAGGTGCCGGGCCCGCTGCCGGGTGTTCAGGACCGACAGGGACGGGGCGATAAAAATAAGCGAAGGGGACGGTGGAAAGGTGCTGGTGAAGACCTGGAGGGATTTCCGGATCACGGAAGCAAAGGGAATAAAGGATGAATGGATGAATATAAACAGGCTGTTTTGGGTCTGGTGAAGACCGGGTATAATCGAAAGCTTGACAAATATATCGCTGTTTCCTTTAAAATGACTTCGCGCTCATATGAGTGGCTGATCTTTAACGAAAGGGCAAACCATTCGAAAGACTGGGACGCAAAGCCTACGGCCTAAAGACTGAAAGCAGTAGTCGATGGCAGCGGGGTTGCCGATGAAAGGGATGTTGGTTTCCGGAATAAAAGTCCTCTGTTCCCCCCTGGATAGGCTTGCCTGTTCGTTCCGAAAGGCGGTGCTTGACATTTATGACCAAGAGTGAGCTGGTAGTAAAAATTACGTTGCTGACGGGCCTCTCAAGACCGACAGCGGGCAAGGTGCTTGACGCGGCACTGGACGCAATTACTGCGGAAATGAAAAAAGGGCGAAAGATAATTTTGCTCGACTTCGGGACGTTTTTCCTGTCAAAGCGGGTAGAACGTAAAGGGCGCAATCCGAAAACCGGAGAAACGATAAGAATCCCTGCCGCCAGGGTGCCTAAATTCACGGCGGTCAAGGGGCTCAGGGAAGCGGTGAATTGAATTTTTTACGATATTACCCTAATATATAATTTGTTCTTTAAAAGGAACGCTATGTGTTTACATGAAAGGATTGTGAATGCGGAACAGGAGCATAGCAGCCGCCTTTATCATAGTTTTTACAGTTTTTTTCTTCCTTTTTGGCAGGCCCGCTGACTGGGTCCCCGAAACGTCGCAGACTTTCGGGGTCCAGAACTGTGTCGCCGAAACGCCGCAGACTCACGGGGCGCAAAAGGCGGACTTGTCACAAAAACAGAGAATAGCCACACCCTGTAAACAGTGCCATAAACCTGATGATAATATTCTGCTCGGTTCTTTGCGGGCATATCAAACAGGGACAATATTATCCGGATGCGGACAGGCAATGCTGTGTGGCTTGTAAGATATGGTGATGACACAAAACTTATTGGCGCCGAAAAGTGGAACAGGATACCGAAAGAAAAAGAAATAGCCATAGCTACCGCGCAAAAGGACGGCGAATTATATGCGGCGAGCGTGACCCTCAAGCCATCCGTAAAAATATCGCCGGAGAAGATCGCTTCAGTCGATGATGTTGCCAGGCTTGTTGCGGCCGGGCCCGGAGATAGGAAATCCTCAGCTTGTGGATTCGAGATCTTCCGCGCTTTACAATGAAGGACATATTCCGGGCGCTATTTCGGTACCTGGCCGTGATTTCAATAAATATGCGGGAATGCTGCCCATAGAAAAGGACAGGCTGCTTATCTTCTATTGCGGCGGTCCTACCGGAAGGCTTAGCCTATTGTCCGCTTCCAGGGCGGAGAAATCAGGATATACGAAAGTAAAAATTTTCACGGACGGATTGTATGGATGGAAGAAGGCCGGTAAACTTGTCGTTTCCTCTGCACAGTATTATATGGATTATCTGGAAAAAGGAATTCCGGTTGTCCTTGTTGATCTCCGGACGATTGACGAGGCAAGAAGGGGCCACATTATCGGCGCAGTTTCTATTCCGGGAAAGGACATCCCCAATTCGAAGGACAGGTTCCCCTCAGACAAAGCTGCTCCAATAATACTTTACGACAACGATACAAAGGGTGCGTCAGATGATTTTTTTAATGTCAGAGGGTGGGGTTATATCAATGTATCAGTGCTCGAAGGCGGTTTTGAAGAGTGGAAACGCTTCGGAGGACTTGTCATTAATGGCGATGTGACTACAAAGATTGTTTATTTGCAGAAGTTAAGACCGGGTGAAATTTCTGTCGAGGAATTCAGGCGGACGGTAGAGGCCCCGGCGCCGGATAGGCTTATCCTGGATGTGCGCGACGGGGAAGAGGCGATGCAGGGAATGCTCAGGGGTGCTCTGAACGTGCCTGGCGAAGACATTAAGGGCAGGCTCATGGATATACCGAAGAACAAGGAGATCATCACGTATTCCGCCACGGGCATAAGGGCCGAAGCGGCATATCACATACTTAAAGAAGCCGGTTACAGGGTGCGCTTTCTCAATGCCAATATCAGGATCGACAAAGACGGGAAGTTTACAATAAGTAAAGAATAGGCTAAGGGCTAAAGGCAAAAGGCTAAGGGTAAAAAGAGTAAGGCTGCAGTAAAACAACGATTTCCTTTGCCTTTCGCCTTTTGCCCTTAGCCTTTTGCCTATTCTTTTTATTTCTGCCTTTTATACAGACCTATGACTTGAGTCCGCGATATGATGTGTCCCTTCATGGCTTTTTCAACATCAGCCTTTTTTGCGCCGGCAGGCAGGTCCAATGCAGTATCCAGCGCGTAAAGCTTGAAAAAATAGCGATGGGTGCCGGATGGCGGGCAGGGACCTCCATAGGATTTTTTTCTGAAGTCGTTCAGTCCCGATGAAGCGCCCGGGGGTGTGTCGTTTTCTTTTATCACCCTTGTCTGTGGAGAGATGTTCCATACAACCCAATGTACCCATGTGCCCATCGGAGCATCGGGATCATCGGTAATCAAAACCAGGGACTTGGCGCCCTGTGGCACATCCTCTATCAGGAGGGGTGGATTTATATCGCTTCCGTCACAGGTATACTTTGAAGGAATGTTCCCGTTATTTGAAAAAGCGGTGCTCGAAATTTTCAGGTCGCCCATCTTTACTCCCTCCTTGCCAATAGTGGTTGATGCATAAAAAACAAAAAAAATAACTGCCGCCAAAACCGGTATTCCTGTTTTCAGGATTTTTATCATGCCTTCACCCTCACGCAAACATCACTGGTCACTAAAATAATAAACCAGGCCCTAGAGTTTTGCAATATGCTTTGCCTCAAGAGTGCCGCGAACTCCACACCTGAATGCAGATGCGGCAATCAGCACCACGAGTGATGCACCGATAAAAGAGGCGGCAAAACCGAGACGGGCCGCGATAAGTCCTGATATTACAGGGCCGGAGGTATGCCCCGTATCCATAATAGAACCTAAAATACCCATGGCGGAACCCCGGCTTCCATGTGTGCTCAGGTCGGCTATAAAGGCCGAAGTTGCAGAGGTGACAATGGAGATACTGAAGCCGAAAAGTATGCTTAGTGCAAGAATGCCGGTAAAGGACCCGGCGAGAGAAAAAGCTGCGATGCACGCGGCGCCGATAATGGCGCCTGAAATAATTTGGGTACTCCTGCCATGCCTGTCTGAAAACCTTCCCATCACAGGTTTGGTGAGAGCGAGTGCTATGACCTGGGAGGACAGCAATATGCCTACATGATAGGCGTTCAGGCCCTTTTTGATCGCGTAGAGCGGTAGAAAAGTCTCGAATGTTCCGTAGGCAAAAAGCACTGCCGCCTCAACTATCGCGGTCAGGATAATAGCCCTGTGTGACAGTACCGATCTGAATGCCTGCAAGACCTCAGCCCACTCTTTGCCGGTTTTGTCTTCTTTTTCTTTTGCCGGCAACTGAATGACCGGGACGATTAACAAGGCCGCCATACCTGCCAGGCCGCACACAAGGTATACCGCCTTGTAATTTGCAGGCGGATTGTATGCCAGCAAGCCGATGATACCGCCTCCTGCAAGCGGCGCTGCAAAACGCCCTATGAGCGTTGCCGTGGAAAACCATCCTATTTTTTCTCCGCGCCCGTGGTGGAAGAGATCGGAGACCGCGGCCATTGCTACAGGCACGAATATGGCGGTGGCAAGGCCGTGGTAAAATCTGACGAGCGCAAGCTGCCATATTGTCGTTACATAAAGGTATAGGAATGGGGCCGTGGAAAAAACGATGGCTGCTACAATCAGCATACGCTTCCTGCCCCAGCGGTCGGACAGTATCCCTGCCGGTATACTTGCGATGATCCCCGTAAAGGCCGATACCGCGGCAACTATGCCCACACCTGAAGGGCCGGCGCCCAGGTAGGAGGAAAAAAGCGGCAGTACAGGACTTTTTGAAATAGTGGAACTGAAAATGGCAAAAAGCCCTGTGATGCAAAGAAGTATGAAAGGACTTGCTCGAAACGTGCTGATGCGGACCTCCTGATAATTCTGCGTGTTATGCTTACATAATAAGTTATTCAATGGCTAAAAACCACCGCATTGAAAATTCTATTTATTATATCAGGAGAAATCTTCCCTCCACGGCGCTGACGGCCATGGAGGTGTTCATATTGAAAGTTATTGCTGATTATTTGAGAGAACGCAGCCAAGGGTATTTGTCCCTCTGACTGTTATTAAGCCGGTACAACCGGCGGCTGAAGCGCTCCCCGCGCCTGTAGTCCCACCTGTTGCACTGCTGCTCATGGCGATCATGCTGCCGCCTTGAGTCGGTGTGGTACTGCTGCTGGTGTTGGGATTCGCGTTAGTAATGACAGTTTTTGTGACATCGCTCTGCGTTGTCTCAGCGGTGGTGATTGTGCCCGATGTCGTGGTGTTGGTCGTGACTGGAAGCGCGATTATAGTCAGTACGCCGTTAATGTAAGAGATGGCATAGTTGCTCGCCAGCCCGTGACCGAAGATAACTCCTGACGGTGTGATGGTTGCCGTGCCCGCAGGGGTGGTCAGGGTAGCATTAATCGTATTGATTACGCTGTTGATAAAATCGCTGTTAACCAATCCGCTGCCCGAGCCATTTGTGCCCGTGCTGGCAGTAAAGGCAGTAACAGTCGGGTTAGGGTCGCCGTAGTTGCGGCTTGCGTCGCCAGCCGTGATAGTGAGCGGACGGGCATTGACAGTAAGAGAGCCGTTAGCATAAGTGATGTTGTAGTTGCCGGCGAGCCCTGAGCCGAATACAGCAGAGGACGGCGTGATGCCAGAGGTATAAGTTCCGGCATTGGTGGTCGCGGAGGCGTTGACCGTATCGGTGACGCTCGATACGGAGTTGCCATTGACCAGCCCGCTGCCCGAGCCCGCAGAGCCCGAAGGCGCGGTGAATGAAGTTACGGTCGGGGGATTATCACCGTAAGTGAATGAAGCATTGCCCGAGGTGATGGTAAGCGGCCTGGTGCTGATAGTAAGAGTGCCGTTGGCATAAGTGATGTTGTAGTTGCTGGCGAGCCCTGAGCCGAATACAGCAGAGGACGGCGTGATGGTTGATGTATTGCCTGCGTTTGTAGTAACGGTAGCGTTATACGTGCCTGTGACGCTGCTTACCGAGTTGCCATTGACCAATCCGCTGCCTGAGCCAGCAGAGCCTGTAGAAGCAGTGAAGGAAGTGACCGACGGGTTGGAATCTCCGTAGACACGGCTGGTATCACTCGCCGTGATAGTGACCGGCCTGGTGTTGATAGTAAGAGTGCCGTTGGCATAAGTGATGTTGTAGTTGCCGGCGAGCCCTGAGCCGAATACAGCAGAGGACGGCGTGATGCCAGAGGTATAAGTTCCGGCATTGGTGGTCGCGGAGGCGTTGACCGTATCGGTGACGCTCGATACGGAGTTGCCATTGACCAGCCCGCTGCCCGAGCCCGCAGAGCCCGAAGGCGCGGTGAATGAAGTTACGGTCGGGGGATTATCACCATAGATGAATGAAGCATTGCCCGAGGTGATGGTAAGCGGCCTGGTGTTGATAGTAAGAGTGCCGTTGGCATAAGTGATGTTGTAGTTGCTGGCGAGCCCTGAGCCGAATACAGCGGAGGACGGCGTGATGCCAGAGGTATAAGTTCCGGCATTGGTGGTCGCGGAGGCGTTGACCGTATCGGTGACGCTCGATACTGAGTTGCCGTTGACCAGCCCGCTGCCCGAGCCCGCAGAGCCCGAAGGCGCGGTGAATGAAGTTACGGTCGGGGGATTATCACCGTAGATGAATGAAGCATTGCCCGAGGTGATAGTGAGCGGCCTCGTGTTTACCGTCAAAGTGCCTGGAGTCGAGTTGTTCAGAGCAAACTGATATCCGTCGAGCGCTGTAATTGTGTTGGCGCTCAAAGTGATATCATTATATATACCGGCATTAGCTGTTACCGGGGTCCCTGTAGACGACACGCTTGGAACGCCGCTGAAAGCGATGGCGTTGGTGTCGGGCAAGATCGCGCCGCCGTAAGTGTTGGTCTGCACTCCGCTTACGGAATAGGAAGACGAAAGATCGACCGTGTCTCCATAAGTTTTACTTGCGCTTGACGGAGTAAAGGTTACTGTGGGCTGGAAGCTGAAGATGTAGACGTTACCGGTCTGGCTTACACTGCCGGGCGCGTAGTTAGAGTAGGTGCTGTCCCACACCGCTCTGTTTCCGCTCGCAAGTCCTCCGAATGTGTCATCAGCCGGATTGGCGGAATAGATTAACCAGCGTCCGCTTGTTGCCGAGAGCGCTGATGAGCCGGCATTATTGACAAAGTTGCCGCCTGCTTCAAGGGCAATTGAATTGCCGCTGCCGCTTGCAGTTAAATGTGAACCGCTGTTGATGTTGATGTTCCCGGGTGTCTGGGTCGTTACGCTGCCGGCGGTGATATTACTCAGTGTAATGTCGCCTGCCGCACCGTGGCCGTCGCTGTATATAGTCATACTGACCGACCCGGTGCCTGCGTTGATCGTTGTACCTGATCCCATGCTTATTGAGGCAGTGCCTGCATCACGATCGGCGGCCACCACACCGGTAGCACTTGTGTCGTCGTCGTTGGCTTTTATGGTCACGTTGCCGTTGTCAGTAGTGATATTGGAATTGAGTGCGACACTGCGCCCGGCGGACAGCACCAGGTTCCCGCCGTTGCCCGAAGAAGGTGTCGCTATGATATCAGCGTTGGAGTTAAGAGTAAGGTCGGTATTGGCCTGCAAAGTTATCGTGTTGCCTTTATTAAGCACTGCCTCCAGTATACTCGGCGTTACAGTGATGCTCAGGCTCGGATTGGCGGCGTAAATATATGGATTTTCTTCAAAGATATAAACATTGCCCCAGCCGTTGTTCGTCTTAACTGCAAAAGTATCGCCATTACCGGGCGTAATGCTCGAGCCGAGATCGTCACCCACATTTACTCCTTCGCGGCTGTTGTCGGCGCTTATTGTGCCGGTGAGTCGGTCGGTGGCGGTGCTGGAGCCGTTACCCCACGTTACTGCACCTCTGTTGCTGTTCCATGACGGGCTCCCTACAACGTAATTGCCGTTGCTGAGAGCTGTGATGACAGAGCCGACCTGATCGCCGGTATTGCTGCCCACAAGGCTGTTGGAACTGGAGATGGTGCCTGTGACCCCGGATGTCCCGTCGCCCCATGTGGCGGCACCTGCCGTGGCGACAGAACCATTTTTCCATGATGGACTCCCGACCACATAGTTACCGTTGGTGAGGGCCGTTATAACAGTGCCGACTTTATCGCCGGAATTGCTTCCTATTAAACTTGTTGCACTGGCGGTAGCTAAAACATGGGATATAGTACCGGTGGCGCCGCTCGTGCCGTTACCCCACGTTGCTGCACCTCTGCTGTTGTCCCATGAAGGGCTCCCCACTACGTAGTTGCCGTTGGTGAGCGCAGTGACGCTGGCGCCGACATTATCATTGAAACTGCCCCCTATCAGGCTGTTCGAACTGGAGATGACGCCGGTAGTTCCGGATGACCCGTTGCCCCACGTAGCCGCGCCTGTCCCGCCGTCCCAATTAGGGCTGGCTACAACGTAGTTACCATTTGTTTTAAGGGCAACTATGATATTGCCGACCTTATCGCCACCACCAGATCCGGTATCGGATCCCACGAGGCTGTTGGAACTGGAGATGGTGCCGGTAACTCCAGATGTCCCGCTGCCCCATGTAGCAGCACCCACGTTGTTACCGACGCTGTTGGTCCAATTTGGGCTGCCGACCACATAATTCCCGTTGCTGAGCGCTGTGATAACAGCGCCTACTTCATCACCGTCAGTGCTTCCCACGAGGCTGTTGGAACTTGAGATGGCGCCGGTAACCCCGGATGTCCCGCTGCCCCATGTTGCCGCACCCACGCTGGCCGTGCCGTTACTCCATAGCTGGCTGCCGACCACATAGTTGCCGTTGGTGAGGGCTGTGATGACAGAGCCTACCTCGTCGCCGGCAGTGCTTCCCACGAGGCTGTTGGAACTTGAGATGGTGCCTGTGACCCCGGATGTCCCGCTGCCCCATGTCGCTGCACCTGTTGAGTTGTCCCATGATGAGCTGCCGACCACGTAGTTGCCGTTGGTTAGCAACGCTGTGATGGAAGTACCGACTTTATCGCCGGCAGTGCTTCCCACAAGGCTGTTGGAACTTGAGATGGTGCCGGTAATCCCTGAGGTCCCGCTGCCCCATGTTGCCGCACCAACGCTGGCCGTGCCGTTATTCCATGACGGACTCCCGACCACATAGTTGCCGTTGCTCAGCGCCGTGATGACAGAACCTACCGCATCGTTGGCAGTGCTTCCAACGAGGCTGTTGGAACTTGAGAGAGTGCCTGTAACCCCGGATGTGCCGCTGCCCCATGTAGCAGCGCCTCTGCCCCCATTCCAGTTGACACTGCCGACCACGTAATTGCCGTTGGTCAGCGCTGTGACACTGGTGCCGACCTGATCGCCGCTAGTGCCACTCACGCTCCCCACGAGGCTGTTGGAACTTGATACAGCGCCGCTTACTGATCCAGTCCCGCTGACCCATGTAGCAGCTCCTATGCCCCCATCCCAGTTGACACTGCCGACCACGAAATTGCCGTTGGTCAGCGCCGTGACACCTGCATTGCCTACCTGGTCGCTGTTATTGGTCCCATTCAGGGTCGCGAGCAGGGTGCCATCAGACTTGAACAGGTAGACAGCCCCCGCAGTTCCAATGCCCCCGACAGTGGCGTTCGGATCACTAACTACGATGTTCGTATTGCTGTTTTGAAGGGTCGTAAGAAACTGGCCGAATTCACTGTTTGAATGATTTCCTACGATGGGGTTAGTGAACGGCGTATAATTGGAGCCGTTAGGGCCGTAAGTGCCGGTGCCGGTGTCGATGGTGATGTTTTTCGGGTCGAGCAGTACGTTGCCCGGCTGCCCACCAGGACTGCTGGCGTCAACCGTTCCGCCGAACTGGAGGCTGGTCCCCGAAGTCTCTATGTATCCTCCATTTCCGTTTCCTGCGCCGCGGGCTGATGCGTTACCGAAAAAGTATGTCTGCTGGTCCGACCACACTATGATATTGCCACCGTTACCCGCCTGTGTCGCGGAGGCGTTCAGCACGTTGTCCGGGGAGATATCGGTTACGGCAGTGTTGGTCAGGTTCTGACCGGTAATAGGGTCGCTCCAGGCTGACCCGTGAGCGCCGCCGCCGATCATAATTGTGCCGCCGCCGTATAGCCCCGAAGCGTCGAAGTTCGCCTCCCGAAGCGTGATGCTGTTTCCTGCCAGGGTTATCAAACCGCCTGTGGAACCATCGGCAATGAGGCCCGCGGAGGTGAATACTCCGTCATTCTCTCCGTTGCCGCCCAACAGGCTTATCCTGCCGCCCTGAGCTGCGCCTGAGGCGTCCAGTGTCGTGCTATTGGTCTGGACTATCTGGTTGCCTGCAAGGAGAATGTCGCCTCCGTTACCGCCCGTACCTTTCGCCGTTATCTGGCCGTAAGTGGCGATATATTGAGCGGAGATATTTGCGCTGCCGCCGTTGCCTGACTGTCGTGGCGGAGACGTCGATAGTGCCGCCTGCATCTACAATATTATTCGCCGAGACCTGGACTTGTCCGCCACCGGTCAATCCGCTTGCGTCGATCGTTCCCGTGTTGCTGATGGTGTCGGCGCCGACAAGACTGATAACGCCGCCCTTGTCAACGAGAGAGCTTGCTACTATGTCACCGTCGTTTGAGATGGCGGAAGCCAGAAGTTGACCTGCCGCTGATGTGGACATTATTACTGTGCCGCCGCTGGCCTGTATGAGCTGCTTATTTTCGATGAGGGTGTTGACTGTGGCAGGGTCTACTTCCACCTTGATCAAATTGTCTCCTGCCATGTCCAGGGTCACGGCATCACCTGCTGCGAGTGCTATCGTACCCATCTTCGCCATGATGATTCCCTGGTTGCTCACTTCCGGGGCGAGCAGTGCTATGTACCCCCCGTCAGCGGCCGTGATTGTGCCCTGGTTTACTATTGTTCCTGTTGAGCCGTTACGCGTGAAGCGATAGTTGCCTGCAAGAAAGTCGTTGTCTGTCATGTCCATGGTTGACGCCACGAACGATCCCACATTCACTTTGGAGCCGGCGCCGAATAATATGCCGCCCGGATTAATGAGAAATATCTTGCCGTTTGCCGTAAGCTGTCCGTAAATATATGAGGGATTCGATGCTGCCACACGGTTGAGCGCTACCGATGAGGGCGAAGGCTGACTGAAGTTGACTGAGGCGTTAGAGCCGATATTAAAGGTGCTCCAGTTAATTATAGCCTTTGCAGTTGACTGCTGGACGTTCATGCTGTTTGCGGTCTGGCTCACCAAAGCCTGCCCTGCCGCAACCTGAGCTCCCGTAGGAAGGTCGTTTGGAGCAGGGACCAGCGCGAACGCGGGCGCCACCATGTTTAAAATCAGGACCCATGCTATTATTGCGCGCCATAGGGAACGGTACGACCGTCTTAGTGCTAAATAAAGCCCCCTGAAAAGTTTGCGGGAATATTCATTCAATTTAATTGAGGGGTCCATAAGCTCCTCCCTCTAAAAATCATTTGGAACCGCCACCCAGCGATTGGTGGCTACATCTCTGTCTCTAGATACAGGATAAAACTTATCCTGATTAATGTCAAGTTAAATTTTTGGACAATTTTTTTGGCAGATTATAGAAGGACTTAGCCTAAAAGAATTTTTGCACGGACACCCAAAATCTCGGCCTCCTGTGGGTGCCGTCATTGTCGCTGCCGTCAGAGCCGCGTCCGGGGTTGGGGCCTATGGGCCACGCAACGTTCAGACTTGCAGCCAGTTTTAGTTTGTTAAAAAAAAGGTTTATTCCGGAACCTGCGCCGGCAAGATCATATCGGTTCGGCGTATTTGATGCGCCCTGTGAGCCGGGCCAGGCGCTGTGATCAATAACGATATGTCCGTAATCCAGAAACCCGATGACCTGGACCTCATCGATTAATTCCCGGCGCAACTCTACTGTAACAAGTTCTCCCTCATCTCCCGATGCCTCGTTCACAGGGTAGGCACGCACTCCGTAAGGGCCGCCGAGGATAAACTTTTCGGAAGAGTCAAGATTCTTATCCGCAAACTGGCCGGAAAGTCCCAGGTATAACGACGTTTTGCCATATATGCTCTGCAACCGGGATGCATTCCATCCGACTTTCAGGTATTGTCCCTCTGTACGGGCTGTTGCCTCGTCGGCTGCTTTGTCATCCTGGACATTTCCGAGCTGAAGGCTCCCGGTATATAATGTTATTCCGCACGTTGTATGCCCCCCTCCCAGGAGTTGGTCAAACATATCCCCTTTTAAGAAGAATGACCCGACGTTCACTCTCTTATCGCTGACAGTCGAGTCCACCACCTTGTTAAGATACCGCTTGTAGTCATAATTTAAGCCCCCTGTAAGATTGAGGTAGCGGCTTCTAACTAAAGGATAGCTGGCGTTCCCCCCATAGCTCTCTGCACTGCCGTTGGCATCGAATGACGCGAAGCTGCCGACAAGCTTGTATTTCAGACCCGAAACAGAAGCGCCGAGCCGGAGCCCGGAATAGCCTATTGGGAGGCTGTAGGCTGCGCTCGAAAATCTGTGCCGTCTTTCTCCGAATGAAGGCCGTTTATGATGAACTGGTCCCCAATGCCGGTTATATCATTGGCGGTCACATAGACTATATCCTGACTTGTGCCGGTAGCCCTCTGGCCCGCATTGTTGTACCCTATGCCGCCGGATATCAAAGGGGTATCTTCGACCTTCAGCAGTAGGCGGGATGTGCCGGCCTCCTGTCCCGGATGCAAAATAGATGTAGCAAATACCCCGGGGAGGTCGTTCAGCAGGAACATGCCGTGCTCAAGGCGGTCTATGCGCATCGTTTCGCCCAGAGGCTGGCTAGCGATGATATAATTCTTTGCACGTTCCGGGTCAAGGCGGGATTTCGTTTTCTCGTCGATATCCACTCCTTCGAGCTTTCCTTCAACGACAATGATATGCACGACCCCGTTTTTTATCTCCTGCTGCGGCAGGTAGACGCGTACTATGAAGCCGTTTCTGCGGTAAAACTCCTCGATAGTCTGGGCGGCCTTTTCCAGTTCAGCAAGAGAGAGTTCTTTGCCGATGGATCCGGTAAGGAGCGATTTGAGCTGCTCCTCAGTGAATATCTTTGCTCCGGTGATACGGAAGTCCTTTACAAGGACCTTGACGCCCTCGGGCACAGCAAGAGGAGGAGTGAGCGGGGCTTGGACCGGAGCAGCAGGCCGGGGTTTCTGCTCCTTAAATTGTTTTTCTATCTCACGCTGTATCGTGCCAGCTTCAGGCAAACCGCCCGCAGCAGCGGCGATTGATGGTGCAACAAGGAATATGAAAAGAACAAAAAAGAGTATTTTCCTTCCCTTCACACAGAACTAAGCCTCCCAGGTTGTGCAAATCCCCGCAATAAACCCGCTGCACAGTCCTATAGGACATTCCCCGCTGCCCGCTCATTCATAATTTTAATTGTACATTATATATAAAAGACATACGAAAATGGTATAAAAAAACACTCATCACTGGTGAAAATCGGTGGTTACAGTAGGGTATAATCAATGCGTGAGGCATTGGCCTTATGAATTTAGGCGCAGAAGAGTCTGTTTAGGAAATATATGCTGATTTTTACCAGTGGAACCTGGCCGGAGGAACGTGGATTGAATGGTTAATTCTATTATGATAGTAGAAGATGACAAAAAGATGGCGAGGGTTGTGAAAGCTTATCTCGAAGGCGCCGGTTTCAGAGTATCACACTTCGAAAAAGGCAAGGACGCTGTAGAAGCCGCCTTAAAAGAGGTCCCGCTTCTTGTAATCCTCGACCTGATGTTGCCGGATACGAGTGGAGAGGAAGTTTGCCAGGACCTTAAAGAAATAGGCGATTTTCCTGTTATTATGCTGACCGCGAAGTCGTCGGAGGATGAACGGATTGCCGGATTTGCCCTGGGCGCCGATGATTATGTCGTCAAGCCTTTCAGACCCGAGGGAACTGGTGTGCAGGGTCAAGGCTGTTCTGAAGAGAAGACAGAAAGACGATCTTGGGGACGTGGGGTGCATGGGCTTCAATAATGAAAGCCTGTCAATCGACGGGCGGAGTTATTCTGTCAAAAAAAATGGCAGCCGGTCAATCTTACACCGACGGAATTCAAGGTGCTGTTTACTCTCGCATCTTCGCCGCAAAAGGTCTTCACGAGGGATGAGCTTGTGCGGAATGCCCTCGGCTATGAATTCGAGGGCTACGAGAGGAGCGTAGACGCACACATTAAAAATATCCGGCAAAAGCTCGAAGACGATCCCCGCAATCCGGCATTTATACTTACCATCTACGGCGTAGGCTACAAGTTTATCGGGGAAAAAGATGCTTAAGAGTTTGTGGATTAAATTTTTCTTGCTGCTTCTCATGATTTCCGTTATAGCGCTTTCAGCCGCCCTTTTGCTGAGGGAATTAATGATAAAGGACTTCAGGGAATACCTGGAAGGGGAGACCGAGGACAGGGTTTATTGGGTCACGGCGCACCTTGAAGGCACCTATGAAAGATATTCCGGATGGAAAAGAGAGAACATTGCAGAAGATGCAATATGGGCCCTGATGTCTGGATTGGAAATAAGGGTCCTGGATAAAAGTGGTGAAATAGTAATGGATACGGAAAAAGCTGTCGGCATGCTACCTCCGCTCGAAAAAAGACATGTGACGGCACTCCTGGCGCAGAGAGCTGAGGAAAGGACAGGCAACTATTCGCCCTATCCTCTTTTCTTTAACGGAAGGGGAATAGGCAGTCTCGAAGTCAGGTTTCTGCGGTCCGGCAAAGAAAACATCTTTATCACGAGATCGAACAGATTTCTTTTAATCTCGCTTTTGGGGTTGGGCGGTCTTACCGTCCTTCTCAGCACTATTTTTTCCAGGAGGCTGACGGACCCGCTTAAGAGGCTGGCAGGAGCTGCGAGGGCTGTCAGTGAGGGCGATCTGAAAAGCAGGGTCACGGTTTCAGGAAGTGATGAGATCGGCGAATTGTCGGCAGCGTTCAACCGTATGTCAAAAAAGCTTGAGGTGCAGGAATCCCTCAGGAAAAAACTTATTTCAAATGCCGCTCATGAGCTCAGGACCCCGGTGGGCGCAATGCGGGGGGAGCTTGAAGGCATGATTGACGGTCTGATACCTGCAGACACGGACCACATCAGGTCTTTATATGAAGAAACCGGCAGACTGAAGAATATACTGGAGGGTGTCGAGGAACTTTCCAGGGCTGAGGCCAGCGTGCTTTCTCTGGATAAGCGTTTTCTGAAACTGAAGCCATTTATTAAGTGCATAATGGACATGTTTGACAAACAGTTCAATGATAAGGATATCGCGTTTGAGCTTATTTGTGATGACGAATTCAGCATACATGCCGACCCTGACCGGCTCAGCCAGATTGTCATCAACCTTCTGAGCAATGCCCTGAAGGCATCTTCAGCGGGCGGGAAGATATGGATAAAGGCCGGCGCAAATGGTCCGGATGCCTTTATTGAAATTGGAGATACCGGCAGCGGGATAAAACAGGAAGACATGCCTTTTATATTCGAACGGTTTTTCAGGACTTCGGATGGCGGGTTGGGTCTTGGTCTTGCTATTGTGAAAGAGCTTGCTGAGGCCCATGACGGGCGTATAGAGGCCAGGAGCGAATATGGGGAGGGAGCTGCTTTCACCGTGTTTTTGCCTTTGCACGATCTTCACAATTCTTCATGATTCCTTCGCTGTCTATTCTTAATTCTTTGATACGATGTAGACAGAAGATCAAAGAAAAAGGAGGACAAGGAAATGAAGAAAACAAAGGCAGTGATGGTGGCAACTCTGGTGGTGATGGCGGTTGCAGGATTGTTCATCGCCGGTGGCGCTTATGCAGGGTGGGGCGGCGGGTATGGGCCGTGTTATATGACCGGTGCGAATGCCGAAACGGTCCAAAAATTTCGGCATGAGACTGTCAGCCTCAGGGACGAGCTTGTGACAAAGCGCATCGAATTGAGAAACGAGTATAACAAGCCTGTCCAGGACGCAAACCGTATCGCGGAACTGCAGAAGGACATCATAGACCTGCAGACTAAAATCCATGCGGCTGCCGACAAGTATGGTCTTGCTGCAGGAGGCTACGGCATGGGAAGAGGAATGATGAACGGGACCGGAGGCAGGGGAATGATGATGGGATATCCATGCCCCATGCAGGGATGGTAGAATTATCAGACTGAGCTATTCGGGAGGACAAGCATGTCCTCCCGAATAAAAAAGTGCAGGTATCGGCAACTGATGAAAAAAACAACTTTATTTGCGGCCCTTTTTGCAATTCAGGCAATTCTGATTATACTGCCCGGTCCTCATGCTTATGCAATGAACGGCTGGAGGGGTGAAAATCCATATGGGAACTACTGTCCGGGCCACAGGTGGGGATGGTACGGGGCAAAGAGGGCTGTCGGCACAGCAGAAGACGCAAGAAAAATACTCGAAGAGTATTTCTTGCCTAAGGGAAACTTTAAAATAGGAGAGATCAGGGAAAGAAAGTGGTTTTTTGAGGCCGACATCAGAAACCGTGATGACAAAATGATAGACACAGTAATCGTAGACAAGAGGACCGGAAGAATTCGCTCTATTTATTAGCGCAGTGACGCGGTCTTTTAATTATGAGTTATGAGTATAGTATAATAATAATAGCAGTTCGAGGGATGCTCTTATAGAAGACTCTGATTTTTAAAGAACTGCTCATGTGGGAGGTCCGGGATGAACGGGTTAAACGGGTTGAAGACAATGGTTTTGATGGTTTCGCTGACCTTGCTGCTGGTTGCCATCGGGGGCGCGCTCGGCGGCAGGTCGGGGATGACATTTGCGCTTATCATGGCCTTTGGCATGAATTTTATAACTTACTGGTTCAGCGATAAAATTGTGCTCAGGATGTACAGGGCCAAAGAGGTGAGCGAATCTGAGGCGCCCGAACTCTATGAAATAGTGAGAAGACTTGCGCACAGGGCGGAAATTCCGATGCCGAGGATATATATGGTGGACGAGGACCAGCCAAATGCTTTTGCGACGGGACGGAACCCGAGCCATGGAGCGGTAGCGGTCACAAGGGGTATTATGCGTATTCTTTCGAAGGAAGAGCTTGAAGGCGTTCTGGCGCATGAATTGACTCATATAAGCCACAGGGACATTCTGGTAAGTACGGTTGCGGCTGCTATTGCCGGCTCTATCAGCTACCTGGCGCAGATGGCGCAGTGGGCAATGATCTTCGGAGGCGGACGCGACGATGACAACAGGGGCAATCCGATCGCAGCTATTGTGACGATGATAGTTGGACCTATAGCTGCTTTGCTGGTGCAAATGGCTATATCCCGTTCCAGGGAATATGGGGCTGATGAAGGCGGGGCGAGGATTTCAGGGAACCCGCGGTATCTTGCCAGCGCGCTCAGGAAACTTCAGATGGCTTCCCAGCGGATTCCGATGGACGCCAACCCGGCGACTTCTCACATGTTTATTGTAAACCCACTTTCAGGAGGGGGCCTGGTCAAGCTTTTCAGCACTCACCCGCCTATAGAGGAGAGGATTGCGCGGCTTGAAGCTATGTCTATGTCTCCGGGGAAATAATGAGGCAACCGAAAAGACCGTTAGTCGGAATCCTGATGGGCAGTGAAAGCGATCTGCCGGTCATGGAGAATGCGGCGCAGGTACTGGAAGATTTCGGCGTCCCTTATGAAATGCGCATAAGTTCCGCTCATCGCGACCCTGAACAGACGGCTGATTACGCGAGGCGTGCCAGGGAGCGCGGTATCGAAGTGCTCATTGCCGGAGCTGGAATGGCAGCGCATCTTGCAGGCGCGCTTGCGGCCAATACCACGCTTCCGGTAATCGGGGTACCCCTTAAAACCGGGACGCTGGAGGGAGTGGATGCCCTGTATTCCACGGTCCAGATGCCTCCGGGAATTCCCGTGGCAACCGTGGCGATTGACGGCGCTAAGAACGCCGCATACCTTGCGTGCTCGATACTTTCCGTTAAATACCCTGACCTCGCCGAAAAACTGGAACAATACCGTAAAAAGACGAGGAAAGGCCTTTCAAATACGGGCAAAGGGCGAAAGGCTAAAGGCTAGAGGAAAACCTTTTGCCCTTAGTCTTTTGCCTTTCGCCTAAATTTTTTTGGAGGAAGAGATGGCCGATGTTGTCATGAAAACCGATTTCAGCGATGTCAAACTGCTTAGGCGCGGCAAGGTGCGGGACGTGTATGAGATAGAGAAGTTTCTTCTGATCGTGGCCACTGACAGGGTTTCGGCTTTTGACGTTGTTTTGCCGAACGGGATCGCTGAAAAAGGAAAATTGCTGACTGCAATATCTCTTTTCTGGTTCAGACAAATGGCGGACATCATGGAGAACCATATTATTGCAACAGAAGTGAAGGATTATCCGCAGGTCCTGCGTAAATACGCTGATATGCTTGAAGGCAGGAGCATGTTGGTGAAAAAAGCGCTGCCGCTGCCTGTCGAATGCATTGTCAGGGGCTACCTTTCGGGTTCGGGATGGAGTGAATACAGGGAAAAGGGTACGGTATGCGGCATCGCTTTGCCTGCCGGGCTTGTGGAATCATCGCGGCTGGACGTGCCGATATTTACGCCGAGCACAAAAGAGGCAGAGGGACATGATATCAACATAGACTTCGATCAGACGCGGAGGATAGTCGGTGATGATATTGCCCGGCAGCTCAGGCACGCGAGCCTGACGATATACGGCAAGGCCAGGGAACTGGCGGAGAAGAAAGGCATAATCATCGCCGACACAAAAATGGAATTTGGCGTTTATGACGGCAAGCTCATGATCATTGATGAATTGCTTACCCCTGATTCATCACGCTTCTGGTCTGCAAAGGACTACAGCCCCGGCAGGGGGCAGGACAGTTTCGATAAGCAGATTGTCAGGGATTATCTGCTTACCCTGGATTGGAACAAGACATATCCGGGACCGGTGCTGCCGGATGAAATCGTCCGCAAGACAGTGGCCCGGTACAGGGAAATTACGGAGATTTTGACCAAATAACGCGGAAGCGCCTCTGAAAGCCGCAAGTCCGGAAGTATAAGCGAAGCTGAATGGATAAAATGGACAATTTGCAGAAGCTATTGGATATTATGGAAAGATTGCGGGCAGAGGACGGCTGCCCCTGGGACAGGGAACAGACGAAGGAGACTCTTACTCCATATCTTGTAGAAGAAACCTATGAAGTCATCGAGGCCATTGAAGAAGGAAACCCTGAAAAAATAAAAGAGGAACTTGGCGACCTGCTTTTTCAGATTGTCTTTCACTGCCAGATAGCGAAAGAACGCGGGGAATTCAGCATAGAGGACGTTGTCGATGCCATAGGCAGAAAGATGATCGGCAGACACCCGCATGTTTTCGGCAATGCGAACTATGAAACGGCAGAGCAAGTGGTCAAGCAATGGGAGGAACGGAAAAGGGAAGAGGGCAAAAACAGGGAGTCAATCCTTGAAGGCGTCCCCAAAGAACTGCCCTCTCTTCTCAGGGCGCACAGGATACAGTCGAGGGCGGCGCGTGTCGGATTCGACTGGAACAATGTCGGGGGTGTCATGGAGAAGCTGGACGAGGAACTGTCTGAATTCAGAGACGCCCTTGAGCAGAAAGACCGGGCAGCGATTGAAGACGAACTCGGTGACATATTTTTCTCTCTTGTCAATATTTCCCGTTTTGTCGGTGTCAATCCCGAGGATGCCCTGCGGAAGACAATCCTGAAATTCGTGTCCCGTTTTCGCTTCATGGAAGTCAAGGCTGCAGACGCTGGACAGCAGCTGTCGAAGATGACGGCCGAAGAATTGGATAAACTGTGGGAGCAGGCTAAAAAGAGGTAGACATTTTAGATGCAATATGGTATAAAATTGCGTATTACGAAACTTTGGATGGTTGTTTAGCAATCCCTGGAAACAGGGAAAAAGGAGGACTTGGCAGTCATGGCTTTTGAAGGCAAGGTGAAGTGGTTCAACGAATCAAAGGGTTTCGGTTTTATTCAGCAGGACAACGGGTCAGATGTTTTTGTTCATTTTTCTTCCATTAAGAGCGAGGGGTTCAAGACACTGGCCGAAGGTCAAAGGGTTCAATTCGAAATTGAAGACGGAGATCGCGGACCAAAGGCCGTAAACGTCATAAAACTTTAAAAAATAAGGGCCTGAAGAAGGCCCTTTTATTTATCTTCAAGCTGCCATCCTTGCTGCACAAGCAACCGGTTGTGCCAGATAAGAGTTATTGTGCAAAATCATATTGAGGACCCTAATTTGTATTCAATTGTTTCACCTTCGACTCGCAGCCTTTTGCCGTGTCGTTAATTATGCGCTTGCCCGAATGGATTAAAATACCGGCGGCTGATTTGCATCAGACAAAAAACCTTTTGAGGAGTCACCGGCTAACTACTGTTTGCGAGGAGGCCCGGTGTCCGAATAAAGCGATCTGTTTTTCAAAACCCACGGCAGCCTTTATGATAATGGGAAACTGCTGTACGAGAAATTGCGCCTTTTGCTCAGTCAGGCCGGGCACCCCTGCACCTCTCGATCCCGCCGAACCGGAAAGGGTTGCGGAAGCCGCTCTCGAATTGGGCTTGCGCTACGTGGTTGTCACTTCGGTGACAAGAGATGATCTGCCCGACGGCGGAGCTTCGCATTTTTCGGCAACGATAAGGGCGTTAAAAAACGCTATTCCCGATGCCGCGATAGAGGTGCTCACTCCCGACTTCTGTGGAGACGCCAATGCACTGGAAACCGTCCTCGATGCATGCCCGGACGTGTTTAATCACAATATCGAAACGGTGAAGAGACTCTATGCGACTGTTCGGCCCGGGGCTGATTATCAACGCTCGCTCGAAGTGCACAGAATGGCCGCGGCAATGAGACCCGATATAAAGACGAAATCGGGTCTGATGGTAGGACTGGGTGAAACGGGTGATGAACTCAGGGAAGCGTTTATGGATATGAGGAACGCAGGCTGCGATTTTCTGACAGTGGGCCAGTATCTGAGGCCTGCAAAAATAAATCTTCCTGTAGTAGAATACATACATCCCGAAATATTTCAAGAGCTGAAAGCATACGCTCTTGGTCTGGGTTTTGAATTTGTGGCTTCCGGCCCGCTGGTGCGGAGTTCTATGAATGCAGAGGAAATGTATAACAGTAAACAGAAGGACTGATTACTGATCACCGTCTTTTAGAAGGAGGTTTTTTGTGTTTGAGTTTAACCGAATCAAGAGACTGCCGCCATATGTATTTGCTATCGTAAATGCATTGAAGATGGATTACCGGAGAAGGGGTGAAGATATTATCGATCTCGGCATGGGCAACCCTGATCTGCCGACCCCGAAGCATATAGTCGAAAAGCTCTGTGAAGCCGCTCATAATCCTAAAAACCACCGGTATTCCGCGTCAAAAGGAATAACACAACTCAGGATGGCGATTTCCGAATGGTACAAAAGGAGGTTCGATGTCGATATCGATCCCGAATCCGAAGCAGTTGTAACCATAGGCTCGAAAGAAGGGCTCTCGCACCTTACGCTTGCTACTATTCAACCGGGAGACGTGGTAATGACTCCCACCCCGGCTTACCCGATTCACCCATACGGGATAATAATTGCCGGGGGTGAGGTCATCAGTGTCCCCATAGGTCCCCGTATAGATTTTTTTGATGAACTGGACAAAGCCCTCAAAAAGACATGGCCGCGGCCAAAGATGCTCATTCTTAATTTTCCCCACAATCCCACTACTACTGTCGTAGAAGGTCTCGATTTTTTTACAAAGATCGTAAATTTTGCCAGGGAAAACAACATTATGGTGCTCCAGGATTTTGCCTATGCGGACCTGACTTTTGATGATTACAAGGCGCCCAGTATTCTCCAGGTCCCGGGAGCAAAGGACGTGGCGGTTGAGTTTTTTTCACTCACCAAGAGTTATTCAATGGCAGGATGGAGAGTGGGTTTTTGCTGCGGCAACAGGGAGATAGTCGGTGCGCTGATAAAAATCAAGAGTTATCTCGATTACGGGATGTTCCAGCCGATACAGATTGCGAGTATTGTTGCGCTGCGGGGGCAGCAGGACTGCGTTGAGGAGATGCGGAAGACTTACCAGTCCCGCAGGAATGTCCTGATAAAGGGATTGAATAGCGCCGGATGGAAAATCGACTCGCCAAAGGCAACTATGTTTGTCTGGGCGGAGATTCCGGAGCAGTTCAAAAAAATGGGGTCTCTCGAATTCTGCAAGTACCTGATAACTGAAGCCAAGGTTGCCGTATCGCCGGGTATCGGCTTCGGCGAAGGCGGCGATGAATATGTCAGGTTTGCTCTTGTCGAAAACGAACACAGGATAAGGCAGGCAGTGGCAGGGATAAGAAAGGTGCTCGGTTGATGAAAAAGAATAGCGTTTCGGTGGGTATTATAGGGTTCGGCACTGTTGGATCCGGAACTGCGCAAATACTGATCACAAGTGCCGACGTGATCAGAGAGCGGACAGGCTTTGCAGTTGAACTTAAAAGGATTGCGGACCTCGACGTGACGAGAGACAGGGGGGTCAAAGTTCCGGCAGGCATGCTGACTACAGATGTTGCCGCAGTGATCGATGACCCGGACATTGATATAGTCATCGAGCTTATGGGTGGCATTCATCCCGCGAAAGAATTCATGATGAGGGCGATCAGGAACGGGAAGCATGTTGTTACCGCAAATAAAGCGCTGCTCGCCACGGAAGGCAATGAACTGTTTGCAGAGGCGGAGCGCGCGGGCGTTGAAATAGGGTTTGAGGCTTCCGTTGCCGGAGGCATACCTATCATAAAAGTACTGAGAGAGGGCCTCATAGCGAACAGAATTATCGCTGTCTACGGCATTATTAACGGTACGTCCAATTACATATTTACAAAAATGACCGACGAGAAGGTTGAATTCTCGGAGGCGCTGAAAGAGGCGCAGCGGCTCGGATATGCCGAGGCTGATCCTACCTTTGATATTGAAGGGATCGATTCCGCCCATAAACTCACTATCCTGGCCTCTCTGGCCTACGGCATTCCGCTGTCGTATAACGAGGTTTATAAAGAGGGCATTACAAGGATAACTGCCCAGGACATCGCCTTTGCCTCTGAGCTGGGATATAAGGTGAAGCTCCTGGCAATCACAAAAGCGACTGACGAAGGCATCGAGATGAGGGTGCATCCCACCATGGTGCCGAATGAATATTTGATCTCCAAGGTCGACGGCGTTTTCAATGCAGTTTATGTCCAGGGTGACGCGGTCGGCTCCACGCTCTATTACGGCAGGGGCGCCGGCGATATGCCCACAGGAAGCGCTGTTGTCGCCGATATTGTCGATATAGGGCGAAATGTCATGTGTGGCAGCACCGGGCGAATTCCCGGCATACCCTCTTTTGTGAAACCGGGTGCAGCGGGGAAAAAGATCAAAAGAATGGACGATGTGGAGAGCATGTATTATTTCAGATTTTCCGCGTTGGATGAGCCGGGAGTTCTGTCCAGGATATCCGGCATTCTCGGCAAGTACAATATCAGCATAGCTTCTGTCATCCAGAAAGGCAGGCGAATAGGTGGTTCAGTTCCGCTCGTCGTGCTTGCGCACCGGTCCAGGGAAAAGGATGTTCTCAACGCGATAAGGGAAATAGACGCCCTACAGGTTGTTTCGGAAAAGACACTGTTCATCAGAGTCGAAGGCAGCGAAGAATAGTGTTACCGGAGCTTTTTTCTGAGCGTCAACCGGTTTATGCCCAGGATGCGCGCGGCCTCTGACTGGTTCTCTCGGGTGCGCGATAAAACATAATCGAAGATTGGTTTGTCCACTTCACGGTGTATCCTTTCATAAATATCCTTATCGTTCCGTTCGATGGCCTGCCTTAAAATCGGGACTATCACTGAGCCGAGTGTTTCTGCGGGTGTTCCGTTTTTGCTTGGCGCCTGCTGATTGACTCCGAGTTCCCTGATCTCGTGCGTGGTAAGGAAGTACGTCTTGCTCAGGGCAATCGCGGAACGCACGGTATTCTCAAGCTCACGGATATTGCCGGGCCATTTATAGGCTTGCAGTTTTCTCAGAAATGCCTTTGTAACGCCCTTGATGGGCCTTGGCCCGGTATGCCGGTAACGATCGACAAAAAAGTTTACGAGGGGAAGAATATCTTTCCTGCGTTCGCGCAGCGGCGGGATATGTATTGCTGCCACACGTACCCGGTGAAGCAAGTCCTCTCTGAAGGTGCCCTCTTTCACCATTGACTCGAGGTCCCTGTTGGTTGCAGAAATTACTCGCACATTTACTTGTACCTCCCTGACACTGCCGATCGGATAAAAAGTTTGGGTCTGCATAAAGCGGAGCAGTTTGCCCTGTAAAGAAAGCGGCAACTCGGCAATCTCATCAAAAAAGACCGTGCCTTCATCAGCGATTCTCAGTATTCCCGCCTTTCCCGAAAGTGCGCCTGTAAATGCCCCTTTTTCAAAGCCGAAAAGCTCGGATTCGAGGAGCGATTCGGGAACAGCGGCGCAGTTAACGACAACAAAGGGTTTCCCGAAACGTGCGGAAAGCTGTGCGATAGTTTCAGCAATCAGCTCCTTCCCTGTCCCTGTCTCGCCTGTGACCAGAACCGGGACCTCAGTCTGGGACAAACGCGCCAGTTTTTTGCAAACGTCCATAATAATAGGCGAGTTTCCCACTATTGCGCAAGTTGGAGCAGGAGGCAGTTTTTTAATCGGGACCGCCTGTTTCAGTTCTTCTCCGAGGTCATGGAGGTCCTGAAACAACTGGAGCACAGTCTCCTGCTGGAGCGGGCGATGGATTATTTCGTATGCGCCGAATGTCACCGCCTCCATCACAGGCCCGGTCCGCTTCAACTTTGTCACTGCTATGATAATGTTGGCCTGGCTCAGTTCTTTAATAAGTCCGGTCTTTTCTGTGTCGATATCGAAGAAGACGAATGCGCCGCGCCGTCCCGTCGAATATGCCGTTATTGCGCATCCCTCCGGGAGGACACCCGAGAGTTCTTCGCGCAATGCAGCATCCCGGGTAAACAAAAACACTTCGGTTTTTCTTTTCATGTATAAATAATATACAGCATGGTTATTTATTATGCAACTATAATTATTTGATATATCTCTTTCTTTTTATTTCAGTGGGTTTTAGTCTGGCACAACTATTGCTTTATATTGGATAAAGGTGGCCGTCATTCCCGCATGTTTTCAGCGGGAATCCAGGATTTTTAATCTCTGGATGCCCGATTAAGGTCCTCGGGCATGACAGACTTATGAGACAGTTAATAGCAGGGAGTGTGCAGGTTTATGGATACATCGAGCATATGCGGGCTTTGTCTGGGACGACTGAAATACCAGATCAGCAATGCAAAAAAGAGGGCGGCAGACGGAAGCGGCCGTGCGCTCAGCGGAGGGGTCTTGCTGGAGAGTTATTTCACGTGCGATCCGGATGAAATCATAGATATCCTTGAGATTTATCATGCGACAGACAGGACCCTTGAGGGAGTAATGGAGACGCTCGCTGAACTGTCGTGTTCGGCATCAGCGCTTACCAGGGAATTGGTATATTTCGACTTTAATGAAGAGGGACACCTCGGTTTATATCTTTCTCTCAGTCAGTGTTTACCTGAAGCTTGAACAACGTTTCAAATACGTGGAAACATTCTATAATTTTATAAGGAGGCAATAATCATCGTGATACTGCGCAAAACGGAACTTACCGAAGATCAGTTACAGCGGTACAGCCGCCATATTCTGCTGCCCGAAGTCGGGGCAACAGGACAGAAAAAATTGCTCGATGCAAAAGTGTTTGTCGTTGGCGCCGGCGGGCTCGGAAGCCCTGTTGGTTATTATCTTGCTGCGGCGGGCATCGGGACTATCGGGATTATTGATAACGACAGGGTCGAAATCAGTAACCTGCAGCGGCAGATAGCTCACAGCACAAAAACGCTTGGCGTGCTCAAAGTTGAATCGGCAAAGGCTACTTTTGAGGCGTTGAACCCGGATGTGAAGGTCGTCGGCATTGCGGAGAGGCTTTCCAGGGATACGATCAAAGACATGATCAGGGATTATGATATTGTTGTGGACTGCAGTGATAATTTTCCGACCCGCTATTTGGTTAACGATGCTTGTGTCATGATGAAAAAGCCGCTGGTAAGCGGAGCAATTCTCAGGTTCGAGGGCCAGGCAACTACCATTCTGCCTGGAGAGGGCCACTGCTACCGGTGCCTGTTTGAGGAAATGCCGCCGCCGGAACATGCGCCGTCCTGCCGCGACCTTGGGGTAGTTGGGGCTATTCCCGGCGTAATCGGTTCCCTGCAGGCTGTCGAGGTTATCAAGCTGATCCTGGGGAAGGGAGAGGTGCTTAAAAACGCGCTTCTCATATACGATGCCCTGAAAACAACTTTCAGGCGTGTTACTGTTCCCAGGAATAAAAAATGCCCGGTGTGCGGGGAACATCCTGTCATTACCGAACTGCAGGATTACGAGGCCGGATATTGCAGGACATAACTATTCCCGGCCACATTTTTGACGATATGATCGCCTATTGCAGGGAAGGTTGTCCGAATGAGGTGTGCGGAATCCTGGGCGGCAGGGGCAATTCGGTTTCAGGTATCTGGAGAATACGCAATGTCGAAGCTTCACCGGTAAGCTTCCTGATGGATCCGGAACAGCAGTTCCAGACCATGAAGTCACTGCGCAATGAAGGACTCTCGATGGTCGCTCTGTTTCATTCCCATCCCGATTCCTCAGCATACCCGTCAGCGAGGGACGTGGCACTCGCTTTTTACGATGATACAGCATATATCATTGTGGGCCTTATTGGCGAAGAGCCTCAGGTGAAGGCATTTCTTTATTATGAACGGCACGGTTGAGGAGATCGAAATGGACATATTACGCCATGACATAAAAACAGTGTGATGTTATTCGAAAAATGATGTAAACCTGTCAGGCAAAGTGGTGCGTACTGCTTTGATTTTATGTGTATTTTGGAGTAAAATAATGTTTTCCGGCGATAGTGTCTCAGCTTTTAACTCGCGGGAATAAACAGGGGGTTTTTATGGGATATGTCACCGGACTGAAATGCAGGGAATGCAACAGGGAATATCCTGTTGATCCGATATATGTCTGTGAGTTTTGCTTCGGTCCTCTGGAAGTGGTTTATGACTACAAAGAAATCAAAAAGACATTGAAACGCAAGACGATAGAAAAGCGGGAGGAAAACCTATGGCGTTATAAAGAACTGCTTCCTATCGACGGAGAGCCGCTTGTGGGACTCAAGTCCGGCTTTACCCCACTTGTAAAAGCCGATAATCTGGCGGCCGCGCTCGGAGTGAAGGAATTATATGTTAAAGACGATACTGTGGTACATCCGACGTTGTCTTTCAAGGACCGCGTTGTTGCCGTTGCCCTTACCAAGGCAAGAGAGTTCGGGTTTGATACGGTGGCATGCGCATCTACGGGCAATCTTGCCCATTCGGTTTCGGCACAGGGCGCCAAGGCGGGTTTTAAACGTTTCGTGTTTATTCCAGCCTCACTGGAGAAAAGCAAGATAATAGCTTCGCTGGTGTACGAACCTAACCTGGTGGCTGTGGAGGGCAATTATGACGAGGTCAACAGGCTTTGCAGCGAGATTGCCAATAAATACCGGTGGGCCTTCGTCAATATAAACATCAGGCCATTCTACGCAGAAGGCTCGAAGACTCAGGGTTTCGAAATTATCGAGCAGTTGGGATGGGAAGCTCCGGACAATGTGGTTGTGCCCTGTGCCAGCGGTTCCCTTCTGACAAAAGTGTGGAAGGCCTTCAAGGAGTTCAGGGAAATCGGGCTGATAAAAAGCCTGGGGACAAAAGTATTTGCGGCCCAGGCAACAGGCTGCTCCCCCATAACGTATGCCATAAAACAGGGAAGTGATATAATAAGACCGGTCAAGCCGAACACGTTGGCGAAATCGCTTGCGATTGGCAACCCTGCCGACGGGTATTATGCGAGCGATATTGTTAATAAGACCGGAGGCTACGGAGAGGATGTATCTGACGAAGAGATTATCGAAGGGATAAAACTGCTTGCAAAGACAGAAGGCATCTTTGCGGAAACCGCCGGTGGCGTGACTGTGGCAACGACAAGAAAGCTCATCGAGAATGGAAAGATAGGCAGGAACGAAAAAACAGTAATATGCGTTACCGGTAATGGCCTGAAGACCCAGGAAGCCCTTGCCGGCCGCACAACCGAAGTGCATAATATCAAACCGAACATGGCTGCTTTTGAAGAGATATATAAAAAAATAGGCGATAGGCAATAGGCGATAGGCAAAAAAATCTGATGTTTATGGTTTTGACCTATAGCCCATAGCCTATAGCCTATAGCCTGATTTTAGGAGGTGCTTGAATGGCAGTGAAAGTTAGAATCCCGACGCCTCTCCAGCTGTTGACGCAGGGGAAAGAGGAGGTTGAAGGCAAAGCCGGCGCTGTCATAGACCTTATTAACGATCTTGAGACGCGTTTACCCGGGCATTGCCGAAAGAATATCCGAGGGCGGAAAAGTCAGAAGATTTGTTAATATCTATGTCAACGAAGAGGATATACGGTTTTTGCAGGCTGAAAGAACGCTTGTGAATGACGGGGACGAGGTTTCTATTGTTCCGGCAATAGCCGGAGGAAAGGGAGGGTAACATGAAGAGGCGTGTGAAGTTAACATTTCCTCAGTATCTTATCAGGGAACCGGTAATATTCACAATGGCAAAAAAGTTTGATGTTCTTCCCAATATACGGCGCGCGCGGGTAACCGACAGCGTCGGCGAAATGATTCTCGAACTCGAGGGGGAAGAACAAAACCTTGACAAAGGGATCAAGTCGTTACAGGAGCAGGGAATTGACGTGGAGTTGATCGAAGGAGACGTTCTCCAGTAAGGATGGGAGCATGAAATATATAGTTATTATCGGAGACGGCATGGCGGACCGGCCTGTTGAAGAACTTGACGGTTTGACCCCTCTCAAAAAGGCTGCAACGCCCAATATGGACAGGCTGGCCAGCGGCGGGATTATCGGGAGCGTGCGTACGGTCCCTCCGGGCATGCATCCTGGTTCCGATGTGGCAAACCTTAGTATACTCGGTTATGATCCGCAGAGGTACTATACCGGGAGAGCTCCGCTTGAAGCTGCAAGTATCGGTGTGGCGCTCGACGCTCATGACGTTGCTTACCGGTGCAACCTGGTAACGCTGAAGTTTAACGAAGACAAAACCGGCGCTGTTATGGACGATTACAGCAGCGGACACATATCGACGGCAGAAGCGCGGGAAATTATCGGCACGATTCAAGAGAATCTGGGCCGGGAGGATATAGTATTTTACCCCGGGGTCAGCTACAGGCATCTGATGATCTGGAAGAGGGGCTATGCGGATATTGAATGCACGCCGCCCCACGACATACTTGAAAAGGAGACAGCCGGTTATCTCCCTGCGGGAAAGGGAGAAGACGTTCTCAGAGATCTGATGATGAGATCGGTTGCCCTGCTCGAAGCTCATCCGGTAAACAGGAAACGGGTGGAAAACGGCCAGAAGCCTTCGAACAGTATATGGCTGTGGGGTCAGGGAAGAAAACCTCAGCTCCCGACATATAAAGAGAAATATGGCATTACCGGTGCGCTTGTCTCTGCGGTGGATCTTACGAAAGGGCTGGGCATCTACGCCGGATTTGAAGTGCTCGATGTGCCGGGAGCAACGGGTTGGCTTGATACCAACTACCAGGGGAAGACCGAGTACGCGTTGCGTGTCCTGAATAATGTCGATTTTGTTTATATCCATATAGAAGCCCCTGATGAGGCCGGACACGCCGGAAGCTTTAAAGACAAGATACGGGCCATAGAGGACTTTGATGCCCTCGTCGTAGGTCCTGTGTTGAAGGCGCTGGAGGAACGCTTCCAGGAATATCGCGTCCTGCTTATGCCTGATCACGCAACACCGGTCAAAATCAGGACCCACACGGGCGAGCCGGTCCCATTTGTTATCTACGACAGCCGGAGAAAGATAGCGGACCGTCATATCGCTTATAATGAGTCAATTGTTGATAGAAAAGATAAGATGGTTTTTGAAGAAGGTCACCGGCTGATGGATTATTTCATTAAGGAGGTTGCGGACTGATGCTCATAGTTCAGAAGTACGGCGGCACGTCTGTTGCCAATACGGACAGGATCAGGGCGGTTGCCGAACGCGTGGTCAGGACGGCAGAAGAGGGCAACGAGGTAGTGGTAGTCGTCTCCGCAATGTCCGGAGAAACCGACAAGCTTATAGGTCTTGCGCACGAGGTCTCGTCGAATCCGAATGAGCGTGAAATGGACCTGCTCCTTTCATCCGGCGAGCGCATTACCAGCGCGCTTACCGCTATCGCAATCGAGGAATTGGGACACAAGGCGATGGCACTTACAGGAAGACAGATGGGTATCATTACCGATACGGTCCATACCAGGGCCAGAATAGAGAAGATCACATGCCAGCGTGCCGAAAAGGCGCTTTCAGAGGGCTACATCCTGGTGATAGCCGGTTTTCAGGGGGTCACCGAGAATGAGGAGGTCACTACTCTCGGACGGGGAGGATCTGATCTTTCTGCCGTGGCGATAGCTTCTGCGCTGAATGCCGCCATGTGTGAGATTTATACTGATGTCGACGGCATCTATACTACCGATCCCAATATTGTTCCTGACGCCAGGAAGCTGGATAAGATTTCTTTTGAAGAGATGCTCGAACTGGCAAGCCTCGGCGCAAAGGTGCTGCAGACCCGGTCGGTCGAATTTGCCATGAAATACGAGGTGCCCGTTGTTGTGAGGTCCAGCTTCAACGACAACAGGGGGACATTGGTGACCAAGGAGGACGAGGACATGGAAAAGGTTGTGGTGTCAGGGGTCGCATACGATAAAAACCAGACGAAGATAACTGTTATGGGGGTCCCTGATAAGCCCGGTGTAGCTGCCAAGCTGTTCAAGCGTATTGCGGACGCGAACATAGTGGTCGATATGATTGTGCAAAACGTGAGCAGTGACGGAAAGTCCGCCGACATCTCTTTCACAGTACCTAAGACAGACTGCAAAGAGGCGCTCAAGCTGACTGAAGCGATTGCCGCGGACATGGAAGCCAAAGGAGTGTCTGAGAGAGGCGACATTGCCAAGATATCTATTGTGGGGGTCGGCATGCGTACGCACTCGGGCGTTGCGGCGCAGATGTTCGAGACTCTTGCCAAACACGGCATCAACATTATAATGATCAGCACCTCGGAAATAAAAGTTTCGTGCATTATTAATCTCAAATATACTGAACTGGCTGTCCGTGTGCTGCATGACGTCTTCGGGCTTTCAGAAACCGGATAAGGTGACCTGTGCGCGCGATAGAAATTTATGACACAACTCTCAGGGACGGTTCTCAGGCTGAGGATATTTCTTTCTCCGTGGAAGATAAACTCAGGATTACCGAAAAGCTCGATGAAATAGGCGTCCACTATATTGAAGGCGGGTGGCCCGGTTCCAATCCAAAGGACGTCGAATATTTCAAAAAGGTAAGAAAACTCACGCTTGCCCGCTCGCTGGTTGTTGCGTTCGGAAGCACCCACAGCCCTAAACACAGCGCCGGGGATGATCAGAACCTGAAAGCGCTTGTCGATGCAAATGTGAGCGTTATTACTATCTTCGGCAAGACCTGGGATTTTCACGTAAAAGAGGCGCTGAGAATTACCCTTGAAGAGAACCTCCATATTATCCACGATTCAATCAGCTTCCTGAAGAAGCACGCCGAGAAGGTTTTCTTCGATGCGGAGCACTTCTTTAACGGCTACAAGGACAATCCGGATTTCGCGGTAAAGTGTCTTGAAGCCGCTCAATCCGCGGGCGCTGATTGCCTTGTGCTCTGCGATACGAACGGCGGTACACTGCCTGATGAGGTCAGGGAGATTGTGAGGACGGTCGGCAGAAAAATCAACTCGCCTATGGGTATACATGCCCATAACGATTCGGATTGCGCAGTGGCAAACTCTTTGGTTTCGATTGAGAGCGGAGCTGTGCAGGTGCAGGGGACAATCAACGGTTTAGGCGAACGGTGCGGTAATGCCAATCTCTGTTCGATAATTCCCAACCTGCAATTGAAACTGGGGTATGCCTGCCTTGCCGACGACCGGCTGAATAAGTTGCGCGACGTGTCGCGTTTTGTCAACGAGATAGCGAACATGCGCCATTTCAAAAGGCAGCCGTTTGTAGGAGACAGCGCTTTTGCCCATAAAGCCGGGATTCATGTGAGCGCTATACGAAGGAAGCCTGAAACCTACGAGCATATCAGGCCCGAAATGGTCGGCAATTCCCAAAGGATACTGATGTCCGACCTTGCCGGCAGGAGCAATATTCTCAGGAAGGCTGAAGAGTTGAACATTCATCTGGAGGCGAATTCGCCTGAAGTGCAGGGCATCCTCGATTCTCTCAAAGAGCTGGAGCATCAGGGCTTCCAGTTTGAGGGGGCGGATGCGTCCTTTGAACTGCTGCTGAAAAAAGCGCTCGGTCTGCACCGGAGATTTTTTGATCTTATCGGATTCAGGGTCATCGATGAAAAAAGAAAGGAAACTGAACTGCCTCTGAGCGAGGCGACCATTATGTTGAAAGTGGGCAAAAACATTGAACATACGGCCGCGTCCGGTAACGGTCCTGTCAACGCCCTGGACAGCGCCCTCAGGAAGGCGCTCGAAAAATTCTACCCGGAGCTGAAATCAGTCAAGCTGCACGATTACAAGGTCCGGGTCCTGACCGCAGGCAAGGGCACCTCTGCGCGTGTCCGGGTCCTGGTCGAGTCTGGTGATGAAGTACACAAATGGGGAACAGTCGGGGTTTCCGAAAATATCATCGAGGCGTCATGGCAGGCCCTTGTAGACAGCATAGACTATAAGCTGCTGAAGGAAAAAGAGTAGGGATGGAAAAGTCCGGTATTCTGAAAAAGCACATGATTTGATTTCAGAAATAAAAGACGAAGAGGCTTTAAAAGCCAAGCCCCTTGAGCAGGGAGTCCACACCTTCCTGGGAGATCTCCTCCTTGATTATTGTTTCCTTTTCACCCTTATCGGCCTTTAATCCGAAGTTTCCTATTATTTTCACCATCTCTTTTTCAGTCTCTTCCATAAAGCCGATGACCTGCTTCAGGGTACGTCCCGTGATGTCCTGGAACTCCTGGATTATCATCAGTTCGGTGAGGTCTTTCTCAAATTCTTCCCTGAATCTCTCCATATAATCTACGGCATCCTGTTTGCCGGTGAATCCCTCGATTTCCACCTTGAAGCCCTTCATCCGGGCAAAGTACTTTTCGACGATCTCCAATGTCCTGTTTGCCGCATCTTCCGTCCCCTTGATGACCAGTTGCAGATTGTCGAGGGCTGTGGGCATCTCGGAAACAGTCATGCTTTTCAGGCGCGGCGCATCGATGCCCCTGAAGCCCTTGATGGCGTCATGCAGTTTCCTGGTGAGTTTGCCAAGTTCCTTGTATAATCCCTCCTGCCCTTTACTGATGATATTCTCCACGCACGCATTGGTCTTCTGAAAATCCTGGCTGACGAGGGCCTCTATAAAACAGACGAGGTCATCAAGAACTGTCACCCGGGGGTCGTTTTTTGCGATGCCTTTATTCTTGAAGAATTCCTTGGTGTCCATGATCTCTCGCACAAAAATGTCGCCGCCGATACCCTCTACCTTCTTGACCACCTCTACTTTGTCCTCTCCTGCTTCCTTGTATTCGATGATCTCATCCTCGAAAAGATGCATGTCCTGCAGGGGGATCATTCTCTTAGGGTCGAGCATGATAATGAGGCGGTCGTCTATTTTTGCTACTCCGTCTACCGCTTCGCCAGTGTCGGCCATAAAGGTTTCAGCATGTTCTATATTGCTGTTTTCGATGCTGATAACTCCTGTAATGCCGTCCACTAGGATACCGAAGGCCACTTTGCCGCTTGCAAGGACTATAACTTTCTGCGGCCCGTCGCTATCGGGAAAGCCAAGGAACTTCCTGATTTTGACGATAGTGATTATCTTGCCCCGTATATTGGTGATACCTTCAACATAGGGAAGGGATTGGGGCATTTTGGTTATTTGCGGGAGATTGATTATCTCCTGGACCTTATTAATAGGTACCGTATATTCATTGCCGTTTACAAGAAACCCGACATATTGCATTTTTCTATGGCCTCCAATCCTTTTCAATTACCATGGGCTGAATCCCATTTGCAACGAGCAGGACGCTGAAGGTCGGAATGTGGTTTGATCCAAGAAGAAAAACGCATTTCTTGAAAAATCTGCCGATTAGTCTGTCCAGCCAGAACCTCTCGCGCTTTTCCCAATGTGTTTTCTCGATCTTGTTGATCTCGCAACACTGTTTTCCGGTCAGAACGCTGCCATAGCCTAATTCGTGGGCAATTCCCCTGCGGCATTTGATGCCCAGTATTTTTCTCTGGTCCAGGTCCGGATCGCAAAAAAGATGGTCGATTCTCATGCTGCTTGCTGTCTTGCGCGCAACAGAGTCATGCGCATTCCACTTCCTGATCACCTCTTCATTAAGTTCTTCTGCAATAATATCCGGACGCTCTCTCAGACAAAGGTCTTTCAAATAGGTTTCGAATTCTTTCCACTCCAGAGCGCACCCCTCCAGCTGGTAGCAGTGACTTAACCCGACGAGCAGAATATTCATGATATTACCCTACGGCCTCCTGGGCACGAACTGGCCTGTTCTTGGATTATAGTACCCGTTTGAGGACGGGGAATAATAGTCGCCTGTCCGCGGATTTATCAAACCCTCTCCCGAGGGGGTCAGGTATTCGCCTGTCCGCGGATTTACAACGCCTTGATGCTCCTGTTGCTGAGGCGGAAGAGGGGGTGGCGTTGAAGGCACATTTGTTAAGGGTGTCTGCGGTCTGTATTCCCGCACATCACCGATGCCCGCATCATCAGCTTCTTTATTTCCGGGATAGCCGGCCGAGGCGGTAAAAACCGTCAGAAGCAGGCCCACTAATAACAGAATTCCACACCGCATGATTTATACATACACTATTACTGTGCAGGGCGTCAAGTGACAGCCTTCAGCCTGATTCGATGCTTGACGCTCGACGCTCGACGCATGTAGGATAAATAGGTATGGAAGAAATTGGTGTTGTAAAGGAAATCAATGGCATAAAGGCTTTGATTACAGTACATAAGCAGGGCACATGCGACTCCTGCGCCGGAAGCTCTGTTTGTGAGACATTTGGGGTCGGCGAGGCTATTATGGAAGCTTACAATAAAGTCGATGCCCGGGTGGGAGATACTGTAAAGGTTGTTTTCAGGGAGTCGAATTACCTGAAAGGCACCATAATCGTATATGGCATTCCATCTTTAATGCTTCTTTTGGGGGCCATACTTGGAAAGGAATATCTGAAACCGTTTTTTCCTGCTGCTGACCCTGATCTTTTATCTGCCGCTGCCGGATTCGGTCTTTTTGCCGTCACCTTTTTGGTCCTGAAATTATGGTCAAAAGTATTTGAGCAAAAAAAAGAATACATGCCAATAATAGAAGAAATTATAAACAGGGGGTAGTTATGTCAAAATTGAGCGCTGGACAAATAAGGAATGTTGCAATTATCGCTCACAGCGGTGCCGGCAAGACCTCTTTGACCGAGGCCATTCTGTTTAATGCCGGGGCCATAGACAGGATGGGAAGCGTTGAGGCCGGAAATACAACAACCGACTGCGAACCTGAAGAGATTTCGAGGAAAATAAGCGTGGTATCGGCAGTTGCCCACTGCGACTGGAAGGACACGAGAATCAACCTGATCGATACGCCGGGATTCATAAATTTCATAGAAGATACAAGGGGCAGCCTCAGGATCTCCGATGGTGCCGTCGTGATTGTCAGCGCCCTTTCCGGAGTAAAAGCGGAAACTGAAAAAATCTGGAAGTACGCTTGCGAGTTCGAAGTTCCCCGGGTTGTCTTCATCAATAAACTGGATAAGGAAGCTGCAAATTTTCAAATGGCGCTCGGTGATCTTGAAAAGTCTTTTGAGTCCGAGGCTGTTCCCCTCTATATCCCCATAGGTGAGGGAGAGGGCTTCAAGGGAATAGTTGATCTCATCACGATGAAGGCCTATGTCGCTGAAAACGGCAAGATTGCGGAAACGGAAGTGCCGTCTTCCATGCAGGCGAGCGTTAACGACTATAGAAAGAAGCTTGTCGAGAAGATCGCTGAATCGGATGACGCCCTGCTCGAGAAATACCTTGAAGGAACAGAGCTTAGCAACGAGGAAATCATGAAGGGTGTTCGTGAGGGCTCGCTGACCAGAAGGTTCATACCTGTAATATGCGGCTCAGCAACGCTGAATATCGGAGTAAGCCAAATACTCGATGCAATGTTGCTCTGCCTGCCGTCTCCGGAGGATATGAGCAGGATCTCGCCCGTCAGGGGAAAGAATCCTGAAGGACGGCAAAGAGGTGGAAAGAAAACCGGTTGAAACCGACCCGCTTACCGCATATGTTTTCAAGACTGTTGCTGATCCCTATGCCGGGAAAATGTCTATTTTCAGGGTGTATTCCGGCATTCTGAGGGCCGACTCAACGGTGCTGAACGCCCAGTCCGGCACGAAAGAAAGGATAGGTCAGGTTTTTTATTTGCAGGGCAAGAAGCATGTTCCCACTCCGGCTGCAGGTCCTGGTGAAATCGCAGCAGTGGTAAAACTGAAAGACACTAATGTGGGAGATACGTTAAGCGAGGAACACCATGCCATACTGCTTGAGAAGGTCAAGTTCGCAGAGCCTCTTATTTCATATGCAATAGCCTCTAAAACGAAGGGTGATGAAGATAAGATCAGCATAGGTTTGAACAGGATTCTCGAAGAGGACCCCACGCTTCGCTTCACCCGCGATGAAGAATCCAAGGAAATGATTCTTTCGGGCATGGGGCAGGTACATCTTGAAGTCTCTCTCGAAAAGCTGAAAAGAAAGTTCGGCGTGGAAGTGGTGATGAAGACGCCGAAGATCGCTTACAGGGAGACGGTACGGGCTTTTGCAAAGGGTCAGGGAAGGTATAAGAAACAATCCGGAGGACGCGGACAGTACGGGGACTGCTGGATTGAAATGGAACCGCTGACAAGGGGCGGAGGATACCAGTTTGTCGACAGGATAGTCGGCGGCGTCATTCCCCAGCAATACAGGCCGGCGGTCGAGAAGGGAATTGTCGAGGCCATGCGGGAGGGCGTTATCGCGGGATATCCTATGGTGGATGTCAAGGTCACTCTTTATGACGGCACTTACCATTCCGTCGATTCCTCTGAAATGGCCTTCAAAATAGCGGGCTCGATGGCGCTGAAAAAGGTGGTCCAGGATGCGAAAGCTGTCTTGCTGGAGCCCATTATGCAAGTTGAAGTTACTGTGCCTGACGATACTTTGGGTGCGGTCATAGGAGACCTGAACACGCGTCGCGGCAAGATCCAGGGGGTCGAGCCGCAGGCAGGCGGAAACCAGAAGATCAACGCCCTTGTGCCGATGGCGGAGATGCTGACATACGCAAACCAGCTTCAGAGCATCACGTCGGGAAGGGGACTGTATTCGATGGAATTCTCCAATTACGAAGAAGTGCCTTCTCATATTACTCAAAAGATCATAGCGGAGCGCCAGAAAATGAAGGAGGAGCAAAACCAGTAAGCGATGAAAAAACCCTGGGCAGGAAGGTTCACCATAAAGACTTCCAGGAGTGTGGAAGACTATACTGAGTCAATATCCTTTGACAAAAGGCTCTGGAAATATGATATCGAAGGCAGTATCGCCCACGCGAAGATGCTGTCCAAACAGGGCATTATTCCGAAGCGCAGCGGCAGCCGCATTGTCACGGGACTCAGGGAAATTTACAAGGAGATAGAAGAGGGCAGGTTCAGGTTCAGCGCCGGGCTCGAAGATATCCACATGAACATTGAAGCGGCGCTCATCAGGAAAGTGGGCGATATCGGGGGCATGCTTCACACGGCCCGCTCGCGCAATGACCAGGTGGCGCTGGATCTCAGGCTGTATCTCAGGGCGTCGGTCCTGGAAATACTCGTGCTGCTTGCAAACCTTGAAACCGTGCTCACTGATATGGCTGAAAGCATGTTTGGCCTGGTCATTCCCGGGTATACGCACACACAGAGGGCGCAGCCGGTCCTGCTTTCGCACCATCTGATGGCATACGCCCAGATGTTTGACAGGGACAGGGCCAGATTGGGTGACGCGCTCAAGCGGATTAATGTGCTTCCCCTGGGGGCCGGTGCGCTGGCCGGCACTTCAATGCCTGTGGACAGGCAGTATGTTGCCTCGCTGCTGGGGTTCGATGCAGTCTCGGAAAACAGCATGGACTCTGTTGCGGACCGGGACTTTGCACTTGAGTTTCTTTCCTGCGCTGCGGTACTTATGATGCACGTTTCCCGTATGGCGGAGGAGATTATACTCTGGTCGTCCGAGGAGTTTGGTTTTATCGAACTGTCCGACGCGTTCACTACCGGTTCCAGCATCATGCCGCAGAAAAAGAACCCTGATGTTGCCGAACTGATGCGCGGCAAGACCGGCAGGGTTTACGGCAATCTCATGAGCTTGCTTGTAATTATGAAAGGCCTTCCGCTGACATACAACAGGGACATGCAGGAAGACAAGGAGGCGGTCTTCGATACGGTTGATACTGTCACGGCCACACTCTCGATCCTGCCCCCGATGTTGAAAAACATGAGCTTCTGCAAGGAACGCATGGAAGATAGCAGTGATGCTGCATTCTCGACTGCCACTGACATCGCCGAATATCTTGTGAAAAAGGGCCTGCCTTTCAGGACGGCCCATGAAATCACGGGAAAGATTGTCCGTTTTTGCATAGATAAGGGCAAGCGTCTGCAGGACCTGGATATCAGTGCGTATAAATCTTTTTCTCCGCACATAGAAAAGGACGTGTTCGATGTTATCGGTGCGGCGGCTTCCGTTAATGCCAAGAAATCATATGGAGGCACGTCGCCCCAGTCGGTCAGGGCGCAGATCGGGAGATTCAGGAAGCGGCTTAAATGAACCTGGGTACCTGCGCTCAAATCCTGAAAATTCCCTTGTGGGTCACGGCGGTGCTCATCAGCGCGATGCTTCTATCATGCGGGAAAAAGGGACCGCCCACGCTTACCACCTTTGCCAAGCCTGCTGCGGTAGGAAATATTACGGCAGTGCACCGCGGGAATTCGATACTGCTTTCATGGCCCTATTCGGATACAGGGGACCTTGTGAATGGTTTTTATCTCGAGAAAGCCGAAGGCTCTGCTGCTGTCTTCCGGAAAATCGCTTTTCTTCCGGACACGGCAAGGCATTACGTGGACACCGATTTCGAGACAGGCGGAACGTATTTCTACAGGATAACAGTATTAAGTCTCAGGAAGGTTTTGAGCGACCCGTCGCCGGTACTTAAGGTTGTCCCGGCGGTGCTTCCGCTGCCTCCGTCAGGATTGGCCTATGAGCTGACAAACGATTCCGTAAAGGTCAGGTGGAATGAGGTGCCTGAACGAATTGAAATGACCATGTACTCTACGCTGCCGCGCACCGAGCACAGGCTGAATTTGGAAAGCGGGGCCGGACCCGGGGACAAGTTTTGGCTGCTTACAGGTGTAAAGTCCGTAACCATAAAAGTGAAATACAATATATACAAAAGTAATGAGAAGAAAGTTTTTCCTGAAGCGCCTTTAAACAGGACGGGCCTGAATGGACCTTCCTTTAGTGACAGTGTGGAAACCAGGCTGGCCACGTATTATGTTGTGAGATCATTCCTTGACAGACCGCTCAAGGATGAAGGACTTCCTTCTGAAGTGCTTGAAGTGAACCCCGAGAACGTTTGTACCGTCAAGGCCTTCCGGTTTAAAATATGTGCATGCTCCAAGAGGTCTCGTACTTATCTGGAATGAAAATCCGGAGACATGGGTGAATTCGTATCGCGTGTATCGAAAAAAGGCCGCTGAAAGCAGTTTCAGCGCCATCGGCGGGCCTGTAACGCCCACATTCACGGACACCGATCCATTGACGTCGAGGACCGAATACTACATTACCGCTCTTGGACCTCTCATGGAGAGTGCGCCGTCGGGGCCGGTGGAAGTGGATCCGCAACCGGCTATGTAAGGAGGGTAAAATGGAACGTATACTTCTGGGACACGGAAGCGGCGGAAAACTGATGCATCAGCTGATAAGGGATTATTTTGCGGCTGAATTCCACCTTGGCGAACTGGGCGATGCGGCCGTCGTCGAATTTGGCGGATGCGGGCAGAAATTCGCTTTCACTACTGATTCCTATGTAGTGTCCCCGCTATTTTTCCCGGGCGGCAATATAGGCGAACTTGCAGTCAACGGGACTGTAAATGATCTCTCGATGGTCGGATCGAGACCCGTCTATATGACGGCAGGTTTTATTATTGAGGAAGGGTTCGCTGTTGATGACCTGAAACGTATTGTTGTGTCGATGGCGGATGCTGCACAAAAGGCGGGTGTCCATATTGTCGCGGGTGATACAAAGGTTGTCGACAAAGGCAAGGGGGATGGACTGTTTATCAACACATCCGGCATCGGCATTATTCCAGAGGGCAGGGAACTGGGCCCACGCAAAATCATGGAGGGAGACAAGGTTATTATCAGCGGCCTTATAGGAAGTCACGGGGTCGCGGTCATGGCCCAACGGAACGGGCTCGAATTTGATCCGCCTGTGATAAGCGATACAGCGGCACTTAACAGCCTTGTCGAGGCGATGTTCAGTGTGTCGGACAGTTTGCACATGATGAGAGACCCGACCAGAGGAGGGGTTGCAACGACACTTAAGGAAATTGCCCTGGAATCAGGGCGCTGCGTAACAATAAACGAACAATCCCTGCCTGTGCCGGAGGGAGTCAGAGGGGCATGTGAACTGCTTGGCCTCGATCCTCTTTACGTTGCCAATGAAGGAATACTGATTGCTATAGCTCCGCCTGACCACGCAGGACCGCTTATTGCAAAAATGAAAGAACACCCCCTTGGCATCCAGGCTGCTGTAATCGGCGAAATCTGCGGTGAAAAGCGTGATCGCGGAATGGTCCTTCTTAAAACTCCCATCGGGGGTACACGTATTGTAGATATGCTTACCGGCGAGCAACTGCCGAGAATATGCTAGAATAACAGGGCAAACTTTTGTTTTGGCTGGAATGGAGGTCGTAGAGATGGTTAAAAAAAGTTTGGTGGTCTTAGGGCTCATAATGGCTGTTTTTGCGTCCTCTGCTCAAAGTGAAATATTACTCGACAGGGTGGTTGCTATTGTAAACAAAGAGGTCATCACGTGGAGCGACGTTTACAGGGAAATGGAGTTTAACGCCAGTGATTCGATAAAGGCACTGAAGGACTCGGACAGAATGAGGTATTTCAAAGAGAATGAATTGGCTTTCCTGGACAACCTTATCGATGTGAAACTGAAATTGCAGGAGGCTGAAAAGGACGGAATAACCGTCAGCGACAACGATGTTGAGACCGCTATCAAAAACATAAAAAGCAAATATTCGATGACCGACGAGATGCTGAGTGAAACAATCAAGAAAGACGGTTTTACCCTCGCAACATACAAAAAGAAACTTGCGGAGCAGATAATCCTGAATCGGGTGATTCAGCATGAAGTCAGGGAAAAAATTCTTGTGACTGAACGTGATGTTGATAATTACCTTGCCGAGCATAAAGATGCGTTAAAGGACAGCGAGGGATTTGAAATCAGCCAGATTTTTCTGAAGAAGACGGGCGATGACAAACAGTTGGAACAGAAGGCCCAGGACATCTACAGAAAACTCAAAGCCGGTGAGAGTTTCGACGGGCTTGCCGCTAAGTATTCCGATGACCAGAATGCAAAGAATGGCGGAGAGCTTGGTTTCGTGCGTAAATGTGACATGTCAAAGGAATTTGCGGATGTCTGCTCGGCCGTTAAGCCCGGCGAAGTAAGCAAACCCGTGTGGAGAGGTGATGGAATTTATATAATCAGGGTGAACGAAGCCAGGATATTCAAGTCCCAGCAGGAATTGCGGGAAGCGATACGGCAGAAACTGCTCGATGATCAATTCAATGCTGATCTCAAAAGCTGGTCAAGAAGTTTGCGCGAAAAGGCATACGTCGACTTAAAGATATAATATTAAATGCTGAATTTTGAATAAAGGAATTACTTTCCAGTCCAATATTTGAGATTCACAACGTAATATTCAACATTCGAAATTCAACATTGCCTTTGAGGAATATGGAAGAGAGAATTCAAAAGATACTGGCTCAAATGGGTGTGGCCTCACGGCGAAAGGCCGAAGAACTTATCGCTGAAGGCAGAGTCAAAGTCAACGGCAGGATAGCAGAAATCGGCATGAAGGCCGATATTGCCAAGGACCATATCAAAGTTGACGGAAAACTCCTGACAAGGCCTGAGCCGAAGGTTTATCTGATGTTCAACAAACCCAGGCGGGTGGTGACGTCTCTTTCCGATCCCGAAGGCAGGCCTACGATAAAGGATTTCCTGCAGCGTGTAAAATACCGGGTGTTCCCTGTGGGAAGACTTGATTATGATTCCGAAGGGCTGCTTCTCATAACTAATGACGGTGATTTTGCCCAGTCGGTCCTGCACCCGTCACATGAAGTATCCAAAACGTATCTGGTGAAGGTCGAAGGGACAATTCCAGATTCGAGTATAGAAAAGCTCCGGCGCGGCGTACGCCTCGAAGACGGTATGACAGCCCCTGCCAGGGTGAAAAAAACCAGGGTGGGAAAGGCTGCGGAAAATAATCAGTGGCTTGAAGTGATCATCCATGAGGGTAAAAAGCGGCAGGTGCGCAGGATGCTGGAGAAGGTTGGACATTCTGTCCTGAAACTTAAACGCGTCGCGGTAAACGGCCTGAAACTGGGTGACCTCAAACCCGGAGGTCACAGGTCCCTGACACTGGAAGAAGTTGAAAACCTGCTGAAAGCTGCAGGAAGCGGGGACGAAGGTCTGAAAAACATAAAATTACCGCGGAGGGACTTTAAGGATGCTAAGAAATAAATGGTGCTCTGAACTTGGTGTGTCCGATATAGGCTTGCGCTGCACACTCGCCGGATGGGTATTCAGGAGAAGGGACCACGGCGGTTTGATATTTGTAGATCTGCGCGACAGGAGCGGTATTGTGCAAGTCGTGTTCAGTCCCGATGTTTCCGGTGAGGTCCACGCACGTGCCCATGACCTCAGAGCTGAATTTGTCATATCAGTGGAAGGCGAGGTGCGAAAGAGACCCGAAGGCACTGAAAATCCCGGCCTGCAGACCGGCATGGTCGAACTGTATGCAGATACGCTTACCGTGCTTAATGAAGCTGAAACTTTGCCGTTTCCAATGGAAGAAGCTGCTGAAGCAGCGGAGTCTATACGGCTGAAATACAGGTATCTCGATCTGAGGAGACCCGAACTGCAGCACAACCTTATCGTAAGACACAAGGTCACAAAGGTCGCAAGGGACTATCTGGATGAGCAGGGGTTCCTGGAGATAGAAACCCCGATGCTTACAAAATCAACACCTGAAGGTGCGCGGGACTATCTTGTCCCGAGCAGGCTCAACCAGGGACAGTTTTATGCATTACCCCAATCACCGCAGCTTTTTAAGCAGATACTTATGGTGTCGGGACTCGAAAAATATTTCCAGATCGTCAAGTGTTTCAGGGACGAGGACCTGAGGGCGGACCGGCAGCCCGAATTTACACAGGTCGATATGGAGATGTCCTTTATCGGGAGAGAGGACATTTTGACTCTCATCGAGGCTCTCCTCAAGAGGCTCTTTCTGGAAGTGCTGAACAAAGATATTCAGGTCCCCTTTCCGCGTCTTGGTTTCACCGAATCGATGGAACGCTTTGGGAACGATAAGCCCGATATGCGGTTTGGTATGGAACTGAGGGACATGGCTGATCTTGCCTCAAAAGGATCATTCAAAGTATTTCTTGACGCCCTTGCTTCCGGAGGCCGGGTCAAAGCAATGAACGGCAGGGGAATGGCGGGTCTTTCCCGTAAAGAAATCGACATGCTTACGGAAGAGGCGCAGTCTTTCGGTGCAAAAGGGCTTGCGTGGATAAAGGTAAGGAACGGTTTTGACTCCCCAATTGCAAAATTCTTCCCTGAAGAGGTACTGCGCGGCATGGCGCAGAGGCTCGATGCAGCTGAAGGTGATTTAATGCTTTTTGTTGCTGACAAAGAGAAAGTTGTCCACGATGTGCTGAGCCGTATGAGGCTCGAATTGGGAAAGCGGCTTAAGCTTATAAAGGAAGAGTTCAACTTCGTATGGATCGTTGACTTCCCCCTGCTGGAGTGGGACGAAGACGAGAAACGTTTTGTCGCTATTCACCATCCCTTCACCTCGCCGGTGGACGAAGACATCACAAGGCTCTCGAATGCAGTCAGCGATGACCGGGAACTGCTCGCCTCGCTCAGGGCAAAAGCCTATGACATCGTGCTTAACGGTTATGAAATCGGCGGCGGCAGCATACGTATCCACAGACGGGACGTTCAAAAAAGAATTTTCGAACTTCTGGGGATCCCGGATGAAGATGCGAGAATGAAATTCGGCTTCCTTCTCGATGCCCTTGACTACGGCGCGCCTCCCCACGGAGGCCTCGCTCTCGGCCTGGACAGGCTGGTGATGCTGATGGTCGGGGCCCATTCGATACGCGACGTAATAGCGTTTCCGAAAACGCAGAAAGCGGTATGCCCTATGAGCGGCGCTCCTTCAACAGTCGAACCTAAGCAGTTGAAGGAACTTTATATCAAAACGGTTTCGTAAAAAATCTATCTGCATGCCTTGCCTCTCGATCTTTTTACAAAACCGGGTTTACTTGTCTCTGATATATTCGTAAATGTTCTGGTAGTGCTGTCCGGGGTGGTTCCACGAAAAATCGTAGCGCATGCCGTTTGCCATCAGTTCCCTGAAGTGCTCCGGATAGGAATACCACATGCCGATAGCGCGCTGCAGCGCCGACTCGATTCCCTTGTAATTAAAGTCATTGAATACATATCCGTTCCGCTCGTGATAAGGCCTATGGCTGTAATTGGCATCGAAGACCGTGTCCAGCAGCCCGCCGGTCGCACGCACTACGGGCACTGTTCCGTATTTCATGGCGATCATCTGCGTCAGGCCGCATGGTTCGAAGAGACTGGGGACGATCATCATGTCGGAACCCGCGTAAATAAGGTGCGAGAGTTCCTCGTCGAATCCGATTTCGAGGTGGCAGTCGGGGTCGTTATTCAGGTGGCGCTTGAGACTGAGAAAATCATTGTTTATCCCCCGGTTAGTGCTGGAACCCAGAAGGACAAACTGACAGCCGTGCGAGAGGCAGTAGAATATAGCGTCCCTTATCAATCCCACCCCCTTTTGAGGGTCCAGTCTGCCGATGTACGACACGATGGGCTTATAGACTTGCTGAAGGAGAAGCCTGTGGCGGAGGGCCTCTTTGTTCCTGTATTTGTCCCCGATCGTATCAATGCCATAACGGTGCGGGATATGACGGTCGACTTCCGGGTTCCATACGTCATAATCGATGCCGTTAAGCACGCCGCCGAACTTCTTCCCGTGAATGAAAAGAGTATGGCCGAGTCCGTAAGACAAGTGCGAATGCCGGATTTCCCCGGCGTAGCTGGGAGAAACAGTAGTCACAAAATTGGAATAGACAATGCCGGCCTTCATGAGGTTCACGGAGGAATGATTGAAGTTGTCCTGAAGGCGGTCGGCATTAAGATAATAATCCGGCCTGTTGAGTCCTACGGCGCGCAATATGAACTCCCCGGTCACTCCCTGATGCCCGAGGTTGTGCAGCGTATAACAGACGCGGGGATGGGTCATGCCATAATTCTTGTACATATCGAACAGAAGCACCGGAACGAGGCCCGTTTGCCAGTCGTGGCAGTGAATGATGTCGGGGTGCTTGTTCGACTTGAGCATAAACTCGAGGGCTGCCCTGCAGAAAAAAGCAAACCGCTCGGGATCATCGCTATGTCCGTAAAGAATCCCCCTGTTGAAAAAGTTCTTTTCGGAATGTGGTTCGATAAAAAAACATCTTCTTCCGTGGACGAAACCGAAAAAAACAGAGCAGTGCACCCATTGTTCATAAAAGGGGACCCATAGATCGTTATAGACCATGTGCAATCCGTATATATGGTCATACCGCATGCAGTCGTATTTAGGCAGGATGATCTCTACAGTATTTCCCCTTATTTCGAGTTCGTGGCAGAGACCGTAAACGACGTCTGCAAGGCCGCCTACTTTGGCAGCGGGTGCACATTCCGGCGTGATCATTACAACATACATGCCTAATTTTACCACAATAAAAATCAAATATTATAAGAAGAATGAAGCAGGGAAAGTCGGAGCGGCCCTTTGAGGGAGCGAAGACCCGCCTCGGGATTCCGGAGAAGGTGCCGCGTTATTACGCGTTACTCAGGGCAGGACTGAATCCAGGTACTTGACGGTCGTATACAACCCTGTTGCGACCGGAGCGCTTCGCTGAATAGAGGGCTTTATCGGCGCGCTCAATAACGTCCATCGGGTTGTTGTCGAGAGGAGATAAAGCGGCAATGCCGATGCTTATGGATAAACCTATTTCTGAGTTATTATCAAAAAACTTCTGTTCGGCAAGCCTGCAGCGGAGACGGTCAAGAGACAGGGTGGCCCCGCTGCTGCCCGTATCAGGAAGAAGTACCAGAAACTCTTCTCCGCCATATCTTACAAGGACATCGCATTCCCGAAGCCCTGATTTCAGAATGGATGCCATGTGGACCAAAGCCTTATCACCCACCAGATGGCCATAGGTGTCATTAATGTCTTTGAAGTGGTCGGCATCGACCATGGCTACAGACAGCGTTGAGCAATTTCGCCTGGCGCGGGCGAATTCCTCGTTTAGTCGGATCAGGCCTGCACCGCGGTTATAAACCTTTGTGAGGTCATCATAAAGATGATCACGCTGCAGCGAGGCATAAGACGTTGTGAGGGAGGATTCGGTTTTACGGACGAAATAACGATTTATGAAGAATAAATTGGCAATACAGAGAATAAATCCTCCTGATGCTGTGCTTAGCGCTACTACTGACGTTTCTACCCTGAGGGCTATAAAGACAACAGGGATGATCAGGGTGAGAACCAGCATGTTCAGCAGCACCATCCGGTTCAGGTATTTCGCAATGTCTCTTATTATTGTATTGAATCCCATATGTGATCGTTCCTCATTTGATTGTTGCCTCCGGATATTTAACATGCAAAAAATATACCCAGCATTAAAACAGGCAAATGCCCATTTCGCCATTTCAGCGATACCCGGAGTAGATTAAAAGTCTCTGGTTTTTCAGGGACTCAGTATGGCGGGGAAGACAAACAGGGTTTATTCAGATTTCTTATCAAATATTCGCATAGTGATATTTTTTCCCTCATGGAAATTGTTACCCGGTACCCAGGGCTGCTAAAGTTTTTCGTTTAAAATACGATAAATATGTCAAATTAATGACGACGATATTGTACTGCATGTCAGCCAGGCGGACGGACAAAACGCGTAAATGGTATATTACGGAGGAGCTATTCCGATTTTCCGGATGCCTCTCAACTCAGGCACGACACTTGCTTATAATAAGTAAGCCGGATTGCGTATACAGGACAAGGATTTACAGTGCACCCGCATAAGCGGAAAAAATAAGCTCGCCAGGGTGATAGATGTTTTTTAAAAAGAAAAACCCTATAGGACTTGATATCGGCTCAGGCTATATCAAGGCTGTTCATCTTAATGAGACCAAAGAGGGGTATGAACTTTCTTTTGTGGGCGTGCAGCCGCTGGCCCATGAACTTATTATCGAAGGAACCATTACTGACAAAAAGAGTCTGGCAGCTGCTGTCAGGGATGTTTTGAAGACCGCAGGCGGCATGCGCGGAGAAGCGGTTGTGGGCGTATCCGGACATTCGGCGGTCATTGTGAAGAAAATAGTGATGCCGTTAATGACACATGATGAACTGGGCCTTTCGATCAAGTATGAAGCGGAGCAATATATCCCTTTCGACATCAATGATGTGAATATCGATTTTGCGGTCCTCGGCCCCAGACCTGATGAGGAAGGCCAGATGGATGTGCTTCTCATTGCTGCAAAAAAGACCGTGGTTGCCGATTATGAAGAGGTGGTTGAGAGCGCCGGCCTCAAGCCCGTTATCGTGGATGTTGATGCATTTGCTTTGAGCAACATGTATGAACTGAACTACGATGGCGCCGGAAAGAAGAATTTGGCGCTCATCAATGTCGGGGCCGGCAAGACGAATATGAATATATTGAACGAGGGACGGCCTGTATTTATGAGAGACAGTGCCATAGGCAGTAATCATCATTCCGAGATGCTGGAGAGGGTCCTCGATGTTTCCCGTGAGGACGCTGAAAGGCTCAAGCTGGGGCAATCCGTTGCCGGTGTGCCGGCTGATAAGGCACACTCCGTCCTTGCGAATGCTTCAGACGAAATTTGCATGGAGATAAGCCGGTCTTTTGAGTATTTCAGGAGCAGTATATCTGAAGAAGATGTAAGTGAAATTCTACTGAGCGGCGGTGCGGCCCTTATGAAGGGTTTCCCTGAAATGCTGGCTGAAAAACTCGGTATGCAGGTGGAAGTGGCCAATCCCTTCAGGAAGATAAAAATACCCGAAAGGCTGGACCCCTCGCACATCATGAAGATCGCTCCCATTGCCGCCGTAGCCGTAGGGCTTGCGCTGCGGCGTGGCGGGGACATGCAATGATAAAAATCAATCTGCTGAGCGAAAAGAGAAAAGGCAGGACCAAAGGGCCGGAAGATCTGCTGCGGACCATTATTATAGTTAACCTGTCTGCGCTTCTTATCGCAGGCGCGGTGACGGTATGGGTGAAAAGCAAAGTGGCACACCTGAGGGACGAAGCCACGGCTAATAAAACTGTGGTCGAGACCCTTACAAAGAGAATCAATGAAATAAAGAAATTTGAGAAACTGAATAAGGAACTCGAGGACCGGGGTAAAATTATAGAAACGCTGCGGAAAAATCAGGCGGTCCCTGTACGGGTCCTCGATGAAGTCAGCACGCTCATTCCCGGAGGGGTGTGGCTGAGTTCCCTGGGCTTTAAGGACAACGGAATCAGCCTTGAAGGGAATGCATTTTCCAATATCGATATTGTTTCTTTCATAGATAACCTGAAAAAAGCCCAGGATCTCTCCGATGTGTATCTGGAAGAATCGAGGGAAGTAGAGATCGACAAGGTCAAGGTATACCGGTTCAAGGCAAATTTCAAGGTGAGAGTGTAGTTGGTTATGGATATTAAATTGAATATGACCCAGATACTTTCAAAGCTCGAGGCTCTTCCTTCGTCGCGGAGGAATATGCTGCTCGTTATTCCGCCATTTATTATTATTGCGGTCATTGTCTATTTTTTTGCCATGCCCGGATTTCAGGAGAAGGGGAGACTGGTAGAAGAGACCGGCAAACAGATGGATCAAATAGGTTCGCTTCAGAAGAAGTCTGCAAGACTTCCCGTGCTGCAGGCCGAGAACAAGCGTCTTGAAGATAAACTTGCGGCCTTGCAGATGCAGCTGCCGGAGGAGAAGGAGGTGTCCGGGCTTCTCAGGCAGGTATCTGAGCTCGGTATAAAGTCGGGATTGCAGGTGGTCTCCTGGAAGCCGAGGGCCAGGAATGTTTATCCGGGCAATGAAGTCTACGAGATTCCCGTTGATGTTGAAATGATCGGGCCTTATCATATGTTCGGGCAATTTTTCAGCAATATAACCGGGCTTAACAGGATTGTCAACATATCGAATATCTCAATGAAAGTCGGGGACCAGAAGCTGTTCTCCAGGGGCACGGTGGGGTTGAATGTCAGCTTTGCCGCAGTAACGTATTCTGTGATACCTGAACAGGAAAAGAAGGAATTACTGAAAAAAGGCCAGAAAAAATGAAAAGGCGGCTTCCATTGATACTTTCAGCCTCGGGGATCGTGATTATGATTGCGGTCGCGGCTGTTGTGTATAAATTGCATTCAGGCGCACAGACCATCACGGAAGGCGGAACGCCGCAGCCCCGCCAGGCTGTTTCCCAACGCGGGCCTTCGGCCGGAGCTCTGAAGATGCAGGTGCCGGACGTTACCGAAAAAGCTGTGCCGCCTATCGCATATGAATATAGCACGAAAGGCAGGAGAGACCCGTTTGCGACATTGATCATTAAACCGGAAACCGGGAGAAAGAAAGGGTCTGCGCCGATCGAGAATTATGATGTTTCTGAATTTAAAGTCACGGGAATATTGTGGAGCCGGTCGGAATTTTATGCAATGGTCCTGGCTCCTGACGGTAAGAGTTATATTCTCAGTGAAGGGAAAAAAATCGGATTACATGGGGGAAAGGTATATAAAATTGCGAAGGATTCTGTTACAGTCAGAGAGTTTTTGAAGGACTATAGAGGAATTGTCAAACCAAAAGATACGGTTCTAAAGCTCCGCAGGGAGGAAGAGGGATGAAAATAAAGAAGAGAGGTTGTGCATCTGCCGCAGGTTTTATCATATTTATTTCGGTTGTGTTTGCCTCGTTCCCGCCTTCATTTGCCGCAGAAGGCGAACTGAAGCAGATGGAGATTACCGGCATTGAGATATTGGACAATACGATACAGATCAAAGCCGATGCTCCTATAACGTATAAGATTTACCGCCCGGACGACCCCTTCAGGATTACGGTGGATATAGAACGCGCCCGCCTCGGCAAATTTGCAAACAAGATATTTCCCGACCGTTCCGGAATCACCGAAATCGAACCTGTTCAGATATCGGGACCTGTTACTGTGGCGCGTTTTAATGTCTTGCTGAAGTCGCCTGCGACAGTAACGCCCGAAGTCAATGACACTACCCTTTCCCTCATGATAAAAAGTGACGGCAAGATCGCAAGGGCCGACTCCGCACCGGCGAAGCCCGGCGACGACGAAGCGACATCTGCATCGGCTGAAGAGATTACTGAACTGCTCTTTAAAAAGACCGATAGTGGCGCTGAAATTGTTTTAAAAGGCGACGGTGAAATGCCGGACCCGAAAGTAATCGAACTTGAGGGCAGGATTATTGTAGAAATCCCGGATATTTTAATCAGTACTCCTCTGCCGCCGACGGTTGAAGCGCCCGTCAAAGACATCAGTTACAAGTACGAGAATGACAATCTTAGGTTTATCATTGGCCTGATGGAAGGGGCTAAAGCCTCTGTGCATGTATTGGATGATGAACTGATTGTCGATGTAGCTTCTAAAATCCTTCCGGACGTGAAGGGGAATGAAGAAACACCCCGGAAAGCGGCCCCCAAAATGGTTTCTTTTGACGTGCAGGATGCTGATATCGTAACAATCATGCGGCTTTTGAGCGATGTGAGCGGTTACAATATTGTTGTCCATCCCGATGTCAAGGGCAAGATCACAATGAAGCTCTTGAATGTGCCCTGGGACCAGGCACTCGCTATAATCCTGAAGACCTTCAACCTCGACAGGGTCATCGAGGGCAATGTGATCAGGATCGCGACAGTAAGGACATTTCAGGAAGAGCAGAAAGCAGCTGTAGAAACGCAGGAACTGTTCGGCAAGTCAGAAAATATTGAAACAAAAGTTATTATTGTGAACTATGCCAATGTAGATAAAGTGAAAGACGCGATTGACAAGGCGAAGATACTTACAAGCCGTGGCAATATCAGCACGGACCCGAGGACGCGCTCTATCATTGTCAAGGATGTTGCCGGGAGCATAGGCGAAATCCGGAAACTGATCGCAACACTCGATAAGCCGACCAGGCAGGTGCTTATAGAGGCAAGGATCGTCGATGTTTCAAAAAGTTTCTCGAACGAACTGGGCGTACAGTGGAACGGTTTCTGGACCCCTAAAGGGAACAATCCGGCCGTTAGTGCGCTTGGATCTACCCAAATTGCGGGCACAACCGGAGTAAATGGCTCCCGCGTAGTTACTACAGTTCCCTCAGGCACACCTGCAACTCCAACCACCTTTTTCCCCGAATCCTCGTCAATCTTGCCACCAGTGCCTCACCTACAGGGGCCTTTACGCTGGGCATTTTGAATGCTTCCCAGACTTTAGGGTTGGACTTGAGGCTATCTGCGCTCGAATCCAATGGCACGGGCAAGATTATTTCGAACCCAAAGATTATGACTGTCGATAATGAAAAGGCGGTGATCAAACAGGGGCAAAAGATCCCATATCAAACCAGTTCCGCGAACAGCGGCCCCGTGACCCAGTTTATTGATGCCAGCCTTGACCTGATGGTTACTCCCCAGGTCGGCCCGGATAATTCCATACTGCTGAATATAGAGGTGCACAATAATCAGGCGAATTTCGCGCAGACCTCGCAGGGGCTTCCGACGATAAATACAAATGAAGCAACCACACAGGTGCTGATAAAGGATGGAGAGACGGTCGTCATCGGCGGCGTTCTCCAATCGAATGATCAGGAAAGCGAGGACAGCATCCCTGGTATTTCCAGAATACCCCTTCTGGGGGCCCTGTTCAGGCATACCGCTAAAAAGGTAACTACAAGTGAACAGCTCATATTCATTACGCCGAGGGTGGTAGAGCAATGACGGTCTCGTAAAAAGTCCATATGCGGCGTTGCGCTGCATTCTTCGTCACTGCGGCGTACAAAAAGTACGCCTCATTCCTCAGAATTTGCGCGCCTTGCCTATGAACTTTTTACGAAACCGTCTTATGAATAAATTGTTACGAGTGCGCAAAGATTAAAGACTTAACTTACGTTTCCCAGGGAGAAAATCCTTCCAGCAGTCTGACACCGGCAAAGTAGCAGCAGAGTTCACTGTTCAGGTCGTTTATGAAGGAGCGCTCTTTGCCGTCCTGAAATAGAATCCTTACAAGGCAAAATCCTCCCGGCAGGTTCGAGTGTCTTTCCTCGATCACCTCTCCGTGACCCCAGGACCAGTATCTTACATGGCTGACCCTGTCGCCTACTTTCAGATATAACCTGCGCTTCATTACCCAATTATAGCAAAGAGGGTTTAATTAAATTAAGGGAGAAGAATTCGTGTCTTATCGTATGAATGTATTTTGGAAATAATAGATGAATCGGCCCGTAATGGTGATTGAATCCTCTTTCCAGCTGTCCGGAAGCGGCCAGTAGGGATCGGCATCCCTGAGAGCACTGATGGCCGCGTCATCGAGAAACTTATATCCGGAAGTATGCACCAGTTCGACTGCAGTGAGTCTCCCGTCCTTTCTGATGGTAAACTTTATGTAGAGTTCGCCGTTAAGTCTCCTTTCCTGTGCTTCAGAAGGATACCTCCATACTCCTTCTATCTTCTCACGAAGGCGTTGCATGTACCCGTAGTATTTGTATTCTTTGGTGTCGAATGAGATGGCATTATCATTTTTCGAATCTCCCGTCTCCCTCGGCGCTAACTTGGCAAGAACCTGCGTATCAAAAAGTTTGTCCCTGGTCGTTCTGGCAGACTGAAATTGCCTGCCTGTTTGAGAGGAACCACTTCCCTCGCCTCCTTTGGCTAGGGATGGCGCCATGCCTTCGTCATCCCGTTTGCGAGAGCTATTTGCCGCTGCAGCTTTTTCCTGCGGAGCGGCAGAACGTGATTTTTTTGCAGGAGCAGGGGACGAGGGAACTGCAGAGAATTCTTGCGGGGCCGGCATATTCTTTGGAATCCGCGGCATTCTGGGCAGGGTCTTTTCCTGCGGCCTTTCCTGCTGACGCCCGGGCATTTTCGGTGCTTCTCTCTCCCGCAACTCATCAGGAGTAATGATTGTTGCAACAAAAGGAGCGGGCTGCTTCATATCTTTGGTATGACGAATCATGATGAAGGCCAGGATAAAAAGCATAAGATGAAACAGTACGGAGTAAACTAAATCTCTCTTCACGATAGGATATTTTAACACAGCACGCAACGAGTGTTATAGCATTCAGGGCTGAGCGCTATAGGGAATAAAATTATTTCATCACTGCTGCACGAGCAACGCGGAAAACGCTGTAACGCTTTTCGTACGTGCAGATTTTTCTTGAACTTTCTGAATCTAACAGGTAATATGTATATCAAAAATGAGGGAGGACTAATAATGGCCACAGTAAAAAAGACAACGGTAAAGAAGGCGGCAGCTAAGAAACCGGCTGCGAAGAAGGCTGCTCCTGCGAAGAAAAAAGCGGTCAAGAAAACTGCTGCCAAGAAGACCACCGCCAAGAAAACAATAACCAAAAAAGTTGCAGCTAAAAAACCGGTCGCAAAAAAAACGGTTGCCAAGAAGAAAACAGCGAAAGCAGTAAAAAAATAGCAAACATGAAATCTGTTCCGGCAACTCTCATACAGTGAACTGTTTGAAACGCCAGATGTCAGATTAAAAAAACAAACGGTTCAGTGTATGAGAGTGGTGCCAGGTCTCCTTGCTCAAACTTCTCCTCTGATGGTATCCTAAAAGAGTGATTTTTTCTTCTTTCCAAAGACCCAGCCGCTATATAAACAGCGAATATAACGCGATCAGACCTTCCCCGGACGCTGATCAAAAAAAGGCTGCCGGAACTGCGCGGTTCGTATTGGCTTTCCCTGATACTTACGAAATCGGCATGTCGCATCTCGGATTGAAAATACTGTATGACATCATCAACGGACTGCCTTTTGCTTCTGCGGAGAGATGCTTTGCTCCCTGGCCCGACCTCGAAGCGCATATGAAAGATTCATCGCAGCTGCTTACGGCCCTTGAATCACATGCCCCGATCAGGGACTTCGATATAGTGGGATTCAGTTTGCAGTATGAACTGTCGTATACGACAGTACTGAACATGCTTGCCCTTGGCGGCGTGCCGCTGCGTACGCCGGAGAGAATGGATGTAAAAGGGCATCTCCCCCTGGTCATTGCAGGAGGGCCATGCACTGTCAACCCCGCACCCATGGCCCCTTATATCGATGCATTTCTTGTCGGTGACGGAGAGAACGCTTTAGTCGCCCTCGCCCATACACTGCACCGGTGGAAAGTGGAAGGCGACGGAAGGCGTGAGACTTTATTACGTGAGATAGCTGCACTCGATGGGTTTTACGTGCCTGCTTTGCACGGCCCCGCTCACAGGATACGCAGACAAGTTGTCGGGGACCTCGATGCCGCGCCTTATCCGGTGAAGCCTGTGGTGCCTTATACATCGATTGTGCACGACAGGATCAACATAGAAGTTTCGCGTGGATGTCCCATGGGATGCAGGTTTTGTCAGGCCGGGATAATTTACCGTCCCCTGAGAGAGCGGCGCCCTGAGACTGTATTGAGGCTTGCCGCTGAAGCATTGAGCAATACAGGCCATGACGAGGTGTCTCTTACTTCTTTGAGTGCCGGTGACTATACATGCCTTCTGCCGGTAATAAGAGAATTCAATAAAAAGTTCAGCGGATCGAGAATTGCATTGTCGCTGCCCTCTTTACGGGTCAAGGCAATTGACAGGTCCGTCCTGAAGGAAATACGCTCGGTAAGAAAGACGGGTTTTACTATTGCGCCCGAGGCGGCGACGGACCGCCTGCGCAGCGTCATCAACAAGGATTTTACCGGCGAAGATTACGAACGGGCGCTCGAAACGCTTTTCGCGGAGGGATGGCTTAATCTTAAACTCTACTTTATGACCGGACTTCCTACCGAGCGTGACGAAGATATGGAAGCAATAGGACAAATGGCGACTGCGGCACTGAAGATCGCCAAGAAGAACACGGGCAAATTCGTGAATATCAGCATCACCGTGTCTCCCTTTGTTCCCAAGGCGCACACCCCTTTTCAGTGGCACGGACAGGAGGGCCTGGACGAGATACGAAGGAAGCTGCACTACCTGAAAGAATCACTGAGCAGCAGAAAATTCAAGTATAAGGGACATGACGAGCGGATGAGTTTTCTGGAAGCGGCATTTGCCCGCGGCGATGAAAATTTGTCCCCGTTGATCGAAAAAGCTTGGGAGTTGGGCTGCCGGCTTGACGGCTGGTCTGAGCATTTCAATTTTCAGTCATGGTCGGAAGCTATGGACAAAACAGGCATTGATTGCGCGGCCTACTCTGAACGAAGTTTTGGCAGAGATGAACAGCTGCCCTGGGACATTATAGATGTCGGGGTAAAGAAAGATTTTCTGTACAAGGAATACGAAAGGGCCCTGTCTCAGGAAAGAAGCCCGGGCTGCCGGGAAAGCTGTTTGCACTGTGGATTGCAATGCGCCGGGAAGACAGGGACACCGGAAAATATGGACATGACGAATTTAATGACGCCTGAACGCGGGGGTCCGTGGACGCCGGGGCGCGCAGACGCCGGGATGAATTCTGGACGTGCCAAAGTGAGGGTTAGGGTGCAGTTCACGAAGATGGGGAGGCTGCGTTATCTGTCCCATCTCGAAATGATGACCGCAGTGATCAGGGGCTTGAGGCGGGCCGGAGTCCGCTTTGACTTTTCACAAGGGTTCCATCCTGCGCCGCGCGTTTCCTTCGGTCCGTCGCTCAGTGTGGGTGTTGCGGGAGAACGGGAGTATTTTGATATGGAGGTTTTCAGTCCTTTTGCTATAGAATCTTATATGGAAGAGATAAACAGGTCGATGCCCGAGGACATGCGGATAATCAAGATGGGGCTTATTCCTGTCAATGGGCCTTCCCTCAACAATTTCGTCACCCGGTATGCATACACGATAAAAGGGTCCGGGGTGGAGGGTTTGAGGGGCGGAACACCGTGCGGTCAGCGGGGAATGTCCCCTGTTATTGTCAGGCGGGACGGAAAGGAAGTCGATATAGCCCCCTGCATCGAAGAAGTTGCAATCGGCGAAGATATCAGGCTTGTGCTCAGGGACCATGATACTGTCAAGGTCAGACTCGGGGAAGTGATTGAAGCGCTTTTCGGTTTGAATTTCCGGGAGACGGATATTACCAGGAATGCTCTTTACGGGTGGAAAAACGGGTGGGTAGAGCCGCTTTAAAAGGGAAACTATGACATCGGAACTGGTCATCAATGTTACGAGAGAGGAAAGCAGGGTTGCCCTTCTTGAGGGAGGGCAGGTCGTGGAGCAGTATATAGAGAGGAAGAGGGACGCAAGCCTTGTCGGGAACATTTACAAAGGGAAAGTCCTGAAGATATTGCCCGGCATGCAGTCGTCATTTATTGATATAGGTCTCGAGAAGGCCGCTTTTCTTTATGTGGCCGATATAATGAGAGAGATGGAAGATTATTATGCTGCATTTCTCGACGGCGTGGAAGAACAGGGGTTATATGCCAGAAATGAGTTCAAAGAGGAATCGCTGCCCATTGAGGAATTGATACAGGAAGGCCAGGAACTGCTTGTTCAGGTTTCAAAAGACCCTATCGGCACCAAAGGGGCCCGTGTAACTTCGTATGTCACTCTTCCCGGAAGATATGTAGTGCTCATGCCCAATGTAGAACATGTCGGCATATCAAGGCGTATCGAGGATGAAGAGGCGCGGACAGCGCTGAAAAACATCGCGGCTGAGATGAAACCCAAAGGGTTCGGTCTGATTATGCGAACGGCCTGCGAGGATGCCACTCCCGATGAGATCAGGCGCGATCTCGAGTTTTTGCTCCTGCTGTGGGACAGCATACAGAAGAAAAAAGACAAGGTCTCCGCCCCGAACCTTCTTTACAGTGATCTCGACCTTGTATTCAGAAGCGTCCGGGATTTTATGAGCCATGATGTGGAAAGGCTGGTCATAGACTCTCCCGAAGAATATGGAAGGTTGAAAGAATTTGCGAAGACATATTTCCCAAGGGTCATTGACAAGCTCGAACTTTATGAGGGCAGGGAGCCTATGTTCGACGCCTTCGGGATCGAACTCGATATTTCAAGGGCCCTGGGCAGGAGGGTGTGGCTCAAATCAGGGGGCTATATCGTTATTGACCAGACGGAAGCGATGACTGTTATCGATGTCAATACGGGGAAGTTTGTAGGTAAAGAGAATCTGGAAGATACCATTTTGAAAACCAATCTTGAGGCTGTCAAGGAAATAGCGTACCAGGTAAGGCTGAGAAACCTGGGAGGCATCATTATCACCGACTTCATCGACATGGAAAAGTTGGAGAACAGGGAAAAGGTCTTCAAGGCTTTCGTGGAAGCCATGAAAAGAGACAGGGCCAAAAATACTATTTATAATATTTCCGAGCTCGGCATCATCCAAATGACAAGAAAGCGGGTCAGGGAGAGTCTGGGACGCGTGCTGTGCGAACAGTGCCCTTATTGCGAAGGAAGGGGGTTTGTCAAATCTGCGCGGACGGTCACTTATGAGATATTCAGAAAAGTGAGAAAGATGAATCTGGCACGGGGCACGATGGCGATGATCAAGGCCAATCCAGCTGTAGCAGAACTGCTTTCTTATGAGGAGCGTCAGGGCATCGAGGAAATTGAAAGCGCCTACGGCATTGAGTTTATTATAAAAGAGGATATGCGGTTTCACCAGGAGAATTACGAAATTACAATACTTTAAAACATGGCAAAGGGCTAAGGGCAAAAGGTTAAAGGAAAAGCCCAAAATTACAGAAAAATCTCCTGAAAAGGTATTGTTAAAAAAAATAACATTTTTGTTTTTTGCCATTTGCCCCTAGCCTTTTGCCAGGTTGTTATATGAAATATCAAAAGTTGTTATCCATCCTTCGTGAAATAGAATCGGCGGTACTCGCTTTTTCCGGCGGTGTCGACAGCACTTTTCTGCTCAAAGTGATGAAAGAGTCCGGTGTGCGCACGCTGGCTGTGACCGCGTCTTCTGAAACAATGCCCGCGGCTGAGCTGGAAAATGCCGTGGCATTGGCGGGAACAATCAATGCTGTGCACAGGGTGATCCGGACCGATGAGATGTCCAATCCTGATTTTACGAGCAACCCCAGGAACCGGTGTTTTCATTGCAAGAATGAACTTTTTTTGAAACTGGCCGCCATTGCCCGTGCTGAAGGATACCGGTCCATCATTGACGGCAGCAATTATGACGACCTTGCGGACTGGCGGCCCGGCAGGCAGGCCGCAGCCATACATGGAGTCAGGAGTCCCCTTTTGGAAGCCGGATTATCGAAAGATGAAATACGCGTGCTCTCCAGAGAGATGGGGCTTCCGACATGGTCGAAACCCGCATCGCCCTGCCTCGCATCGCGTTTCCCTTACGGTGTCAAGATTACGAACGACAGACTTAAAAGAGTGGAGCAGGCGGAATTATTTCTGAAAAAACTCGGCTTCGGCGACCTCAGGGTGAGGAGTGACGGCGATATGGCCAAGATAGAAGTTGATGTGGAAGAATTGCCCGGATTCTTTAATAAAGAGATGAGGGAATCTGTGGTCAGGAAGCTTAAAGCGCTTGGTTTTAAATATGTGAGCGTCGATCTTGAGGGCTTCAGGAGCGGGAAGCTTAATGAATAAAGCGTCGGGCGTGGATACAACGTCGCTGGACAATTGCGTGCGGTGCGGCGGGTGCAAGGCGCTGTGCCCTACGTATGGTGAGGATGCGACAGAGGGTATGAGTGCCCGTGGCCGTGTCATTCTGCTCAAGAAATACATGGAGGGAGAACTCGGGCCGTCAGAGACACTTGATGAAAGAATTTTCAGCTGCATGCTTTGCGGGGCGTGCAATACGCTTTGTCCTCTCGGGATAAGGATCACTGATGCCATATACCAGGGAAGGAAGAGCCTGAGGACATTGTCAAATAAAAGAAGATTTATCGGCAATGCCGCCAGGCTTGCTTTCAAACGGGCATCCGCGGGGTTCAGGGTGCTGAAATTGCTTGACGGTATAGGAGAAATACTGCCGCTCCAAAAGCTCCGGCATTTCAGAATACTGCACGAAATGGGTATAAACATTTCGGGTCAATCGCTCAGGGACGGCGCATCTCTTTTCAAGGTCGCCAGACCGAGAGGAAGGGTCGCTGTTTTTGCGGGCTGTACGGTAAATTTTCTCTACCCGCACATCGGCAATTCGCTTATAAGGATTCTGACCGGCATGAATTATGATGTAGTGCTGCCGAAGGGTGAAGTATGCTGCGGCGCCCCGCTGCTCGGCCTCGGGTTCGAAGAGGACGCTGCTGAACTCGCCCGAAGGAATGTGGAGGTATTTAAAAAATTGAGCGTGGAAGCGGTCATCGGGCTTTGTCCGACCTGCGTTTATTTTATAAAGGATGAATACAGGAGAATCGTCGGCGATGGCATAGAAAACGCACTCGAAGCGACACAATTTTTCAGCGGCGCGCTGCCTGAAATAAAAAAGAACATGGGCGATACCGCGTTACATGCGGCGTATCATGATCCCTGTCACGCGTTCTACAGTCTTCGCGTGCATGCCGAGCCCAGAGTGCTCCTGAAGTCCATGGGAGTCAATCCCATCGATTCGGAAAAGGGTTGCTGTGGTTTTGCTGGCACATTTAGGTTATTATATCCAGATATGTCCAAAACTCTTCTGGAAAAAAGGGTGGCGGGATACAAGGAGGCCGACATGATAGTCACCTCTTGCCCGAATTGTATTCTTCAGTTAAGGAGCAGTATAAAAGGGCGGCAAATAAAACATATAGTAGAACTCTTGGATGAGGCAACACGTGGAGGAAAGTGATGAAAAAAAAGATAGAAAATGACAAGTTCGAGATAATTACGCCGGAGGAAATGGAAAACGAAGAAAAACCGAAGAAGATGTGCATGCAGAAAAGGACCAGTTGCATACGGTGCGGCAGCTGTTGCAAAGGGTCGGGCCCTTCCTTGCTGAAAAAAGACCTGGATCTTTTCACCTCGGGAGTGCTTTCTCACGAAAACACGTATACCATAAGAGCAGGAGAACTGGTGCGCTCTCCCGAGGATGGACAGATATATGAGTCCTTCATGGAAATCATCAAGATACGGGGCAAAGAGAATAGCCCGGTCTGTATCTTTTATAGCGACGACGGGGGATGCGGCATTTACGAAAACAGGCCTTTACAGTGCAGGCAATACGAATGCTGGCAGCGGTCGGACCTTTACGGCGGCCTTCAGAAGAACGCCCTCAGCAGAAAGGAACTCTTCGGCAGCGTCGACGTCCTCCTGGATATTATCGCAAAGCATGAAGAAAAATGCTCATATGGAACGCTTTCAGCGGCGTTTGAACGCGTCGCCGGAGGGGATGAAAATGCCGTTGAAGAGATTATGGATATGCTCCAGTACGACACATACATACGTCCATTTCTTAAAGAGAAATTAAATGTGCCTGATGATGCCCTGTACCTCATATTGGGCAGGCCTTTGACTGAGTCGGTCAATGAATTCGGGTTCAGGGTCGTCACGGAAGGCGATGATTATATTCTGCTGCCTATAGAGAATAAAGGGGAGCAGGAGGAAGAAGGTTAAGACGCGATGAGTGAAGAGTGGGTGGAGGTGCTGGTGACGAGCGATTCCCTTGAGGCGGAGATGGTCAAGGACCTTCTGGAGAGCGGTGAGATACCGGTAGTGGTCAGGTCTTCCAAAGTGGGCCCTTATCCGGTCAACATCGGCAAGATGGGCGAGGTCAGGGTCCTGGTGCCGGAAGGATACAGGACGCTGGCGGAAAAAGTGATCAGAGGAGAGGAAGACGACTAAGGCATCCATGAACATAGTCAATAAATGTGATGATAATGAAAAAGTGTCCCTTCTGCGCTCAAGAAATTCAAGACTATGATATAAAGTGTAAACACTGCGGTAAGTTTCCGGCTGCCGCCACCCCACCACGCTTTGCAGAAGAAAAATTGCCATGGTATTTCCGAAAAGCCTTTATTATCTTCGCACTCCTCTCTGTCGGACCTCTGGCGTTGCCGCTGATTTGGTGGCGTCCGCAAACTTCGCGGGCATGGAAGATTGGACTCACTGCAGTAATCCTTGTTCTCAGTTGGATCTTGTTCCGGGCCACGATGGAATCCATTCATACTCTCAAGGAGTATTACAAACTGCTGGGAATGAATAGTGTATACTTTATAATATAGGTCCACGTCCGCGCGAGAATTTAATTGAGGAGTCTGCATTGAATATACTGGTGCGCAATATGTCCAGGGAAGTTAACGAGAAAGAACTATTCCAGCTCTTCCAGCCTTTCGGGAGGATAAAGTCACTCAATATAGTCATCGATGCATCCACAGGCAAGTCGAAGGGTTTCGGGTTCGTCGATATGCCGGAAGATTCCGAAGCGGCTGCAGCGATAAGAGCTCTTAACGGGAAGCTTGTCCAGGGTTTGAGGATGAGAGTGAAAAAGACTGCCAAACAAAACTACAGCCCCCCACGGGACAATCCGGACAGGGTGCGGCCGGAGCTTTTTGATGCCGGAAAAGTGAACAGCGCGCTTAAAGGGAAAAAAGGTGGCCCACCTGGTACCGGACACAAAAAAACTGCCCGTAAAGACAGGCACTGATCCGGTAAACTTCGGGGGCGAAGCCGGAAGCTGTTTTGCTTTTTGGACCCTGTTATTGAATTTTTCCCTGTATCTCCCGTATTTTCTCCCGTAATAAAGCTGTCGCTTCTTTATCGAATTTCCTGTCATCGCAGAAAAACGATCTGAGGGATTTCAAGAGGTCGGGGAACTGAAAAACTTTACTATAAAATGTGCTAAAATTGAATTTGCCGTAGATACTATTACAAAACAGTGAGGGTTCCAGATGAAAACGGCCCGTCTTGCATTGTGCCAGATCAATCCCGTGGTGGGTGATCTGAACGGCAATGTGAAGAAAATTATTGCTCATATTGAGAAAGCCGGAGAATATTCTCCCGATATCATTGTCTTCCCTGAGCTTGCGGTTACGGGCTATCCGCCCGAAGACCTGCTGCTGAAGCCGCAGTTCATTGACGATACGCTTGCCGCGCTCAACGAAATCCGGGAAAACACAGGTGACGCTGTAGTGGTGACCGGTTTTGTGGACAGGACGGACGATATATACAACGCTGCTGCAGTTCTGCACAATGGGCGGCTTGTGGACGTCTATCATAAGATGCACCTTCCGTTTTACGGAGTTTTTGACGAATTCAGGTATTTTCAGGCGGGCAGCAGGTATACGGTATATGAACTGGAAAATTGTTTGTTCGGGATCAACATCTGCGAGGATATCTGGTATGCGGGAGGACCGACCGCGGTGCAAGCGCTGTCAGGAGCGGAATTTATAATAAATATAAACGCCTCGCCTTACCACATCGGCAAGGGAGAATTCAGGAAGAGAATGTTGTCCACGCGCGCGTATGACAACAGCGTTATCATCGCATATGTGAATACCGTTGGAGGCCAGGATGAACTGGTGTTCGACGGACAGAGTTTCATCGTGGACCAGAACGGGGACGTATTTGCGGAAGGCAAACAGTTCGAGGAAGATATGGTAATTGCCGACCTGGACTTGGACGCGGTTTTCACCAGGCGGCTCCGTGAGCCTACAAGAAGGCAGCAGATCTTCGATCTGGGATGCGAATCTGTTGAGAAGATCACCATAGCAGGGAAGCGCGGGGGGCGGAAGGAGCAGAAAATCCTCCCCTCTGAAGTGCTGTCGCTCTGCAAACCGTTCACGATGGAAGAAGAGGTATACAGAGCGCTCGTCCTTGGAACAGGGGATTACGTTCATAAGAACGGGTTTACCGGTGTTTGCATAGGACTGAGCGGCGGAATCGATTCCGCCCTTGTCGCTGCGATCGCGGTGGATGCCGTCGGTGCGGCCAATGTTACAGGTGTATTCATGCCTTCGCCTTATACTTCGCGGGAAAGCTCGGAGGATGCGCGGGAACTGGCCGGGGACCTCGGCATAAAGCTGATTGAAATCCCGATTGTATCGATATTCGATTCATACCTGGATGCCCTGAAACCGCCTTTTGAAAACAAACCTGCCGATATTACAGAAGAGAACCTCCAGGCCCGGATCAGGGGAAACCTGCTTATGGCTTTATCGAACAAGTTCGGATGGCTGGTGCTGACCACCGGAAACAAGTCTGAAATGAGCGTTGGGTATGCCACGCTTTACGGAGATATGGCCGGAGGGTTTGCCGTGATAAAGGACGTGCCTAAGTCTCTGGTCTACCTGCTGTGCAAGTGGAAAAATCTGGAAGCAGGCAGAAAAGTCATTCCTGAAAGGGTGCTTATAAAGGCGCCGTCGGCGGAATTGAAGCATGATCAAAGAGATACGGATACACTGCCTCCTTATGATGTGCTTGACCCAATCCTGAAGAAATATATCGAGGAAGACAAGAGTTTTGACGAGATCGTCTCCCTGAACCCGGATTGCCCGGAGGAGAATACAAAAAAGGTCATACGCATGGTCGATTTCAGCGAATATAAAAGAAGACAGTCCCCGCCCGGCATAAAGATTACCCCCAGGGCATTCGGCAGAGACAGGAGATTCCCCATAACGAACAGATACAGGAGCTGGTGATGAACGATAGAAGCTGGAAGTTCAGGTTTTATTTTTTGTTTTTTGTTCCGCTTTTTATTTTCTGTAGTCTGTTATCGGATGCATACGCCGCTGACAATGACAAAAAACCAGCGTTACAGTTCAGCAGGAACCACGATATCTCCCAGATAAAGCCCCGCAAGCCGGTAAAGATAAGGTTGCACCGCACCGCCAAAGGAGAATACCAGTGGGACATCACGGGCGACAATGCGGATGACATAGTCAGGGCGGACAAACGGTTAAGGAAACTGCTGGAAACAGAAATAAAATAGCTGAGAGTCCAGAGCTAAGGGCCAAGAGCCCGAAGGCTTTTTGGGCTTTCAGCTCTTAGCTCTTGGCTCTCAGCTATTTGCTATTTTTATGGAGGTGGAATAATGGAGAAATTTACGATTCGGGAGGTGCTTGAGCAGGCTGTGCAAACCGAGAAATTGGGCTATCAATACTATACTGCTATGGCCGACCGTTTTAAAGAGGACCAGAAACTGGTCAAGCTTTTCAGTACACTTGCGGCAAAGGAATTGATACATGAAAAAACATATGCTGATTTAAAGGACATGGCCGGAGACGAGGAGCCTGAAAAATGGGAGGAGATATCGCCATATCTGAGGGCGATCGTTGAATCGCAATTCTTTCTGGGGAAGGACAAGTCAATCCCCTCAATGGGCCGTATCAGGACTATAAATGATGCGGTTGATTATGCCATCGGATTTGAGAAAGAGACGCTCCTGTACTTTTACGGAATAAGGGATGCCGTGCGCGAAAAAGAGATCGTAGATGAGATTATAAACGAGGAAAAGAGCCATATCATGTGGCTTAACATCTTTAAGGACGCTCTTGTGAAGCGGTAGCCGAAACAGCGTCGAGCGTTGGGGGCTCAGCTTTTGATGGATGGAACGCTCTATATTGTTGCAACGCCGATAGGCAATCTTGATGATATAACGCTAAGGGCGCTGAAGATACTCAGGGAAGTGGATTATATAGCGGCAGAGGACACGAGGCATTCACTGAAACTCCTCAATTCCTGCGGCATAAGAAAACCGCTGATAAGCTACTGGTCTGAGCGGGAAAAAATCAAAGCTGAAGAAATTGTCTCAAGGCTGCGCGAGGGGTCGTCGGTTGCAGTTATTTCGGATGCGGGAACGCCCGGTATTTCTGATCCGGGCGCCGTTGTTATCAGGAGGGCCATTGAGGAAGGGATTACGGTGGTCCCGGTCCCGGGTCCGTCCGCTCTCATTGCCGCTCTCTCTGTTTCCGGACTCTCTACGGAGGAGTTCACTTTTATAGGGTTTCTCCCCTCAAAAAAAGTACAGCGCCAAAAAAAACTGGGCGAGCTCAAATACGAACCCAGGACCCTTGTTTTTTATGAAGCCCCCCACCGTCTGGCCGAAGCGCTTCTGGACATGGAGGCTGTTTTCGGCCCCCGCGAGGCCGTGGTTGTGAAAGAAATTACGAAACTGCATGAGGCGACGGTAAGAGGAACGCTTACTGCCGTGCGCGCAGCGCTGGAACACCTGACAATAGCGGGTGAATATGTGATACTTGTGGAGGGCGCCCGAAAGGAGGGCCCGGCAGTTCCGGGTACGCCGGAAAGTCAAAGACTTTTTGGGGCGCGAATGGAAGAGGCTGTAAGCGAAATCAGGTCCCTGATGAAAATGGGCAGGGGTCGAAAAGAGGCGGTAAAAATTGTGGCGGAGGAATACGGCCTCAGCAGAAAAGAACTCTATGACAGGAGCCTGGGTATAAAACGCGCATGATAAAATTTATAGAATCGCTCGGGATTTCGGCATCTCCGTATATAAATGCTGCGGTTTTTACCGTTGTATTTATTCTTGTGGCCAAAGCTGCAGGTCATTTGATCGTCAGGATATTCAGGGCCATAGCGAAGCACAAGAAGCCCGGCATGGACGAGTCTATAATCGCCGCCATGCACAGGCCTGTTTTTTTTACTGTTGTGGCGCTCGGGGTTTCCATAGCGTCAAGGTTCTTTGAGAAACCGGAGAAATTTGTTTTCTACCTGGACGGGGCTGTTTATTCATTTGTTGCAGTCCTGTGGATGTTGTGCGCCATAAGAATAAGCGGCACCATCATTGAAAATGCCATGGGCAAGTTTTCGAATGTGACGGGGTTGAGCAATGATGTTGTTCCTCTCATCAGGAATCTGACGAAAATAGTTATTGTGATCGTTGCCCTTATCGTTGTATTGGGCGTGTGGCATGTAAATATTACCCCTGTATTGGCTTCTGCGGGAATCGCGGGTGTGGCAGTGGCCCTTGCCGCAAAGGACACGATAGCTAACTTCTTCGGTGGCATAAGTATTTTTGTCGACAGGCCTTTTATAATCGGCGATTACATTGTTCTCGAAGGCGGAGACCGCGGAGAGGTGGTGAATATAGGCATAAGGAGCACAAAGGTCAAAACGCTTGACGATGTCTTAATCACGGTTCCGAACTCAACGATCATAAATTCAAAGATAAGCAATGAAAGCGTCAACACGACCTATCTGCGGCTCCGTTTGCCTGTTTCGGCTGCTTACGGGAGCGATATCGATTCCGTTGAAAAAGTTTTGGTCGAGATCGCGCTGGAAGATGAAGGTATCGTTAAAGACCCTGCGCCGCTGGCCATGATGATCGCTTTTGGGGAACTCGGTCTTAATTTTGAACTGGTATGCTGGATAAAAAGTCCGGTCCTGAGGCCGGTTGTTCTGGATAGGGTAAACAGGCGCATTTACAATAAATTCAGAGAATTGGGCATCGGGATTCCGTTTGCACAGAGCGATGTGTATGTAGTGCAGGCGAAGCGCTGAATCTGTTAAACTTTCTTGATCATGATGCACAATGCGCATAACAATATACCTGAATCTCTCGAAAAGCGTATATATCAACTTATTATCAGCAGGCTCAACGGAGACGAGATCCATGACCCTTCCTACAGGCGGTCACTGGTTGAGCTCGTAAAAAAGGGTATCGGCGGATTCATTGTCTTTGGCGGCCGGAGGGGTGAAATAGGGGATTTTATACGCGAACTGCAGTCTACGGCAGATATTGTTTTATTTATTGCATCCGATATCGAAAGGGGCGCAGGACAGCAGATAAGAGGGGCAACCGAGTTTCCCTGTCCTATGGCGGTAGCTGCGGCACTGGGGAGCGGCAATCCCGAAGATGCCTTGCTTCTTGAAGGCGCCCTCGAAGGTGTAGCAGAAGAAGCGATCGATAATGGAATCAATATGCCTCTGATTCCGGTCATGGATGTCAACCAGGACCCTGATAATCCCATAATCTGCACGAGGGCTTTTTCCGATGACCCTGTAACAGTATCGTGGTTCGGCTCGGCATACATCAGGGTACTGGAGCGCGCGGGGCTGATCAGTTGTGCGAAACATTTCCCGGGACATGGCGATACGGCGATTGATTCGCATATTGCCCTGCCGGTCATTAAAAAAACTAAAGCGGATTTAAAGAAAATCGACCTTGTCCCTTTTATCAAGGCTGTTGAAGCCGGAGTGAGCAGTATGATGATAGGGCATCTGGCGGTCCCATCCCTGGATGATAAGCCGGCGACCTTTTCAAAAAAGATTATGCTGGACCTCCTGCGGGGCGAACTGGGCTTTAGCGGTCTTATTCTGACAGATGCCCTCGATATGCGTGCCCTGGGCGATACAGGGGATGCTCCTGTAAAGTGCATCAATGCAGGGGCTGATATTCTGCTCCACCCCGCTGACGCTCATTCCGCTGCGGGCAGGTTGCAGTCTGCCGTGACTTCGGGAGAAGTCGAAGAGGGGACTGTGAACAATGCAGTGGTACGCATAATGAAAGCAAAAGAGCGCCTGAAATGCATAGCTGGAAAAGAAGCCGACTACGTCAGGCATACGGTGCTGGCATCAGCCATTGCCGGTAAATCAATTACGCTGGTCAAGCATGCACCGGGATTGCTGCCGGTGAATGAAACAAGAGATGTCCGTCTTGTCGTCGCAGGAGATCCCCGGCTTTCATCAAGGTCACCGCTGAAAGACCATATGCGGTCCTTCGCGGAGGCGGACGATGCAAATGCACTGCGAGACGAGACAGTCCTCTTTGCGTTGTTTACCAGTGTGGCTGCCTGGGAAGGAAGTTCAGGGCTTGCCGGCAAGGACACGGAGAAAATAGCCGGCTTGATAAAGCTGGCAAAGACATCTATTGTTGTCTCCTTCGGCAGCCCTTATGTTTTGCGCTATTTCGGGGAAGCTGATATACTAATCGCGGCTTACGAGCCGGCGCATCAGGTGCAAGAGGCAGTGATAAAGTGTCTGAAAGGGGAAATGGATTTTACGGGCCGGCTTCCGGTGAAACTTGGCTGCCGGCGGGCCGGCAAGCTGACAGACCTTTAGGGGGGGCAATGAAAGAGAGTGACAGGGGCATTACAAAACAGTATTCTCCCAGGTTCGGCAAGATAGCAGTCGATATGGGGTTCATAACTCCGGAACAGCTCAAATTAGCCCTCGTCGGAGCAGGTAGATGATAACCTGTCCGGAAATCCTCACAGGGTAATAGGGAGTATTTTTTTTGAGAAGGGATGGATGACCTACGAAGAAATAGAGCAGGTTTTAAAGGAGCTTTTCCAGGAGATCAATAAAAAAGAGGCAAAAGGCTAATGGCTAATGACTCCAGGAAAAGGACAAAGTCTTTTAGGTCGGGTGACCCATCGTCTTTAGCCTTTTGCCTTTAGCCTTTTGCCTATGTTCGATAAATATCTTCAGGTATTTCGCAGCCGCCGCATTGCTGCGGTCATGCTGTTGGGGTTCTCCTCCGGACTGCCGCTCGCGCTGACTGGTGGAACGTTGCAGGCGTGGATGGCAGTCGCCGGGGTCAACCTGCGCACAATCGGCGTGTTCGCGCTTGTAGGCCTGCCTTACACGTTGAAGTTCATCTGGTCGCCGGTTATGGACCGTTTTGTGCCGCCCTGGATGGGAAGAAGGAGAGGGTGGATACTCATTGCACAAATATCTCTTCTCGGAGGGATTGCCGCAATGGCCTTCGGTTCTCCAAGGCAGTGCCCTGCCGCTATGGGGGCACTTGCGCTGCTGGTCGCTTTTGCGTCCGCGTCTCAGGACATTGTTGTTGATGCCTATCGTACCGATGTGCTGCATGAGGAGGAGCGCGGTATAGGTGCCGCTGTTTTTGTTATGGGCTATCGCGTCGCGATGATTGTGTCCGGCGCTGTGGCGCTTATCCTCTCCGACAGAATAGGCTGGCGCAATACTTATCTTTTTATGGCAACGATAATGATCGCGTGCATGGCCGCAACCGCCATGGGGCCTGAACCCGGCGAGAGGACCGCACCACCGGGAAGTATTCGGGAGGCGGCATGGGGACCGCTCAAGGATTTCTTTTCGCGCCGCTCGGCTCTTGGTCTCCTCATGGTAATCGTGCTGTATAAAATCTGTGATGCATACGCTGGCACTATGACGACCGCGTTCCTGATAAGGGGTCTTGGGTTTTCACCCACCGATGTAGGCACGATAAATAAGGGATTGGGACTCGTTTCATTGATCATAGGAGCGTTGTTCGGCGGCACGCTTATGGTCAGGCTCGGCCTTTATAAATCGCTGATGATATTCGGCATACTGCAGTCGGCATCTATCCTGTCGTTTATGGTGCTTGCGTGGGCTGGAAAAAGCTATCCTGTGATGATTACTGCAGTAGCTTTTGAAAATCTGTGCGGCGGCATGGGAACAGCTGCATTTGTGTCTTTTCTCATGACGTTGTGCAGTCAGCGATACAGTGCGACCCAGTACGCCCTGCTATCCTCGATCGCCGCGCTGGGAAGGATATTTATAGCGCCGACATCGGGATATGTTGTAGAACTGGTGGGCTGGGCCCAATTCTTTCTGCTCGCTACGATATCGGCGCTGCCCGGTCTGCTGTTCCTGTGGTGGATGAGAAAAGACATTGACGCATTAAAGCATGGGACCTGAATACGACAACACGCATTGCCATTCGCGCCGGGCATGTTCCGCTATTTCGGTCTCAGGACAATGATCCCCGGTTTGGCGGCCATGTAGCTCCTGAAATCCTGGTCGATCACTTTTCTCTGCTCTTTTACGGATGATGCATGCCTCAGACAGGCTTTGTCTCCGTCTTCGACAAAAATGCCGGCATGTGCAACGTCAAGACCCGGTCTTGCCCGAGTAAATGCCTATATAGTCTCCCGTTTGCAGGGCATCAACGAGCGCATCATCAAGGGCATAGGAAGGTATATAGGCAATCTCGCGCCAGCAGGGCTGGATGCCGTATAGAAGGGACGTTCCATCCTCTGTGACATTCAATTGCTTACGGATGCGCACGGTTTTCTGTCCTCCTATAAACCCGGTGACTTCGTCAACGAAGTCCTTGTTGAATTCAACCCAGTCAGTGAAGAAGTGCTTTCTTGACGCAAAGGCGACTCTTCCGGAGCGGTATCTTATTATTTTCAGATTTTTTTCGAACTCCTGAAACGAGCCCGACAAACGCATGGCTTCGACATATTCAATGAAGGTGATACAGTCTATCTCCTGAAGATTTATTACCAGTACTTCCGGAGTATCGATGTCGCCGATCAGGGTCGATTCTTTATAGGCCACGCCGAGAAAAAGTGAGGAAAGGCGGAGTATGCGTTCCCCCGGGGTACTCAACGATGAGGACTCACGCAGCGTGTCCTCCAATGAATCCCGTGTCCACTTCCCCAAAAAAAGCATTTTCTTTCCTCCAAATACGTCCTAAAAGTAACTATAACAAAACGCAAAGAGAAGGGCAAATGGACCGTCCATGTTACATTGACTGTATGCAGTGCAATGCATTACAATTGATTTACAGATATTTCGCTGAATGGAGGGCTGTAGGAATGCAATCCCAAATGACAATAAGATTGTCCGATGATCTGGATAAAAGAATCGTAATGCTCGCCGGTAAGCTTCATCTGAAGCGCTCCGATGTGGTGAGACTTGCGCTCGAAAAATTCCTGGGAGAAGCGCAGGGAGAGAGGGAAGACAGGCCGTATGACAAAGTCCGGGGCCTGATTGGGAGCGTTTCGACCGGGATACGGGACCTCGGAGAATCGCACCGGGAGCATCTGCTGAAAAAGCTGAGGAGGCATGCGTAGACTCCTCCTCGATACGGGGGCATATGTTGCACTTCTCGACAGGAGCGAGAGGAACCATGCGCGTTGCGCCGATTTTCTTAAAAACTTCTCCGGTGCACTTCTGACCACTGAACCTGTGCTAACGGAGACTCTTTATCTCCTCAACCCTGAAGTCAGGGCGCAGAAGGCCGCTGTTGAATTCATCCTGAAAGGCGGGGCCGTTCTCGTCCCTCAATCACTGGAAAGTCTTTCAAGGGCGATAGCGTTAATGGAAAAGTATAAAGATACACAAATGGATTTTGCTGATGCTACTCTCGTTGTGCTTGCAGAGGAAATGGGAATCAATGAGATGTTTACCCTTGACCATCGGGGATTCAATACATATCGTATTCATGGGAGAAAGGCGTTCACGTTGTGGCCTGGGCGATAAGAACATGAAAATCATCGATATACATAGTCATGGTATCGGCGGGTTCGACACTAGAACTATTATGGAAGAGCATATTCTGGCGATAGCTGATATTCAGGGATCGCTTGGAGTTTCTGAAATCATTCCCACAATCTACCCCGCAACCATAAAAGTAATGAGACAGAATATGGAAACAGTCATGAAGGCAATGGAGAAACAAAAGACGGAAAGCAGTAAACCGGCGACAAACGACAGGAACCGGCGCCTGTACCCCTTCGGCGGGTGGACTTCCACTCTATCACGCACGACGCAACAGGCAGCGCGTATTATTGGGGTGCACCTTGAGGGGCCGTTTCTGAATTTTTCACGATGCGGAGCTTTGAATGCAATGGTATTCCTGGAGCCTGCCGAATATTATTTGCAGGAGCTTCTTGAAGGATTCGGAGATATGGTGAAAATCATGACCATTGCTCCGGAGATGAACGGGGCCGCAAATATAATAACAAAAATAGCCGATAGAGGAATTATTCCGAGCATGGGACATTCAGAGGCCACTTACAATGAGGCCGAGAAAGGATTCAATGCGGGGGCGCGCGGTATTACGCATATTTTTAATGCAATGCGCCCTTTCCATCACCGCGAACCGGGCATCGCAGGATTCGGACTTGTCAACCAGGAAGTCTATATTGAAGTAATAGCTGATCCCCACCATCTCCATTCCGCAACAATTGATCTGATATTCAAGACAAAGAGCCCCTCAAAAATTATCATTGTCTCTGATTCCGTGAAGGAGTCTAAAACGGCCTTATATTCTCAGGGTGTCATTGATAGCAGAGGCACGCTCATGGGGGGCAGTATGAGTGTGCCTGAGGCTGCTTCCCGTCTGATCGAGGTGGGACTCGATAACGACCTGGTAATGAAATGCATAACGGAAAACCCCGGAAAATACCTGGAGATTGGTTAATCAGGCATGAAACGGAACAACATCGAGACTAAGACAAAAAGGCAGAAGAAGAATTGCGACCTTCGCAGATTCAGCCGCTTTCTGGCACTTGATACAAAACAGTTGTATAATTGATAAACAATAGTCCATAGGCCAACGGAGCTTATGTATGATGACAGCATGTTTGGCGATTCAACCGGCCCCAATAAATTGGAACCGTGGTCCCATAGTGAGACTTCCGGCTTTGTTGTAATTCATGGGTGGAATTCCAGGCGTCTTTTTAAACAATCTTGCAAAGGAGGAACACAATGCAAAGGAAGATATTGAAAGTCAATGGCATAATCCGCTCGTTCATCGTGGACCAGGAGAAGTCGCTGGCAGATGTGTTGCGGCAGCAACTGCTTTTGACTGGCTGCAAAGTCGGGTGCGGGCAGGGGCAGTGCGGCGCCTGCTCCGTGATTATGAGCGGCAAACTGGTCAGATCGTGTGTCGTCAAGATGAACAAGGTGTCGGACAACGCCGAGATCACCACAATCGAGGGAATCGGCACAGCGGAAAACCTGCATCCGCTGCAGGTTTCCTGGATGGCCCACGGCGCGGCCCAGTGTGGATTCTGTTCAACGGGGTTCATTATGTCCGCCAAGGTCCTTCTGGACACGAATAAGCAACCGACACGGGATGAGGTGCGCAACTGGTTCCAGGTGAACCGGAATGCCTGCCGCTGCACAGGGTACAAGCCCCTTGTCAACGCGGTCATGGATGCGGCAAAAGTGATGCGCGGTGAGATGAAGAAAGAGGACCTGCTCTTTAAACCGGGCAAGGACGGGGCCATTCTCGGGTCCACGTACCAGCGTCCTTCCGCGCTCGCCAAAGTCACGGGGACCTGGGATTTCGGCGCAGACGTGGCGCTCCAGATGCCGGCCGATACTTTGAGGCTCGCCCTGGTGCAGGCTGACGTGTCTCATGCCAATATTAAAGGAATCGATGTATCCGAGGCCGAGAAAATGCCCGGCGTATACAAAGTCGTCACTCATAAAGATGTCAAGGGCAAGAACGCCATTACGGGCCTGATCACATTCCCTACGAATAAAGGCGACGGGTGGGACCGCCCCATACTTTGCAAAGACAAGGTGTTTCAATTCGGCGATGCCGTCGCCATCGTGTGCGCGGACACGGAAGAACATGCCCGGGCAGCCGCTGCGAAGGTCAAGGTGGATCTCGAAGTGCTTCCGGCCTACATGAGCGCTCCCGCGGCAATGGCGGCTGATGCCATCGAAATTCACGAGGGAACACCGAACGTCTACTACGAGCAGGGAATCATAAAAGGCGAGGACACGAAGCCGCTCATGGAAAAAGCCGCCTATGTCGTCGAGGACGAGTTCTACTGCAGCCGTCAGCCGCACCTGACCATCGAACCGGATTGCGGCAGCGCCTACTACGACGAAGAAGGCCGCCTGACCATCCACTCAAAGAGTATCGGCATCAACCTGCACCACGCCATGATCTGTCCGGGGCTGGGAATCGAGCCGGAAAAACTGCGGATCATCCAGAATCCCACGGGCGGCACCTTCGGCTATAAGTTCAGTCCTACCATGGAAGCTCTGCTCGGCGTTGCCTGCATGGCAACAGGCAAACCGGTCTCGCTCAAATACTCCATGTACCAGCACATCACATATACTGGCAAGCGTTCGCCCGGTTTTGTGAAACTGAAATTCGGAGCTGACAAGAACGGCAAGCTGATAGCCATGGAGAGCGACTGGACCATAGACCATGGGCCTTATTCCGAATTCGGCGACCTGCTCACGGTGCGCCAGGCCCAGTTTATCGGCGCGGGCTACAATATCCCGAATATCCGCGGCACGGGCAGGACTGTGTGCACCAACCATGCGTGGGGCTCGGCCTTCCGCGCCTATGGGTCTCCGCAGTCCTTTCTGGCTTCGGAAATCCTCATGGATGAACTGGCCGGTAAGATGGGCATCGATCCTTTTGAGCTTCGGTACCGAAACGTGTACCGCGAAGGGGACACCACGCCCAACGGCTGCAAACCCGACGTCTATTGTCTTGTCCCGATGTTCGACAAGCTGCGTCCGCTGTACGAGGAAGCGAAGAAGCGCTGCAAGCAGCTGTCTACTCCCGAGAAAAAACGCGGCGTCGGGCTCGCGGTCGGCATCTACGGCTGCGGCCTCGATGGGCCGGACGGTTCCGAAGCAGCGGTGGAACTGACACCCGAAGGCGTGAGGGCCCTGAATACCTGGCAGGACCACGGACAGGGTGCGGACATCGGCACGCTGACCATCGTGCACGAGGCGCTTCGGCCGCTGGGGCTCAAGCCGGAACAGATCAGCCTGTACATGAACGATACCGCCAATTGTCCGAACAGCGGGCCCTCCGGCGGCAGCCGCTCCAATGTCATGACAGGTAATGCGCTGAAAGTGTCGTGCGAGATGCTGTTAAATGCCATGCGCAAACCGGACGGCAAATACCGGACCTATGACGAAATGGTTGCCGGGAAAATCCCGCTGAAGTATAACGGCAAGTGGGCCGCATCTGCCTGTACTGCCTGCGACAGCACAACAGGTCAGGGCAACCCGTTCGCCGTCTACATGTATGAATTATTCATGCCTGAAGTGGAGGTCGACGTCAAGACCGGAAAAGTGACGGTCGTGAAATTCACCACCGTGGCCGATGTAGGCACAATAGTCAACAAGTCCACTGTGGACGGACAGATCTACGGAGGACTTGCGCAGGGCATAGGCCTTGCGTTGAGCGAGGACTTCGAAGACCTGAAGAAACATACGACACTCGCGGGCTGTGGCCTGCCTTACACAAAGGACATTCCCGACGACATCCAGATCATCTACAACTCGACCCCGCGTCCCCTGGGACCATACGGCGCAGCAGGCGTGGGCGAGGCCCCGCTCACCGCTCCGCACCCGGCAATCCTGAACGCAATTTACAACGCCTGTGGGGCCCGCATTACCAAGGTGCCTGCCCGGCCTGAAGTGGTGCTGGCTGCGATGAGCGGGAAGAAGTAGGAACGCATGGTTCTTTAGTTATAACGAAGAGGCAAAACAGGTTATGGACCACACAAAAGCGCGGGAACGCGAATCCCAGTGTATCCAGGAACAGCCGCCTGCCTGTACGGCGGCCTGCCCTGTCCATGTGGATGCCCGGGCTATGATCGAATGCATCCGTAAGGATGACTTCAGCGCGGGCTTCGCTGTTTTCAACAGGACCGTTCCCTTTCCCGGCATCATCAGCAGAATATGCGATCATCCCTGCCAGACTGTGTGCAAACGCATTGAGGCGGGCGCGGCGATCTGGATCAATTCCCTGGAGCGGGCCTGCGTGGAGTTCGGCAGGGGAACGCAAAAGAAACCTCTTCGCGTTGCGAAGAAAGACACGAAGGTCGCGGTCGTAGGGGCCGGTCTGAGCGGCCTGACTGCGGCCTTCGATCTGTCTTCGAAAGGCTACGGTGTTGAAATATTCGAGGCAGACAACCTGCCCGGCGGACGCATCCGTGGATGCGATGCGCAAAAACTGCCGCAGCCAATCATCGATGGCGATTTGGCGGCCCTCGCAGAACGGGAAGTCGTCATCCACCGGAATGTCCCTGTCACGAACCGCAGCGGAGGAAGCGTGTCTCTTCGTCGAACTCGTTGCCGGGTTCGACGCAGTGTATATCGGTCCGGGACCTCAGGCTGTCGGTCATTTGGACCTCGATCTCGCCCTGACTCCGTCGGGCCGCATCAGGATCGCGCCGGTCTCTTATGAAACGAGCAATCCAAAAGTTTTCGCCGGCGGCGGCCAGCGCTATCATCCCGGCGATTATTCGCCCATCACCTCGCTGCTTGACGGCCGGCTGTCCGCTGTCTCCATCGACCGCTTTTTGCAAGGGGCTTCTCTTACGGCCCGGCGCGAACAGGAAGGCCCCATTGTCACGACCCTGTTCACGAATACGCAGGGCATAGAGCCGCTTCAGGCCGTTCCCATGTCCATCAAAGCGCAGGGCTATTCCCGGGAAGAAGCGGTGAACGAGGCCTGTCGCTGTCTGAATTGCCAGTGCCTTGAATGCGTGAAGGTGTGCGAATACCTGGCCCACTACAGGTCCTACCCTAAGCGGTATGTCCGTGAAATTTACAATAACGATTCCATTATTATGGGAACTCACCTGGCGAACCGGATGGTGAACACATGCGCTCTTTGCGGCCTGTGTAAAGAAGTCTGTCCCGTTGACCTGAACATGGCGGATATATGTCTCGATGCGCGTCAGAGCATGGTCAGAAAAAGCAAGATGCCTCCATCGACACATGATTTTGCGCTCCGCGACATGCAATTCAGTTTGAGCGGGGCTTTTTACCTTGCCCGCAATGAGCCCGGATTCTCTTCAAGCAGCGCCCTGTTTTATCCGGGATGCCAGTTGAGCGCGTCGTCACCCCAGCACGTTGCGGATCTTTATGCTTATCTGCGCCGGACCATCAAAGGCGGCATCGGGTTGGTCCTTGGATGCTGCGGCGCACCTGCTGCCTGGGCAGGACAAGAGGAGTTGTTTAACCGTACGATCCAGGCTATGGCTGAAGACTGTCAGCGCATGGGTAAGCCGCGTATTATCACCGCCTGTTCAAGCTGCTACCGGATATTCAAAGACAACCTGCATGATCTGCCCGTGGAATCTATATGGACTGTGCTCGACAAGGCGGAGCTGCCGCCGGTCCTTCCGGACATCAAGCCGCAAACAATGGCCATCCACGATCCCTGCACCGCACGACATGAAAAGGATATTCAACAGAGCATAAGACGGATAGTCGCAAAGCTCGGCGTGCCGTTCAGGGAATTGGACCATAATTGTGATCTGACGACCTGTTGCGGCTACGGCGGGCTCATGTCCTTTGCCAATCCCGAGGTGGCCGACAAGGTCGTGAATCGCAGGATCAGGGACAGCGACGCAGACTACCTGACATATTGCGCGATGTGCCGCGATAATTTCGCTGCCCGGGGAAAGCGCGTGCTCCACGTCCTCGATCTGATCTTTGGAGCAGGGAGTGAAGATCCAGCTGTCCGAAAAAGACCAGGGTACTCCCGGCGTCACGAGAACCGCGCCAAGCTAAAGACGGAACTTCTGCGCGACCTTTGGGGCGAAAGAACGGGCGAAGGAGGATTGGGCATGAAACTTATCGTTTCTCCGGAAGTGTCGGAATTGCTGGAACGCAGGATGATCCTGGAGGAAGACCTGCAACAGGTGCTGGACCATGCGGAGACGACAGGTGAAAAAATCAGCGACCCCGCAACCGGGCACTTCATTATACGGTACCGTCCCGTGAGCGTAACCTACTGGGTTGAGTATTCATACGGCGACTCAGGCTTCATCATTCACAATGCTTACAGCCACCGGATGGAAGTCGCAGGAGACAGGACATGAACGAAGAAAAGAACCTGGCCCCGGAACAAGCCTTGATCTGTGCGAAATGCAATGTCGAGATGAAGCTGGGCAAGGCAAAGGCATCCTACCTGGGGAGCGAATTCCCCATCGAGCTGCTCAAATGTCCGGTCTGCGGAATGGTCTATGTCCCGGAGTCCCTGGCTACGGGAAAAATGCTGCAGGTAGAGCAGGCGCTGGAAGACAAGTGAAGGGATATGATGTCCAGGTTTGACAATCAACGTTTCAGTGAATGCGGCAGGACCATGCGGCCGGGAGGATTTGCTCTGACTGACCGGGCGCTTCATCTCTGTGCATTCAAGGCGGGTGACCGGGTGGCGGATATCGGGTGCGGTTCGGGCGCGACCGTTGAATATCTTAGCTGTTCCCATGGACTCGATGCCGTTGGCATCGATCCGGGAGCTGCTTGCCTGGAACAGGGCTTGCGGCGTAACCCCCTCCTGCTGCTAAGCGCCGGGTTTGCGGAAGAGTTGCCCTTTAAGCAGGGGACCCTTGACGGCATCCTGGCAGAATGCAGCTTGTCGGTGATTGCCGGCAAGGAAGAGGCTCTGGCCGAGTTCTGGAGGGTATTGCGTCCCACGGGAAAGCTGGCCATCACTGACGTCTATGCACGCAACGCCGATGGTCTGGAGTCGGTCCGCGGTATTCGTCTTCCTTTCGGCATTACCGGTATCATGACGCAGGACAAATTGACGACCTTGATGGGACGTCAGGGCTTTTCCCTGACAAACTGGGAGGACCATTCTTATACTCTGAAAGGATATCTGTTTCAGGCGATCATGGGAGATGACCCATCAGATCCAGGCGGAAGATGCCAAGGGGTAGGGGAAAGTTCCTGGCAGGAGTGTTTAGGTATGTTGAAACAGGCATCGTTGGGATATTTCCTGCTCGTTGCATCGAAAGTAACGTAATGGTCAGGAAAGGGTCAGGGATATGAACGACGAAATGATGCGCATGGTCGAGCTCGGTCATCAGGGTTTTTATTGCAGCCAGATCCTGATCATCCTTGCGCTGGAGGCCCAGGGAAAGAGCAATCCCGACCTGGTCAGGGCAATGTCGGGCCTGCACAGCGGCATGGGCGACTGCGGAAAAGTCTGCGGCACGTTGACCGGCGGCGCCTGTTTGCTTGCACTTTATACAGGAAAGGGAACACTTGAGGAGCGGGAAGATGTCCGCCTGAACCCGATGATCGACGAACTCGTGGAATGGTTCGAGCAGGAATGCAGGTCCCGGTTCAACACCGGGATCGATTGCTCCGACATCCTCCAGGATGACGCCCGCAATCGCATGTCACGATGTCCGCAGATTGTGATGGCGACTTTTGAAAAGGCCAGGGAAATACTGGCAGCGCATAATATCGATTTCAGCGGTCAATCCGGCTGAGAAGCGAAATTGCTCAGAAAGGCGATTTAAGATGAAAAAGCTGTTTCGTGAAATGGCGGACCTGCTGCGCAACGGAGAGAGCTTCGTGACAGCTACTGTTTTTGATAAGACCGGCTCGGCGCCGCGGTCCGGCGGTTCAAAAATGGTCATACGCAGTAACGGCTCGATTATCGGTTCGGTCGGCGGCGGACGTCTGGAAGCCGATGCGATGCAGCTTGCAGAGGACGTCTTTCAGGGCAAGCAATCCCTGGTCCAGTCCTTTGTCCTGACAGGAGAGGATGCCGCCGGGATGGCGATGCTCTGCGGCGGGCAGGGAAAGATACTGATCGACTATATCGACGCAAATGATGAAACCAACCGGGTCTTGTTCGATGAAGCCGCGGTGATTTTTCAACGAGGTGGTAAAGCCTGGTTTGTCACCGCGCTCGGCGATCCGAAACAAAACCCCGGGCCGGCGAGGCAGCAGTGCCTGGTCAGGCATGATGGAACAATGATCGGGACCATCGACGGCGATCCGGGATTTCTTGCAAGGCTCGTTTCCGGACCCGGGAGACTGTCCATCTATGCAGAGGTGATCGACAACCGGCTCTTCCTCGTCGAACCGATCCGTCATGCGGGAACGGTCTATATTTTCGGTGCCGGTCATGTGTCTCAGAAAATCGCACCCCTGGCCGAGACCGTCGGGTTCAGGACCGTGGTACTGGATGACCGCAGTGAATACGCAAACCGGGCGAGGTTTGCAGAACCTACGGAGCTCTTCCTGCTCGAATCATTTTCCCGATTGCCTGACCTGGGCATAGACAACAACGGCTATATCGTGATTGTGACCAGGGGCCACCTGCACGACAAGTCGGTACTGGCGCAGGCTTTGAGGACAGAGGCAGTGTATATCGGGATGATCGGAAGCCTGCGGAAACGGGACACGATTTTTGAGGCACTGGTCCAGGAGGGGTTCAACGGACATGATCTCGAGCGCGTATATTCGCCCATCGGCACGGATATAGGGGCGGAGACACCCGAGGAACTTGCCGTGAGCATAGTGGGTGAGTTGATCAAGGTGCGAGCGGAGCGGGAAGAATGCAGGACACAAAGGAAATAACAGCTCTGGTATTGGCTGCAGGCCTCTCGTCACGGGCCCCCGGATTCAAGCCGTTGCTGCCGTTGGGCGATGGCACTGTGGTCGAAGCAACAGTTCAGAACCTCCGCCGTGGAGGCGTCGACGACATCACAGTCGTTATCGGCTACCATGCAGCAGAAATGGTCCCTGAGCTGGATCGTCTCGAGGTGCGGTATGTTCTCAATAAGGACTACCGGAAAGGAATGTTTTCATCGGTTGTTGCCGGGGTGAAGTCACTCTCTTCCCGGACGGAGGCATTCTTTTTGTTGCCCGGCGACATGCCGCTCGTACGGTGTCATACCATTCGGATGTTGTGTAAAGCCTGCCACCGGCGGAGGGCGAAGGTGATCTATCCGGTATTCCGGCGGCAGCGGGGCCATCCCCCGCTCATTTCAGCCCAGTGTTGTCCTGCGATTATGTCATGGAGGCGACCCGAGGGGTTACGCTCCCTATTGGCTCTCTATGAAACTCAGGCTTATGAGGTCGAAACAGCGGACGAGGGGATATTGATGGATATCGACAGTCCTGCAGACTACGCCATAGTCGCAGAGCGCTTTCGACACCGCGACATCCCGACGTGTAAGGAATGCGAAGCCATCCTTGCCAAATTGAGCGTGCCGGAAGGTGTTGTACTCCATAGCAGGCGCGTGTCCGAGGTTGCCCGGATGCTGGCGGAGAGGTTGAATCAGGCAGGATTGCGGCTGAATGTCGGACTTGTTGTTGCTGCAGGACTGCTGCATGATGTTGCAAAAGGAAGGGCCCATCACGAACGGCTCGCGGCGCGAATGCTGAATGCCCTGGAATACTGTGATGTGGCGGCCATAGTTGCCGTGCATCGTGACATCGAATTCGAGGAAGGCCGGACTCCGGACGAAGCCGCGGTGCTCCACCTGGCTGATAAATTGGTGAAGGGCGACCGTCTTGTCTCCATTGACGAGCGGTTTCATGGAACTCTGGAGAAATTTACCCTGAACGGAGAGGTCCTTCCCGAGGTCAAGCGGCGCCTGGTGAATGCGCGGGCCATAGGAAGTTCGGTGGAGCGTTTGACAGGAATGAGCCTCGAACAGGCTCTTTCGGAGGACCATGAAAAGAGAGGATAGGGAAAGGCGCCTGGGAAATACAGAGAGCGTCTGCCCGGTATGCCTGAAACGGATACCTGCACAGCGGGTTGCCGTTGACGACGATGTCTTTCTGGACAAGACCTGTACGGAGCATGGTTATTTCAGGACCATCATCTGGCGCGGGACCCCTTCCTATGCATCCTGGTACGTGCCGAAGCTGCCTTCCAAACCCCCGGTGTGCTCCGCGACCATGGACAAGGGGTGCCCCTTTGACTGCGGTTTGTGCCCGGATCACCGTCAGCACTCGTGCTGCGTTTTACTCGAAGTGACCCAGCGCTGTAATCTTCTCTGCCCGGTTTGTTTTGCCTCGTCACAGCGAGTGGGCCGTGATCCCGATCCGGAGACTATTGAAGGATGGTATAGAATGCTGCTTGACGCAGGCGGACCTTACAACATCCAGTTGTCCGGCGGAGAACCGACAGTGCGGGACGATCTTCCCGAAATAGTCGCGATGGGACGCTCGCTGGGATTCGGCTTTATTCAACTGAATACGAACGGTCTGCGCCTGGCCGGGGATCCGGCATATGTCAGGCGACTAAAAGATGCGGGACTGTCCTGCGTATTTCTGCAATTCGACGGAACAAACGACGCGATTTATGAGAAGATTCGGGGTGTAGCGCTTCTCGAAATGAAAAAAACAGTTGTCGCCCGGTGCGAGGAAGAGCGTTTGGGTGTTGTTCTCGTACCCACCCTGGTTCCGGGCATCAACACTGAAAATATCGGAGGAATTATTGACTTTGCCGTGAAAAGGATGCCGTCGATACGGGGAGTTCATTTCCAGCCGGTCAGTTATTTCGGCAGGTACCCTCTGCAACCTTTGGACAAAGACCGGATTACGGTCCCTGAAGTCATCCGGAGCGTCGAACGCCAGACCAATGGCGTTATTAAAGCCGAAGATTTCCCTTCCCCCACAGGGCGAAAACGCCTACTGTTCCTTTCACGGCAATTTTGTCCTGATGAGCGGGGGTGTCTTAAAGTCATTGACGAAGGAGAAGCCATCAGGATGCTGCCAACCGCAGCCTGCCGCTCTCGGCGCTAAAAGAGCGCAGCGTTTCGTTGCGCAACGGTGGGCGTCATCCGAACGGAGCGCGTATGCGGCCACGCCGCAGGATGGGGCCGAGTGCTGCGGCACAATGAACGTCGACAGTCTGGACTCGTTTCTGAACCGTGTTGACCGTTACTCGCTCTGCATCTCCGGCATGGCATTTCAGGACGCCTGGAACCTGGACCTGGAGCGGCTGCGCGAATGCTTCATTCATGTGGTCAGCCCCGACAGCAGGGTCATCCCCTTTTGTGCGTATAATCTTACAGACAAAAACGGCAAGCCGCTTTATAGGGGCCGCGGAGGCCAGTGACACCATGAGCGAAACAATGATCAGGAAAACGCCCCTTGACTCCTGGATAGCGTCGAAGATCGGCATTGGCGGAGACGCTCTCACCCGGGAACAGATCAGCGGTTATCAATTGCGTCAGCTCCGCGAGACCATCCAGAGGGCGTATCACGGCAGCCCTTTTTACCGGAAACAGCTGGAGGGCATTGTCGATGTGCCTTTGGCCGGCCTGGACGACCTTCGCCATTTTCCCTTTACCACCGCAGAAGATATTCGTGAGCAGGGCCTGCAATTCCTTTGTGTATCGCAGAATGAAATCAGCAGGGTCGTGACTCTGGACAGTTCGGGCACAACGGGCCGGTCAAAGCGCATTTCCTTCACTTCCGCGGACCAGGAGTTGACAATAGATTTTTTCCGGCAGGGCATATCGACGCTGGTCGGGGCAGGAGACCGCGTCCTGATCCTTCTGCCAGGTGAGCGTACCGGAAGTGTCGGCGATTTACTGGCAACCGCGCTGAGACGGCTGGATGCCCGGCCCATAATGCATGGAATCGTACGCAACCTCTCTGAAACAGTGGAAATCATGGTGCAGGAGAACGTTGATTCCCTTGTCGGCATTCCTGTCCAGGTACTTGCCCTTGCCCGTCATACCGGGCAGGTTGCGCGGAAAAGGCTGCGCCTGAAGAACGCCCTTTTGAGTACTGATTACGTTCCCCGGGCTGTTGTGCGGGAAGTGAACAGGCTGTGGGGCTGTGAAGTATTCGAACATTACGGCATGACGGAAATGGGTCTGGGCGGCGGAGTGGATTGTGCTGCTCATGCAGGCTATCATTTACGCGAAGCTGATCTGTATTTTGAGATCATCGATCCCATTACGGGCGGCGTCCTGCCTGAGGGGGAAGAGGGCGAGGTCGTTGTGACCACGCTGACCCGGCAGGGGATGCCTCTTATCCGCTACCGCACCGGCGATCTCTCCTGTTTTGTCCCCGGGCCCTGCCCATGCGGGACAGTGCTTAACCGTATGGAGCGCGTTGCAGGCAGAAAGAACAGCCGGGTAGTGCTGCGCGGTGACCAGTCCTTTACCCTGGCTGATCTCGATGAGACGCTCTTCTCGGTTGAGAAGGTGATCGATTTCACGGCCGCAGTCGACAAAATTCAGGGAGCTACCAGGCTGGTCATTGCCGTGACGGCAATGGGACGCGCTGACGCGTCGCTGAGCCGGGCGCTTAATGAGGCGCTCGATGCAGTTCCTGCAATAGGACGTTCGAGAAGGGACAATGTATTGATGGCTTCAATTAAGGTAGCAACTAACGAAGACTCCATAGCGCCCGGGGCGGCGAAACGGACGATCAGAGAGTTGGGCAAGGAGTTGGGCGATGTACAGGGAAACCAGGACGATTTATCTTATACGGCACGGCAAAACTCAGCTGCCTGATAATGAGCGGCGCTATATCGGCCACTATGACGTTCCCCTCGACGAGGCGGGGATAGAGCAAGCCCGTTGTCTGCGGCGGCGGCTTGAGGGCGCTCACATCAACGCAGCATACTGCAGCGATCTTTCCCGTTCACGCCGGACAGCGGAGATCATTGTCGATGATAAAGACATCCCAATCTTCGCGCGGCAGGATTTGAGAGAAATCCACCTCGGCGAGTGGGAAGGCTGTACCTTCGCCGATATCGAGCAGCGGTTTCCCGACGAATTCAGGAAGCGAGGATTGGATATTGTCCGCTACCGTGTCCCCGGAGGCGAAAGCTTTAACGACTGCAACAAACGCGTTCTCACCGCATTCCATGACATTCTGGAAGCTTCAAAAGGCAATATTCTCATTGTCGGCCACGCCGGGGGCAACCGGATGATTCTATGCCATATTAGTGGTGTGTCGCTGCAGGATCTTTTCAAGATACGGCAAGAGTACGGCTGCATGAACGTCATTCAAGAAAGCCTTGCCGGGCTACAGGTTGTTAAGATAGTAAACAACAGCGACGAGTTTTATTATTGACGATCTTCGGTCTTGGTGACGATCCAGTACACGAAGCCAAGCACGAGGATGGCGGCTATCAGGTAATAGACTGACTCGGGTTTTTCATGGCGGAGGGTGGCGATCATAGTCTCCCGGATCATCGTCACAAGTGCAACACCCACGAAAACGCTTATGTGGAATTTGCCGCCCTTCAGATGTGAAATCTCGGTGTTCATGAGTTCTATCATGAGCCAGATGAGGAGCATGGAACCGAGGGAAGAGATAATTCCCTGCTCGATATCACCTGAAAAGATATGGGTCACATCCTGGAGGAAAAGCCACACGACTCCGAGAGTCATACCAATGAGCGCCAACACCAGCATGAAATTGGTGCCCTGGGAGAAACGCTCAGAAAAGGTGAGCAGAGCGCTTTTTACTTTATAGATGGGGGAGTAAAGGCGTATTTCTTCTTCGATGTATGCGCTTATGATCACGTTCATGCTGATGTCGATGATCTTTCCAACACTGATCATATTGCTTGTGATCTCCGCCAGCGGTTGGTCTGCCCCGGAGAGAATCCCGGTGCATGCGTTCCTGATCATGTTGGCCGCACGCTGCAAGTAGTGGACGTCGACATTTCGGCGCTCATGGGCGGCGCCTATCTTTATAAGTTTTTCGTAGAATCGGTTGTCATAGGTCCCGGAAAAGAGCTCTTCAAACCACAATTTCTGGGTCTTGAAGACATGTTCTTTGAGCGTATCAGTCGTGAAGAAAGTCGCGGCGCCTTTTGTGCCCATGAACCAGAGGTTGAGCGTGCTCATTATCTCCCCGGTGTGTTCCGCCATAAGAGGCTTAAGCGCTGCCAGGCGCTTTTGATCGTCTTCCGTGAAACGGTAATCATGCTTGATTTCCTTGATTGGGCGCATTAATGGTTCCCTTCAGGTCATATGATAACGAAGGACAATGATCCCGGTCAACATTAGGGGTGACTGAAAAAAAATTGTTTACCGTATGCTATGCAGCCCGGCCTACCTGGTCCTTTTGATCCTGCCTTCGATCTGTGCTGAAAAGGGTTGCGGCAATTTCCAGATGTAGGCTATAAGCGCATCGAGATCGACGGCGCCTGTTATCCGGTCTGTTCCCGCGGTCAGCACCTTGAAATTGTCGCCGCCGCCTGCGAGAAAACTATTTACAACGACCGTATACACCGAAGCAGGTTTAATAAGTCTCCCGTTGCGGCGTATCTCGACAACGCGGTTGCACGCAGGTCGCATTTCGTCCCAGGTGTAAGTGAGGCCCGAAACCTGGAGCATGCGCGGATGAGGTTGATTAAGCCACTGCTGATTTAACAGGTCGTATATTTGACGGCCTGTCAGCTTCATCTTTACAAGGTAATTGCTGAATGGTTGAACGGTGTAAAGCTGCCCCCATGTTGCAGGACCTTCGTGAATGTCGCTGCGAATCCCTCCGGGGTTGGTAAAGGAAAAGTCAGCGCCGAAGGCCAGCCGCTGGGCATCGGCAATCAGATTGCCGAGGGCGGATTCCCCTGCACTGTTTTGCACGCTGCTGATATCTGTTGCGGCCCGGCCGATGATCCTGTGTATAACCGGTCCGACTTTGGCTTCAGCGGCCGCCACCAGCTTTGAAACTGCCGCATCGGGAGTCAGGCCGGGGCCGGCATCGTCGTAAATGGTGATAATAGACGCTGACTTTCTTATAATTGTTTTGGTGGTGCGGTCCATATCCATATCTATATCGGCGAAAGCAGTGCCATAAGAGAAAGCCTGGGTAACCAGGATGTCTTTACCGCGCCTGTTTTTCAAAAGTGCATTGATAAATGAATGGGTGTGACCGGATATTACAATGTCGACCTTATCATCCAGGCGGGACACGATATCAGAAATGGGACCCTCGACGGTTTTTCCAGGCAGGGTTGCGCCCTGATACGAAGCCTGGTAGCCTCCCTGATGTATCAGCGCAATTACAGCATCCACATGTTTGGCCATGAGCTCGGGGATATACTTGTTGATTGAATCCGCTTCATCCAGGAACGTAAGACCTGCGAGTGCAGAGGCCGTCACAAGGGAGGGAGTGTCTTTGAGCACGGCCCCTATAAAGGCGATACGCATGCCGCCCACATCCTTGATGACATAAGGAGGCATGACAGGCTTTCCTGTTTTTGTATCAACGACATTTGACGACACATAGGGAAACAGGGCGCCGCGCCAAGGGTTTTCAAGGAACGGGCCGTCAGGATGATTACCGCCGAAAATGAGACGTCTCATTTCATGCAAGCCTTTGTCGAATTCGTGATTGCCCAGTGTTGCCGCCATATTGCATCGTGGGTCCCCGGAAGATCGGACACAATACTTATTTGCCAGCGTATTCATGAACATGATTGACGGCTCATCTTTCAGCAGCGCCGACACAGGAGGCGATGCGCCTACATGATCACCGGCATGTACAATAATCGTCTTGTCCTCTATGCCCTGCTCCGCTTTTTTCAGATATGAGACCAGTGCCGCAGCACCGCCCACCGGACGTTTCCCTGCAGTTTGTCCGGCAGACAAGTGGCCGTGAAAGTCATTTATGGCGAGAATTTTAATATGAATTAGTTGGCCGGGCGTCGTGACGGAGGTCAAATGATCGTCATTCCAGCAGACGCGGCGTTCAGCGGCAACGCGTATTGACGGGTCGTCGTCAGAGACTGCAAAGCTGCCGGCAGGGCTCGCCAAAAGCGTGAGGGACAGAATAAAAAGTGCAAACGAACGGCGCAACAACTCCAGCCTCCTATGACAAATTATAATAAATAATAGCACGCGGATGTTACCAGAGTGTTACACAATATTCCGAGCAGTCAGGACATGGTGTTGAAGCGGGCGTCGGCAGACCGAGACGCCATGGATGGCTGAACGGGCTGCCGTCGTCTTTGAGTAAGGCGGGATGCCTTGCGAAATTTAGCTGAAGCACTGTGGCCTGCCTGCTCGGAATATGACAATACGCGGGCCTTTTTGCTACAATCTCATGCTATGCTGCTTCAGCAAGTGATAAACGGTCTTACTCTTGGTAGCGTGTACGCCATTATTGCCCTGGGCTACACCATGGTATACGGCATCCTCGAACTGATCAACTTCGCACACGGCGAAATATATATGCTGGGCGCATATCTGGGCATTATCTTCCTCGGTATTTTCACCACCCTGGGACTCACCGCCTACAGCATGCCGCTCGCGGTGCTCCTGACTGTTGTTCTGGCGGTTTTCTTCTGTTCCGCTTACGGCTTTACGATGGAAAAGGTCGCTTACAAGCCTTTGAGAAACGCTCCGAGATTGAGCCCTCTCATAAGTGCTATCGGGGTTTCGATCTTTTTACAAAATTACGTAATGATAACTCAGGGGGCCACGGACAAGGTGTTCCCATACCGCTTCGGGGAAAAACACCTGCATGTCATGAATGCGGAGATCACCTGGCTGCAGGCAGCTATCCTCGCAGTGTCCGCCATTCTCATGATCTCTCTTCACATGTTCCAGAAAACCCGCATGGGCAAAGCCATGAGGGCCACTGCACAGGACAAGACTATGGCGGCGCTGGTCGGCATAAATGTGGACAGCATTATCTCGCTCACTTTTGTCATCGGCGCCGGGCTTGCAGCGATAGCGGGAGTGATGGTGGCTTCCTATTATGGACTGGTCAATCATTTTATAGGGTATGTTGCCGGGATAAAGGCTTTTACAGCAGCTGTATTGGGCGGTATAGGAAGCATTCCCGGGGCCATGCTTGGCGGCATTATCCTCGGCCTCATAGAAAGCACCGGTGCCGCATATATCTCAAGCGAATACAAAGATGCCTACGCCTTTGTAATTCTCATTATTATTTTGCTGATAAAACCCTCCGGTATCCTGGGGCGGAATACAGAGGAAAAGGTTTGAGATATAAGCGTTTACTTGTCCGTTCCCTGGTCATAGCCTTCTGGGCTGCAACTTTGTTTTTGCCTTTCAAGGGCATTAAGGCAGCTGCGGAACTCTTTCTGATAGTTGCGGCAGGCATCCCTGTTTTCCATTTTTTGCAGCGGGGAATGGTTCTGCCAAAACATTTTCATACGGTTGTTTCTTTTCTGCGGCCTTTTTCCCTCCCGCTATTTTTAATCGTGGCGCTCACAGTTCCTTTTTTAGCAGGTGATTATTATCTCGACGTGCTTATCATGTGCGGTATCTATATTCTGCTTGCGCTCGGCCTCAATGTGATTGTCGGATTTGCCGGACTCCTGAACCTGGGTTTTGCGGCGTTCTATGCAATAGGCGCATACATCTACGGGCTCCTTAACACAAAGCTGGGAATAGGATTTTGGCCCTGCCTGCCGATCTCGGCAGCAGGAACTGCATGCGCCGGTCTGCTTGTGGCAGTGCCTGCTTTGAGACTGAGGGGTGATTACCTTGCTATTGTTACACTAGGTTTCGGCGAGATACTTCGTCTTGTGCTGAATAACTGGGACAGCCTGACCAACGGTCCAAACGGCATATCAGGGATTGCTCCTCCGCAGTTGTTAGGCATTTCCCTCGGTAACTTAAGGTACTTCTATTATCTGGTGCTGGCTATTGTCCTTTTGTCTTTGTTCGTTATCAGGCGTGTTGAACGGTCGAGGACAGGGAGGGCATGGATAGCGCTGCGCGAGAATGAAATTGCAGCCGCCTCCATTGGTATCAATGCTACCAGGTACAAGCTGTTTGCTTTTGCATTCGGCTCTTTCTGGGCAGGCATAGCCGGAATACTTTTTGCCGCAAAAATGCGGTTTATTTCACCGGAGAGCTTCACTTTTTCAGAATCTGTGCTGATTTTGAGCATGGTCATACTTGGAGGGATCGGAAACATTTACGGGGCGATTATGGGCGCGTTTATTCTTGTTCTCCTGCCGGAGGTACTGAGAGAAGTGCAGCTATACCGGATGCTCATACTGGGGATCGGGCTCGTGCTGTTAATGATATTCAAGCCTGAGGGGTTACTGGGAAAGAACCTGCGAAAAATGCGGCAGACGGCGGAGGATTAACGGTGCATATCCTGGAAGCCCGTGATGTGAGCAAGCATTTCGGCGGAATCAAGGCATTGGAGGATATCAGTTTCAGAATCAGGGAAGGCGCTATAATTAGTATTATCGGTCCTAACGGTGCCGGCAAAACGACACTGTTCAATTGTCTCACCGGCATTACACGTCCGGACAGGGGGACAATATGTTTTCTGGAACATGAAATATCGAAGCTGCCTCCCTACCGCGTCACTGCATTGGGCATCGCAAGAACGTTTCAGAACATACGGTTATTCCCGGAAATGACGGCAATTGAGAACGTTATGGTTGCCCAGCATTTGCGTGTGCGCTATGGTTTGTTGAGCGCTGTTGTTCATAACAGGACTTTTCGGAAGAACGAGCAACACATTGCTGAAAAGGCCTTTGAATACCTTGGGTTTGTAGGACTGGAGAATTTTGCCCGAACACCGGCCTGCAATCTTTCTTATGGAAGCCAGAGAAGGCTTGAAATAGCGCGCGCGCTTGCCACGGAACCAGCCCTCCTCCTGCTCGATGAGCCGACTGCCGGCATGAACGCGATCGAAACCATGGACGTGATGGACCTTATCTCGCATATAAGGGAACTCGGTAAAACCATTATTCTCATTGAGCACGATATGAAACTGGTCATGGGCATATCCGAGTGGATAATTGTGCTGGATCACGGAGTCAAAATCGCTGAAGGCACGCCTCAAGAAGTGCGCAATGACCCGCTGGTAATAGACGCCTACCTGGGAAAAGAGGCGGTGCAATGAGATGTTGAAGCTCGGCGGTGTCCATGCATCTTATGGTCAGATAAAGGCGATCCGCGGAATCGATATCGAAGTGCGGAAGGGTGAAATTGTTTGCCTTATAGGCAGCAACGGCGCCGGAAAAACGACCACGCTGATGACCATTTCCGGCATCATGCAGCCGGATGGCGGAAATATTGTTTTTGAGGGTCGGGAGATTAACAATATTCCCCCTCACAGAATCGTCGAGCAGGGAATATGCCAAGTGCCCGAGGGAAGAAGGATATTCCCGCGCCTGACTGTAATGGAAAACCTCGAAATGGGTGCTTTTATCCTGGGGAGGGCGGGGAGGAGTGTGAAAAAGCAGATGGAAAAAGTTTTTGAGCTCTTCCCCGTCCTCATGGATCGCCGGGGCCAGAGCGGCGGCACCTTGAGCGGAGGCGAGCAGCAGATGCTCGCTGTAGGGAGGGCGTTGATGTCCAGTCCCAAACTGCTACTGCTGGACGAACCGTCGCTTGGGCTCGCGCCTATAATGGTGAGCAAGATATTCAGGACGATCAGGGACATCAATAGCGACGGTGTTACAGTGTTGCTGGTAGAGCAGAATGCCAGGGCAGCGTTGAAGCTGTCCGACCGCGGTTACGTACTTGAAGGGGGCATTGTGACCATGTGTGGAAGCAGGGAAGAACTATTGCATAATCCGGATGTGAAAAAAGCATATCTGGGAGAGTGAGGTGTATAATTCTTAATAATGAGGATATGAGATGAAAGTACGGGCGCATCTTTATATTTCAGGGAAGGTGCAGGGCGTGAGCTACCGGTGGTTTACCCGTGATATCGCATACGAATTGAAATTGACCGGATGGGTGAGAAATCTCCCGGATGGCAGGGTAGAGGCTGTTTTTGAAGGGGACAGAGAGCATATCGAGAAGGCCGTAATGGAATGCAGACTGGGTCCGCCCGGTGCGCTTGTCAGAGATGTCGAGGTGAGGTGGGAGAATCAGCTTGAGGGATTCAGCGATTTCGATATCAGGCGCTAAGATGGTATTTCTGGCAGGAGCCGATGCCATACTTACCGGAAATTACCTGACCACAACCGGCAGGACATTCGAGGATGATTTGCGGCTTATAAGAAATAGCGGCCTGCGGGTTTCTTGAAATTTTTTTCTTGCCAATGTATTATTCTATAGCATGCGAAACTGCCGACTTATTCTTATAACATAAAAATAGAAAGGTGGAGGGATTGGATGGCAACGGTTGTTAAAAAAGCGAAGAAGATTGCGCGAACTGCTGCGGCTGCAAAAACTGCCAGGAAGAAGTATGTTTATTTTTTCGGAGACGGTAAGGCCGATGGTAAGGCTGAAATGAAGAACCTGCTTGGCGGCAAGGGCGCCAATGTTGCGGAGATGGTCAATATCGGCATTCCGGTCCCGCCCAGGTTTTACGATTACCACGGAAGTATGCACGCTTTATTACAAAAACAACAAAAAATATCCTCCCGAATTAAAGCCGCAGGTCGATGCCGCACTGGCGAAAGTCGAAAAGATAATCGGGAAAAAATTCGGGGACCCCGAAAACCCGCTTCTTGTATCAGTCCGCTCCGGGGCCCGCGCTTCAATGCCCGGAATGATGGAAACGGTCCTGAATGTCGGATTGACGTCAAAAACACTTCCGGGACTGATCAAAAAGACCAATAATGAACGCTTTGTCTATGACGCCTACCGCCGCCTCATGATGATGTATTCCGACGTGGTCATGGAAAAGGCAGCAGGCATAGAGCCGGCCGAAGGGCAGGCTGTTCGCCAGAAGCTTGAGCATGCACTGGAAGGGGTGAAAAAGGAGAAAGGCTACAGCAGCGATACCGATCTTACTGTTGATGACCTGAAAAGACTTTGTGATGCATTCAAAGTGATTATCAAAGACACGCTAAAAAAAGAATTCCCTGATGACTATCAGGAGCAGTTATGGGGAGGTATCGGCGCTGTTTTCCAGTCGTGGATGGGGAAACGTGCTATTGCTTACCGGAGGATTGAGAAAATACCCGAAGATTGGGGGACCGCGGTCAGTGTCCAGTCGATGGTTTTCGGCAATACGGGCGAAAATTCAGCCACCGGAGTTGCTTTCACAAGAAATCCGGCGACCGGAGAGAATGCATTTTACGGGGAATGGCTGCCCAATGCCCAGGGTGAAGATGTCGTAGCAGGCATAAGGACCCCAAACCCGGTGAACAATGCGGGGAAGACTGAAGATACCCGGCATCTCAGTTCACTTGAAGAGAAAATGCCCAAAGTCTACAAACAATTGTTTACTATCCGGCAGAAGCTTGAAAAACATTATACCGACATGCAGGATATTGAATTTACCATAGAAGACGGAAGGCTCTGGATGCTCCAGACAAGGGTCGGGAAGCGCAACGGCCAGGCAGCAATTCGCATGGCTGTTGACATGGCGAAACAAAGGCTGATTACAAAAGAGACCGCTATTTTACGCGTAAAACCCGACCAGCTTGACGAACTTCTGCATCCGAGCCTTGACCCTGTTGCGGAGACAAAGGCAGTTGAGTTGGCCAAGGGCCTTCCGGCTGGTCCCGGCGCGCCGTGGGCCGGGTGGTTTTCACTGCCGATGATGCCGATGCCTGGGCAAAGCGTGGAGAAAAGGTCATACTGGTAAGGAATGAAACTTCGCCGGAAGATGTGCACGGTATGCATGCGGCACAAGCCATTCTGACTGCGAAGGGGGGAATGACCAGCCATGCTGCCCTTGTTGCGAGGGGATGGGGCAAATGCTGCGTTGTGGGAGCGTCGTCACTTCAAATTGATGCCCATACCAAAGAAATCCATGCAAACGGCACGGTCCTCCGGGAGGGGGACTGGATAACGCTTAACGGCACGAAAGGCCGTGTTTATGAAGGGCAGTTGGCATTATTGCCGGCTGATCCCGGGAGCAATACATGGTACAAGGAAATGATGAAATGGGCGGATGGGTTCAGGACTTTGAAAGTGAGGACCAATGCCGATACGCCTAACGATGCTGCTGTTGCAAGGAATTTCGGTGCTCAGGGAATAGGGCTTTGCAGGACTGAGCACATGTTTTTCGGCCCTGACAGGATAAAGGCGGTGCGGGAGATGATCCTTTCCGATACCGTTGAAGGAAGAAAAAAGAGCATTGGCAAAACTGCTGCCATTCCAGAAATCTGATTTTTACGGCATATTCAAGGCCATGGCAGGACTGCCTGTGACGATCAGACTCCTTGACCCTCCGCTCCACGAATTTCTTCCCAATACCGACAAGGAACTGCAGGAACTGGCCAATGAAATGAATGTTCCTTTCGAACGGCTTACTGTAAAGAACAAGTTTTTGCATGAGTTCAACCCTATGCTCGGGCACCGCGGCTGCCGTCTCGGCGTTACCTATCCTGAAATTTATGAAATGCAGGTGCAGGCCATCATGGAAGCAGCCTGCGAGCTTGCAGGGGAGAAGGTAAAGGTCATACCTGAGATCATGATTCCGCTCGTCGGCCATGTAAATGAACTCGAGCGGCTCAGGCGTCTGACTATTTGTACTGTAAGCGCCGTGCAGAAGGCATATAAAATAAAAGTCCCGTATACGGTGGGTACAATGATAGAATTGCCGCGAGCATGCGTGACTGCCGACGAGATTGCGGCACAGGCCGACTTCTATTCTTTTGGAACGAACGACCTTACTCAAACCGTTTATGGATTGTCCAGGGACGATGCCGGAGGTTTCCTGCCGTTTTATCTTGAGTACGGTGTATTGAAAGAGGACCCGTTCATTACGATTGATCAGGTTGGAGTCGGCACATTTATGCGCATGGCTGTGGAAAAAGGAAGGAAGGTCAAGAAAGACCTTAAAATGGGAATATGCGGCGAGCATGGGGGAGAACCGAAGTCAGTGGAATTCTGCCATCGAATCGGTCTTGATTATGTAAGTTGCTCCCCTTTCAGGGTGCCGATCGCCAGGTTCGCGGCAGCGCAAGCGGCTTTGAAAAAATAGTCTGTTTTATACAATAGGGGGCTGCAGAGCGCAGCCCCCTTATCCGATCCAGACGGTCCTTTTGAAAGTTTTTATGCCTTCCACTATATGGTTAGTTGTACCACGATAGCCGACCATTAAAGACTTCTCAAGATCATAATGTTTAAGACATGTCCCGCATGAAAAAATCTCGACCCCCATTTTTTCAATGTCACGCAGGACAGTTATCATTTCTTCATCTTTTGTAGTAAGTTTAACAGCGGCATTGAGGAAAAAAATCGTGTGGGGTACTTCCTTTGTCACTTTCATTGTCTCGAAAAATGCCTTCATGAGAATTTTTCCCAGCGTTTCGTCTTTGCCCATAGTGTCCGAACCGATTATGAGAAACACATCCTTGAAGGGTTCAGGGAGACTTTCCGGAGACGCCGGTAAAGTGGCTTCGGGCTGCACTTCACAGGGGAACCCTTTGACGATGCGCACCTTCCAGTACCCGTCCTCTTTGGACTCTTCCGAATAAAAACCGCTTTTCGAAGCAAACCGCATAAGATTTTTTACAGAAGCCTCGTTATCGACCAAAACATCAACAATACCTTCACTGATTCCTGATAAGGCGTCCTCGGCCATTAATACCGGTTTGGGACAGCCCATACCTCTGGCATCTGTAATCATAACTCTCCCCACACGCTGGATTTAGAATTAATATTCAATTAAATAATTAACTGGTTTCATATCTATATGTCAAATAGATTGCTTCTAAGGATGGATGCTGATTGATAGGCGCTTTCTATGGGGAAGTGCAGAGGCCGGTAATCACTCCGCCCCTGCACTTTCAAATTTCTTTAGTGGTTGTTATTGTTCAGTCGTTGTAGTAGGAATCCCGGGTGTTTTCGGGGCAGCTTTTTTTCTTGCCGGTGCTTTTCTCACCGCGGTTTTTTTCGCGCCGGCCTTTTTCACAGGAGATTTCTTTACAGGCGACTGTTTGCCTTCGAGTTTGAGTATTTCGGTCTCGAGCCGCCTGATGCGGGCAACGATGTCTTTTACTTTGCTGTCGAGCATGGGGTTTTTCGTCTTTGAACTAAGGTCGTACACTTGCCCGCCGAGTTCCGCTATTTGCTTTTGCACTTTCGATTTCAACTCGTAAAGGATGTAACGCTTTTTCCCTTCGTCAGTGAGTTCTTCAGCCTTTTTCATGACAACAGCCGCGCCCTCTTTCACAAAGGCTATACTCTCGTCCATCCCTTTCTGCAGATCTCTTTTCACCTTCTCCCAAAAATTCATCGTTCCCTCCTTAAATGCGTTATAGCGTACAGTGTTATAGTTAATGTACCTGCCGCCAGGTAATATGTCAAATTAGCAGGCAGCCTGCCTGCTATGCTATGGCACCCGTTCAGGTTGATCCCTGGCCTGCACTGCAGACGAAACAGTGCTCACCCATCACAATCTTTCTGCCTGACAATACTGCGTGATCGTAATCGCGTATATGCCGGGGGCAGTTTTTATCGACTGCAAGCCGAAGTGCCTGGTTAAAATCGCAATCGTAGAGCGTGCCGTCCCAGCCCACATTTATCAGATGCCTGCACATAAGATTGCCCAGTGTGCCTGGATTGAAGGCGTTCTTTACCTTTTCCATGTATCCCGCCATATTACCCGACCTGATAAGGAACTCCCTGAACCTGCCCAAGGGCATATTGGCGAAAGTGTACAGGCAGTTAAAGACGATGCCGAACGACGTTCCGAGTTCCCTCTTGTACTGCGTTTCCAGTTCAGCTTGAGATGGAGGGAGAAACGCGCCCATCGGGTTATATACGAGGTTGAGCCTTTTTTCCGGGACGATGCCGTAGCCGAGGCTGTTAAGCCTTTTCAGTGTTGCAATGCTTGAGGCAAAGGTCCCGCTTCCCCTGACTCTATCGGTGCCGGTTGCCCCGCAGTGCGGAAGCGACGCGACAATCTCAACATTATTTTCACTGTAGAAGTCGGGTAAATATTCCGTATCGTTTATTGAGGGCCCATGGAACACGGTAAGATTGGTCCTCACTATAACGTGCCGCCCCATTCTGCGGGCTTGCGTAATAAGGTACTTCAATTCAGGATTCAGTTCAGGGGCCCCGCCGGTCACATCGACGGCGCCGATATTGCAGTCGTCGAGCACCTTCAGCGCAGCATCAATGATGGTCCTGTCCATAAGCTCTGTCCTTGAAGGGCCCGCTTCCAGATGGCAGTGTTTGCACGACATGTTGCACTTATACCCGACATTCAACTGCAGAATATCGATGCCTGAGGGACGTATAGGCCCTGCGAGCAGTTTGGCGTCTTCTTTCACAGCGATATCTTCTCCACTGCGTTATGGGCCTGAATACAGTGTATGAGAGAGGCCCCGCCTCTTATGGCGGAAGCTACATGAACCGCCTCGGTCATGTGGCCCATATCCATCCCTTCTCCGAGACACTCTTGCGCATAAGCATCTATACAGTAAGGACATTGAATAGCATGGGCGACAGCGAGGCCTATAAGGACTTTTTCCCTCTTTGTCAGCAGTCCCGGCTTGAGCGACGAGGAGTACCAATCCATAAATTTCCCGAAAAGTTCAGGATTGTGCTTTCCAATTTCCGCAAATCTCCCAAGGTCTTCACATTTATAATACTCGCTCATATACTTCTCCTTCGTTTTTTTAATATTGTATCAGGAGTTAAGTGTAACCTACAAATCAGGGGACAGAAGTCAGATGAAAAATGATAAAATGAAGGAGTATATGAAGGTATGTGAAATATTTGTGAGCATACAGGGTGAATCGACTTATGCCGGGCTCCCATGTGTTTTTGTCAGGATGACCGGCTGTAATCTGCGGTGTGTTTATTGTGATACCGGCTATGCGTATGAAGAAGGCCGGGAGATGACCGAAGATGAGGTGTTTGATCAGGCGGTTTCTTTCGGTATAAAGACCGTTGAAATCACGGGTGGCGAACCATTGGCGCAGAAGGCGGTATTTTCACTTATCAAAAGGTTTCTTGACAGCGGGTTTACGGTGTTGGTGGAGACAAATGGAAGCATAAGTATCAGCGGGGTCGACCGCCGGGCAATATTAATTATGGATGTCAAAACCCCGGGCAGTGCCATGTCGGACAGGATGGATATCTCGAATTTAAAGCTCTTAAAGAAACACGATGAATTGAAATTTGTCATAGCCGACAGGCGGGACTATGAATGGGCGAGGGATTTCATAAGAGAGCGGGAACTGGACAGGACATGCACAATCCTGCTGGCGCCTGTTTTCGGGGTCCTTTCTCCGGGGGAGCTTTCCCGGTGGATACTCGACGACCGGCTTTCCGTCCGGCTCAACCTTCAACTGCACAAATATATTTATGGTCCTGACGAGAGGGGAGTGTAAACAAGAAATAACCCTTTCTTTAACGGCCTACGATCCTGTAAAATCTATTACATCGGGCTATGTCAACGACATCTCCAAAGAACGGCAAACGGGATATCTCCGCTATCATGCGGAGGGTGCGCTCTACTGACACGTCACCTGAAGTAGCCCTGCGAGTGGCACTTGAGGACGCGGGTCTTCATCTCAGTAACGACGGCGGGGATAGTCTTCCCGGAAAGCCTGATATCGTATTGACTGAAGAGCGCATCGCCATTTTTATCGATGGTGATTTTTGGCATGGAGGGCAATGGAGGAAGAGAAAACATGCTTCTTTGGAGGAGCAGTTTGAGGAAGCGCCCCAAAAAGATTATTGGGTGAACAAAATCAGGCATAATGTAACCAGGGATTTTGGCAATACGAAGAAACTCCTCGATGAGGGCTGGAGAGTAATCCGCTTTTGGGAGAGTCAGATCGGGAAGGATTTGGTGACTTGCGTCAGAATCACCATTGACGCCGCCTCAAAGAAGAGAGTGAAGTCGGATGCCTGCTCAATCATCCCGAACAGGACCGTTGCTGAATTCTTCGCGGGAATTGGGTTGATGCGCATAGGGTTAGAGCAGCGGGGTTGGACAGTCTTATTTGCGAATGATATAGACGCTCAAAAATGTGAGATGTACAGAGATCATTTCCCGGATGCCGACAATCATCTTGTACGCGATGATATTCATCATCTTAAGACCGAAATTATCCCTTCTGTTACGCTGGCGACTGCCTCCTTTCCCTGCAACGACCTATCACTAGCTGGGGCAAGAAAAGGTCTTCACGGTAAGCAGTCATCAGCATTTTGGGGGTTTATCAGCGCGCTTGAGAATATGAAGAACCGAAGACCTCCAATCGTACTTTTGGAAAATGTGACGGGGTTTCTTTCCTCTCATAAAGGTAATGATTTCAGGCAGGCATTACTCGCACTGAATAAACTCGGTTATACGACTGACCCGTTTATTTTGGACGCGGCCATGTTCGTGCCTCAAAGCAGGCAAAGACTCTTCGTTGTTGGTATCCGTGAAGCCTGCATTCCATCAAACGAGGTGAGGGAGCAACTGAGCTTTTATGAAAGTCCGGTCAGACCTCCGGCCCTGTCCGATTTCATTTTCCAAAACACGGAGATAAATTGGAATATTAGAACATTGCCGGTACCTCCTACGAGGAAGCTTTCCCTTACAGATATTCTCGATGATCCTGATGAGACGTCTCCTGAGTGGTGGAACGCTGAACGTGCCGAGTATCTTTTGAATCAAATGAGCCCCCGACATCGGGAGATGGCCGAGGTGATGATTCGTCGAAAGCGATATTCCTATGGAACCGTTTTCAGACGTATTCGTAAGGACAGGTCAATGGCCGAGTTGAGGACAGACGGTGTTGCCGGATGTCTAAGGACACCTCGCGGAGGCAGCGGCAGACAGATACTCTTCAAGGCTGGCAAAGGGAAATATTTTGCCCGGCTTCTCAATCCCAGGGAGTGCGCCCGGTTGATGGGCGCTGATGATTATATTATTAAGTCACCGCTTAATCGGGCGCTGTTCGGTTTCGGTGACGCAGTCTGCGTGCCTGTGATCGAATGGATCGCGGAATACTACCTGAATCCTGTGGTAAACGAGCTGATGAAGGGAAGACCCTTGACGCCTTCCCTCGGCGGCAAAGATGCCCGGAGGTATAGTGAAAAGAGGGCTTGAGTTGTTTGAGGCATGGTACAATGATTTGCCAGTCCATAAGGCAAGCGGCGGTCCGGCCAAAGGGACCATAGCAGCTGCTCTAGTAGTATTGGAACGATTAAGAGAAAGTTATCTATTGGACATCAAAGTCCATACGGCTCCGGGCGGTGTGCAAATTAAGGGTGTCAGCGGTCAGGCTGTGAAAAAAATTCTTGCGCGATTCGGAGAGATTAGACCATTTGTCAAGGAAGGTGGTCGCACAAATAGGGGGTTGAGAGATCAAATCAAAATGATGCTGGAAACGCTCGATAAAGCGCACCTTGAAAATCTCTCTGCTGAAAAACGGGCTGATATCCTCAACGAAATGCAACGGTTTCTCCTCAGAAAAGTCGAGGCTTTTCATAAACGCGAACGTATAAAAATGATCTACGATCCATCTAAGAGCACATGGCAAAATATCCAGAGCTTGCTGTCGGCGGCGCGGGAAACCGGAAAGGAGGGACCTGTGGCCCAGCATATGGTTGGCGCAAAACTCCAGTTGAGATTCCCGGAAATCACGGTCGGCAACGAATCTTACAGCACTGCTGATGACCAGTTGGGCAGACCCGGAGACTTTTATATAGGGGACACAGCCTTTCACGTGACAGTCGCGCCGATGATTGGAGTCTATGAAAAATGTGGGCACAATCTTGAAAACGGATATAGGGTATTTCTACTTGTGCCGGAAAGGGCGCTAGCCGGAGCCAGGCAAAATGCCGAGCTTATGGTACCAGGACGTATCGCGGTTGAGTCTATAGAGTCGTTTGTCGGGCAGAATATCGAGGAGTTGTCGTATTTTTCGAGGGACAAATTGAGAAATGGCTTCAGACGGCTTCTTGAGACATATAACGCCCGCATTGACGTGGCTGAAACTGATAAGTCGATGTTAATTGAGATACCGAGGAATTTGTGAGGGAAAACAGACGGCGTGCCGAAAACATAAATGTACTGAAGAAAGTGCAGGGAGTAAATTCATTTTATGGCTAGCAATGACAAGATAATTTTGGATCAGGTTCTTGATCAACAGCGACAGGATATAGCAGCCTCACTTGACCCGGCGAAATATTTTGAAGTATTCACTGACGAGCAAATCCTTAAAGATTATGACCTGTCATATGACGAATTGGAAGCCGGTATAGTGGCTGGTGGAGGTGACGGCGGGATTGACTCGTTTTATGTCTTTATAAATGGTGAATTGCTGCATGAAGACAGCGACTTTTCCGAACTGAAGAAAAATATTACAATCGAAGTGTTTATTATCCAGTCAAAGACCGGGATTGGTTTCACTGAGGCCGCATTAGAAAAGTTTATTAGCGTGACAGATGAACTGTTCGATCTTTCCAAACCACTCAGCGGCCTTGGAACAGTATATAACAGTCCGCTCCTTGAGGCTGTGGAAAGGTTCCGTAGTCTTTATCAGAAGTTGGCCTCTAGATTTCCAAGGCTTCGCCTTGCCTATTACTATGCGACAAAAGGTGACGTGGCACACCCGAATGTACAGCGCAAGGTTCCCAAGCTTGAAGACGTCGTTAAAAGGCATTTTTCTGCTGCGCAGTTTCATTTCTCTTTTCTCGGCGCACGTGATCTTCTTGAATTGGCTAGGCGCCTGCCCACGACATCTTATGATCTCAAACTTTCTGAGAATCCAATTTCATCTTCCGGTGCTGTAGCATTTGTTTGCCTTGTGTCACTGCGAGATTTCAGTTCCTTCATAACGGACAGTCAAGGTCATCTTATCCGTCACATATTTGAGGCTAATGTTCGAGATTACCAGGGAAAGACCCAGGTTAATGAAGAAATTCAGGCATCCTTGCAGCAACGCAGCGCCGAGGACTTCTGGTGGCTGAACAATGGCATTACCGTCTTGGCTAGCAAAGCCACGCAAAGTGGAAAGACAATCACTCTTGAGAATCCGGAAGTGGTAAACGGCTTGCAGACATCCACTGAGATATATACCTACTTCACAACCTGTAATACAGAAAGTGAGACTCGCAATCTTCTTGTCAGAATCATTGTTCCGACACAAGGCGAAAGTCGTGATAAGATTATAAGGGCCACAAATAGCCAAACAGCAATACCACCTGCCTCACTACGCGCCACTGACAAAATTCATCGAGATATTGAGGAATACTTACGGCCCTTTGGCTTCTACTATGATCGGCGGAAAAACTTCTATAAAAATGAGAGTAAGCCAATTGCAAAAATTGTAAGTATTCCAGAATTAGCGCAGGCTGTCATGGCAATTGTTCTTCAGAGGCCCGACATGGCAAGAGCCCGCCCGTCATCTCTTATCAAACGCGATGAGGAATATCTCAAGCTTTTCAGTCAAAATAATCCGATAGAGGTTTATCGTGTCTGCGTTGATGTTATAAAACGGACAAGTGCATATCTTAACACCCTTGTGGGGATTTCCTCCTCTGACAAAACAAACCTCAAGTTTTATGTAGCGATGGCAGCCCCTCAACACACGTTAATGAAGTATGAGCCCACAATTCGCGATCTCGCCGCCCTTGCTTCATCTGGAGTTGACGACAGTGCAATTGCAGCAGCGTATGATCTTGCGAATGCGTTTTATGCAAATTTAGGGCGAACTGATCAGGTTGCGAAAGGCTCGGAGCTACTCGTAAACCTTAAACAAGCGCTGCGCGATAAATTTGGAACTGGAAAAATGGATTAAAGTGCTATCAGATCTACGTAAAGTCACCTTACTTAAGGGGTATGAGGCAGTATTTATGTTGACTGCAACCATAACAATACGGATAGACAGCGACACTAAGGAACGCCTCAATAGACTTGCCAAGGCGACAGACAGGACGATATCGTATCTGCTCGGTAATGCTATCGTGCAGGTATTGGAGGAGGAAGAAGGACAGATTGGGGTAATCCGTGAAAGGGTCAAAAGGGCAGATCGTCCGAACCGGAAATTTATTCCTCATGAAGACGTTGAGGCCTGGCTGAAGAGTTGGGGTACGAAAAAAGAGAGGAAACCACCTAAGTGCGCTTAGAAAAAGCCATATGCTTCGCTAATTCCGCCTCGAAATGACCGCTGAAAATGCCTGTCCCGATATTTTCAATTGTTTCTTCCAGGCCCCGGAATCTTATCTCGTCAATTTCTTCCGCATTAAATCTAAGCGGCCCGTCGCTGCAACACCTAAGAATACCTGCCGCCCCAGAGATTTAGTTTTATATTAACCAACTCTCCAAAGGTTCTGATAGCGTCCCTTACAGGTTTTATCCTGCTTTCCGGAGAGTTATACCAGCTGACCGGCACCTCCTTAATAGTAAAGTTTAAAAGGCGGGCAATGGAGATAATCTCTATATCAAACCCAAAACCGTTTATCCGCATGCGGCTGAATATTTCTCTTGCCGCCCCATGCTGAAACGCCTTGAACCCGCATTGGGTGTCCTTGACCCCTTTCAGCAGGAGAAATTGAATCAGCATGTTTCCTATTGTTCCGATCAGCACCCGGTACCAGGGCTGCCCTACCACTATTTTGCTTTCTGAAAGACGGCGCGACCCAATGACTACCTTATTATCTTTTAAGAGAGGATAGAACTTTTCAAACTCTTCGATGGGAGTGGCGTTGTCTGCATCGGTAAAGAGAATATATTCTCCCTGGCTTGCTTCCACCCCCTTTTTAACCGCATAACCTTTACCGTGATTTGGACTAACGGAAGTAATGATTAAATTCGCAATCTCCCCCCGGAGGGTATTCAAAACCTTTGCTGTATTGTCACTGCTGCCGTCATTAACAACGATTATCTCCCATGTCACCGGCTTGTCATGAAAATAACTATGTATGGACATGAGCGTCTTTCCTATTCGTCCTTCTTCATTATAGGCGGGGACAACAACACTTACATCATAAGCGTATTTCTCCATATCAGGTACGTAAAATATACGGTCTTTGAAGGTCCAGTATTTGTTGGCAATAAAATTCCACATCAATACCAATCCGGACGTGATAAGTTTGGATAACATATACCAAAGCTTCAACCGATAAACAAAAAAGGCCATGCAAATTTCTGTCAAAAGGAGTCCGATAACAGATACGATCAGAAATTTGATGAACTGTTTTCGGATATTCCTGCTCATATTCCGGAAGGTCCAGTATTTGTTCAAAATAAAATTGTTAATTACGGCGAGCACAAAAGACATTGCCGTAGAAAAAAGCAAATGAAGGTGCAAAAGATCGACGAATACATAGAGCGTCCCCAAGTCGATCGCTGTTCCTATGCACCCTACAACAGCATACTTAAAAATGACAGCGTACTTTTTAGCTATGACTTCTCTCACCGTTACCTCACTGGGCAGTAACCCACAAGACATTAGTATAAGGATAATTCCTGTACTTGCACAAGGGGTTCTTCCTCTGGTTACAATAACGAAAAAGACGCCGGAACTTGTCCGAGGTATGCTAATATTCCAGAGTTGTGCCAAAACCGGGTACGCATTTTTGGGTCGGATAATATTCCATTTCGGATGTTATACAGGTCATGACAATAAGTTGTTAGAGCGCTGGGGGGGATTACGCCGATGGACTGGGGGATTAAGTGCGGGCCTTCAACTTGTGGAGTACCCGCTTCCGCAAGAGCCTATTGGCTACTATTTGGCCTTGCTGCATTGAGTTTCCTGTTGACATTGCCTCGTTCAATACATAGGTCAGGAATCCGTATTACCCATTGATGTCCTACGAAATGTGGTTTTACGGTAAATACCTGACGCCGATCATGTACGGCATGTATTATTGGCGACCACCCCTTTACAATTTAATGATCATCCCTGTAGCGCAGCTCATAGGCTGGGACCACATGCTGGTCGCGGCACGCATAGTGGCGCTGACAGCGACCATTTCCTCCGCCTTGCTGCTCGCATGGTTCGTACGGCGCCTGTTCGGCGACAAGACCTTTGCTGCCTTTACTGCTTTAATCTACCTCACCCTGGGCGATGTCCTGTTTTATCGGGGATGGCTCTGCTATTCCGAACCTGTGTTTGGTCTGTTTGTTCTTATGTCGATTGTTTTCGGCTGGCTTGCTTTGGCCGAAAATCGTTATACATACTTAGCTGTTGCGGTATTGGCTGTCAGCGCTGCCTTTCTTTGCAAAGCGCTCACCGCGTACGTCTTTTATGTGATTGCGATGATAGTTGTTGCTTACCGCCTGCGCCGCTGGGCTTTCCTGTATTCATGGAAATCGCTGCTTTTGAACGGACTGGCTCTCACATTCCCGCTATTTTGGTATCGCATGGTCTCAGCCGGGGGATGTTCAGTCGCACGGCATGCTCGCGGACATTACCAGCAAACTTATTCCAATAAGCGGCGGCAAGTATCTCAAACACGTGCTTGCCTACGCCCTGCAAACGCTGCTGCTCCTGCTGCCGGTCTCGGGCGTTTTGCTTTATGCTTACATGCGCCGTCAAGACCTGGGGAAATGGCGCGCACATCCAAACGTCATCACTGCAATGATCATCGCACTGGCGAATTATCTTCCTTATTGGCTATCTCCGCGGAGCGATGTCCGTTATGTTTTTCCCTTGTTCCCCTTTATTGGCATAACTCTCGCTTACCTAATCTTCTATGGTGCACCACGGGTGCGTGGAATGGAGCGTGAAGTGTATCATCGTCGTAATCGTTCTGAAATTTGCCTTCGGATTTTTGGGTTTTCCGTTCTTTCATCAACAATCCCGCGCCTCATTTGAGCCTGCCGCGAAAGACATTTTGCGTAGTGTGGGAAACCATCACTTGTATGTGACCGATATGTCCGGTTCCGCATTGAGCATCGTTACACACATCGATAGCTTGATTTATCCCAAAGCGCCGCTAACGATGGCCACCCGCACAATTTAACGACGGTTTCGTGATCTCTTACTGGCGTGATGAAAACATGGGGACAGATCGTCAAGAAGTATTCCGTCGGCCGCGATGAAGTTTACCTGCGCTGCAAAGGCACGGCATGTATTCCACATGAATGACAACCCGTCTGTTCTCAGGCTGCGTCGCCGGTCCTCTCGTCTTTACGGGGTAGACGGCCCTTAGAGTGGCTGGTCGAGGCCGGCCGGGAGCCGGCTGATAATCCCGGGAAGCCATCATGTTTTATCCGCTATGAACGCCGTATGCTTCGCTAATTCCGCCTCGAAATGACCGCTGAAAATGCCTGTTCCGATATTTTCAATTATCTCTTCCAGTCCCCAGAATCTTATCTCGTCAATTTCTTCTGTATTAAATCGAAATGGCCCGTCATTAATACATGAGTAAGTGAAAACAAGTTCGCTCTCATGAGTGTTGAAATAGATATATGAGTACAGAAAATAGATCTCACCCGCATCAACTCCGAGTTCCTCCACCATTTCTCGATGAGCGGCCACAGACGTATCTTCGCCCGGTGAAACATGTCCCCCAACAGAGGTGTCCCATTTGCCGGGAGCAACATCTTTGCTCATGGAACGTTTCTGCAAAAGAAGTTTTCCGGAGGTGTTAAATACAAGCACGTGAACGACCTTGTGGAGCAGGGAAGGGTTGCCATGTATCGAGGACCGGGGGGCAATGCCAAGAGGTTTGCCATTTTTATTAACTATTTCAAGTAATTCTTCCCGCATTTGTTAACGATAACAAAAAGATGGGTGGTGAGTAAACAGGAGAAGGGGAGTACAGGTATGATATAGTGCTGAAGCGGACTTTTGCAGACTAAGAGAAGCCATGGATGGCGGAACAGGCTGCAAGAGCCTCGGAGGTCGTAGCGACCGAGAAGCGGGGTCCCCGAAGATCGAAGATCTTTGGGGTAGCAGTTGAGCAGAAGCACTGTGTCATACCTGTACTCCCCTCGCCCCTGTTTTATGATAAAATACAGAGTAATGGATGCTTTTTTCGGGGCTCTGTCAAAGATTTTTGCCACGGTCTGTTTTATCGGCTATATACCTTTTGCATCCGGCACATTCGGGAGCCTGGCGGCCTTGTTATTTATCCTGTTCCTGAAGCCGGACAGGCTGCTGCACGGAGTGCTTGTAGTAGCGGTCTTTGTGATGGGTACACTGAGTGCGCATGCTGCTGAAGGCATTTTCGGTCATGACAGCGGGCGTATTGTGATTGATGAATTCTGCGGTTTTCTGATCTCTGTTTTTTGGCTCCCGTTTACAGCCGGTTATTTGGCTGCTGCCTTTTTTTTGTTCAGGTTTTTCGATATACTAAAGCCTCCTCCGATCAGAAATATTGAGCGGGCGGTCAGCGGCGGGTTGGGTGTTATGCTGGATGATGCGGCTGCCGGATTGATTGCAAACCTGTTTTTACAACTGTGGAGGATCAGTGTGTGAGGTGCTTTATCGCTCTTGATATATCTGATGAGGTACGGCATTCTATCAGCAGCGTAATACAAAGAGTGAAGACCCTGTCAAAAGGCGTGCGAAATGGGTCGTTACCGGACAATGTCCATTTGACACTTAAGTTTCTCGGAGAAGTTAGCGAAGCTATAAGTCTTTCACGGAATTACGGGAGCTGCATTTCTATTGCAAAGATTAAAGCACGACTTACACCTTGCATGCGGCACGGGACAGGAGGATTCCCGGATATGCGCCGACCCAATATTTTATATGGGTGGGTATAGATGAATCGGAACCACTGAGGCTCCTTAACCGGGATGTCGAACAATCGATTGCTGCACTGGGGTTGGAGGTAAAAGAAGCGGTTTTCTCCCCCCACTTTACTATCGGCAGGGTCCGCGGGCTGGGACAGCCTCGATGCAGTAATAAAGGAATGGACAACATTAAAAGATACGATTTTTGGTACTATAACGGTCGGGGAAACCCTGTTCATGAAAGGCATGCTCCGAAGCAGGCGGGTCCCGTTTATTCAAAAATAGCGGGTTTTAAACTTGGAGAGACCTAATGTTAAATTTTGGATGTTGAATTTTTAAATTATGGAATTATTTCATTGATTCAACATTTAGCATCCAACATTCAAAATTGTTTTAAAGGAGGAAATGATGAGCAAGGAGATAAATAAGAACAGAGAAACGATGAACAAAGATAAAGTAAAGGCCCTTGAAATGGCAACTTCCCAGATCGAAAAAAATTTCGGCAAAGGGTCTATAATGCGTCTGAGATCCACCCCATCTGACAGAAGATATACAGGTAATACCGACGGGTTCACTCTCGCTAGCAATCCGTC
>CAWCLI010000002.1:0-52595 GCA_963796345.1 Nitrospirota bacterium | reverse complement strand
TGCTGGATGATGCGGCTGCCGGATTGATTGCAAACCTGTTTTTACAACTGTGGAGGACCATTGTGTGAGGTGCTTTATCGCTCTTGATATATCTGATGAGGTACGGCATTCTATCAGCAGCGTAATACAAAGAGTGAAGGCCCTGTCAAAGGAGTGAAATGAATGAACGTCCCGGACAATGTCCATTTGACACTTAAGTTTCTCGGAGAAGTCAGCGAAGCTATTGTACTCGCAAATACGGGACAGTCTTGCATTTCTTTGCAAGGGGCACGCTCTTTACACTTACAGTGCACGGGACAGGAGGATTCCCGGATATGCGCCGACCCAATATTTTATGGGTGGGTATAGATGAATCGGAACCACTGAGGCTCCTTAACCGGGATGTCGAACAATCGATTGCTGCACTGGGGTTCGAGAGGGAGAAAAAGCGGTTTTCTCCCCACTTTACTATCGGCAGGGTCAGGAGCTGGGACAGCCTCGATGCAGTAATAAAGGAATGGACAACATTAAAAGATACGATTTTTGGTACTATAACGGTCGGGGAAACCCTGCTCATGAAGAGCATACTAAAGCCGGCGGGTCCCGAGTATTCAAAAATAGCGGGTTTTAAACTTGGAGAGACCTAATGTTAAATTTTGGATGTTGAATTTTAAATTATGGAATTATTTCATTGATTCAACATTTAGCATCCAACATTCAAAATTGTTTTAAAGGAGGAAATGATGAGCAAGGAGATGATGAACAGAGAAACGATGAACAAAGATAAAGTAAAGGCCCTTGAAATGGCAATTTCCCAGATCGAAAAAAACTTCGGCAAAGGGTCTATAATGCGTCTCGGTGCAGGGCAGGTGGCTGAAGGAATACAGGTAATACCGACGGGTTCACTCTCGCTGGATATCGCTACCGGCATAGGCGGTTTTCCGAGGGGGAGAGTTGTCGAGATATATGGGCCTGAGTCTTCGGGAAAAACGACGCTTGCGCTTAAAGCTATATCAGAGGCCCAGAAAGCGGGAGGGGTTGCCGCATTTATTGATGCCGAGCATGCCCTGGATATCAATTACGCATCGAGGTTGGGTGTTAATGTGGAAGACCTCCTCGTATCACAGCCCGACACCGGAGAACAGGCCCTTGAAGTTGCTGAAACCCTCGTCAGGAGCGGTGCTGTCGATATAGTGGTAGTGGATTCAGTTGCCGCCCTAGTGCCGAAGGCGGAAATTGAAGGCGACATGGGTGATTCACTTCCCGGCCTTCAGGCCAGGCTTATGAGCCAGGCCATGAGGAAACTGACAGCAGCAATTTCAAAGTCGCTGACAACGATAATCTTCATCAACCAGATACGGATGAAAATAGGCGTCATGTTCGGAAACCCTGAAACAACGACGGGCGGAAATGCATTAAAGTTTTACGCCTCGATGAGGCTTGATATCAGGAAGATCGACAATCTCAAGGATGGCCAGGAGGTGATCGGCGGACGGGTCCGTGTCAAGATTGTTAAAAACAAGGTAGCTCCCCCCTTCCGCCAGGCGGAGTTTGATATCTATTTTAATGAAGGCGTCTCGAAGGCCGGAGAGATTATCGATCTTGGCGCTGAAAAGGGCGTTATCGAAAAGGCCGGAGCATGGTATAGCTACGGCGGGAACAGGATAGGACAGGGCAGGGACAATGTGCGGGAATACCTGAAAAACAATCCGTCTGTTGCTGATGAGATTGAGCAGAAAATAATTGAAGTATACGGGCTGAAACGGGCAGAGCAGGCTGAGGCCGGGAAAAACGGGAAATAGGCCTCAAGAGACGGTTTAAACTGGTTTAAGATGGACGACAGTTTAGGCGAAGCACTGAAATACGCTCTCAGGATTCTCGGCTACCGGGACAGAAGTGTGAGCGAGATGCGCCAAAAACTGGCCGCGAAAGGCTTCTCCATGGACGTTGTTGATGCGACTCTCGCGCGGCTGGAGGAGAAAGGGTTCGTTGATGACCGGAAGTTTGCCGAACTGCTTAAAAGGGATGCAATTGAGAGAAGGAATTACGGTGCTCTGGGTACCCGAAGGTACCTCTTAAAGAAGGGTATCCCTTCCGAGATCGTTGATGCCATAACGGACGGAGACGATGATTATGAGGGCGCGGCAAGACGGCTGGTCGAAAAGAAAATGCAATTAATGAAGAATTGCAGTGAGGAAACAGCCAGGAGGAGATTATGGGGCTTGCTATCGCGGAGAGGATTTTCATCAGATACTATATATCGTGTAATGAAATCCATGGCTATTAAGGAGGGCGGGAATGAGTGCTGAGAAATGGATTTATTTCTTATGTGTTGTGGCAGTGGCTGCAGGTGGTTGCGCTTCGTCTCCCATGCGTTATACTGCTGAAGAGATAAAAAGCTATTCTCCCGACATTCAGGAAAGTATTATACGGGAAGAGATTGTCACAGGGATGACGCCCCATCAGGTGAGATATGCATGGGGAGGGCCTAAAGAAAATAAGGATGTTCAGTCCCAGGATGGAAAGACCTGCGATGAGTGGACCTATTCCTACCTTGGAGGTTGCTGTACAAGACTGAGTTTCTGTGACGGGAAACTGTTCGGCATAGCTCTCAGTGACGCGGGCAGGGCGAAGAGCAGCGATGGCTCTCCTGCAGTCAGATATACGGTGGAAGAGATAAAGGATTATCCTCCTGATATTCAGCAGAACATTATCAACGGAGAGGCCATATCGGGTATGACTCCTCAGCAAGTGAGATATGCATGGGGAGGACCCGATTCCGTCAGCGCTGTGGCTTCTAAGGCCGGCGCCGATGCCGGTCCGGTACGGGAGGAGTGGGTTTATTCTTCGGGTGTTTTATGCCGGACAAATATCATTTTCAGTGATGGGAAAATGTTCGGGGTAGCGCGGGCAACAGGTCCGCTCGCAAAATAGGAGCAGGGATGAACAGTTCGGAAATCAGGCAATCTTTTTTGGATTTTTTTGCTTCAAAGGGGCATGAAAAGATCGGCAGTTCTTCACTCATACCGCGCAATGATCCCACATTGCTGTTTACAAATGCCGGCATGAATCAATTCAAGGCGGTATTTCTGGGAGAAGAGAAAAGGCTTTATTCAAGGGCGGCCTCCTGCCAGAAGTGCATGCGTGCCGGCGGCAAGCACAGCGATCTGGAGAACGTTGGGCATACGGCCCGTCATCATACCTTTTTTGAGATGTTGGGGAATTTTTCTTTCGGTGATTATTTTAAGAAAGACGCTATTCTTTTTGCCTGGGAACTGCTCACCGAATGGTATAAACTTCCCAAGGACAAGCTCTGGGTGACGGTGTTCCAGGAAGACGACGAGGCGGAAGCACTCTGGATAAAGCTGACCGGGATAGCTCCGGACAGGGTTGTGAGGCTTGGCGCAAAGGACAATTTCTGGCAAATGGGCGATACCGGGCCATGCGGACCCTGCTCGGAGATCATAATAGATCAGGGCGAGGGAGTCGGATGTGGAAGACCTGACTGCAAGATCGGATGCGACTGCGACAGGTTCCTTGAACTCTGGAATCTCGTTTTCATGCAATATAGCCGTGATGAAGCCGGTACGCTTTCTCCCCTTCCAAAACCGAGCATCGACACCGGCATGGGACTGGAAAGGATTACGGCTGTGCTGCAGGGAAAGCATAATAATTTCGACACCGATATTTTTGCTCCCATAATCTCATCAATTGTATCTGCATCGGGGAAAGCATACGGCCGCAACGCCGATGATACGGTGTCGATAAGGGTAATAGCAGATCATCTGCGGTCAACGGCTTTCTTGCTGGCCGATGGGCTTATGCCATCCAATGAAGGCCGGGGTTATGTTATGAGGCGGATTATCAGGAGGGCAGCCAGGCATGCAAAACTGCTGGGGCTTGAAGGTGCGGTCCTATACAGGTTAATGGATTCTGTGGCCGAAGGGATGGGTGATATATATCCCGAACTGGTCCGGGAGAGGGAACGTTCAGCCAAAGTGCTGATGTTTGAGGAGGAGCGGTTTACCAGGACGCTCGAACAGGGAATGAGAATCCTGGATGAGACAATAGGGAAGTTAAAGAAAGCCTCTTTAAGAATAATTCCGGGGGATGAACTCTTCAAGTTGTATGACACGTTCGGATTTCCCCTGGACCTTGCGCGGGACATCGCGATGGACAATAACCTTCTCATTGACGAGGACGGCTTCCACAGGGAAATGGAAGTGCAGAGGGAACGAGCAAGGGCCTCCTGGATTGGCGAGGACGAAGCGATTGCTTCGATTTACAGGGAACTTGCCTCTGAAATCGGAGAAACGGAGTTTACCGGATATGACACATTGGATTCCGACGGGACGGTCAAGGCGATGCTGAAGGGGGGGAAGTCGGTCACGGTTGCGTCAGCAGGGGACGAGATCGAACTATTTCTGGACAAGACGCCTTTTTATGGAGAATCAGGGGGCCAGGTTGGTGACGCGGGACTGATCTACTCGGAAGGGACTGAGGCCGATGTAGTCACCACCAGGAAAGAGGTCGGCCTCCATGTTCATGTTGTCAGGATCAGGAGCGGAACACTCAAGGTATGGGACAGGGTACATGCGTCAGTCAACAGGGAAATGCGCATGGCCACAGCCCGGAATCATACGGCAACCCACCTTCTCCATACTGCGTTAAGGTCTGTTATTGGAGAGCACGTGAAACAGGCGGGCTCATATGTTTCCCCGGACAGGATGCGTTTTGATTTTACTCATTTCTATGCCCTTGAAAGAAAGGATGTTGATTCTATAGAGTCCATTGTAAATGGGAAGATACTCGAAAATATAAAGGTCGAAACGGAAATCTCCGATATTCGCGACGCCTTGAAATCAGGTGTTATCGCTCTTTTCGGCGAGAAGTACGGGGAGAAGGTAAGGGTAGTCAAAGTGCCTGGTTTCAGTGCCGAACTGTGCGGGGGGACCCACTGCAGAATGACCGGCGATATCGGCAGCTTCATTATTGTCTCCGAAGGCAGTGTGGCCTCGGGTATACGAAGAATCGAGGCGTTGACCGGTATGGCATCTTTCGATTATTTGAGGCAAAGGAATAATGAACTCAGGGACGTAGCCGAACTGCTCAAAACCGACAAGCCGCGTGAGCGGGTCGAGAAATTGCTTTCGGACATAAGAGAAGGCGATAAAACAATTGAAACCCTGAAGGCAAAAGCCGCTTCGCAGAGCTCATCTGCCGTAATGGAAAAGGTGCTGGACATAGGTGGAGTCAAAGTCCTTTCATGCCGGGTGGACGGCCTGGAACAAAAGGACCTTAGGATATTCGCCGATAATGTGCGGGACCGGCTTGGTTCAGGTATCGTTGTACTGGCTTCAGGCAAAGACGGCCAGGCTGCAATGCTGGCTATGGTCACAAAAGACCTGGTTTCATCATTCAGCGCCGGCGATCTGCTGAAAAACGTTGCCTCACAGGTGGGTGGAAAGGGCGGAGGAAAGGCGGAAATGGCCCAGGGCGGAGTTTCGAACCTTGATAGTATGGATCTTCTGGACAAAGCCCTTCAGTCCGTTTATGATATAGTAAAGAAGAAAGTAGCCAGCAGCAAGTAGTAGGTAGTAAGAGGAAAAACATGGATTCCCGCCTACGCGGGAATGACCGTACTCGTTACTGCTTTTTTTTCCCTTTGCTACTTACTACTTGCTACTTTTTTAAGAGGGGGTGTTCGTCATGACGGTATTCGATGTAGTGCGCAATGCTGTTCTTGCTGGATTCGGGGTCCAGGAAAAGGTCAAGGAGTTTATCGATGAGCTTGTCAAAAAAGGTGAACTGAGTGAATCACAAGGCGCAAAAGTGGTGAAAGAATGGAGTGAAAGAGCAGACAAAGGTACCTCTGATCTGAATAAAAATTTCTCCGAGCTTATGTCGAAAACCCTGGAAAGAATGAATATCCCGACGAAAGAGGAACTGGAACTGCTGAATAAGCGCGTACAGGATATCTCAATACGTGTCAGAAAGCTCGAAGACATTGCCCGGACAGAGCAAAAAGAGTAACATATACCTGCGTGAATATCTCAGGGTTTTCCCGAACATATAAATCAGCGAAAAGATTGCAGCAGATAGTGAACGTATTTCTCAAGCACGGTTTCGGCGAGATAATAGAACAAATCCACCTCGGAAGGTATATACCTTTCAAAAAGCGTCTCCGGTCTTTTGGGGCATGGCCGGCGCTGAAGAGTCCGACTGTTCCTGAACGTCTCAGGACGGCCTTTGCCGAGCTGGGCCCCACCTTCATAAAGCTTGGACAGCTGCTATCCTCCAGGCCTGATTTGGTCACGGTCGAGTTTGCTTCCGAATTGAAGAAACTGCAGGATGACGTGCCGCCGTTTCCAGCGAATGAGGCGATGCAGATCGTCGAGGATGAGTTCGGGCGTCCGCTGCAGGAAATTTTCACCAGGTTCGATGAAAAGCCTGTCGCTGCAGCATCTATTGCGCAAGTCCATAGGGCAACGCTTATAGACGGCTCAGACGTTATCGTTAAAGTGCAGCGCCCCGGAATCAGGCAGCAGATCGAATCGGACATCAACATTCTTTTTACGCTTGCCAAACTGCTTGACAGGTATGTCTCCGAAAGCAGGTTTTTTAACCCCACCGGTATTGTGGACGAATTTTCCAGAACGGTCAGGAAAGAGCTGGATTTTGCCGAAGAAGGGAGGAATTGCTCCAGGTTCAAAAGAAACTTCGAACAAAACCCCGACATATATATACCGAAAGTATATGCCCCATATGTAACGGAGAAAACCCTTGTAATGGAACGGGTTGACGGCACGCGCATTGACGACATCGAGGCGATCGACAGAATGGGTTTCGACAGGCGCAAGTTGGCCGAAACAGGAGTCAACGCCTTCTTTAAACAGATACTTGAAGACGGATTTTTCCATGCGGACCCGCATCCGGGCAATATTATTGTGACGCCGGCCGGGGCCATCGCCTTTGTTGATTTCGGCATCGTCGGAAGGGTTTCCGATGAAATGAAAGAGACAATGGCAAATACCTTTCTGGCGCTCATGCGAAAGGACTTCGACGGCCTGATTGATCAATATGCGGCCCTCGGCATGTTTGTCAATCACGCTGATATCGATGTCTTCAGGCGGGAGTTCAAGGCAGATCTTGTCGATTTTATGGAGCCGCTTTACGACCTCACTCTTCAGGAGATTGACGTTGCGCTCTATCTGGACATGGTCACCCGCCTGGCTATAAAACACAATCTGAAAATGCCTTCCGACATGCTGCTGATCAATAAGGCCATGATCATACTTGAAAACATAGGCAGGCAGCTCGATCCCACATTCAATTTTATCGCCGCTGCAGAGCCGTATGCCTCCAGGCTTATCCGGCAGCGGATCAGCCCCTCGCGGTTCTATGAAAGAGCAAAAGAGGACATCGGTGAGTTCAGTGATTTCGTATCGATTTTTCCGCGGCAGATGAAACAAATAATAAGGAAGGTGCTGAAAGACGATATACATCTGAAGATGTACCACATCAACCTTCCTGAATTCATAAAAGATATGGACCGTTCGAGCAACCGCATTTCTTTTGCAATGATTGTGAGCGCCATGATTTTGAGTTCGGCCATATTGCATGCGTCCGGTGCCGGTCCCACGATTTTCGGTTTCTCGCTCCTTGCCCTCTCCGCTTTCTTTTTCGCGTTTCTCCTGGGTCTTTGGCTGATTATCTCCATCATCCGTTCCGGAAGGTTCTGAGAACATTTAATTGAGAATTATGACTTTTGGAATATAACCATGCTATTTACACCAGTATTGAAAAAGTTTTAGCTGATATGAAAACTCGACCTGCCCAGAAAGAGTATTTTTTATATCCCGGACAGCTTTTTGCACAAAAAGGGGTCTGCATGGTAACTACACTGCTCGGTTCCTGTATTTCAGTCTGTCTCTGGGACCCCGTTTCTAAGACCGGGGGCATAAACCATTACGCGCTGCCTCTGTGGAACTCCAGAGGCCGGCCCTCTCCGAAATACGGAAATATTGCAATACTGAAGCTTATTGAGAAAATGCTTGTTCTTGGCTGTAAGAAAGAGGACCTGAAGGCGAAGGTCTTCGGAGGAGGCGCTGTAATAAAGACATATGGGGAACGGCTGAATGTGGGCGACCAAAATATAATGCTGGCCCAAGACATATTAAGTATCGAAAGAATAGCCATAATAAGCAGTGACGTGGGCGGGGACTGTGGCCGCAAGCTGATTTTCAATACAGGGACAGGGGAAGTGCTCATGAGAAGGATCCGGTAAATTATTGGAACCGATTTGCAATTATGTGAAGCTGGGTTTAGCCCTGAAGTCATAAGCCGAGGAAAAGCTCCGGCACCTGAAACTGCTATAATAACGGCAGGGAGAAGCTGTTATGAATAAAATATTAATTGTGGACGATGAGCAATCCAACAGGGCTGCTTTGCGCAGGGTCCTTGAAATGGAAGGATTTATGACCCTGGAGGCCCCTGACGGCCTGCAGGCGGTTGAGCTTTTCAGGAAAGAGCTGCTTTCAGCGGTAATTCTCGATCTGAAGATGCCGGGTATCGACGGCATCGAAACAATGAAGATGTGCCGGGAAATCAATCATGAAATCCCAATTATTATCCTGACGGCTTTTGGTGACATTTCCACGGCAGTTGAAGCCATCAAGCTGGGGGCCTATGACTTTATCGAGAAACCCTTTAATCCTGAAAAACTGACGGTAGTGCTGAAGAGGGGCGTTGAAAAGTTTGAAATGCAAGGGGAACTCAAGAGGCTCAATACAGAGGCTGAGACTTCTCTTGAATGGATGCTGGGCAGAAGCGACAAAATGAGAGTGGTAATTGAACAGATACGCCAGATTTCAAAGACTGATTTTACAGTAATCATCCAGGGGGAAACGGGCGTCGGGAAATCATTTATTGCCAGCATAATCCATAATTTCAGCTCGAGAGCGCATAAACCGTTTGTGAAAGTCGATTTGGCGACTATTCCCGAGACCCTTATTGAAAGCGAACTGTTCGGCTCCGAGAAGGGCGCATTTACAGGCGCTGATAAGAGAAGGAAGGGTCTGCTCGAGTCTGCGAACGGGGGTACCATGTTTATTGATGAACTTGAAAATATGAGTTCTTATGCCCAGAGCAAATTCCTGACGGTAATCGAAGAAAAGAAAATACATTCCCTGGGAAGTGTGGAAACAAAGGATATAGATGTGCGTATAATTTCCGCGACCAATGTAGATATTAAAAAGGCGTTGACCGAAAAAAATATGAGGATGGACCTGTTTTATCGTCTGAGTGAGTTCATGATAACGATCCCGCCGTTGAGAGAAAGAGTGGATGACATACCTTTTCTCGTGCAGAAATTCCTTATTGAAGCCGAGACCGAGCTGAACGCCCCGGCAAAAACGGTGAACGAAGATATTTTTGAAGTTCTCGGGCGCTATCCGTGGCCGGGCAATGTCAGGGAACTGAGGAATATCATCAGAAGAGCTGTACTCGTGTCTGATGACCATATAATAAAGCGCAGGGACATAGAATTCCTGTTGGAAGATACATCAGGAGATGTCGAATTCCAGGGGTTGCTGCCCCTTAAGGAACTTGTCTCGATAGCCGTCAAAGAACTTGAAAAGAAAGCAATCAAGAAAACCCTGGAATTAACAAAAGGCAATAAGTCAAAGGCCGCGCTGCTTCTCCAGGTGGATTACAAAACCATCCTTACAAAAATCAAGGAATACAAGCTCTCATAAGGACCTGACCGGAAATTGTTTGTGCACATACCCTAAGTGATCATTTTTCAATTCCCGGTTATGGACTTCGTTCCACAAATTATGGAACTAATTCCATAGCGTCTTAAAACCTCCCTGACAAGATTATCGTTTAAATTCAAATAGAAATGTGCTGGCATCTTTCTTGATATATTCTGATTAAAGTATAAGCCATATAAAAAAGGAGGCAGTGAGATGATTATACCCGATGTTTTATACGACAAACAGTGTTCCGGGTTGGCTCTGCTGCAATTGAATTCCGGCTGCATTTATATCATCAATGATGATGATCTGAATAAAGCCGACATATTATTGCTATTTTTCGAGGCCGGGGAGTGCTGAAAATTATGCAAAGAGATAGCGAAGTGAAAAATACAAACTTCTGTATATTGATTGTCGATGACGACATCTTTTGCCGGACCGCAATCTCTTCAGTGTTTGAAAAAAGCGGCTTCAGCGTCAGCACGGCGAACAGCGGCGAAGAGGCGCTTGCAATGATTATGAAGGCCGAAAATAAATACGATCTTGTGTTCGTTGACCTGGAGATGCCGAGAATGTCGGGTTTTGAACTGGTCAAAAAAATAAAAAAAGACCATGCCGATGTCCATGTCTTTGTAGTATCGGGGTTTCAGGACAAAATGATGATCATTGAGATGCTCAATAAAGATTGTGGAAAAGTTTACGCCGACATGGTGAAAAAAATCGGTTAGCAAAAGGGGGAAACTCATGGTTTATAAATGCGAAAGGGAAAATATGGGCACTTCACGGACCGTGCTGGCCAATGTTTACTTGAAAGCCGGAGAGATTTTCATCTCTGATAAGCCGACCGTTGTGAAGACTGTCCTCGGCTCCTGCATCTCTGTTACCATGTTCAATTCGAGATTGAGGATTGGATCGATATGCCACGGTCTGCTACCCGATTGCAACGAAATAAGCTGCTTTAATTGCGCATGCGTCGCGGGCTTCAGGTATATTGACGGCTCGATCGGGAAAATGCTGGAAGAATTACAATCCCGTGGAATACAGAATGATGAGATCGAAGTCAAGATATTCGGCGGCGCCGATATGTTCAAAGCCGTCAGGGGCAAGCCAAGCCCCATAAACTTCGGGGAGCAGAATATAAAGGCTGCATTCAAAATAATGGGTGATTTAAATTTGAGACTTACGGCTTCCGATATAGGAGGCCCAGGCGAGAGGGAGATTATTTTTGTCCCCAATACGGGGCAGGTTTTTTTAAAAAGACTGAAGAAGGCGGAGACAGGGCTGTTTTGAAATACTGATTGCCCCTTTACAGTGAAAGTTATTATAATTATCTGAATGGCCGCTATTATCAAGGTGCTTATCATAGATGATTCCGCAGTAGTGCGTCAGACCATGTCTGAAATACTTTCTTCCGATCCCGGCATAAATGTTATAGCTACGGCAGCTGATCCCCTGATAGCAGCAGAAAGACTCAGGAACGAAATCCCGGATGTTATTACGCTGGATATCGAAATGCCGCGTATGGACGGATTGACATTCCTGAAAAAGTTGATGGCGCAGCACCCTATACCGGTGGTCATATGTTCAAGTCTGACGGGAAGTGGTTCAGAGACTGCTATGAAGGCCCTTGAATATGGTGCGGTGGATATAATTCAAAAACCCAGGTTGGGAACGAAGCAGTTTCTGGAAGAATCCAAAGTGCGCATTTGCGATGCAGTCAAGGCCGCAGCGTCTGTGTCTCTGCGGAAGAAACAGTTTGTAAACATGTTGGTGGCGCCGAAGCTTACCGCTGACGCTGTGCTTGAAAAGCCGACTTCCAACGCGATGATACAGACGACCGACAAGGTCGTTGTGGTGGGGGCATCTACAGGCGGCACTGAAGCGCTTAGGGTCTTCCTTGAGGCCCTGCCTCATGACGCTCCCGGCATAGTAATCGTTCAGCATATGCCCGAGAAATTTACCGCGGCTTTTGCGCGACGCATGGACGGGCTTTGCCGTATAACTGTGAAAGAAGCGGAAAACAATGATAGTGTGATCAGGGGAAGGGCATTGATCGCCCCCGGCAACCGTCACATGCTCCTGAAAAGGAGCGGGGCGCGATACTATGTGGAGATAAAAGACGGCCCGCTCGTAACACGGCACAGGCCCTCGGTCGATGTGCTTTTCCGTTCAGCGGCGAGATATGCGGGGAAGAACGCGGTGGGAGTGATTATGACGGGCATGGGAGACGATGGAGCAAGGGGCATGATGGAGATGAAGGAGGCCGGTGCATTTACTGTTGCCCAGGACGAGGAATCCTGCATAGTGTTCGGCATGCCCAGGAAAGCGATAGAATACGGCGGAGTGGACAAGGTTGCCTCCCTGGAAAATATATCGCGGATCATTCTGGAACACGCCAAATAGTTTTTTTCTATCTTTTCAAATTTTAAAGCGCTATCCTGTTATTAGGGGTCCGCGCACAAATAGCCTGAACACTAAAGCGCTCAGATCCAGGTGATAAATTCCTCTTGACAATTTTATTGAAACAGGATAAACTTTATCTCAATTAAGCCGCACCCTGTAAAAGGGGACGGCTGGAAGAAGGAGGAGGGGACTATGGATGCACTGGCTTTAAGCAGGCTGCAGTTCGCGGTTACGGCGGCGTTTCATTTTATCTTTGTGCCGCTTACTCTCGGGCTTTCGATTATGGTTGCCTATATGGAAAGCCGGTATGTCAGCACAGGCGATACGATGTATCTGAAGATGACTAAATTCTGGGGGAAGATGTTCCTGATCAATTTTTCCCTCGGCATAGTGACCGGTATTACCATGGAGTTCCAATTCGGCATGAATTGGGCGGAGTATTCAAAATATGTGGGTGACATTTTCGGCGCGCCTCTGGCTATAGAGGCAACAGTGGCATTCTTCCTTGAATCTTCTTTTATAGGCTTATGGATCTTCGGCTGGAACAAAGTCTCGAAAAAAATCCATGCCCTCTCGATATGGCTTGTGGCAATTGCAACAAATCTTTCGGCGCTGTGGATACTTCTTGCCAACGGCTGGATGCAACACCCTGTCGGATATGTTTTGAGGAATGGCAGGGCTGAGATGGTCGACTTCGTCGCAATGGCGACGAATAGATACGGACTCCTCAAATTTTCTCATACTTTATTGTCCGGCTATGTTGTAGCCGCATTCTTTGTCATGGGCATATCGGCATATCATCTGCTTCGAAGCAGCAATATATCTTTTTTCAAAAACTCGTTTAAAATGGCGGCTGCTTTCGGCCTGGCAAGCTCCCTGCTTGTTTTTATAACGGGTGATTTCCATGCAGCCGAAGTTGCTGAAACTCAGCCGACCAAATTGGCTGCTATGGAATCGGTCTGGAACACGCAAAAAGCTGTGCCCTATTCTCTTATCGTGGTGCCTGATGTCGACAATGAAAGAAATAGTGTTGAAGCTGCCCGTATCCCGAACCTTTTAAGTCTTCTCGCCTATCATGACAGTCAGTCCGAAATAAAAGGACTCAAAGAATTTAAGAAAGAGGACCGGCCTCCGGTGCTGCCTACATTTTTGAGTTTCAGGGGTATGGCCGCTCTCGGCATGCTTTTTATACTTCTCACCGCCGTATCATGGGTAATGGCAAAGATGGACAAACTGGAAAGCAACCCTGCCTTTCTCAGATTGATGATGTATGCGCTTCCACTGCCTTACATTGCTTGCCAGTTAGGATGGATTGTCGCGGAGGTCGGCAGGCAGCCATGGATCGTTTATGGCGTACTGAAGACGGCGGACGCGGTATCAAAAAGCGTTTCTGCTGCCCAGGTATGGGGTTCCCTTATAGGATTTACACTTATATACGGCCTGCTGGCAATAGTGGACATTTACTTGTTGAACAAAACAGCGAAGAAGGGCCCTGACGAAGACCTGTCGGTGTTTGTTGCTTCATCAAGAACTGAGGGGGTGTGAGATGGAATTTCAGATAGTGTGGTTTATACTCTGGGGAGTCCTCTGGGCGGTTTATTTCATGCTCGACGGTTTTGATTTCGGTGTTGGGATATTGCAGCGCTTTCTCGGCAGGGACGACGCGGAGAGACGACAGATCATTAACAGTATAGGTCCTGTATGGGACGGCAACGAGGTATGGCTTATTACGGCAGGGGGTGCAACGTTTGCGGCCTTTCCGACTACGTATGCGCTAATGTTCAGTTATCTGTATTCGGCGCTGCTCATAATACTTTTCGCTCTCATATTCAGGGGCGTGGCGTTTGAATTCAGGGGAAAGGGAGGCAGTAAGGCATGGGTGGCCACATGGGACGCGGCGGTATTCATAGGGAGCTTTGTGCCCGCGCTCCTGTTTGGAGTTGCCTTCGGCAATATTTTCGCCGGGCTCCCCATGGACGGCAACGGCTATCACGGAACGCTCTTCTCCCTGCTTAACCCTTACGGGCTGCTTACAGGTGTATTTTTTGTGCTGCTGTTTGTTGAGCATGGCTCACTATGGCTGGCTGTAAAAACAAAAGGCGAAGTGAGTGAAAGAGCGGGGCGGTTTGCAAACAGGGCGTGGATACCCCTGCTTGTTGTCGCGGTGTCTTTTCTCGTGTACACCTGGTTCGCTACACATCTGTACGGGAATTACTTAAGGAATTTTGTATGGCTGCCGGTCCCGCTCCTTGCAGTGCTCAGCCTGCTCGGCATAAAGTTTTTTGCCGGCAAAGGACGGTATTTAACGGCATTTTATTCTTCCTGTGTCACCATTTTAATGGTGACGTTCACAGGCGTAATAGGGCTCTATCCAAATCTTATACCTTCCAGCATAGATCCCGGATACAGCCTTACTATCTTTAATTCGTCTTCGAGTATTTACACGCTTAAGATAATGACAGCAGTGGCCTTGCTGTTTGTTCCCATTGTTATCGCATACCAGATATGGATATACCGGATTTTCAGGCACAGCATTTCCCGTGAAGAGATTCTGAGCGACAGGGAAGCATACTAGGGAGGACTCATGGAAATTACGCGCGAAACGGATTATGCGATCAGGTGCGTCCTTTATCTCTGCGGAAAAAAGGAAGAGATAACGATGATCGACGAGATTGCAAGGGAAATGGAGGTGCCGAGAAGTTTTTTGGCCAAGATCCTGCAGAAGCTTGCCCGTGCGTCTCTTGTCAAATCATTTCGCGGTGTCAAAGGAGGTTTTCAGCTTGCGCGGCCCCCTGCCGGGATAAGCCTGCTTGACGTTGTGGAGGCCATAGAAGGCGAGGTTACAATGAATTTGTGTGTCCTGGATCAAGCTCTTTGCGGACGCAGCGACGCCTGCCCCGTTCATCCGGTCTGGGTTGACATAAGAAAGGATTTCAGAAAAGTTCTGGGCAAATATAACTTTGAAAAGCTGAGAAACAAAGTAGCCGGCAGCAAGTAGTAAGTAGCCAGGGGAAAGGCATAAAAAAAGTAGCAAGTAACAGGCATAGCGGGTTTCTTTTTTGGTTCCCTTACTGCTTGCTACTTACTACTTGCTACTTTTTTTTGGCGGACTCTTTGATTAGTGCCTGACCGATAACATTTCTTTGGATCTGATTGGTACCCTCGTATATCTGGAGTATTTTGGCGTCACGCATCATTTTCTCGACGGGATATTCCTTCATGTAACCTGCCCCGCCCATGACCTGCATGGCATCGATGGTCACTTTCATCCCCACGTCGGTTGCAAACGTCTTTGCCATTGCAGATTCCTTTGATAAATCCTTTGCTCCGCTGTCCACATACCGTGCCACAGAATATACGAGCGACCGCGCTGCCTCGATCTGCATCGCCATGTCGGCAAGCATGTGCTGGATTGCCTGGAAGCTTATTACGGGGTGTCCGAACTGGTGGCGGTCGCGGGCAAATATGACCGCTTCCTCAAATGCACCCTGCGCCACACCGAGACCCTGTGCGCCGACTCCGGTCCTGGATTGGTCAAGCGTTTTCATTGCGACGATAAATCCCATGCCTTCTTTTCCGATAAGATTTTTTTCCGGAATCCTGCAGTTATCGAAGATCAGTTCTCTTGTCGAGGACGCCCTGATGCCGAGTTTGTTCTCTTTCTTGCCGAAGGTGAAGCCCGGGGTCCCTTTTTCAACGACAAAAGCCGAGGCCCCTCGCGGCCCTTTTGATTTATCGGTAATGGCGATAATTGTGTAAATCTCCGCTTCTCCTCCGTTTGTGATCCACTGCTTTGTCCCGTTCAAAACGTATTCGTTGCCTTCAAGCTTTGCCGTAGTCTGTATTCCGCCTGCATCACTCCCGGCATTGGCCTCTGTAAGACCGAATGCCACCAGCCTTTTGCCTGCTGCGATGTCCGGCAGGTACTTTTTCTTTTGCTCATCAGAGCCGAAGAGCAGCAAAGGAAATGTCCCGAGGGCATTCGCCGCATAAGTTGTCGATACGCCTACACAGGCGCGCGACAGCTCCTCAACAACCAGGCAGAGTTCGAGGCAGCCCTTGCCAAGGCCGCCGTATTCTTCCGGAATAAAAAGTCCGATCATATCCGACTGGGCAAGGACTTTAATAATTTCCCACGGATATTCGCTTTTTTCATCGAGTTCAGCTCTGACAGGAACGACTTTTTCCTCTGCGATCTGCCGCGCAAGATCACGGATCATATGCTGTTCCTCTGTCAAGAAATAATCCATTAATATCCTCCAATTACAGCTCTTAGGTGATAACTCATAGTTCATAAGGGAATTTTTTCTGCGAGCTATGAGCTGCGAGCCAATTATCCGCTTATATCGATTGCTTCGATCAGAAGACTTGCGACTCCTATGTTACCATAAAATCTCAGATCATCGCCAACCATAATGACCTGCCTGAACAGGTCGAGCACGTTACCGGATATAACGGCTTCTTTTACAGGGTAACGCACCGCTCCATTTTCAATCCACAGCCCTGATATGCCGACGGAGAATTCGCCTGATACCGGGTTTGCAGTATGCATTCCCATGGTCTCGGTCACATAGATACCCTTGACGACGGTTTCCAGAAGCTTTCCGAAATCTTTTACGTTCTCCAGTGATGACGGTCCTACATAGAGATTCGTAGGACCCACACCGGGAAGGCTGGATGCCCCGCCCCTTGAGGCGTTTCCGGTAGATTCCACCCCCTCTTTGTGCGCAGTATAGGTGTTGTACAGGAAACCTTTGAGAACGCCCCCTTCAATCAGGGTTTTGCTCCTGGTCGGCACGCCTTCACCATCGAAAGGCTTGCTGCCCAGTTTACCTTCAATAAGACCGTTATCAATTACATTGAGCAGGGGACTGAGTACCTGCTCTCCTTTCTTGCCTGCGAGCATGGATTTGCCTTTTTGCACGGATTCCGACGACAGTGCAGAAGCGAAAATCCCCAGGAATTCGGAAGCAACGGAGCTGTCCAGTAGAATGGACCCTTTCAGCGAAGCAATTTTTTTTGCCCCCAATAGTTGGACGGCCTTCTTTGCGGCATTCGCCCCGACGCGGCCAAACTTCACCTCATCAAGAAACCTGCTTCCTTCATAGTCCCAGCCCATCTGGCTTTCGGCGCCTTCCTCGGCAATTACAGTGATATGCGCCGAGCACCCGGAAGCACTGTAACAGGCGTCAACTCCCTTTGAGTTCACAACACAAGTATTGCTCGTACCGAAACTGCCCGCAGCTGTCCTGATCTTCCTTATTCGCCTGTCCGCATCGAGGGCCGCTTTTTCAACAAGCATGACGAGCTCTATCGCTTCATGCTCGGTAATCGAGGCTATGCGTCTGTCGAAGACAGACACATGTCCGGCATGGAGGGACAAAGGAAAGCCGAGATTTTCATCCCGCCCGGCGTATCGCGCTACTGCCAGCGCAGTATCCACGACACGAGACATAATGCCGGGGTCGGTGGAGTAAGAGAAGCCGGGTTGTTTGTCTTTTATTACCCTGATACCGTATCCGGCAGTTACTGATGATTCAAGTGTATCTATCTTCCGGTCCTTTACCTCGATTCCAAGGTTTTTTGATTCCCTGATATACACTTCGGCTTCATCAGCGCCCTTTGCAATAGCGAGGTCTAAAACTTTTGCTGCAAAAGCCCTGTCCATTGCGGCTACTCTTCGAAATAAGTTGCTGAAGCGGTTTCAGATTCCCATACGGTTATCGCAGATATGTTCACTTTGTAATCTGCAAGCCTCTTCCGCAGCGAATCGAATATCCACCGTGAAATATTTTCAGAAGACGGGTTTTTCTCGGTAAATGGAAAAATGTCATTAAGACAGGTGTGGTCGAGTTGAGCAACCACCTCGTTGGTGATCCGCTTAAGGTCGTGGAAATCGATAGCAAGGTCAATATCATTGAGACGGTCAGTGGTCACATACACCTGGACTTTCCAATTGTGACCATGAATGTTTTCACATTTGCCTTTATATCCCCTGAGCTGATGAGCCGAGGCAAAACCCGTTTCTATCATCAATTCGTACATAAAAAACCTCCTAAAGTCGGGCAATAGGCAATAGGCGAAGGGCTAACTGCCAAAGACAAGACAGTGTTTATAATCATTTGACCTTTAGCCTTTAGCCTATCGCCTGATTTTACGTTTCTTTCTTGAAAACAGCTATATAAGGCAGGTTTCTGTATTTGTTCTCGTAATCGAGGCCGTATCCCACGACGAACTCGTTGGGAATCTTAAAGCCCTGGTAGTCCACCGGCACGTCAACGAGGCGCCTTTCCTGCTTGTCCAGGAGCACGCAGATTTTAAGGCTGGCGGGTTCCCTGGCCAGCAGCATCTCCCGTATGTAATTAAGCGATACCCCCGTGTCGATTATATCATCGATCAGGAGGACGTGCATACCCTTGACATTCTCTCTGGGTTCGTAGTGCAATGTCGTATTGCCAGTGGAGGCAGTTTTAAAATAGCTCGATGCGACCATAAAATCTACAGTAACGGGAAGTTTCAGCGCCCTTATGAGATCGGCAAAAAACATAAAAGCGCCTTTCAGAATGCCTATTGCAAGGACTTCCCTGCCTGCATAGTCGCGCGATATCGCCTGGGCCAGTTCAGCGACTTTATCGTTTATCTGCTCTGTCGTGAATAAGGGCCTTCCGGTAATCATTACACCCTTATTTCTCGATCTTTACAGCGCAAACTTTGTATTCAGGTATTTTGGTCTTGGCATCAAGGGCGTCATTCGTTATCACATTTGCTGCGGCCTCGCCGTAATGCATGGGTATGAATACCGTGCCTTCAGTGACTTTAGAAGTAATCCTCGCTTTTAATCTTATGGTACCCCGCCGGGAAGTAACGGCCAATATATCTCCGTTCTTTACCTCGAGCTTCAAGCCGTCTTCGGCGCTGATTTCCACATAAGGTTCGCCGGCATGGGCCTCAATTGCAGGTACCCGTCTGGTCATCGTTCCGGAGTGGTACTGGTAGAGGTTTCTTCCGGTTGTCAGGATAAACGGATATTCGGTGTCAGTCACCTCAGCAGGCAGAGAGTACGTTATTCCGGAGAAACGTATCTTTCCCACGGGAAACCCCGCTTTGTAGAGATAAGGGGTGCCCGGATGATTTTTGTCAGGGCAAGGCCAATGAAGGCCTGCCTTCTCGATACGCTCGTATGTTATCCCTGCAAGGTTGGGCCATACCTGGCCGAACTCAATCAATACCTCTTCTGGAGATTTATAGTCCATTGTATAGCCCAGTCTTTTTGACATTTCCATGATTATGGACAGGTCAGTCCGCGCTTCACCGGGCGGCTCAACCGCCTTCCTTACCCTTTGGACCTTTCTCGCCGTATTGCTGAAGGTACCGTCTTTCTCGGCAAAACAGGCTGAAGGCAGCACCACATCAGCAAGTCGGGCAGTTTCTGTCAGGAAGATATCCTGGACAACCAGAAAAGCCAGCTTTTTGAGGGAATCGACTGTATGATGGGTATTGGGATCGGTAATGACCGGGTTTTCTCCCATTATATATAGCGCCTTTATTTTCCCGTCCAGCGCCGCGGGTATCATTTGTGTTGCCGTAAGTCCTGGTTTTGTGGAAAGAGACACACCCCAGGCTTTCTCGAATTTGGCTATTACATCGGGATTGTCAAGCTTTTGATATCCCGGTAAGACAGTTGGCAGGCAGGCCGCATCCGATGCCCCCTGAACGTTATTTTGTCCTCTCAGCGGGTTTACTCCCGTAGATTCCCGTCCAATATTGCCGGTAAGCGTCACCAGGTTTGCAACTGCGGCCACATTATCAGTGCCGCAGGTATGCTGTGTTATCCCCATGGTGTAGAAAAGGCCTGCCTTTCGAGAGCTGCCGTAAAGACGGGCGGCTTTTATAATATCTTCTTTGCTCACGCCGGTTATTTTTTCCACATATTCGGGAGTGTATTCCTCAAGCAATTTCTTCCATTCTTCAAAACCCTCTGTCTTTTCTTCAATAAAGGCCTTGTTCTCAAGCCCTTCCTTGATTATGACATGTGCAATTCCGTTGATGAGGGCGATATCAGTGCCAGGTTTCAGGCGCAGCACCGTATCGGCAAAACGGGTCATCGGGACATTGCGCGGATCGGCTACGATTATCTTCGCCCCATTCCTGTATGCCTTGATCATCCGGTTGGCGATCACCGGATGTGTTTCCTTTGTATTGGAGCCTATAATGAATATAACTTCCATACCTTCGATTTCTTCGATGGAATTGGTCATTGCACCCGAACCGAATATGGCAGCCAGACTGGCTACCGTTGGCGCGTGTCAGAGTCGCGCGCAGTGGTCGACATTGTTCGTCCCCACCGCGGCCCTTATCATTTTTTGAAAGGCGTAATTTTCCTCGTTGGTACATCGCGCAGAGGACAATCCGCCGATAGCTTCGGCACCATACTCAGCTTTTATATCATTAAGTTTTTTTGCGACATAATCATATGCTTCGTCCCATGAGACCTCCTGGAATTGCCCGTCTCTTTTGATGAGAGGTTTCGTAAGGCGGTCAGGATTGTTTATGAATTTGTAACCAAACCTTCCTTTAACACAGAGCCAGCCTTCATTCCATGTGTCCTCTCTTGAAGTTACGCGTATGACTTTGTTGTCCTGTACATGCAGCGTAATATGGCAGCCTGTGCCGCAATAAGGGCAGACGGTATCGACTCTTTTTTCATCTCTGCTCTTGTCCTTTCGTATCCACATCTTTCCGGCAAGGGCGCCGGTGGGACACACAGATACGCATTGACCGCAAAATTCACAATCAAGAGGCTTTTCATACGGCGGGCATATCTTTGATTCAAAGCCCTTGTAAGCGAAATCAATGGCACCTACACCCTGCACTTCACTGCACACCTTTACACATCTTCCGCAGAGAATGCACTTTTCCATGTCCCGTGCGATGAAGGGATTGACGTCTACTCTTCTGTATTCCCTTCTTTCACCGGGGAACCGGTTTTCCTTCTGGCCATACATAAACGCCACGTCCTGCAGCTTGCAGTCGCCGCCCCGTATGCAGGCCGGACAATCCAGGGGGTGGTCCGAAAGAATAAGGTCGAGCATGCTTTTTCGCAAATCCGAGATTAGAGGCGATGATGTTGTTATTTCCATTCCGTAGGTCACAGGGGTTGTGCACGATGTGACAGGCCGGGGATGACCCTTTATCTCGACAATGCATAGTCTGCAGCCGCCGATCGGGGTGAGCTTGGGGTGGTGGCAGAGCGTCGGTATTGAAATGCCCAATGTCTTTGCCGCTTCCAGAACAGTGGTGCCCTCATTAACTTCGATATTTTTGCCGTCTATGGTTGCCTTGATCATGGTTGCTCCTGACTATTTGAATTTTCTTATATTAAGACAATCGCTGCTCCCTTTGGGAGCTCACTGCATACGTTTGCCGGGCATTTTCTGTCTCTTATATGTGTCTCATACTCATCCCGGAAATATTTGATCGTGCTGAGCACGGGATTCGGGGCTTCCTGGCCAAGACCGCACAATGAGGCCGCTTTGATGTCTTTGCCAAGTTTCTCCAGAATTTTTATGTCCTCTTCCTTGCCTGACCCTTTAGTGATCCTGTCAAGTATATCGAGGAGGCGTTTGGTGCCTATCCTGCATGGCACGCACTTTCCGCACGACTCTGCGCGCGTAAAACTAACGAAGTATTTTGCCATGTCAACCATGCAGTTGTCCTCGTCAAGAACGATAATTCCGCCTGAGCCGAAAATGGAACCGGCTTTTTTGAGAGACTCGTAATCCAGCTTCATGTCAAGCATGTCCGCCCGGAAACTGCTGCCCAGGGGGCCGCCGACATGGACCGCCTTAAACTTCCTGTCATCTTCCATTCCGCCGCCGATATCATAAATGACCTCTCTGAGTGTAATGCCCATCGGCACCTCGATAAGGCCGGTATTTTTGACTTTTCCCATTAGCGAGAAGAGCTTTGTGCCCTTTGAATTTTCAGTTCCAATGGACGCAAACCACTCGGGCCCTTTGCTGATTATATAAGGAATGTTTGCGAGTGTCTCAATGTTATTCACAACAGTCGGCTTTCCCCATAACCCGTGCTGCACAGGGAAGACCGGTTTTGCCCTCGACATCCCGCGGTGTCCCTCCATGGATTCGATAAGCGCTGTTTCCTCACCACAAACAAAGGAGCCGGCACCCTGCTTTATCGCGATATCGAAGTCGAACCCCTTGTTGAAAAGATTCGTGCCGAGGTATCCCTTTTCCCGCGCCTCTGCTATGGCTTTTTTCAGTCGTTGCAGGGCAAGAGAATTTTCAGCGCGCAAGTAAACATAACCTTTTGTAGCGCCGACCGCATACGCGCCTATTGCCAAGGCCTCGATGACCGAGTGCGGATTGCCTTCCAGAACAGCCCTGTCCTTGAATACCCCTGGATCTCCTTCGTCAGCGTTGCAGATTATATATTTTTGATCACTTTGAGCGTTGAGACATGCCTCCCATTTTATACCTGTAGGAAAACCGCTTCCTCCGCGGCCACGCAGTCCAGATTTCTTAATTGTGTCAATTAGTTCCTCAGGTGTCATGGAAGTCAGAACTTTTTCAATTGCAGAGTAGCCGTCCACGGCCTTGTAAGCTTCTATGTTTTCAGGATCGATATTGCCGCAGGCGGACAATATCAACTTTGTCTGTTTCTCATTAAATTTATCATCCGCAGAGTGCTTCCGGGCAACAGGGCCTCCGCTGATAATATGATCATCGATAACAGGCTGAACAGTATCCTGGTTTAGGTGAAGTTGGCTATAAAAAGTGGAAACCCCGTAAAAGTTGCTTGCAGGGATATTGAGCTCTTTTGAGAAAATGTTTACAGCCTCTTCGGGAATGTACCCGAATGCTTCCTGTGTCTCTTGCAGAAGGGATAGAATATTGCCGTCGTTTTCTCTGAATTGTTTTATCAGCGAGTGTATTTTCTCATCCATCAACTATACGCTCCTTTTACCGAAATAACACTATACTAACACAAGAAATAAATGTTATTCAATTTCAAATGCTAATTTCCATTAGTAAATAACATTATATGCAAATAAATGGAATTTATTGCTAAATTATGCCTCCTGGAGAAGGGTTTAGCGCGATTTTGAGGCTGATAATAATGAGCAGATAGTATCAGAGAGTGCGGGGCAGACTGTTTTTCGGCGTGATAGCACGGGGGTGCTGGAGCAGGGGCGAGTAACGCCGAGCCCCAGCCGAGAATGGGATATAAATAACGCCATTATACATTTCCGGCACTGGAATGGCAGCAGTTTTAGCACGCCGAAAAACAGTCTGCCCCGCACTCTCTTTCCGAATAATTTCCGGAAACGGTATAATAGAGGGTGCATTTAATGCCGGACAAGGGGATCCCTGCGCAGTGACTACGAAAAAATTCGGGCATATTGAAATACCGCTCAAACGCGTACACATTGAACTGACCAATGTTTGCGACTTCAATTGCGTCTTTTGCCCCAAATCCGAGATGAAAAGGTCATACGGCTATATGGATACCGGACTGGCCCGGAGGATCATAACCGAACTCAAGACCCACGGCATCTGCGAAAAGATCACCTTTCATGTCATGGGCGAGCCGACCCTGCACAAGGATTTTTTCGCTATACTGGACCATGCGGCTTCCGAAAAAATGGATGTCGGCCTTACCACCAACGGGGCCGGGCTGGGGGGCGAAACGGGCAGGCGGCTTCTTGACTACAGTCTGCACCAGCTCGATATTTCACTCCAGACGCCTGATGAGCGTTCTTTTGCGTACCGGAAATCCGGTTCAAGGACGTTCGAAACATATCTTAAGGGGGTCCTTGAATTCTTCAGTGCTTATCACGCTAAACACAAAGAGACGGTATTCAAGTTCCGGTTTCTGAATACCAGATTCAGAAAGAAGTCAATGGAACAGAGGATCGGCCATGTACGTGTCATTTCGTCCACTGAAGAACTCAGAAAGACATTCACTTTTTGGGCCGGGCGCATCTATGATCTGTTAGGAGTCGCCCAGGAAGATCAGTTGCCGGCGCTGGGAAAGATCAGAGATCTTGTAGCCTATAAATGGAATGTGGTTGAGGTGTACCCGAATGTCTTTTTCGAAACATATGTGCTGGATGACTGGGGACATGCATTCGGAGATGAAAAGATTCGCGATGCCTGGGCAGGCTATTGTTTCGGGATGCGCGACCATTTCGGTATTCTTTACAATGGGGATGTGGTGCTCTGCTGCATGGATTTTGACGGCAATACGAAAGTGGGGAACCTTCGTGAATCATCGCTGGAAGAGATACTTTCATCGGACAGGCTTGGGACAATCATCGAAGGGTTCAAACACTACAGGCTTGAGCACCCTTATTGCAAAAGGTGCCTGGGCAGCAGAGGATTCGTGTCGTGGCTGGTAAAACCTGTGGCCGGGGTTGTCGGACTGAAGGTTTTGAAACCGTTCTTCTACAAGCGCACCAAACTGTTTAAATAATTGCGTTAAGCATCAAGCGGAACAAGGCATGCACATCTTTCAGCAAAAAAAAACTACTTTTTGTGCCGACTCTAATTGCTTATAGCAGTAACATTTCTCCCTATTCTCGACTGGGGCTCGACGTTACTCGCCCCTGCTCCAGTACACCCGTGCTTTTTTGCCGAAAGATGTGCATGCCTTGTTCTTTATGGGTGTTCCAGATCCTCTACGCACTTTCTCGTAATAGAGGTGATGTTTTCAAAATTCCTGCTCATGCACCAGCCTATTAATTTATGAGTCATGGAATAGTAGATTGAGTAAAGTTGAATTCCCATTTTTACATAATCCCCTGCCCGCATCATTCTCCATTTATGCCGTTCATTAAAAAAGATGCAGATAATGCAGCAGAGGTCAGCGCCTTCTTTCAAAATGTCCGGAGACTCTTCTTCGATTCCCCTGATCAAATAATCAGTTATATAAAAGCTTGCCACCTTTTTTGAAAGGGTGTTGCCAAGCACATGCGCTACGTAAAGGCTGCAGCGGAACAGGTCCGCATTTATCAGCCTGTGATCTATGATAAATGAACCTATTTTTGCCTTAAACAGGTCTTCGAAACTCGCATTCAGGTGAAATAGATTATTATCTTCCGTCCCCAAAGCCTCCCTCTTGATCTCGGCCACGTCTTTGAGCATACTGGTGAAATCGCCGTCGAATGCCGCTTTTGCCCTGTTTTTTCCCCCTAGTGGAATTATCTTGCCCATGGTTACCTCCCTGTTCCCATCAGCTTGCCGAAAACAACTTTGCTGCCGCTGCTCTTTTAATTTTATTATCGGACGTTCACAGTCAATTATTTAATCTTACAGGAGAAAAGAGACTTTTTTCTTAATGAGGGCATGATACGCGTATTTAAAAATTCGGGTACGGGTCCTGAAATATTTAATTCCTAATCGGAAAACTCGTCGGCCCATTTACAGGCTTCTACATATATGCCGGGGATAACACCCTCGGCGACGCAAGTTTGACCGGCATATTCCTTAACGTTGTCCCATTCCCCTCTTTCGTAGCATTCAGCGAGCCTCAAATATTTTACCGCCTCTCCCTCGCCATTTATCAATGCATCCGAGATAGTTTTCGAGATGGGTATTTTATCCATAATCTCTTTCATCGGTTGATCAAGTATGGCATCCACATGCGCAAATAACCCTATGAGGAACAGTTCGTTATACTTTATTGAACAGGTGCTTTCCTGACCCAGTTTTTCACAGAATCTTGCCTTGATGCACGAGCCTTTGATTAATTCGTCCGGTTTGTCCACCGCGACCTTGGACAGCGAGATCAGAGAGACCAGACGTTTCAACTCATCTATGCCGATAATCATGACCGCTTTCCGTATGGAACTGATCTCCGTCCTCCTTTTTATAGAGGCTGAATTGACATATCGCAGGAGTTTATAGGTGATAGAAATGTCATGCTCTATGATCTTTTCGAGTTTCTCCAGGTTAACGGTAGGTTTGTTTATTTCAATGATCAGATTCAATAATTGCAGGGCGGAACCCGAAAGTTCTTTACCCTTTATGATTTCAGGCACGCTGAAGAAGTAGCCTTGAAAGTAGTCAAAGCCCATATCCAACGCGACCTTAAACTCTTCATTCGTTTCAATCTTCTCCGCGAGCAACTTTATTCCGGCAAGTTCCTTGCTGACTACCATTTTCTTTATATCGTCAACGGGCGTCGTGCGGAAGTCTATTTTAATAATGTTTACAAGTTCCACGAGCGCGCTCATCCCTGCGTTAAAAAAGAAGTCGTCAAGAGCCAAATAATATCCGCCTGAAGACAATTTTCTGCAATTTTCCATTACCTCCGGGTCGGGTCTGACGTCTTCGAGGATTTCCACCACAGTTGACTCACGCGGAAACATGAAAGGAATCTCCGACATTAACAAGTTCTGCGTAAAATTAATGAATGCCCTTTTCCCTCCGGTAATACTATCGATGCCGATGGCGAGGAAACTGCTGGAAAGCACTTTTGATGTCGCGGTATCACCGTCTATTTCTGGAAAGTAATTAGATAGCCCGTCCCGAAAGAGCAGTTCATAGGCGAACAAATGTTTCTCCCTGTCGAAAATGGGTTGTCGCGCAATGAATGTATCCATAGTCTCCTTTATATCTGAACTGTCATAAAAAACACCCTCACTTATTATCCTGACTAATAGATTATATGACAATATAATCGTTTTTCAAGGTAATTATCGTATTATTAAATATGACACTGTAGATGCTTTGTGCGCAACTAATATAGAATATTTACTGTAACTTGCAACCAGAGGAGGCGGCATGCAGCTGAAGAGAGTGATTGTCGTGCTTTTTGTTTTTATGCTTGGCGTGGTGTCCTGTGCGCCTACCAGGGAGGTGGCGGTCCAGCCGCGGCAGAAACCGGCAAAGGTGGCGGTGGTGTTAGGGGCAGGTGCATCCAGAGGCTTTGCGCATATAGGTGTGCTCAAGGTGCTTGAGGCTAACAATATACCGGTCCATATGGTTGTCGGCACCAGCGCGGGGAGTTTTGTGGGAAGCCTGTACGCCTATGGCTTCAATGCCTTCCAGCTTCAGAAGATCGCGATAGGACTGGAAAAGGGCGATATTGCCGATCTGTGTATTCCTGATAACGGCTTTATCAAGGGCGAAATGCTTGAGGCATATGTCAACAAAATGGTGAGGAATACCCCTATGGAAAAATTGCGGATACCTTTTTATGCCGTTGCCACAGATATTCAGAGCGGACAGGAGACGATCTTCGCCACCGGCAATACGGGTACTGCGGTGAGGGCCAGTTGTACGATACCGGGCATATTCAGGCCTGTGAGGATAAACGGCCATATGTATGTTGACGGCGGTGTGGTAAGCCCTGTTGCCGTAGACGCTGCGAGGAAAATGGGCGCGGATGTGGTCATAGCTGTGGATATCTCTTCAGATTTCGACAGCGGTTTGCCTGAAAGCACTATGGACACAATTCTTCAGTCCGTCAATATCATGTACTCCAGGATTTCTTATATGCAGCTTTCCAGGGCCGATGTTGTTATAAGGCCGAAGGTGGGCCGCATAGGTCCCAGCGATTTTGACAAACGTCACGAGGCCATTCTTGAAGGAGAGAAGGCTGCCCTGGAATCTATGCCGAAAATTAAAGAGATTATCGGCAGGCTCAGGCAGGAAGGGAGATTATAGTTGGAAAAAGTTATTCTCAAACGGACCAGCAGGGTCCTGTCCGGACATCTCTGGATATTTTCAAATGAACTGGCCTCCAGTCCCCGCGGTCACGAGCCGGGAAGTCTCGTGGAAGTATTTGACCACAAGGAAGAGTTTCTGGGGACAGGCTATATAAATCCGAATTCCCTGATCGCGATCAGGCTGCTTACGCGTCAGCGTGAGGAGATCAATGCTGAATTCTTTAAACGGAGGATCGCGGATGCCCTGCGCTACAGAGAGCGGTTTTTGCCCGGGAGCGATTCCTGCAGACTTATTTATAGTGAAGGCGATTTTCTGCCCGGCCTGATTGTCGACAAGTATCCCGGCTGCCTCGTTGTGCAGATATTGACTGCCGGTATGGAACGTCAGAGGGACCTTTTGCTGCGCCTGCTCGATGAAATGCTTTCACCGGAAACGATTGTTATGAAGAATGATAACCAAAACAGGACACTGGAGGGGCTTCCGCTCGAAAAGGTCATGGTCAAGGGCGTTGCCGGGACTCTTGTACCGATTACAGAGGGAGATATTCGCAGTGAGATTGATCCGCTATCAGGGCAAAAGACCGGTTTTTTTCTTGACCAGAGGGAGAACAGGATTGCATTCAGCAGGCATGCCGGCAGCGGGGTCCCCGGAAAGTCGAAGACTATCTGGGGTGGGAGCGGCAGGGGATTGGATCTTTTTTGTTATTCCGGTGCATGGGGTCTGCACCTTGCCGGGAAAGGGGCAGCCGTGACGTTTGTTGACAGTTCCGAGGCGGCAATTAAGCAGACAAAGAGGAATGCCGAACTGAATGGGCTTGGCAATAAATGCACATTTATTAAAGCGGATGTATTCAATTTTCTGAAGAGAGAGGCTGATTCCGGCAATCTTTATGATTTTATTGTGGTCGACCCCCCCGCTTTTGTAAAAAACAAGGCAAAGCTCAAAGAAGGGCTGCGGGGATACCGGGAGATAAACGCCATTGCCATGAGCATTATCAGGGAAGGCGGTCTTCTCGCCACATCGTCGTGCTCGCACCACGTCGATAAAACGCTTTTTGTTGAGATGCTGCAGCATGCGGCAAAGGACGCCCACAGGAATCCCAGGCTCCTGGAACTGCGTTCTCAGGGGCGGGACCATCCCATCCTGCTCTCCATGCCTGAGACCGAATATCTGAAATGCGCTTTTCTTGTCCTGTAATAGGAGATAGAAGCAGTGGATGAACAAAAAAACAAAGTTTTGGTTGTCGAGGGTTTTTACGCAACCCGAAATACCCTGATTTATATCCTGAGACACAATGGTTTCAAAGCCATAGAATCGGTCAGCGGTTGTCGGGAGGCATTAGGTAAACTTGATAGCGGGGAATATGGTATGGTCCTATCTGATTGGAACAATAAAATAGACGGGCTCGACCTCCTGAATACCATAAGAGGAATATCTGATCTGAAAGACATTATATTCATTATGGTGACCTTTGAAAGCGACCGTGACAAAGTAATGATGGCAAAGGAAAGCGGTGTTGACGGATATGTCAGGAAACCATTTACCGCAGAAGCGCTATGCAAAAGAATTGTCAGTGCCTTGAAAGTAAAGTACAAGGATATATACAAGGAAGCGCAACGATCTGCACAAGAAAAACGAGCACAATCCAAAACTGGCAGTACCCAGACCGGCATAAGAGTTTTGGGGTCCGCCAGCAAAACATCGGCAGTTCCTGCCAAAAGCTGGTCAATAGCCCCCTATTATTTGTCCTCAAAACCGAAGGGAGTTGTAATTCGCAGTAATATTGCAGCAATGATCGAAATACTATCACCACAATTTGACATGATGAAGGAGCGTCGTGATTTTGTAGGCGTCGATGAGATGCTTGTACATGTCGCAACTACGGTAATGACTGCAGAAAAGCAGACGGAAGCTGCCACACAAATTGCTGTCGCAACTCAGGACATTGCCCAGGCATTGAACTTGCTAGATGCGCCGGGCGGCTCACCTGAATCAGTACAAGGATTAAAGATGGTCAATGAATCCGCTACCAAACTCTCCGGTATGATCAACCAGTTTGACAAGGATGCGGAAGACGTTATGAAAATGCTTCAGGCTATGGAAGCGATGGTCAGACAGGCGCATATCCGCGAGATCAATGAAAGCATCAAAGCCTCATGCGAATGTGAAATGCATCCTGGCTGTGACATGGCAATCGATTCGAAAGATGAATCAAATGCGAAAGAGGTCGCAGATAATTTATCCAGGATTAAAAGCGAATCTGAAAACTCCAGGGACATGCTTACAACGGCTGCAGACGGTATTGCCAGGGTCATTGAAAAACTTAATGCTACAGATCCTTCTGCCAGTGCATCCCGTGAAAGGTTCCATGTGTTGAGCGGGAGGATTGAAGATATTATGGATATGCTTGATGGCCAGATAGCAAAGTCTGAAACCCTTGCACAGGGGATGTCAGATGTCACAACGGTGAGAAGTGAGGTGGCGGATGTCACCATGGACAGGGGGGAGGATGCAGGTGAGTCCAGGATTGCGAAAATAGAAAGCAATCCTGTTGATAAGAGCCAAAATAGTGAAGAAGTCCCCCAGGCATTCAAAAGAATAATAGAGTATAGAATTCTTATGATAGATCTCATTAAAAAAGATCATGATCTCAGTATTAAGAATCTTCAGGAAATTTTAGATGACAAGACAAAGGTCAGGCATGAACACCTGCCTGGATTTCCTGCCGGCAGCCTTTCCAAATGGGTTGATAAAAGACTGGAGCAGAAAGATTTCTACGATATAAACATATGTCATCAGATAGCGGATATAAAGGATGAAATGTATGAGGAAGCGGAAAAGGTCATAGCAATATACGAGGCCGGGGGGAAAGGTGCTGCTCGGGAAAAGATGGGAAGTGTCAATGATAAGGCATCTGCCATTGATACATTATTAAAGAAACTGCAAGGCGAACTAAAGAAAAAGATAGGGCACGTAAGACCGGATTAAACTTATCCGGAGTTCCAGCGCTTCTGAATTAAGATTTGCTGCTCATCGCGTAAGCTATTTCATTTCGACCAACTCATACTCCCTGCTGCCGAGCCCCAGCCGCTCGGCTTCTTCAACCTGCAGAATATAGGGCTTTCCGTGAAGCTTGAGAAACACGTCCTCCCCGGCTTTTATCTGTTCGGTCTCGGCCAGCGATGAGGGCAGCGGTTTTTCTTTCAGGAGCATATCAATGGAAGCCTGCTCGATTGAGACAATGTCGTCGGACAGCAGAATGCCGATGTCCTGTATAACGGGGACCTCTGCAGCGGGCATGCAGTCGCATTCCGGCTGGATCTCGGTGAGAAAGTTTATATAGATGACTTTATTGGGCTTGAACGTGCCGAGTACCGCCTTCGATGCCTCGGCCAGCGATTTCATAAAAAGCTGATCATCGCCGGGCAGTGTCAGTCCGCCGTCCGGACAGACGCGCGTACATCTGCCGCAACGCCAGCATCGCTCGTTGTCCCAGGTTAATGTATCGTCTTTGAAAGAAATGCAGTCGAGCGGGCAGACCTCCTCGCACTGGTAGCATAAAGTACACTTTTCGCTGTCCCATACAAGCTTTCCTTCTCCTATGGTGTGCATAGCGCCGCGCCCGCATTTCCATCCGCAGTGGCGATGGCTGCTGCTTACGCCACCCATGGCGATATTCTTTATCGCCCCGGCATAGCCGGCATTTATATGTCCCTTTACATGAGAGCACACGACCATGGCAGGGACATCGTAAATAAGGGAAGCGACGGCAATCTCACCCAGTATCTCTCCCGATTTGACCATGATGTTGTCGTTTCCATAGAGTCCGTCGGCTATGACAACCGGAGCGCCCACAGAAAGGTGATTGATCCCGTTTTCGTTAGCTACGTGAAGATAGTCCAGACCCTTAATCCTGACGGTGTCTGTAACAAATGGCCTGGCCTTGAGCGCTTTGAGAGATTGCACCACTTTCGCGAGGAACACGTGCCTGACAACCCGGTGTGCGCCTTCAGAACCGAAGTGTGTTTTTATTGCTACCCATTCATCCGGTCCGAAGTAGCCGGCAAGGCCGGCTTCATCAAGCAGCCGCTGCAGTTTTCCAGGCAGGCTGTCTTTGTAACGCCATTTCCCGACCCTCGCGGAAGCAAAATAAACCTTTGACATCGCAGCACCTCTCGTTTTTAGTGATTTCAGACTTGCCGCCTATTGCGTCTGCATGCCTCTATTATATACCAGAGAAATCAAAAGGGCACTCTCTAGAATTCCAGTTGCACGCCCAATTCCAGGACCCGGTCCGGCGGTATGCCGTAATACACCACGGGACTCAGGGCATTGCGCTGCATAAAGAAAAATAATAATCTGCGCACAGGGTCCAGGACTCTTTTTTTGGCCGGAACAAGGGAAATTTTTCCGAGATAATATACCGCGCTCGACGGATCAATATCAGCGATTTTGCCCTTTGCCAAAGCGAGCATTGCCGGAATATCCGGGGTCTCCATAAATCCCGTATTAGCGGTGATGCGGTATACTCCCTGACCAAGATTACGGATATCGAGCTTTTCTCCGTCAGGGACCTCCGGGACGTCGCTGGTGAGGACGGACAGGATCAGGACCTTTTCGTGCAGTGCGCCGATATGGTTCAGATGATATTGGAGCATTGGCGGCACCTCGGTTTGAAAGGTGGATAGAAAGACTGCCGTTCCGGGAAGGCGCAGGCAATTGCAAGCGGAGATAAGCTTGATGAAACTATCTATACGCATTTGCATGCCGTATATCTTTTCAGCCAGGGCGTCCCAACCGTCGCGCCATGTTATCATGACCAACAGCACGAAAAGGGCGGTCGCAACCGGGATCCAGCCGCCGGTCAGGAATTTAAGTAAACAGGTGGTCAGAAAAGAGCCGTCGATTACCCAAAAAATTAACGCGAGCGGCAGGGCTTTCCATAGGCCCCATCCCCAGATTTTACGGCTGATAATAAAAAAAATCGTGGACGTTATGAACATGTCGCCGGTTACCGCCATGCCATAGGCATCCGCAAGGTTCTCGGACTGTCTGAAACTCAACGCCAAAGCAACAGCAGCAAAAAGCATCATGAAATTTATCGTGGGAATATAAATCTGCCCTTCGGCCATTTCCGAGGTATGAATGATTCGCATGCGAGGTATGTAGCCTAGCTGCATGGCTTGCCGTGTCATCGAAAAAACTCCGGAAATAATTGCCTGCGATGCAATAATCGTTGCGACTGTGGCCAATCCCACCATGGGGTAAAGCAAGGACCTGGGCACAAGACCATAAAATGGGTCCTGAATCTGTCCGGGATCAGCAAGGATTAATGCGGCCTGGCCGAAATAATTGCACAACAGGGCCGGGAGTGCCAGGAAATACCAGGAAATACGGATGGCCTTGCTCCCAAAATGGCCCATGTCCAGGTAAAGGGCTTCACATCCGGTTATACAAAGTACAACTGCGCCGAGAACAAAGAAGCCGTGCCACCCATTGACTGCGAAAAACCGGACCGCGTACTCCGGATTAACAGCCGCGAGGACCTCGGGCCTCGCCAGGACCGCATTGATTCCCAGTGCGCCGATAACAACAAACCAGAGAAAAATTATGGGTCCGAAAAATTTTCCGATGCGTCCTGAGCCATGGCTTTGCAGGAGGAAAAGCAAAAAAAGCACAAGACAGGTTACGGGCAGGATGAATGGCTTTGCCCTCGTTGTTGCCACATCTAATCCTTCGAGGGCGGAAATTACGGATATAACAGGAGTAATGAGTCCGTCGCCATAGAGCAGAGCAGAGCCAAAACACATGACCAGAATAAGATTCCAACTCAGCTTGGCCCCCATCTTTCCATGCAATAGCGCCATCATGGCGAAAATACCTCCCTCTCCATCATCATCGGCGCGCAGAATAAACATGCAATATTTAATGCTGACGACCAGTGACAGTGCCCAGAAAATAAGAGAAGCGACCCCCAATACATTATCTGCCGAAGGCGCGACTGCGTGGGAACCCATAAAACAGACCCGCATTGTGTATAGCGGACTGGTACCTAGATCACCGAACACAACTCCGAGTGACCCCATGATCAGGATGCCGAGCTTTTCACCTTTTTTATGATTCATTGCCAAGCCTTGCTTTGCTTATCAGTATCAGGTCTCGTTTAATAGATGAGATCCTGGTTGCAATAAACAGCATTATAACAGAGTAAGGCAGTATAAGGATTGCCCGCAGGTCATATGGTATATAATTGTAATATTATGATACGCAGGAAGCGCTTCATGCCGGGCGATGTTGAGAAAGATTTTTCCTTCGTTCTATAATCAGCACCGTATCGAAAATATCGGGTGAGGAGCATGTATTCAATTTCGGAAATTGTAGCGCAGTTTCCCTATATGGGACTATTCATTCTTCTCATTCTTGGCGGGGTCGGCTTTCCTTTCCCGGAGGACGCTACATTAATTCTTTGCGGTTTTCTGATATCTGCAGAGGTGGTAAAACCTGTTCCTGCCATATTGGTTGTCTATATCGGGCTGCTTATAGCTGACTTCTTTATCTTTCTCGCAGGAAACAAATACGGCCACATGGTTATCAACCATCCATGGTTCCGTAAATTCATATCGCCGGATAGACTCACCGCTCTCGAACAGCAATTTGTGAAAAGGGGTGTCATGCTGATCCTGATCGGAAGGCATCTGGTGGGGCTTAGGGCCCAGATATTTCTTGCGGCCGGCGTTATGAAAATGTCCCCTCTGAAATTCCTCGCTGCTGATGGGTTCTCATCGCTATTTACCATGCTGCTGATGATCGGGGCCGGCTATGTGGGAGGGCACAGCCTGGAAATTGTCATAAAGAACATTCACAGAGTAGAACATGTCGCCATCGTCCTGTTGACGGTTGCGCTGGCAGCCTACCTTATCTATGTTTATGTAAAATCAATAAAAACAAGCAATAGGCGATAGGCAATAGGCTAAAGGTCAAAAACCAAGACACGGGCAGACTTTTTATTTTCTGTTAAGCCTTTAGCCTTTTGCCTTTCGCCTGTCTTTATTTTCTCTCTTCGAAATTTTTGATGAACTGCTCTACCTGTACCCCCAAATAGACGCACTTTATGTTATTCATGCAGTCATCGGCATCTTTTTTCTCGAGGTGGGTTGTCAATTCCTTATTGCCCTTGTTGAGTTTAATGATCCAGGCATTTTTCTCATCGGTAAAGCTTAGTCCCATTGACAGGCCGTGCTTTTGAATCTCCGGATACATTTCGAGTATTTTGTTTTCCAAAGCGACTTGTGTGTAACCCATAAGCGCCTCCTCACGATTTTGTCATATCCTAAATCAACTCTATCGGAAATCTGATTTGTTGTCAAGGTTGTTTCGTCTCTGATACAATAGAAAAAGGGAGGATGTGATCGCGTCTATTTACGGAAACACAACAGGTTTAAAGAAGCATTTTCTCTCCTCACTTGAAAGGATTTATCGCAGGAAAATCCCGGCCCGCAATCTGATTACGACGGAACTTGCCCGTTATCTTACCGGCCTCTCCCGTGATCTGGGCAGGCAAATAGGCATCCTGGCAGCAAGGAACGGTTCCATAACGCATGTTATTGTCGGCAGCGCGAATGGTATTTTCATCCCCGGACTTGATGACTATCCCCTCGGAAGGAAAGCATTAAGAGGTCTCAGGTATATCCATACTCATCTCAGGGATGAACCGCTCAACAATGAGGACATCTCCGATCTCTCCCTTCTGAGGTTCGACATGATCGCCGCGATCAGCGTTCAGGACGGCCTCCCGCATACTATATATGCCGCCCATCTGATGCCTTATGGCTCGGGGAAGAAATACGAAACTGTAACGGCTGATTTTTACCGGTTTGACATCGATTTCGATGGGTTCGTGCGTTCTCTTGAAGACGAAATGGACAGGTCCAGGGTCATCGACCAAAAGGATGCCCGTGAGCGGGCGATCCTGGTCAGCGCATCGACAGGACCACGCCAGGTAATGGAAGATACAGTGGAGGAATTAAAAGAGCTGGCCCAATCCAGCGATGTGGTTGTGCTTGATACTGTGATACAGAGGCTGAAAGAGATGAATCCCAAATACCTGATCGGGGAAGGAAAACTCAGGGAAATTGTCATTAATGCCATGGACAAAGGGGCGACATTGCTTGTCTTTGATCAGGACCTCGCCCCTTCACAGATACGTGCGATTGCCGAGACTACCGAGCTTAAAGTGATAGACCGGTCCCAATTGATTCTGGACATATTCGCCAGAAGGGCGCACAGCCGCGATGGTAAGGCGCAGGTTGAGCTTGCACAGCTTAAATATATGCTGCCGCGGTTGAGCGGCAAAGGGACGGCAATGTCCAGGCTGATGGGCGGCATAGGCGGCAGGGGACCTGGAGAAATGAAGCTCGAGATCGACAGGCGGCGGATTCGTGACAGGATAGCGAGACTTGAAAAGGAACTTAAAATATTGAGCGAGGCGAGGAAGCAGCGCAGGCAGCGGAGGGTTGAAAACAGGGTCCCGATTGTTTCGATAATAGGATACACCAATGCCGGCAAATCCACGTTGTTGAATACGTTGACGCGGAGTTCAACTTTTGTTGAGGACAAGATGTTTGCCACGCTCGATACCGCAAGCAGAAGACTGAGGTTCCCACGGGAAAGGGAGATTATAATAACAGACACGGTCGGGTTTATAAGGGACCTTCCGGCTGATCTCCTCACCGCCTTCAAAGCAACACTGGAAGAGCTTGAAGATGCCGACCTGCTTGTCCATCTTGTCGATATGGCCGGCCCGCGTTACGAGCAGCAGATAGCATCAGTAGAAAACATTTTGAGGGACCTCAAACTTGACAATAAGCCCAGGCTTATTGTGTTCAACAAACTCGATATGGTGACGAAAGACGACGCCGCATTCATGGAGGCCCAGTATAATGCTGTTTCGGTATCGGCGAAGCGGACTGAAACTCTTGCCCCGCTATTAAGCGCAATTGAGCAAAGCATCTGGGAAAAAGACCGTCAGGGTTCGGGAGTTGCGACGCCTGGCGCCTGACGCCGGATGCGTTCTGGTATAATAAAAACTATGGAATTTGCTCCTAAATGGATAGCCTGGGAAATCACCCGGCGCTGTAATCTCAGATGTGTTCACTGCCGTTCCTCGTCGGAGATGGAGATTAAGGGTCATCCGGACTTCTCTACCAGCGAGGCTTTCCGCATGCTTGATGATATCGCCGGGTATGCAAAACCTGTTGTCGTTTTGTCAGGGGGAGAACCTCTTGTCAGGGAAGATGTATTCGATATAGCGCGATATGGAAACGACAAAGGGCTCAGGATGTGCCTTGCGACCAACGGCACTCTGGTTACTGATGAAGTGTGCGAAAAAATAAAATCTTCGGGTATAAGGATCGTATCCATGAGCCTGGACGGTTCCACTGCCGCAGTGCATGACAACTTCAGGAATGAAAAGGGGGCCTTTGAGGGAACATTGAATGCCGCAAGGCTCTTTAAGAAAAAAGGCATTGAATTTATCATCAATTCGTCCTTTACCGGACGCAATCAGGAAGATATCCCTGCAGTTTACCGGCTTGCAAAAGAGCTGGGGGCTACTGCATGGTACATGTTTATGATTGTGCCTACCGGGAGGGGCGAGGACATAATGTCGGAACTTATATCAAAAGAGGATTACGAAAAAATACTCGATTGGCATTTCGGCATGGAAAAGGACGAACAGGACCTGCTGGTCAGACCCACCTGCGCACCGCATTACTACAGGGTGGTCCTCCAGAAATCGAAGGAAGCCGGCTCGGATTTCAAGCGGCGCACGCTCAAGTTTTCGACAGGAGGCGCCAAGGGATGCCTGGCAGGGCAGCTTATTTGCATGATCGATGTTGACGGCAATGTCCTTCCGTGCAGCTACTTTCCGAAACCGGCGGGGAACATGAAAGAACAGTCCTTCAGGGACATATGGGAAAACTCGGAGCTGTTTAAGGATTTAAGGGATTTTAAACGATACAAGGGAAAATGCGGTTCCTGCGAATACATCAACGTATGCGGAGGGTGCAGGGCACGCGCTTATTCGGTGCACGGGGACTATCTTGCCGAAGAACCGTTTTGCAGTTACATACCATTAAAGGCACGTAGCAAGTAGTCAGTAGTAACTAGTAAGGGGAAAAGCATGGATTCCAGCTTGCGCGGGAATGACGGCACTTGTTGCTCGGCTGTTTTTTTTGTCTCTCCCTTGCTACTGACTACTTGCTACTTACTACTATTTTTTTGGGGGTTTTATGAATGATACTTTTTTGAAAGCCTGCCGCGGCGAAAAGACGGACTATACTCCAGTGTGGCTTATGAGACAGGCGGGAAGGTATCTCCCTGAATATCAAAAGGTGCGCTCTAAAGTTGACTTTCTCACCCTCTGCAAGACCCCGGAACTTGCTGCTGAAGTGACCATGCAGCCTGTGGATATACTTAAAGTTGATGCAGCCATACTTTTTTCCGATATCCTTATACCGGTTGAGCCGATGGGCATGAAACTCGAATTTTCGGAATCAAAGGGCCCGGTGCTGTGCGATCCCATCAGGACTGCTGACGGCGTTTCGAGGCTCAGGAGCATAAAAGCTGAAGAAGATGTCCCCTTTGTTACTGATGCGATAAGGATATTGGTCAACAGGTTGAAAGTCCCTTTGATCGGGTTTTCCGGGGCCCCCTTTACCCTCGCCACTTATATGATCGAGGGCGGCAGCTCGAAGAACTTCCTTAATACGAAGAAAATGATGTACCAGGCGCCGGGCCTTTATGCGTCTTTGATGGACAAGATCACTGCCACTGTGATCAGTTACCTCCAGGCCCAGAAAGATGCCGGGGTGCACGCGATCCATATATTCGATTCGTGGGCAGGCGTCCTGTCGCCTGCCGATTTCGAACGCCATGCATTGCCTTATGTTCAGCGGATTATTTCGACGTTCAAAGGAAAAATTCCTGTTGTTTATTTTGCCTTTAACGGAAGCGCCATGCTGGGGAAGGTCAAGAATTCGGGCGCCGATATATTCGCACTTGACTGGCGGATCGAGATGGAGGACGCAGTCGACATACTGGGCGGGAACGTCGCTGTCCAGGGGAATCTCGACCCATGTATCCTTTTTGGGACGAGGGCGCTGATAAAAGGGAGGGTTGCGCAGATACTGAAAGGCGCGCTGGGAGCAAAGGGGCACATTTTTAATCTCGGTCACGGCATACTCCCTGAAACACCGGTGGACAATACTATTGCAATGGTTGATGCAGTGCATGAAATCAGCAGTGTAAGGCGATAAAGATGGTTCTGGTTCTGATTATGGCATTTTCCACCTTGCTCCAATTTGTGGCGGCATGCCTTTCTGTCAGGATGATCCGAATTACAGGCAAACGCAGTGCGTGGATACTTATCGCCGTCGCAATCAGCCTTGCAGCTCTCAGGAGGGGCAGTGATCTGTTCAGGTTTGTATTTATGGGAACGGGTGTCCCGCCCCATTTGATAAGTGAATCATTCTCGCTCTTGACCTCGGTGTGTATGATAGCGGGCATAGCGCTGATCGCGCCTCTTTTTATATCGATAAAATGCTCCGAGGAAAGCATGCGTGAATCCGCGACCAAATTCCGCATTGTTGCAGAAAATACGTATGACTGGGAGTACTGGCTCAGTCCGGAGGGAAGGTTTATTTATATATCCCCGGCCTGCAAGCGCATTTCAGGTTACGACACAGCCGAATTTATGGCGGACCCGGACCTGCGTTTGCGTATTATCCATCCGGATGATAGTGAAAATTATGAGGACCACCGGCGCTATGCAAGGGAGAAAAAAGGATCGGGTGAAATAGAGTTCCGCATTATCCACGCAGATGGAACGGTACGCTGGATTGGCCACGTCTGTCAAACCGTTTTTGATAGCCGGGGCAACTACCTTGGGCTTCGCGGCAGCAACCGGGACATTACCAAACGAAAGAATGCAGAGGAAATAATATTAAAGGAAAAGCTTTTTTCGGAAACAGTAATAAATTCACTTCCCGGGAGTTTCTATCTTTTTGATGAGCATGGCAAATTCATTCAATGGAACAGGAATCTCGAATTGATAACGGGGTATTCGGCGGAAGAGATCGAAAAAATGAATCCATTGGATTTTTTTGACATGGAAGCCAGGAATTTGGTTGCAGGAAAAATTCAGGAAGTTCTGATAAATGGAAAAGCTGATGTCGAAGCCGCTCTTCTTCAAAAAAATGGCGCAAAGGTGCCATTTTACTTTAATGGCCAGCTTTTCCTGCTGAGCGGGAAAAGATGTGTTATCGGCATGGGAATAGACATCACGGAGCGGCGGAAGGCGGAAGAGGCGCGGAGACGGGCGGAAGAAGCCAGCCGGAAGCTTTTTGAGGACATGATTGATTTGTACAACAATGCTCCGTGCGGATATCACTCCCTGAATAAAGACGGACTATATGTCCTTGTCAATGATACCGAACTTGCATGGCTGGGATACTCCCGGAATGAGATCATAAGAAACAAGAAGTTTTCCGATGTCCTGACCAGCAGCAGTGTAAAGACTTTTAATGAGACTTTTCCTGTTTTGAAGAATAGAGGATCGGTGCTGGACATTGAAGTCGATATGGTACGCAAAGACGGTACGATCTTACCCGTACTTCTCAGTGCAACGGCGACAAGAGATGCCGACGGCAATTTTGTGATGAGCCGCTCAACTATTTATGACATCACCAAGCGCAGACAGGTCGATGAGGAAAGGAAAAATCTCGAAGAGCAGCTTCATCAGGCGCATAGAATGGATGCCATAGGACAACTTGCCGGAGGAGTGGCCCATGACTTTAATAATCTGCTGACTTCCATTATCGGCTACAGCGATTTGTTGTTGACCCAACTCCCTGAAAACCACTTTGCCAAGGACAAGCTCACGATCATCAGGGATGCCGGCGATAAGGCGGCTGATTTGGTAAGGCAGCTTCTGGCCTTCAGCCGCAAGCAGATGCTTGAAATGAGACCCGTCAATATAAACGAAATCGTCTGGAACATGAGCAAGATCTTCGCCAGAACTATAGGAGAGGACATAGAACTGGAACTGAATATCATGAAGCCTGTCAAGAATATCCTGGCTGATGCGGGGCAGATAGAGCAGATATTGATGAACCTCGTTGTCAATGCACGTGATGCGATGCCTGAAGGTGGACGGCTGACGATCGAAACTGATGATGTATATCTTGACGAAACATACGCTCTTATGCACAGCCAGTTGGTAAAATCCGGACATTACGTGATGCTGCTGGTAGCTGACAATGGAATGGGGATGAGCCGTGAAGTTCAGGACAAAATCTTTGAGCCTTTCTATACAACCAAGGAAGCCGGCAAAGGCACGGGTCTCGGCTTATCGACCACTCACGGCATTGTCAGGCAGCATAACGGATACATATGGGTATATAGCGAGCCTGGTCAGGGAACAACTTTCAGGGTCTACTTCCCGACAATAGAGGAAAAGGCAAAAGAGATAAAAAAAGATGAGGCGTCAATCAATGTTAAAGGAACGGAAACAATACTTGTGGTCGATGATGAACCGCTTGTCAGACAGTTTGCCAGTGATGTGCTGCAGCCTCTTGGATACAGGGTAATGGAAGCATCCGGTGCAGATGAGGCGTTGAAGATAGCGGACGGGGTCGGGGGCAAGGTTGACCTGTTACTGACTGACCTTGTAATGCCCGGAACGAAGGGGAACGAACTTGGGAAATTGTTTATTGAAAAATGGCCTGCAATAAAAGTGGTACTGATGTCCGGCTATGGGGATAAAGCCGATTTTCATGAAGGACTTGGGAAGAATGGAATTATATTCATGCAGAAACCTCTTACCCCGGTAAAGCTGGCGTCGAAGTTGAGACAAGTTCTGGATGAGTCAAAGTAAACCATTTCTGAACTAACAGTGTGTTAATTCCCGCCGCATTCTGTATTCCCTTATCATCCAAATCACGAGCCGATCCAAAGGTCAAATACGCCGAGGTGTTCGCAGACCTCTTGAAATAGACGCAGCGCCATCTGCTATAATCTGTTGACTTTAACTGAGGGGGCGAACAAATGAAAAAAACGGATTTATTGAAGTTCAGAAATTGGCCGGTGTTCTGGAAGACCTCTCTCATGCCTATAACGGCAATCGGGCTTATTATCATAGGAGTTATTTTCTTTATCCTGCCTGTTATAAAAGATCATGAAATGGAAGAGAAGGAGGCGATGCTTTCAAGCGTTGTTAATATTGCATATAACATGGTAGTTGAATATGATAAGCGTGTTGCAAGCGGGGAATTTACCCTCGAAGAGGGGCAGCTGAGAGCTGCAAACAGGCTTAAAAATTTCAGGTTTGGCAAAGAGGGGAAAGACTATATTTGGGTTAACGACATGGGTCCTAAAATGATCATGCATCCTATTAGGCCTGAGCTAAACGGGAAAGATATCTCCGACATGAAAGACGCTGACGGCAGGGCGTTGTTTATTGAAATCGTAAATATAGTGAAGAATAGAGGAGAAGGATTCATTTCATTTTTGTTGCCAAAACCGGGAGAACTGGAGCCGCAACAGAAAGTTTCTTATGTCAAAGGGTACAAGCCCTGGGGATGGGTCATAGGAGGCGGCTCTTATACTGATGATATAGCAGCAGTAGTTCATAAGATGCTTATGATACTGGGGGGAATGATTGTTGTTGTTTCGGCTTTAGTCACACTGATGACTTTTATTGTCGGTCGTGGTTTTGTGACAAAGCCAATGAATGAATTTAAAAAAGCATTGAGGATGATAGCGGAGGGTGGTGGCGACCTGACAAAAAGACTTGAAGAAAAAAGCTCTGACGAGATCGGTGGTCTTGTGCGTGAGATAAATATGTTGCTGGATTCTTACGGCATGATGATCAATAATACTTTAGCATCTGCGAGTAACGTCGTTAAAAATGTAGGCGCTCTAAGAGACGATGCGAAAGTAATGTCTGAGGGAGCAAAAACGCAGTACAACCAGGAGCATCAAATAGCCACTGCGGCAGAAGAGATGAGTCAAACTGTAACCGATATATCAAAATCGGCATCGCTGGCTTTAGATGTATCTAATGATGCTATGAAAATTGCGGATAATGGGAAACAAATATCTGATGGTGCGGTTGAATCTGTTAATAAAGTTTTTACTTCAACAATTGACCTGTCTACCATGATTGAAAAGTTAAATAAAAGTGTCGATGAAATCGGCGGGATTGTCGTTGTAATTACAGACATTGCCGACCAGACGAATCTTTTGGCTTTAAATGCAGCGATAGAAGCGGCAAGGGCCGGTGAACAGGGCAGAGGGTTTGCGGTGGTTGCTGACGAAGTGAGGAAGCTGGCTGAGAAGACGATAAAAGCGACTTCTGAAATCAATGAAAAAATAACCGCTGTCCAGCACGAATCTGAACTGACTACGAAATCGATGAATACTACAACTGAAGAAGTGACAAAAGCCAATGAATATATAAAAGAGGTTGGCGAAGCTCTCGCTAAAATCAATGACTCGGTTCGCAGGGCCGGTGATCAAATATCACAGATTGCAACTGCTGTTGAACAGCAATCCGCCGCAGCAAAGGAAGTTGCAAAAAATATTGAGGCAACGTTAAGCATTTCAAAAGAAACAGATGACATATCGCGGCGTGTCCTTAAAGGCGCTAACAACATAATCGGTGAAGTTGATAATCTGCGCAAAGCAAGCTCGGGTTTTAAAACCAGCGGAAGTGGAATGGTTATGCTTGAAATTGCCAGATCAGATCATAAAGCCTTTCTCGACAATATTGATGATGTTATTAAGGGGAATAAACAGTGGACTTCCGCCAAACTTCATGATAGTCATAACTGCAGATTCGGCATGTGGTATGATACCGAGGGAACAGAACTCTTCGGACATCTTGCAACCTTCAAGCCACTGGCATTACCGCATGAGAGAATCCATGCATTAGCAAAAGATATCGTTAACGCGGTTAATGCCGGAGATAAAAATACTGCTAAATCTTTATACATTGAATTTGCAAAGTTCACCAGGCTGATGCATGAAGGCATAGACGCTATTGAAAATGAACATAGCCATTCCTTAGCCGATTAATTAAGAACGGCAGAGAGGTAGCTAATAAGCACTGAACAGCATTTGTGTTTACAGCAATTGTCATACCCTTTCAGGAACGGGAATTCATAATGCGGCCTATGTTATCCGCTTTTGACATCCGGCCTCAGGGTTACCCTCCCCAAGTCATTTTGGAATATTCTTCATGCAATTTTTCACGATACTCCCGAAAGAAGAGTTCGTGCCGTCTTTCCCATCCGGCGAGCATCGAAAGTGCCTCTTTGACCTTCCCTTCTGTTTGCTTTGCCATCTTTTCGTAGAACTCGCTCAAATCTTTCTCAATCAGCCAGGCCAGGCTGAAAACAGTAAGGTCCGGTACCATCGATTCATATATCAACTGTCGCAGGTCTGGTTTGCCCCACTCATCAAAAAAATTTGTCGGCTGCAGTTTAATATCTCTGATGATTTGTAATTCGTCAGGACTTCCCTGTTTGAGTCCGGCCAGGATATTCTTGATAAAAAGGATATGATTCTCTTCTTCCTTGATCAATTGGGTAAAGGCACCCGAGGCTGCGCCTGACTCCAGTAGTTGCTGAGAAGTCTGGAAAAAACTTTTCCCTGTCTCCTCCTGGTTTAAGGCATATTCAAAAATCTTGATCACATTCTGATTGGCCGACATATGGCTCCCCCTTATTAGCAACATTGTTAAAATAAATTCTTCAGTAAATAAATTATGCATTCCATCCTTTTCAAAGTCTACTTACTTTGTTGCCATAAGTCAAAAGGCAACCGATAATGAAGTGAAAACAGCTGCTCAGGTTGGAGTACGCGGTTGAAAAAGAAAGCCGGGAATCGGATTTGAACCGACCTGGCGATTACGAATTCACTTTCATTATTATTATCATCCACTTGTTTTAAACAATTAATCTTTAAAATATTACACTTTGACAATATAAGATCCGACAAGTTGTTTCTTTTATTTTTCAATGATGGCGTATTAAGAAGTTGAATATCCATGTCATTTCCATATCTATCTTGTATGGGAATCATAATACTGGCCGGGGGAGATGATATTTAGATATGGACAACCCATATCAGGAACCAATATAAGTTGCCATATAGTACCATTTCGTGATACTATTATTCGATGATAGTATCATTCAGGGGTGACGAGGCCGAGCTGATATGGCACGGGATTTTCTCAAAAAAGATCAAGCTGCCGACGAACCTGCACAACTCGGCGAGGCGCAGGCTCAGGATGATCGCGGCGGCGCCCTCGCTTGAGGTCCTGAGAATTCCACCCAATAATCGGCTCGAACCCCTGCGAGGGGACAGAAAAGGGCAGTGGAGCATACGTATAAACGACCAGTGGCGCAGCTGCTTTAAATGGCAGGACGGCAACGCCCAAGATGTTGAGATAACAGATTATCACTGAGAGGTGAAACAATGACGCATTTAAAGAACATACATCCTGGCGAAGTACTCTTGGAAGAGTTTCTGGTCCCGATGGGAATATCTGTATACAGGCTTTGTAAGGAGACGGGATTAACCCAGACGCGTATCGGGCAGATCATAAAAGGGGAGAGGAGCATCACTGCTGAAACTGCTCTCAAACTCGGGAAATATCTGGGCACCGGCCCTGAGTTCTGGATGAACCTGCAGACGCTCTATGACCTCGAAGAGGCTGAAAGGCGGCATAGCAAGGAAGTAGAGGGGATACACCCGTACTCCTCGGAAGCTGCTGCTGTATAAAGAACATGCGGCTTGTGCGAGAGAGAGTTTGAAGCGCTGGAGGACGGCGGATTCAGCGAGTACTGCTCCAAAAAAGTGTGAACTGGAAGCCTTGGAGAGGCTGCACCCACTTCGATTTTGCTATGGAGAAAAAAAAGAAGCCTGGAATCGGATTTGAACCGACGACCTGCTGATTACGAATTCACTAATTGAATTCATAAAAACTTCCTGTTTATTAAAGGATTTATAATTTAGCAGACCTCTATATGTAGTTCATTTTTACAGGCATAAATCCTTTTATTTTCAAAAGTCAATTATTTTAAAGTTGAACTGTTGACCCCTGCACTACACCGCTAGGTGAGATTTCACAGCCTCGACAAAACGGGCTGCATTTGTTAATACCTCTTGTGCTTTCTCATTCGAAATGGGCCTGAAGGTTTGATAATCCGATACCTGACGCAACTCGAACGCCTTATGAAAATCCTTCGACAATTCTTTCGGGAAAATTCCCTTGAGCGCAAACTCGGTATCGAACAGACTGATAACGCCTGTATGTTTTGACGGCACCTTGTCGCTTTTCTGCAATAGGGCAAGGGCGGCATAGAACATGGCGTAATAGGCCCTGTTCACTATGCTCTGAGGGCTCCTCTTTCCATCGAGAAGGTATTTCGCATCATCAAGCGCTGCCTGCGCCTGATCAAGACGATATTTAATAAGAGTGGCTACATCTTCATTTTTCACAGGAGCACTCCTTCTGTTTCAATAGCTTTGGCAAGCAAAGAATACCGTTCAGGGCTGTTTTCCCATTCATTTCTGGTGAATACTACAGGCACTATGACAATGCCATATTCAAAACCGGCCTCCCATGCGCAATCACTGACATAATCAAAGTCCTGCTCACTGGAAATGTCGGCCAGAATGACTAATACATCCATGTCAGAGTAAGGGCCGGCATCACCCCTGGCCCTGGAGCCAAATAAAACCAGCTTATACACACTAACCCGTTCCCGGAGCAAAGCTTTGAATTTGTCGAGAGCTGTTTTTTCAATCGTATTCATCTTTGCCTCCCGGAGCAAAGTCATCACTGGGGTTTATAAGAAAAAAGAAAGCCGGGAATCGGATTTGAACCGACGACCTGCTGATTACGAATCAGCTGCACTACCACTGTGCTATCCCGGCACTGAAATATAGACGGTTTCGTAAAAAGTTCATAGGCAAGGCGCGCAAATCCTAAGGAATGAGGCGTACTTTTTCGTACGCCGCAGTGACGAAGGATGCAGTGCAACGCGGCATATGGGCTTTTTACGAAACCGTCATAGTTTATCAAATTCCCGCTTAAAAAAACCAAGTGTCAGTTCATCGAAGATGCAGAATTCGACAACCTTGACCGATGAATTAGCACTTTCTATCAGAAAATCTCTTGCTGTTCTCACCAGTATTTTTGCGCACCGGTCTTTGGGAAAGCCGAATATGCCGGAGCTGATGGCGGGCATTGAAACGGTTTCGAGACTATTGCCCGATGCCAATGCAAGAGAACTTGCTACCGCGCTTTCCAATTTGTTGTCTTCGTCGCCTTCCCCCATCCGTGGACCTACTGCGTGAATAACAAATTTGCACGGTAATTTGCCTGCCGTAGTTATTGCAGCATGGCCTACAGGGACAAAGCCTATGGCATCGCTTTCTTCCTGAATCACCATGCCTCCTTTCCTGACTATGGCGCCGGCAACTCCGCCTCCGTGTTGAAGGTGCGAGTTGGCAGCGTTGACAATGGCATCGACGTCGCGTTCAGTGATATCTCCCATTACCAGCCTTAATGTCTTTTCTCCAAAAGCACGCTCGGCAATTATTTTCACGGGGACCTCCCTTAAAAAGGCTAAAGGCAAAAGGCTAAGGGCCAAAGAGGAAAAAGCAAAACAGCAGAAAAGAGATTGCTTCTCTTTTAGCCGTTAGCCTTTCGCCGGTTTTCCATTATATTGTACAATACTAGAATGAAGATAGCTTATTTTGACTGTTTTGCAGGTATTAGCGGTGATATGTGCCTTGGCGCCCTGGTGGATGCCGGCGTTGATATTAAAAAACTCGGCTTATTGCTCGGAAAGCTGCCTGTGAGTCATTACCATCTCAAGTCAAGAAAGGTTTCGCGTTCCGGTATCGCGGCCACAAAGGTCGATGTTGTGCTGGACAAGGGATATAAAGCTTCACCAGTGCGGTGGAAGGACCTGAAGGCTGTCATCAATAAGGCGAGACTGCCGGTCAAAATACAGCGTCAGGGTCTTAATGTCTTCAAAAGGCTTTTTGAGGCGGAGGCAAAAGTGCACGGTGAAGATTTTGAACTTGTGCATCTGCATGAGCTTGGTGGAATAGATTGCATGGTTGATATCTTCGGAACACTGATCGGGCTCGATCTCCTCGGCGTGGAGAAAATATATACGTCTTCTATTAATCTGGGAAGCGGTACGGTGGAAAGCGAGCATGGAATATTACCGGTGCCTGCACCGGCAACGGCAGAACTTTTGAAGGGATATGAGGCGTATACGTCCGGCATTCCCTTCGAATTGACTACCCCGACAGGAGCGGCGATTTTGGCCGGTCTGGAAGCTTCAAGTCTCCCTGTTCCATCGTTCCGGACCGAGGTGATAGGCTATGGGGCCGGGAACAGGGATTTAAGGCAGATGCCCAATTCGCTCAGGATATTTATAGGTGAAGCGGCGGAAACAGGCAATCAGGAGAATCGAAGATCATCTGATGTTGAGGTAACAGTTATCGAGACCAATATCGATGACATGAGTCCGCAATTCTACGAAGACATAACTGATAAGCTTTTTAAAGCTGGCGCCCTGGATGTGTTCCTGGAGAATATCATTATGAAAAAAGGGAGGCCGGCAATCAAGCTTACCGTAATTGCCGGCGCGGACAAACGTGAGCGCCTTTCTTCTCTGATTTTCAACGAAACCACCACTATCGGGCTCAGATTTTATAGTGCCGGCCGCCGGGTGCTCGAAAGGGAAATCAGGAAAATTAAGACCGGATTCGGGGAAGTGAAAGTAAAGATAGCGCGGCAGGACGGTGCTATTGTCAATATTTCACCCGAATACTCTGACCTGAAAGCTCTTTCGAGGAAGACAGGGCAACCCCTGAAGAGACTTTCGGAAGCGGTAGCGGCTGAAATGAAAGACATTAAATTAAATGGATAACTTTGCTATCGCTTGACAAAACAGCCTGTTATAATTAGAATATTTAATTCAACTGTGAAGCATTTACCATGAAGATCATTGTGTCGGAAATCCCTGAAGAGGGAATGGATATAGAACTCGACGAAACTGTTACGGTGGAGTCTGTAAAAACGGTGTCGCCGCTGCACGCGGTCCTGAAGCTTACTACAACAGGTTCTGAAGTGCAGGTTGATGGTACGCTGGAAGGAGAGGTGGAGTTGTTGTGCAGCAGGTGCCTGAATGCGTACACCATGAAGGTGCGCTCCCAGGTAAATGTTGTGTATGAGCCTTCTGATACTATAAACAGGGAAGAGCGCCACAAATTGAAGAGCGATGAGCTCGATATAGGTTTTTACAGGGATGATACGCTTGACACGGATGAAGTGCTGGCGGAGCAGTTGCTGCTGAATATGCCCATGAAGCCTCTCTGCTCTCCTGAGTGCAAAGGCATATGCCCTAAATGCGGGGCAGATTTGAATGTTTCGGGTTGCAAGTGCAGTGGTTCGGAAATAGATCCACGTTTGAAGGTATTGGAACAATTATTAAAGAAAAAGGAGTAATCTATGGCAAATCCAACACATCGGCATACACGTACAAGAAGGGACAAAAGGAGGGCAAACTGGAAGGGCCAGTCTCCCACCCTTGTGGCTTGTCCGGATTGCAAGGAAATGAAGCAGCCTCACCGGGTGTGTTCCCACTGCGGAACTTACAATGGCAAGAAGATGCTAGAGGTAGTCTCTAAAGAGTCATGAAGGTTGCCCTCGATGCTATGGGGGGCGATTTTGCTCCTGAATTAACCATAGCTGGAGCAGTTGAGGCGGTCAACGAGTATGACGTAGAGGTCATTCTTGTCGGCGACCGTCAGCAGTTGACAGACGCTCTCAGGGCCAAGCGCTACCCATCCAATCAAATATCAATAGTGCATGCATCCGAGGTAGTGGGGATGGATGAGTCGCCTGCTGTTGCGCTCAGGAAAAAAAAGGATTCCTCGATCCGGGTGGCGGTCGAACTGGTGAAGAGCAATCTCGCGGATGCCGCTGTCAGTGCAGGTCATTCCGGCGTGGCAATGGCGACAGCACTTTTTGTGCTCGGGAAACTCCCTAATGTATGCAGGCCTGCAATCGCCACTATAATGCCGTCACTCACAGGTTTTTTCGTGCTGATCGATGTAGGCGCCAATGTCGACTGCAAACCCGAGAACCTCCTGCAATTTGCCCTGATGGGTGATGCCTATTACAGGGAGATTTTCGATGTCCCGGAGCCGCAGGTCGCACTCCTGGGCATAGGCGAGGAAGACACCAAAGGGAACGAACTCACAAAAGAATCTTTTAAGCTGTTGAAGAACGCGGGGATTAATTTTACAGGGAACATCGAGGGGAAAGATATTTTTGCAGGAAAGGCCGACGTAATTGTGTGCGACGGGTTTATAGGAAATATCGTTCTGAAAGTGAGCGAAGGGCTTGCCGAAGCCATTATGAAGATGCTCAAGAGGGAAATCATCAATGCCACGACCGGAAAGCTGGGTTATCTGATGATCAAACCTGCCATTAGGAACTTCAGAAGGAAGACCGACTATTCCGAATACGGCGGCGCTCCGTTGCTTGGAATAAATGGCACTTGCATTATAAGCCACGGGCGCTCATCATCCAAAGCTATAAAAAACGCTATTCGCGTGTCCGCCGAGATGGCAAAGAAAAAGGTCCACGAAACGATTGCGCGGACCATCGGGAATTATGCCAGGAGGCAGGCATAAAATGACAGGCAATATGTTTAGAGCGCGTATAACAGGTACCGGCTCCTATGCCCCTGAAAAGGTGCTTACAAACATGGATCTGGAAAAAATCGTCACTACTTCGAATGAATGGATAGTTGACCGCACCGGAATAAAAGAGAGGCGGATAGCAGGGGAGAAGCAGGCTACGTCGGATTTGGCGCTGAACGCCTCAAAAAATGCGTTGAAGAACGCGGGCATCAAAGCAAAGGACCTCGACCTGATTATTGTAGCGACGTTGACAGGTGATTCTCCCCTCCCTTCTACTGCGTGCCTGGTCCAATACCGGCTTGATGCAAAAAAAGCCGCTGCTTTTGATCTTAACGCTGCGTGTTCCGGTTTCATCTACGGCCTTTCTGTTGCAAACAGCTTTATCCGCTCGGGACAGTATAAGAAAATACTCCTTGTAGGTGCTGAAACGCTTTCCCGGTTCACCGACTGGGAGGACAGGAACACATGCGTCCTTTTCGGCGACGGCGCAGGCGCAGCGGTCCTGGAAGCCGATACCGGGGAAAACGGAATTCTCTCCGCGGAACTCCATGCCGACGGCAGTTTGGGCGATTTATTGCTCCTTCCCGCAGGTGGTTCGAGATATCCCTCTTCAGAAGAGACAATAAGCAAAAGAATGCATTTTATAAAAATGAAAGGCAATGAGACCTTCAAGGTTGCGGTGAAAGTGCTCGAAAGTCTTGTCACCGAGACGCTGAAAAAGAATAATTTGAAACCATCCCAGCTTTCATTCCTGATCCCGCATCAGGCCAATCTGCGAATCATCCAGGCCACCGCAAAACGGCTCGGCCTATCGATGGATAAGGTCATCCTCAACATCGACCGGTTAGGCAATACGTCTGCGGCTTCAATCCCCATAGCTCTCGATGAAGCCGTCAGGAGCGGGAGGATCAGGACCGACGATTATGTGCTCCTCGAGGCCTTTGGCGGCGGATTGACCTGGGCCTCGGCCCTAATCAGGTGGTGAGCCCCTTTTCCCCATTTTATCAAGAAACAGGCTCAGGAGATCTATCGGGAGCGGAAAGATTATGGTTGAATTCTTCTCCGTCGCTATTTCCGTAAGCGTCTGAAGATATCTGAGCTGCAGCGTTGCAGGCTCGGTCCCAATAATTTTTGCGGCATCGGCAAGCTTCTGCGATGCCTGAAACTCTCCTTCAGCATGAATTATTTTTGCTCTCCGTTCCCTCTCCGCTTCCGCCTGCCGCGCAATGGCACGCAGCATCTCCTGGGGCAGATCGACATTTTTCACTTCGACCGCGCTGACTTTGACCCCCCACGGTTCGGTTTGCGTATCGATAACACGCTGCAGTTCCACATTGAGCTCATCGCGTTTGGTGAGTAAATCGTCGAGCTGACTCTGGCCGAGAATACTCCTCAGCGTAGTCTGTGCTATTTGGGAGGTGGCAAAATAAAAATCCTCGACCTCAGTTATTGCGCGGATAGGGTCAATAGGCCTGAAGTAGATTACTGCAGTGACCTTGACCGTAATGTTGTCTCTTGTGATGATATCCTGCGGCGGAACGTCCATTGTCACGGTCCTGAGGTTTACCCTGACCAGCTTGTCGATAACAGGAAATATCAGGACAAGGCCGGGACCTTTTACAGGTATTATCCTTCCGAGCCTGAATACGACACCCCGTTCATATTCCTTCAGTATCCTTATAGCGCTCCCGAGTATATAGAGAGCAATTACTATCATAAAAAGCATACTCAGCGGTACTTCAAACCCGGCCATAAAACCTCCTTTAAGAGTGCAGCGTTCAGCGTCGTGTATACGTAGTAACCCCGTCCGGTTAGTAGTATACCTCTTTTCTCGTCCTAGGATATGTGTAAATATCCTACAGTATTTATGGATAGCAATTGAAACTGTTAAGATAGGGTCAAGAGTGCTCAAAAGGGTATATGGGAGAACCGGTCCTAATAAAAGACACAGATTTTGAGTTCCCAC
>CAWCLI010000001.1:0-38791 GCA_963796345.1 Nitrospirota bacterium | reverse complement strand
AGGAATGGAGATTACGCGGGACGGAATGCCTATTGTGAATGCGTGTCTGGAGAGAGGCGTTTTGATCAACTGTACGGGCGGAGGCAATGTGCTGCGCTTCACCCCGCCGCTTATTGTGGAGGAAAAAGAAATAGACGTGCTGGTTGAACTGTTGGAAGAACTGCTGGGCAGGTCGCTATGAAACGCGATTTTCTTACAATACGCGATCTGACAAAAAAAGAAATTGAATACCTGCTGAAAAGGTCGCTGGACCTGAAATCAGGTGCTGAAGCCGGTAAATGTCCCTTGATAGGCAAAAGCATCGGCCTGTTTTTTGAAAAACCTTCGACGCGCACAAGAGTGTCGTTTGAAGTCGGCATTTACCAGTTGGGAGGGCAACCACTGTACCTCAATCCCAAAGAAATACAACTCGGCAGAGGTGAGACCATAGCCGATACCGCGCGCGTCCTGTCGCGATATCTCACCGCAGCAGTACTCAGGACAAATACTCATATTACGATTCAGGAGTTTGCATCATTTGCAACAGTGCCGGTGATCAACGGCCTCTCGGACCTTCATCACCCCTGCCAGGCACTGGCCGATCTCATGACGATCCAGGAAAAGAAAGGCACTCTGAAAGGTATGCGCATTGCCTATATCGGAGACGGCAATAATGTCGCAAACTCGCTTATAGAAGCATCGGCGCTTATGGGTATCGACATGGTTATCGCCTGTCCTGAAGATTACTGCCCCGACAAGGGGATTCTGCAGAGGGCACAGAGCAGCGCCCAAGGGGCAATAACCGTAGTTAAAGACCCCGGAGAGGCTGCGGCTGAGGCCGATGTTATTTATACGGACGTTTGGGTGAGCATGGGGCAGGAAAAAGAGGTCGATAAAAAGATATCTCAACTCGCTGATTACCAGGTAAACAGTGCCTTACTCAGCCGTGCGAAGAATGATGCCGTTGTTTTGCACTGTCTTCCGGCACACAGGGGACAAGAGATAACCGACGAGGTCATGGACGGGCCTCAGAGTGCGGTGTTTGATCAGGCCGAAAACAGACTGCATACGGAAAAAGCGCTCCTGGAATTCCTGCTTGCTTCTTAGGGGTCCGTACACAGACGCAGGGCATCATACCCTATAAACTTTGTTTTATTCATCAAAATAAATAATTTCTCCGACGACACCGGCTTTGAAAACAGGAATCCCTGCAGGAACTGGAAGTCGAGGTCCCTGAAGACGCCAAGAGCTTCCTGACTTTCAACGCCTTCTATAATCATTTTCATATCGAGATTATTCGCAAGTTTGAAGACTGATTTCAAAATTTCCATTGCCTGTTTGTCCTCACGTATATTTCTCGTGAATGAGGGGTCGATCTTAAGTGCATCCACCGGGAATTTGTGGAGATAGTTCAGAGAGGAATAGCCTGTGCCAAAGTCGTCAAGGTATACCTGTATCCCCATTGTTTTTATGTCAAATAAAATGGAAGATGCCGTCAATATATTCTCCATGATAGTGCTTTCTGTGACCTCAAGCCGCAAGTTTCCACCGTCGAACCCGGATTCTGTAAGAATTTGGGCAATTACCTGGGGAAGCATGCTGTTAAACTGTCTTGCCGACAAGTTTACGCTTACGTAAAGAGGCGGATCATAGGAATAAACAGAATTCAACTTCCGGATATCCATGCATGCTTTTTTCAGCACCAATGCTCCTATTTCCTCAATTAATCCGATCTTCTCGGCAACCGGAATAAAAAGCATTGGCGGTATGTATCCTTTTACCGGATGAAGCCATCTGGCAAGAGCTTCAAACCCGGCCACTGTATTTGTCCTGATGTCCACAATGGGTTGATAATGTACTAACAGTTCTCCCGTTTTCACGGCCTTCCTGAGATCGTTTTCAATGCAAACAGAATTTATGACTGCATCATGCATACAGGCATCAAAAAGCACATACCTGGATTTTCCGCCTTCTTTTGCACAGTACATAGCTATGTCTGCGTTACGCAGAAGATCATCCGGATTGTCTTGAGCACTTTCGGAAAGAGCGATCCCTATACTTGATGAGATAAATACTTCATGGCTTTCCAGATGAAACGCCTCCAAAAGCACTTCGTGAATTCTCTGGGCGACCTTGATGGCGTCTTCAGTGCTGCCGACGCTATCGAGAAGTACAACAAACTCATCACCGCCGAATCTGGATATGGTGTCCCCGGGCCTTATTGCATCATGAAGCCGCCTTGTTGCAGACAGAAGCAATTCATCTCCTATCATGTGACCGAGACTGTCGTTGATCTTCTTGAAGTCATCCAGGTCTACAAAAAGTGCCGCAAAACGCAATTCAGGCTGTCTTTTCTTGTGGTTGTACAGATTTTGAATACGATCACGCAGCAAGATCCGATTGGGCAGGCCGGTCAGTGAATCGTATAAAGCCTGTTGCAGGAGATCACTTTCGAGGTTTTTGCTCTCTGTTGTGTCCTGAAGTGTTTCTATGGCTGCTATCAGTTTTCCTTTGCTGTTAAAAATCGGTGCTGCTTCAAAAATAATGTATCTTTTTTTGCCGCCAAGGCTGTTGTACCATCCTTCAGCTTTCAGACCGTTGGGATTCAATGCCGACTTCGAATAGGTCTTATACAGCGCTGGAAGCCTATCGTAACTGCCGTCGAGAATTATGTCTGCCACGGTTGGCCTTTTGCGGCTGTAAAAGGGTTGCCACTGGTCCTCGGTACCGAGCATCTCGGACTCTCTGCATCCGGTCAGTTCCTCGCATGCTTTATTCCAGATTGTAATCTTGTGTGAACAATCCAGAACAAATGTGGCCATCGGAGAGTTTTGGATAAGGTTCGTTACATAACGTTCTTGTTCAAGCAACGCCTCCCCGGCTTTCTTGCGCTCGGTGACGTCGGAAAATATTACTATATTTACATCGTCCAGTGAAGCCATCCTGAACTCAATGTCGCGCAAAGTCCCGTCCTTGGACGTAACTCTCCATTCCTGACTTTCCGTGTCCTTTTTGTTTTTTATAGCCTTGCTTGCTGCAGTTCCCCAACCGCTTATGACCCTATCCCTATATTCTTTGTCAGGGTAAGCAAGAGGCCACCAGTCATCTACGGCAGGAATATCCTCTAAAGTATATCCGAACGTTTCTACGAACTTGTCGTTAAAATGCAGGAATTTGCCTTTTTTGTCCGCTACCGCCATAGCAACAGGATTGCGGTCTATTAAACGTCTGAAATTGCTTTCATCTGTTATCAATGAGTCTTCTGCCTTCTTGTGGCTTATTTGACCGAATGCATCTTCTGCTTTCATACGTCCGGCCCCTTCATTTCCCGGCGCTCTTCACTCACCGCCAATAAACATAAATAATAAAAGTTTATCAGGAAATTAAAAAATATTATCAAACAACATATAAAAAAAGCAATATTGCAAAATGCGTTATCCGTAAGTTCATCTCACGCTTGTGCCTGAATAATGATAACTGGCAGAAATATACCGGAATATGCACAATAATAGCTGTTCAACATATATAATGTTGATTATAAAACCAAAGGAGCATATCCGCCGACCTATTAGGCATTCGGATATGATATGAAACATGAAAGTAATAGCAATCAACGGAAGCGCCCGTAAAGACGGCAATACCGCAATACTTGTAAGGCAGGTGTTCAACGTACTGGAGAAGGAAGGAATCGAGACAGAGATGGTGCAGTTGTCCGGAAAGAAAATCCACGGATGTATTGCTTGCTACAAATGCTGGAGCAACAAGGACAAACACTGCGCAGTCAAAGATGATATTGTCAACGAATGCATTGATATGATGGCAGGGGCCGATGGCATTATTTTAGCTTCTCCCACTTATTTTGCCGATATAACAAGCGAACTGAAGGCGCTGGTAGACAGAGCTGGAATGTCAGCCAGGGCCAACGGCGATATGTTCAGGCGCAAAGTCGGGGCAGCCCTGGTCGTGGCCCGCAGGGCCGGGAGTATCCACGCCTTCGACACGATCAACCATTTCTTTCTCATCAGCCAGATGATCGTCCCCGGTTCCAGCTACTGGAATTTAGCTTTCGGCAGGGAAATCGGCGAGGTGGAAAAAGACGAAGAAGGATTGCAGACCATGAAAGCACTCGGTGAAAATATGGCCTGGCTTCTTAAGAAACTGCAATAAGGCTGGAGTATTGGAACATATATTATCAAGACAGGAACTCTATCACGACATTTTCGGCTCTGTCCTTGACAGGACCGAGATGACCCCCTATTTATTGTTACGCTCGGTAGATTATGAATCGGCCCTCAGACGGGCGACCAGAATGATGGGCAACAGGGGTTTTGATACGCTCGGCAAGGATGAACTGCAGAAGAGCGAGAAAGAAAGGGCGCAGAAGTATGTTGAACGTGTTTACAGCTACTTTTTGACATGGCTGTTCCCCTTCATAAAGACGCAACTGAGGGGGCTGGCTGCCCTGAAGTCGCGTAACGCGGCACTCTATCGCAATTGCCTGAAGACCATCGGAGAGATCGAATCTATCTTGAAGAATGCAAAGTTCCGTAATGTTGTCGGTGAAGATCCCCGCCATCTTTTTCTTCTCGCCTCATCAAAAAAATACCCCTATGTCTTTTCCGGCTATGCTCGGAGAAACATGAAAGTCCAGGCCCGATGGCAGCAGATTGCATGCGCCATGCTCAAGATGGGCCATTTGATCAAATCAATCGAAGAAGACAGCCAGGACATAGATGATTATGCACATCTCGGATTCTTTCTTGAGATGAAGGGACAGAATCTTGACGACCTTTACAATTACAATTGGGAAAACCCGGTTTCCCTACCGGAAGGCGAGTCCGCCAAAAGGGCATTCGTCAAGATTTCCACTTTTTTTCACAAGCTGAAAGAGTCGATGCGGTTCGACAAAAAAAATAAATGCCTGGTCTTCGACAGCGGAGACGGCGTAAAAGTGGACATCTCCGACATAAAAGCGAGGTTAAAAAGCCCTGAAAGCATGTTTACCAAGTTGGGGAAGGACGTGGAAGGGGAAGCCCATGATATCAGGGACATCCTAGCGATCACTTTCATACTGAAGAGCAGGGATGACACGCTCACGCTCTTTCATGCATTGCAGAAAAGAGGCGTCATCTTGCAGGAAAACACGGTCTCTCATTCAATAACCCAGACGCTGTTCGACACCCCGGAAGGCATGATTGAAGCCGTGCGCCGGCTGATGGTCAGCCTTTCACATAGCGAGGGCAGAAATGAAATGCCCCGGAAGAAAGAACTGCTGGCCAATGCGAAACTGTTCTTTAAGGCCCTGAGCATTAACGCTGCAAAAAACCTGTATACTTCGTTGGGCCACAGGAAGTTCCAGTGCAAGATAAATTTTTCCCTTCCGATCCACCGCACTGCCAAAACTAATGAAGTCATAGTCCCGGGGACTTCTTTATACTCCAGGAGAAACCGGCTCAGCAAGAAAAGCCAGCAGCATACACTTCCGGTAGAATTACGCATAACCGACGAGCAAAGCTGGCAGGCCTCCGAACAAAAGGGAGACTCCCACCATGACGCTTACAAGTGCCGCCAGCTGTTCTTCCTCATGAACAGGATATTTAAACCCCTCTTCTATTTTCCGAAGGAGAACTTCCCCCAGTTGAGGGAAGACCAGGTGAAACTGTTCCCCTGAGATCACGTCGCATTCTGCCAGGGATTAATCACTTCAAGGCCCGGATAATCGAAATCTCTGGCATTCCGCGTAACCAGCCGCAACTCATAATGCAACGCTGTGGCGGCAAGAAGACTGTCGATAGTAGGGACCGGGCGTCCTGCCTCGGCAAGCAGTCTGCCCCAACGGTCGGCAACGGCAAGATCGACTGGGAGCACCCGACCCTCGAACCATGCCGGAAGCTCGTGCTCCAACCAGAGGCGCAGCTTCTCCCTCCTTTTTTTGTCAGCAAGTCTCTCAATGCCTTTCCGAATTTCTCCGAGTGTTAGGACACTCACAAAGAGCGCCTCAGCCGGGATATGTTCAAGCCATCCGATTACAAGCTTATTTGGCTGTCGTCGTATTGTTTCAGAAACAACATTCGTATCGAGTAAATAGCTCATGAGATATCAGCTTCCCGGGTCAATGTCTGCTCCCGTTTCAGGTCAATATCCACGCCGTAAAGAGGCGACCTCCGCATAAAATCGACGAAACTCCCCCTCGGGTGTTTAAGCCGTTCGTACTCATCACTCGAAATAATCACAGCAGTCGGCTCTCCTCTCATAGTAATAGTCTGGGGACCCTCTTTTGAGGCTTGCTTAATCACCTCACTCAAACGTGCCTTTGCTTCCTGCAACTGCCATTTTCTCATAGGACACTCCTAACTAGTTAGACTAGTTTATTATACCCTTTTCCCTATCGGAGAGCAAGCCTCTTGTGCATGGGAGAACTTCCCCGGTTGAGGGAAGATCAGGTAAAACCGTTTCCCTGATTACTCCGCTTGCGTCCGTAAAACAGACGGTTTCGTAAAAAATTCATAGGCAAGGCGTGCAAATCCTGAGGAATGCGGCGTACTTGTTCGTACGCCGCAGTGACGAAGGATGCAGCACAACGCAGCATATGGACTTTTTACGAGACCGTTAATACTCGCAGACTATATTGGGAAGCTCTTTTGAGAACGTCTCGAAATTGACTGAATAATCTACGGGGCATTCGATAAGGACGGTTTTTTTAAGGGCAAACGCGTTGCGTAACATAGCGGACAGATCGTCTCCCTCTTTTACCTTCATCCCCACAGCCCCATAGCTTTCCGCATACTTCACGAAATCCGGATTCGAATAATCGAGAGCGAAATTCTGGAACCCCTTGCTCTGCTGTTCCCATTTGATGAAACCAAAGGCATTGTCGTTGAGGACCAGGACGACGAGGGGGACGTTATGCCGCAGGGCGGTCTCAAGCTCCTGGGAGCTCATCATGAAACCTCCATCCCCCACTACAGCCAGCACGTTTCTTTCGGGATTGAGCATCTTTGCCATTATGCCTGTCGGGAGACCTGCGCCCATTGTGGCAAGAGCATTGTCGAGCAGGAACGTATTGGGCCTGTAAGTAGGATATAAACGGGAGAACCATAGCTTATAGATGCCGTTGTCCAGGGTCAGGATGTCGGCATGTGACAGGGCCTTGCGCACCTGCGATACAACTTGCTGCGGGACCAACGGATACTGTTTTTTGCCATCAAGCGACAGTTTCCTTTTCAGGAATTCTCTCATACCCCTGAATGTCTCATCATGTCCCCGCGGGGTGATCATGGGGCAGAGTTGTTTCAGTGAGCAGGCGATGTCGCCGATAACTTCGATATCCGGATTATAGTATTTGTCCACAGGGGCCTGGGCGAAGTCAATATTTATGATCTTCTTCGCCAGGTCCCTGTTCCAGACATACGGGGGATATTCGACTATATTATATCCGACTGTTATGATCACATCGGCCTCGTCGATCCCGCAATTCACGTAATCACGCCTGTGGATACCCGTGGCGAAAAGGCTGTATTCAGACTCATCGCCCAGAACGCCCTTACCCATTTGCGTGTGTACCGCATAGATGCATGCCGTCTCGACAAAGTTAGTCAATTGCCGGGCAACGAGGTTCCTGTTGGCGCCGGACGATATGATAATCAGCGGGCGCTTCGCTTCATTGATCATCCCGGCTGCCCTGACCAGTGCCTTGTGATCAGGGGCAGGCCTCCTGGTATAGCCACGGCTCTGCACCTTCGAATCGGTTTCACTCGAAGCCACGTCTGCCGGAAGTTCCAGATGCACTGCTCCGGGTCGTTCCGCCTGGGCCAGCATGAAGGCATTCCGCAAAACAGTCGGTATGGTCCCGGGATCGACAATTGAAACCGACTCCTTGGTGATCGGCTTCATCACTTCCACAATATTAACAAGCTGAAACCGTGCCTGCCGGTTCTCAAGCAGGGCCTTCTGGCCCGATATCGAGACCAGCGGGGCCCCGATAAGCTGGGCATGCGCAATGCCGGTCACAAGGTTCAACGCCCCGGGCCGAGCGTCGAGAAACAGACACCGGCCTTTCCTGTAAGCCTTCCATAGGTTGCGGCCATGAAAGCAGCCGCCTGTTCGTGGCGCGTAATAATCACCTTGATCCGCGAGGTGCGGAGGGATTCGAGAAAATCGAGGTTTTCCTCGCCAGGCAGGCCGAAGATGTATTCCACCCCCTCCTCTTCGAGCTGCCTGACAAACAGATCGGATGCCTTCATTCCTACTCTCTCACAACTACGCTTTTGATGTTCACGAACTCCCTCAGCCCGTAGTGCGACAGTTCCCTGCCGAACCCTGACTTCTTAACGCCGCCAAAGGGCAGGCGGGGATCGGACTTCACCATGTCGTTTATGGCTATAGCCCCGGCCTCCAGTCTTGCCGCCATTTTTTCCGCCCGGTCATGGTCCCTGCTCCAAATGGATGCACCCAGGCCGAACTCCGTATCATTGGCCGCATTCACAGCCTCGTCTTCATCTCTCACAAAAATGATGGAAGCAATAGGCCCGAACACTTCTTCTTTCATGATCTTCATGTCCTTTGTGGGATTATACACTGCACATGGCGCAAAAAAAAGCCCTCCTTCCGGAGCATGCCCCACCTGCACGACTTCGGCGCCTTTTGCCCTGGCGTCGCTGAGCTGCTCCTTCAGGGTGTCGAGGATGTCTGCCCTGGCGACCGGTCCGACATCAGTCGACTCGTCCATCGGATCGCCGATCTTCAGTTCCCGGAGGCGGGCGACAAAGTGTTTCTTGAACTCTTCAGCCACTTTCTCATGGACAATAAAGCGCTTCGCCGCTATACAGCTCTGACCGGCGTTGATCATGCGGGCGCCGGCAGCTATCCTGCCGGCTTTTTCGACATCTGCATCGTCAAGCACTATGAACGGATCGGAACCACCCAGTTCCAGAACAAGCTTCTTAATCTTCGCGCCGGCATGGGCCCCCACCTGCTCCCCAGCCTTATTGCTTCCTGTCAGCGACACGGCATCAACCATGTCCCCGTCGATAAGCTTGAGCGCATCGTCCGCATGGATGATGAGTGTTTTAATCACATGACCAGGGAATCCTGCACCCCTGAATGCGTCTTCTATGGCAAGGGCGCACATTGGCACATTGGATGCATGCTTCAGCACCACTACGTTACCTGCGCAGATAGCCGGTATGCCGAAACGAAACGCCTGCCAGAAGGGGAAGTTCCAGGGCATTATGGCAAGGACAAGACCCAGCGGATCGAATCTTACGTAACTCTTTACGGCCTCGGTCTTGATATGCTCGGACTCCAGGAAAGACGGCGCATTTTCGGCATAATAATCGCAGAGCCACGCGCATTTCTCGATCTCTGCCATCGCTTCCCTGATGGGCTTGCCCATCTCCTTTGTCATAAATTCGGCATACGTCCGCTTCTCCGCCCTGAGCCGGCCAGCCAGCGCCTTGACGTATCCTGCACGGTCAACTGCAGTCTCTGTACGCCACGAAGAAAATGTCTTCCGGGAAAGGGATATTTCCCTGTTAATCTCCTGTTCTGTCAATAGGCCGAATTCCTTCATGACTTTTCCGGTATAGGGATTGATTGATTGTATTCTCTTCATTATTTCCTCATTGTCTTTCTTTTTGCTGCACATAGGTGCAGCCGGTTTTGCCGCAGTAATTGCCTACATACTCAGATGAAGGGCGGTAGAGAGCCGGCTTCTCCTGAGCATCACCGAATTTTTCTTCTATGATGTGAGCTGCCCATCCCGCAACTCGTGCTATGGCGAAAACAGGTGTCATCAGGTCGCCCCCGATACCCATCATATGATAGACGGGCGCGCTGTAAAAGTCGACATTCGGCTTAATCGTAAACTTACCCCTCTTCTCAAATTCAGCCACTGCGCTCTCTTCTATCGCGGTCGACATCCTGCACCAGTGGTCCTGGCCCAGCTTTTTCCCCAGCCTGAAACACATATCCTTCAGGAACCGCGCCCTCGGGTCCACTGTTTTATACACGGCATGGCCCATGCCCATGATCTTGTGGCCGCTGTCAAGCTGCCTTCTGACCCATCCGGCGATGTCCTGCTCGTTCCGGAGTTCGAGCAGCATTTTCATTACCTGCGCATTGGCGCCGCCATGGAGGCTGCCTGAAAGCGCGCCGACTCCCGCAGCAACTGCAGCATACATGTGCGCGCGGGTCGACGCCACCTCACGGCATGCAAAGGTGGAAGCATTGAACGAATGGTCGGCATGAAGCAACAGCGCCGTATCGAGATCGCGCTCTATCTCCGGGTCAGGCTGCTTGCCTGTGAGCTGCCATAGGAAATTTCCTGCATGGGACAGAGCGTTATCGGGCGGCACAGGCTCACTGCCTTTCCGTATCCGTTCCCAGCCGGCCACTGCAGCGGGAATGGATGATATGAGCCGAATGGCCCTGGCTATGTTGGCCTCCCGCGTTTCCGACTCCGGATCAGCATCAGTACCGGCGAGAAGCGGTATCGATGCCTGCAGTACATCCATTGGCCGGGCATCCGCCGGAAGTTTCCTGTAGCTGTCGAATATAAAGGCAGGCACCTGCCTGGCATCGATCAACTTATTCCTGAACTCCTCCAGTTGCGGACCGGCAGGAAGCCTGTCATAGAGAAGCAGATAGGCTGTTTCCTCGAATGTTGAGTGCTGCGCAAGTTCCTCGATCCGGTAACCCCGGTAAATGAGTATGCCGTTTCCACCATCAACATCGCTGATCTTCGTGTCAGCGACAATTACGCCCCGCAGGCCAATGTTCTTTACTCTGGCATCATCAGTCATGTCTTTTCACCTCTAATTCTTTTTTCACAAAATTCAGCGTCCCGCCAGCCAGCAAATGTTTCCTCTGGCGTTCCGACACGTCGAGAACAGTGATCACAGTCTGACCGTCAACCTCAACCGGGATCTCCCGGTCCCCCCTCCTGATCCGTTCGGACACATCGCGGAACACCACTTTCATATCCTTCTTCAGGAAATCGTAAGCATCAGGGTCTTTAAACGTCAGCGGGAGGATGCCGAAATTGCAGAGATTGGATTTGTGGATGCGGGCAAAACTCTTCACGATCTTTGCGCGGACCCCCAGATAACGCGGAGCAAGTGCCGCATGCTCCCTGCTGGACCCCTGTCCATAATTCTCGCCGCCGACCACAATCACAGTCCCTTTCGATATGCAAGCCGCGGCAAAACCGGGATCTATCTGCTCAAACACATGCTCGCTTATAGCCTGTATGTTCGAGCGGAGCGGGAGCACCTTGTTTCCTGCCGGCATAATCGCGTCAGTCGATATGTTGTCCCCCACCTTGAGTACTACCTCCGCCTCTATTGTTTCCGGAAGGGGCTCGAGCTGAGGCAACGGCTTGATATTCGGCCCCCTCAGGACAACAGTTTTCATCAATTCTTCAGACGGGAATACGATTGACTTCTCATCAATCATATAGGTTTTCGGGTCTTCAATCCTGGGATAACCCATATCTTTTGCCAGGTCTCGCGGATCCGTAATAACACCTTTCAAACCCGCGGCAGCCGCTGTTTCAGGCGAGCAGAGATATACCTGGTCGTCTTTGGTCCCGGACCTGCCCGGAAAATTCCTGGGGAAAGTCCTTAAGCTTACCTCTCCTGTCCCTGGCGCCTGGCCCATGCCGATGCAGCCCTGGCAGCCAGGCTCATGCAACCGGACGCCCGACATAAGGTATGCCATTAACCCTCCTGCCTGGGCCACGTTTTCCATTACCTGCCGGCTTCCCGGATTCACATGGAAATTTGTCTCCGGGTGAATGCGCCGGCCTTCCAATATCTTTGCTGTAACCATAAGGTCACGGAATGAAGAGTTCACGCTGCTTCCCACTATCACCTGGCCCACTTTTGTCCCAGCCACTTCGCGCACAGGGACAACGTTCCCCGGCGATGACGGCCTCGCAATCAGCGGTTCGAGCTTTGAGAGATCGATCTCCGCATATTCATCGTACTCAGCACCTTCATCAGCAGCGAGTTCGACCCACGCATCTTCCCTTTTCTGGGCAGCCAGATATTCGCGCGTTCTCTCGTCCGACGGAAAGATAGACGTTGTTGCGCCTGTCTCCGTACCCATATTTCCGATGGTTTCGCGGTCAGTTGCTGAAAGGGAGCCTGCTCCCGGGCCATAATATTCGATTACCCTGCCTACGCACCCCTTTACTCCATAACGACGGAGCATTTCGAGTATCACGTCTTTGGCGCTCACCCAGTCAGGGAGCTTCCCGACGAGCCGGACCCCAAGCACTTTAGGGCAAGGCAGATAATAGGCATAGCCCGCCATCGCCAAAGCCACATCAAGCCCACCGGCGCCAATGCCCAGAGTGGAGACGCCTGCGGCCCCCGGAGTATGACTGTCCGCGCCCAACATGGTTTTGCCCGGAACGCCGAAACGCTCCATGTGGACCTGGTGAGAGACGCCGTTGCCGGGCTTGCTGAAATGGATGCCGTACCTCGCAGCTGCTGTTTGCAGAAATTTATGATCATCGGCATTCTTGTTGTCCGTCTGCAGAAGGTTATGGTCCACGTATTGCGCTGACAATTCCGCCTTTACACGGTCGAGTCCCAGCGCCTCAAACTCCAGCATGGCAACAGTCCCCGTAGCGTCCTGAAGCAGCGTGTGGTCGATCCTGATTGCGATCTCGCTGCCCGGAGTCAACCGCCCCCCCACAAGGTGGGCTTCCAGTATCTTATAAGTAAGGTTCTTCTTCATGGATAGGGTTATTTTTAATAATACGTTAGATTCAAAGGCGATGCAAGATGTAGGGTTGACTTACCGGAGATTTCATATATTCTATGAATTATGAAGGTCCGGGCATTTCTCATAATATCGATCTTTATTGCTTCATGCGTTTTTATTCCGGTTGTCGCCAGGGAAAGGCCTGCCGGAGAATACCCGAACTATTCAGAAGAGCTTCTTGACCTTATAAACCAATACAGGACAAGCAACAGGCTCAATGCGCTTTATTACGATAGGAAATTGACTGCCATCGCAGAGGGCCACAGTACCTACATGTACCGTAGAAATGTTTTGAGCCATGACAATTTCCATGAGCGGTTTGTTCAATCCGGAAGTGACTCCTGTGTTGAGAATGTGGGCTGGAACTATCCGGCTCCGGGAGACGAGTTTAACGCATGGAGAAAGTCTGAAGAGCACAATGCAAACATGCTGGCCCGGGACATCCGAAAGGCCGGTATTTCAAGAGTCGGGGCTTATGTCACTTTTTTTGCCTGCAATTAACACACAGCCAACAGTAGGGGCTTTAAGCCAGGCGCTGAGACACCGATAAAAAATATAAATTATGGGCCCGTTGCACAAATAACTTTTTTTCAGAAATATTTGCGCGACAGCATAAACGGGTTTGAGGCATAATAGAAATAATGATTAGTGCAACAGGCTCCTATGGCAGGTTAATTATATGATCATTTTGATTGTAGAGGATGAGAGGAAAACTGCCGAGTATCTTCGGAAAGGTTTATCTGAAAACGGCTTTTCAGTGGATATGGCCGACGATGGAGAAACCGGTCTCCACCTTGCGAATATGATCCATTATGATCTTATCATACTTGATGTGATGCTTCCCAAGAGGGACGGGTGGTCGGTGATCGAAGAGTTGCGCAGGAGCGGCAGGCAGACCCCTGTCCTCTTTCTGACTGCGCGCGATACGGTGCACGACCGCGTCAGGGGGCTGGAACTGGGGGCTGATGATTACCTGGTGAAACCCTTTGCTTTTTCAGAGTTGCTTGCCCGTATTCATTCTATTCTTCGCCGGGGTTCGAACCGGAGACCTGAAATACTGCGTATCGCCGACCTGGAAATCGATCTACTGAAGCATAAGGCAACGCGCAGTGGAAAACGGATAGATTTGACATCGAAAGAGTTTCACTTGCTGTCGCTTCTGGTCCGCAGGACCGGCGAAGTCCTTTCGAGGACTTTAATCAGTGAACAGGTCTGGGACATGAACTTCGACAGCGACACTAATATTGTGGATGTCGCAATTCGCAGGCTTCGACAAAAAGTGGATGATCCTTTTACAAAAAAACTTATTCATACAGTCCGGGGGTCCGGGTATGTTCTTGAGGACCGGGAAGATGGATGAGAACATAAAAGGCAAACGGAGCGCGCCTCCTCTGTCGATAACACTCCGGCTCACAATTGTTTACATTATATCGGCCCTGGGAATCCTCGCTCTCTCCACCGCTTTTCTCTATTGGGTGCTTGTAACCAATCTGACTAGAAAAAATGATGAATTCCTTGCTGACAAGATCCACATTTTGCGTTACGTTTTGCTGCATCACCCTAATGAAATCGAGCCGCTGAAAGAGGAAGTCCGCTGGGGAACCAGATTCAAATATTATGCAAGGATCCTCGATGAAGACGGGAACACCCTGCTCGAGACCCCCGGCATGAGAGGTTTCATCGCCAGGGCATCCTTTCCAGTTCCTGTTAAAACGACTGAAGCGCCCAAAGAGGCGCTCACATGGAAATCACCTGACGGGGGGTCATACTTTCTTATGTCGGCACAGGCGGAACTCGGCGATTCCGGCGGGAAACGGTATGTTCTCCAGGTGGCGCTGAATGCCACACGCGAAGAGGCCGTTCTCGACGACTATCGTCGAAAGATATTGATAGTATTGATCGTCGGATTGCTGAACTCCGGCGCCGCCGGAGCAGTCGTTGTCTACACGGCAATGCACCCCCTGAGAGAAATGACATGGAGAGTCCGGCAGATTACGGCAGAGCATCTGAACAAAAGGATCAGCTCAAAACAATGGCCCAAAGAGATGGTCGCCCTTTCTGCCAGTTTGGATGAGATGCTCAATAGCCTCGAAGACTCCTTTGACAGGCTTTCCAAATGCTCGGCAGACCTTGCCCACGAGTTGCGCACGCCCATTAACAACCTCATGGGTGAAGCTTCGGTGGCGCTAGCCAAGCTCAGAACACCGGAAGAATACCAGGACATTCTTGAATCGAGCCTTGAGGAATATGAAAGGCTTTCCCGACTGATCAATGGCCTTCTCTTTCTTGCCCGCGCCGAAAACCCGGAGACGCAGATCGAACGTGTTCAGTTTGATGCGGCAGAAGAAATTAAAGCGGTCCTGGATTTTCATGACGCAGTAGCCCGGGACCAGGGGGTAGAGACGCTTGTCACCGGGAATGCGGTGCTGAATGCGGATATTATCCTATTCCGGCGCGCGCTGAGCAATCTGATCTCCAATGCCCTTCGTCATACTCCCAGTGGTGGAAAGATATCTATCTCTGCCCGGCAATCTGAGCAAGGTATTAAAATCATCATAAATGATACAGGGTCCGGCATCAGTCCGGAACATCTTCCCAGAATCTTTGATCGCTTCTACAGGATAGATTGCGGACGCTCCCAAGATTCCGGAGGTTCGGGCTTAGGGCTTGCTATCGTCAAAACAATTATGAATATGCATGGCGGAACGATTTCAGTCGAGAGCCAGGTCGGCACAGGGACAAGTGTGACGCTTGGCTTCCCTCCCAACGGCACTCTTTAAAATTACAGAATAATTACAAAACTGTAATTCAGCAGTCATCGTAGTGTCATCTCCCTTCTGGTAAATTCATTTTAGTTACACTTACAACCGTTTTCTTGGGTGCAACCGAGTCGGCTATGGGCATGAGCATTGCGAATTGGCTATGCCGGGTGTCTGCTGAATAACTAAAAATTACTGCGGAGGTGGTGTTGTGGCGGAAAGTTGGCTGTTTTTACTGTGTTGCAGCTTAATCGGCTCTTTTTTATCCAGTCTTTTGGGCATAGGGGCGCCATAATCATTATTCCTATTATTATGTATTTTCAAGCTGCTGTACATCTGAATTTGGGGATGCATCAAATAACCGCACTTACCACACTTTTTGTCTTTGTGGCGGGAGTTATCGGTTTTTGGGCCCATGGCCGGCACATGAAGGTAGAAAAGCGCCTGGTGCTCATAACCGGCTGTTGCGCATCTCTCGGGGCGCTGTCAGGAGGGATTGTGCAATTCTATCTGTCGCATAATGTGATTTTAACGACATTTATCGCACTGCTGTTCCTTATTGGTACTTTAATGATTTGGCCCATTAAGGCTGAGTTTGAATTGATACCTGAATATTCGATAAGGAAAGCAGTTATTGGTTGTTTTACAGGAGGTTTCCTGGCGGGCATGGTGGGCATAGGGGGAGGCACAATACTTGTGCCCTTTATGATCATTTTTCTTAGGATCCCTACCAGGTCGGCAATCGCTACCGGTCTGGCCCTAGTGATGCTGGCAGGCTTTTTTGGCTTAATGGGCCGGCTGGACCATGCTTACGCTGTTCCCTGGATTTTAGGCGTACCTTTATTGCTTGGCATATTGCCGGGTAGTTTGCTGGGGACCTATACCAGCCACCGGATGAAAACAACCGTTTTACGCAAGGGCTTTGCCATGGTGATTCTGGCGCTGGCAGTCCAGCAAGTCATAAATATTGTATAGATAAAGAATGTGACAAAACATGACAGTTATATAAAAAACTTGTTGCAGCATTGGCATGATTTTCGATTGAAGCTTTTTTTTGAAGGCATTTTAACCGGGGCTTTTGCTGGTGCGATGGTGGTTTGTTTTAGATTTATACTGGTCTGGGCCGGCTCGGAAAGGCTTAAGCTCTTTGCCTTTCTGGAGTCGGACACCTTTACCTGGACCGCCCTGTGGTTTGTTTGCCTCATTGGTATTGCCTTGATTTTGTCCTGGCTGATTAAGCAGGTGCCCATGTCCACAGGCAGCGGCATCCCCCAGGTAAAGGGCATTCTGGCGGGTTTTTTGCATATGGACTGGGTTAAAGTAATGGGGGCAAAGTTTGTCGGCGGTATATTGGGAATCGGGGCAGGCCTTTCTTTGGGCCGGGAAGGCCCCTCAGTGCAGCTGGGGGCTGTAGCTGGCCAGGGGGTCAGCCGCCTTTTGGGGCGCACCAGCATGGAGGGAAAGTATTTACTCACATGCGGGGCCAGCGCCGGACTGGCCGCAGCCTTTAACGCCCCTCTGGCCGGGGTGGTGTTTGCCCTGGAGGAACTGCATAAAAACTTTTCCCCTGTGGTGCTGGCCTGCGCTGTGGCCGCCTCGGTTACAGCGGATTTTGTCAGCCGCTATGTCTTCGGGCAAAGCCCGGTGTTTGACTTTCACCATATTCCCCTGATGCCCTTTAATTATTACCCTTACGCGGTGGGCCTGGGCCTTTTAGTCGGGGCTTTCGGGGTATTGTTCAACTGGAGCCTGGTCAAATCCCAGATTTTTTACGAGGAACTATCTTTGCTGCCGCAAAAATTGAAGCCGGCCATTCCTTTAGTGGTGGCCGGAATCCTGGGTTTCGTACTGCCCCAGGTGCTGGGTGGCGGCGGCCGGTTAATTAATTCGTTGCCACAAATGCATTACGCGCTTTCCATACTGCTGGTCATTCTGGCGGTCAAATTCCTATTTACCATGTTGAGCTACGGCACGGGTGTCCCGGGGGGCATTTTTATGCCCCTTTTAACCATCGGAGCGTTAAGCGGCAGCGTGTACGGCAGCATTGTGGCCCAATATCTGCACGTTGACCCGGTTTATATTAACAACTTCATCATTCTGGCCATGGCCGCATATTTTAGCGCCATTGTCAGGGCCCCCATTACAGGCAGCATATTAATCATGGAAATGACCGGCTCCATGCAGCAGCTTTTGCCTTTACTTACCGTTTGCATGTCCGCCTATATTGCCGGTGATTTGTTAAAAGGCAAGCCTATTTATGATGTTTTGTTAAACCGAATGTTGGCTAAACGAAAACCGGCCCGGGAGCCAAGCCCTCAGGAACATGATGAGGAGAAGCATATTTTAGAAAAAGTGGTCAGCCTGGGGGCACCTGTTTGTGACAAAAAAATATGTGATATTGATTGGCCGGAAAACAGTCTTTTGGTCGGTATCAGACGGGGGGACTCAGAAATGATCCCGGCCCGGGACACTATTATTTATCCCGGAGATTATTTGATTGTGATGTCCGGGACAGCGATGTTTTCCCGTGTGCACTCCTGTTTACAGGAACTGTCCGGTGAAGAGAACGCCTTTAATTAAAGTCTGTCCATAGAAGAGGAGGTAAGATATGGCTATAATCACTATTTCAAGAGGTTCGTATATGAGGGGAAAGGAAATAGCCGAAAAAGTTGCAGCGAAACTGGGCTATGAGTGTCTTGCCAGGGAAGCAGTGCTCGAGACCGCAGAGGAATTCGATATACCGGAAGTCAAGCTTGTAAGGGCGCTTCATGACGCGCCTTCTGTTCTGAACAAGTTTTCTTACGGAAAAGAAAAATTCGTAGCGTTCTACCAGTACTCTTTTCTGAAGCATCTTCAGAAGGACAACGTCGTCTATCATGGGCTGGCCGGACATTTCCTGCTCAAAGGTGTTTCTCACGTGGTGAAAGTCCGGATTATCTCTGAGTTGGAAGAACGCGTGAAGCTGGAGATGCGGCGCGAAAAAATATCTGAAGCAGAGGCATACCGGATTCTGGAAAACGATGACGAGGAAAGAAGGAAATGGAGCCAATATCTTTATGGGATAGATACCCATGACCCTCTTCTCTACGACCTTTTGCTGAAGATAAGAAAGATAACCGCGGATGACGCTGCTGACATCATATGCCACACTGCGGGTCTTGAAGATTTCAGGACTACAAAAGAGTCAATGGATGCGTTTTCAAACCTGCTCCTTGCTGCTACGGTGAAGGTTGCAATAATAGACCATGCCCCGGATGCCGAAGTTTTTGCCAGAAACGGCGTTGTTCGCATCAAGGCGGATACCACCGAGTACCGCAAAGAAGAGCTTGTTGATACCCTGAAGCAGCATGCCGAAATAATACCAGGCGTTAAGGAAGCTGAAATTTACATCGCACATGTATTGCCGTGCTGCTTCTGACAATCAGCCGGGAAGCCTGCAAGCTTGTCAGCTTGCAGGCTTTTTTGTCACGTTTCTTACCCGCAGTTAATTAATCCGTGTTTCCTTCGTGATGAAGTGATCTTTTGGAAATTCTACCTGCAGTTTGTTATAGTAATCTTTCTTGAAGATTAATTAAGCAGGTGATTTCATAACGTGAAGGCCAGGCTCACAGAAGAATCTATACTTTTTATCAGTATAATGAAATGGTTTGTTCTCGCTACGGCAGTGGGGATACTGGTCGGCTTGTCCACTGCACTATTCTTGTTGGCGCTAAGCTGGAGCACTAAGGCAATGCGGCAATACAACTATTTTTTCCTGTTGCTTCCCGTTGCGTTTTTCCTGAGTTCGCTGATGATCAAATACCTGGCCCCCGAGGCCGAGGGCCACGGCACAGAGAAAGTTATAGAGGCGGTCCATAAGAGAAGCGGAAAGATAAATGCCGCCGTTGTTCCCATCAAACTGCTTGCAACTGTAATAACGATTGCAGCAGGAGGGTCTGCCGGCAAAGAAGGCCCATGTGCCCAGATCGGCGCCGGTCTTTCGTCTGTATTTTCCGATGTCTTGAGACTGGGCGAACATGACCGGAAGAAGCTGGTAATATGCGGTATCAGCGCGGGGTTTGCTGCAGTGTTCGGCACTCCTATTGCCGGGGCTATCTTCGGTATCGAGGTACTATTTGTAGGCAATATTCTTTATGAGGTGCTATTGCCCTCGTTTATATCAGGCGTAACCGCCTATCAGGTTTCATCGGCTTTGGGAATCAGCTATTTCCATCATCAGTTAAATTTCGTTCCTGTTTTCAGCGAGGCATTTTTCCTGAAGGTCTTCCTTTCAGGTATTTTTTTCGGACTCTGCTCTTTGTTGCTTGTGGAGACATTGAAGCTCGGCAAAATACTATCGGAAAAGATCAACGTGTGGAAACCCTTAAAAGGCATACTTGGGGGCACGTTCATGGTAGTTCTTACCCTCGTAGTTTCACAGCGCTATCTGGGCCTTGGACTCGATACAATTGAAACAACGCTTAAAGGGAACGGAGTGCCCTGGTATTCATTTTTAATGAAGATGATTTTCACCAGCGCTACCCTGAATTTCGGCGGCAGCGGAGGGATTGTGACACCCATCTTCTTCGTAGGGGCCACCGCAGGGGCATTTTTTGCCGGTGTCACGCATCTGGACATCGCCACCTTTTCGGCTATCGGCTTTATCAGCCTGCTTGCAGGTGCTGCCAATACGCCGCTGGCAGCGAGTATTATGTCCGTAGAGATATTCGGGCCCGCTATCGCGCCGTATGCCGCAGTGGCGAGTATAGTGAGTTTTCTGATGACGGGACACAGAAGTGTCTATCCTTCCCAGGTGCTTGCTGTTGTTAAGTCTCCTTCCATCCAGGCCGAGGTGGGCAAGGAAATGGAACTGATAACAGCAACCTTTAACCCGCGAAAGAAAAGCCTGACAGGATTGATCGCAAGGGTCATCCAGGGGTTCAGAAACAAACAGTGAACTGTTTCAGCCTTAGCTTCCCGCCCTCAGACGCTCGGCAAAATATGGAGGCAGACCCGCGTCTATAATTGCGGAGGCCACTTTTTCAAGATCATAAGCGGCCCTTCTGAAATCCGTTTTGACTTCTTCCGGCGTTATCTCGATAAGAGCAACGCACGTTCTCGTGTCTCCGTCTTTCGGCTTGCCGACACTGCCGGCGTTTATAAAGACTTTGTTGTCGATGTCCTTTCTGTAAGGTTTGTGAGTATGCCCGTAAATCATAATATCCGCATCTATTTTTTCCGCCATTTCCCTGAAGAACTTTTCCGGCCTCTCTTCAAACCAATACAGATTGTTCTTGAGAGGGGTCGCATGAAACAGTAATATTTTCCTTCCATGCTCAGAGAGGGAAATTTCAAAAGGCAGATTTTTCATGTATTCTTTACTTTTCTGGGAAGAATGTTCTTTTGTCCACGAGAACGAGATGTCAGCCATTTCCGCCTGCGGCGGGTTTTCATATTTGCACATAGGCGCAGAGTTAAACTTCATAGGTGTCTTGTTTCAGAAAATACAGGCAGACTCGGCAAAAAAGCCTTACTATGCAAATTTTGCAAAGCGTTTTTTAGATAAACACCTTATGAGATGGGTCCCTCAGTTTGTGAAAGACATGGAAGAGACAGCGGAATCCTCTCTTTACAAGAAATTGGCCCGAGCAACCGGGCATCTCCTTTACACAATGTCTGAGTCGTTATAAGTTGTAATTGCCGCAATTTCACGTAATAGGACATTACGGGCAGTCTCCGCCTTTGATGAGAGACCCAGCCCTCCTGCACCAATTGTTTTGATAAGCCCCCTACGTGAAATCTTCTCTTGAAATGTCCTGCCCTCTTCCATAAATCTCAAACCTCCTTAAATTATGATTTGAACAAAATTAATATTTTGTTCAGAACAAAAGCCGTTAATTGTCAAGACGGCCATCCTTCAAATGGTAAACATGGTCGAAACCCTCGATCATCCGCTCGTCATGCGTCACCACGATTACTGCCGATTGGTTTTCCGTTGAGATATTCTTCAGCAATTCCATCACTCTCATGCCCCGGGCTGTATCAAGTGAGGCCGTGGGTTCGTCAGCCAGGATCAGCTTCGCATTGTTGGCCAGAGCGCGTGCGATGGACACACGCTGCTGCTCGCCGCCTGAAAGAATAGCGGGCAGGTAATCGGCCCGGTCGGCGATCTCCATGTATTCGAGAAGCTCCATCACCCTGCTCTCGGCCTTTTCTCCTTTTATGCCTATCAGATTTAAGGGGAGCAGTACATTCTGCCTGGCCGTGAGAAAGGGGATAAGATTGTGTGACTGAAAGACAAAGCCTATCTTCTCCCGCCTAATGCGGCGCATATCCACAGCAGACCAGCGGTTCTCTTCAAAAATAGTCTCGCCGTCGAAGACGATCTTGCCCCCTGTGGGATCCAGAATCAGACTGATACATAGAAGCATGGTGGTCTTGCCGGACCCGCTTGGGCCAAGCAGGGCAGCCAGTTCGCCCTGCGAAACCGACAGATTTATATCCTCAAGGGCGCGCACTTCTAGGTGACCGGACCCGAAAATTTTGGCCAGGCCCTCGATCCTGAGGATTTCCATTATTGTTCTCCCAAGGCCATGGCAGGCTGGGTTTTCAATGCATGCCAGAGTCCTAAAACACTAGCGAGGATGCCGCCAATGAAAGCTACAATAAAAGTAAGGAGATCATCGCCGGGAAGCAGGAGGATAGTCCTTGGAAACCCGGAGTACGTTTTGTGAATCAGAAACAACCCAAACAGGAAGGCGCCTATGGTCAGAAGCAAAGATTGTTCCATTACCAGCCTGATAATTTCCCGGTCGGCAGCCCCTATGAGTTTCATGACCGCTATGCTGCGGATCTTTTCCATGGTAAACGTATAGACTACCAGGGAGACTATGACTACAGAGATGGTCAAAAGGAGCACCCTGAAAAGCAGAAGCTGTTTGGTTATGCTGGCCAGCCTGCCTTTCAACAGCAATTGGACCTCTTGCTCCGTGCTGAAGGCGTTTAGATATAGCCATTTTTCAATCATACGGGCCGCCTCCGTGTGGTTTGCTCCAGGCTTCAACCGGACAAGAATGGCGTTTATAATATGGGTGTCGGACTGCAAAGGGGCTGCCAGATTTTCAGCCTGGTTTGGAGAGAGATAGGTTTGCCAGGAAAGAGTCCGGCGCAATCTTTCACGCTCGCCGCGTATTTCTTCGTTATCTCTTTGATACAGCACTTCCTGGGCATCATGAAGGGATAGATAGACTATCGGGTCCCCTTCGGAGTCTACCGCATCCTTTGTAAGTCCCACCACCGTATAAGTATGCAGCCCAAGAGGGATCCGGTCCCCGACATGCACGCCCAGCTTGACGTGGGCCACCATTTCATAGTGGGCCTGCTCAATGCTTCTTCCGGCAACAATTTTTTGAGGCCCCCCCAGCCCTCCGAAAACGTCGTAGCCGATTATACTGAAATGTCTGCTTTTACCGCCTATCGGCCTCTCCACGGTGTAATAGATAAAAGGACTTGCCTTTTCCACTCCGGGAATTGATTCGACGCTGTAATGATAAAATTCGGGCAAAGTCGACTGTTCATTGAAAGGTCCGCCCCTATATCTTTCGACAACCCATAAGTCGGGATTGGTGGCCCGGATAAGAGCGAGCCCCTCATAGATATTGCCGCGATAGAGGCCGTTCATCGCCAGGACAATCGTGAATAGGAGTCCCACGCCGATTACCGTGGCAATAAACCGGCCTTTATGAAGTTTCAGATCGTAAAATGCCAAGTCCATCAATCATCCATATAGGCGCTGACATTCTGCGCAAATCTCATTGATTCTTCAGCGTATCGGCCTTGATTTCCACTCGTACTTTCTTTCCCGGTTCCGTCCCCGCAGGATCAAGTATTACCATCTCGCCTTCTTTCAGGCCCTCCAGGACCGCGGCCCGCTGACCGTCCTGGAGCCCGACAACGACGGGACGGAAGTGTGCGTGACCATTTGCAACCACCAGCACCCCTTTTGACCCGTTCCGTTCCATTATGGCAGACAACGGGACTGCCGGAGCACTCTGGTGGCCCGTGTCTATATCAACATCAGTTTCCTCGCCGATTACCAGAGGATTCGGCAAGGTGTCGAATTTTACGTCCACTTCCAGTTCACGGGTCACGGTATCAGCCTCCTTGTTAAGCCGGACGACTTGGCCTTGATAGACTTGCCCCGAGCGTAATTTTATCCGGGCTTTCTGCCCCACTATAAGCTGGCCTATCTTTGTTTCGTCTATCCAGGACGCTGCCCAGATACTATAGTCAACCATTTGGAATACAGGCGTTCCAGGAGAGACAGTACTGCCAATTTCAGATTTGCGCACCGTAATGACGCCATCCATGGGTGCCAAAATACGCGTATACCCAAAAAGCGCATTTGCCGCACGGGAGTCAGATTCCGCCTGATTGATGGCGGCCTCCTGGACTTTTACCGCGGCCTCACTTGCAGCAACCTCGCTCTCGGCGACCTTAAGGGCGGCTTTGGTTGTATCAAAGGCCGCAGGCGAGATATATCCCGGCTTAAAGACCTCCAAGTCCCTTTGATAATTGCTTTTGGCCAATAGATGATTAGCCTCAGATTTGATCAAGTCGGCCCGTGCGCGGACCAGGTCGCGTTCCGCGCGGTTTTTTGCAGCATGGGCAGAGGCCTCCCGCGCCCTTAATTCGGCGGAATCCAGCTCAGCCAAAAGCTGGCCCCTTTTCACGTTGTCGCCCTGATCTGCGTAGAGCTTCTCCAGAATGCCCGTGATCTTGGCGCTCACTGTTACCGGTACCCTGGACTGCACCGTACCCGGCCCGTGGACGATGCCCTGGATCTCAGCCTTTTTAACTATAACCACAGCTGCCGGCGGGCGATACAAAAAGAATTTATAGCCTGTCAAAACCGCTATTATCACAATGATCAGCAATCCCGCAAGTTTTTTCCCTTTTGGCAATTTCACTTCTTTTGACCCCCGTTTTCATTTTGCTGAAACGACTCAAAATCCTTCGAGCCAAGGATCTGCCTAATCCGCGCCCCGGCGATTTCATAGTTCACTGCATATCTTATTAGGCTGAACCGGGAACCGGTCAAATCCACCTGCGCCTGGAGCACATCGAGTCCGATGGCCTTGCCGTTTCGGTATAGGGCTTGGGCGCTCGCGTAGGCCTCTTCATTCGCGGCCACGGTCTCGCGACTAGTAACTACTCCTTGACCGGCGTTTGCCCGGTCCTGCCAGATGGTGGTAAGGTCTATCTTCAGGCTGTTAAGACGGTCCCGTTTTCTCTCCAACGCTTGAAGATATCTGGAATTAGCTGCCGCCACCTGCGCCTTGGTCAATCCTCCTTCGAAAAAAGGAAACTCTATGAATACGCCTGCCAGCCATTCACCTTTTGTACCTCCGGTATCCTGATGGCGCGTTCCCACACTGCCTTGAAGGCTCACCTCCGGGGAATATCCCCCTTTTGCAGCATGGACAAGGGCCTGCCCCTGCTCTATTTCCAGATTCAGTCGCTGAATCTCGGGATTACTTTTGAGTGCCTCTCCCCACAGGAGGTCGACAGCGGGTACGGGAGAGAATTCCTGAGGCAACCGGCCCCGGATATCCACTTTAGCCTGCTCCTTCAACCCTATCGTTCTTGCCAGGATTTCCCTGGCAAGCAGAAGGGCGTTTTCAGCCTCCACTTTAGCCTGCTCAGCCTCTGATACCAGGGATTTGGCCCGGAAAAAATCGAGCTTGGTGATTTTACCCGCTTTAAAAAAGGCTTCTGTGAGACTGCGAAACTCCTGCCGCTGCCCCAAGGCTTCCATGGCTACCCCAAGATTCTCCTTTGCCTCTATCAGGCGGTAGAAGGCCTGAGCGACATCAAAGGCCACTGCATCTCCGGTGCTAAGAGCCGCCTGCCCCTGGGCTTCTGCGCCGATTTTGGCTGCTTGAGCGCCGTAACTGGTTATCCCTCCATTAAAGAGTATCTGCTTGCCCGTGATACCTGTAAAAGCCTCGTCCTTGTTGAAATCCATTGTCGGCGGTGCAGTCGTACCCCCTGGAGGAAGCCGGTTGGGCTCTAATCTCTGATAATAGGACAACAGTGCCAGACGGGGATAAAAACTTGATTTTGCCGCCTGGTAATCCGCCGTTAACTCCCTGATTTTTTCATTGGCCCCGCCCAGAGCCGGATTATACTGCCGGGCGAGCGACAGGCAATCTTCTAAGGAGAGCGACTGATATTCCGAACTCTGTGCTGTTTCTGCAGGGCTTGCGTTGACGCTGGATGCCAAAACGAATAAAAAGCAAAAAAACAAAATAAGCACATTGAAAAAAATATTGTAACTGCTACTTTCAAATTCAAGCTCGTAGCCCACATATATCTGTTTTGAATTAGTCATCAATTTGCTGACGTTGGCGAACACCCTATCTGTCATCCTCCGTCATGGCATTCTCTATCAAATCAAGAAACTTTTTTTTCTGCTCTCTATCCAGTCCGGCCTTCATATCGAGCATATGCATGGCTATCGTCCGTTGCATCTCTTCCTGCATTCCGCTCATCTGGGATACGACTGCGGCAATGGCAATTCTGTCAGGATTGTCCCGGCGCATAAGCATAATGAGTTCTTTTCTCTTTGAGGCGACTGATTGCTGCTTTTCATCGATCATCGCCCTGAACCTGGTCGCGGTTTCTCTCATAGTCTTCATCTGGTCTGGCTTCAAGGAAAGCTCTTCAAACAGGAAATGTCCTTTCTGGATTCTGGTCCCGCAAGGTGAAGTCCAATATGTTGACTGTTTGTAGTATTGATATCCGGCAGCTCCGAGGAAAGACAAGTTCAATATGAGAGAGGCTACAAGCAGGAATTTCAGCGTGCTATTTTTCATCTCTTCCCTCTGTCATCGCAAGATATGCTCCGCCTAAAGTGCCCGGAGGAGCAGATTCGAAAACATCGAGATGAAGAGATGCAACCACATCTCCAGTCCGTACCGGCACAAGACCTTTTACGAGGAAGGTTCCGGATATTATGCCGGCGGTGATGAGAACAAGAGAGACGGCAGTCTCTGCAGCCCGGAGGGGAAGCGGAATTAAGCGGAAGTGGCTGGTCTGAGAGGCATGTGCTTTGGCCATTACTCTTGCGCGGAAGTCATAAGGCGCGTCAAATTGAGACGTATTTACAAATAATTGGCGTAACTCCTGTGTGCCCTCCATTTCGGACCGACAGTTTTCGCAGCCCTGGATGTGAGTTTCAAACTCCTTTTTTTCCCCCTCCGGCAGTTCATTGTCAACATAGAGTGATATGAGCTTTTTAGCTTTCGAGCACTTCATATTTGCCTCCTACGTATTAAACGATTGAGGTTTCATTTTTGTTCCCTGAATTCTTTCAGCAATTTTTTTAACTCTTCCCTTGCTCTGGACAGCCTCGACTTGACAGTCCCGATGGAGATATCCAGCACCTCCGCCATCTCTTCGTACGAAAGGTCTTCAATTTCCTTTAAGATGATTACCGTTCTCAGCTTAAGAGACAGTTTCCCCAAACTTTTACTTAAGGCCAGCCCCAATTGCTTTGACTCATACAGTTTTTCCGGCGACGGCTCATCGGAGGCCGTTTCCAAGTAATACCTTTCGCCCTCGTCAGATTTACGGAAGAGTGATTCGAAAAAGGGTCTTTTCCTGTAATCCAGGCAAGTATTTACGGCTATTCGATACAGCCAGGTATAAAAAGAAACTTCGGGTCTGAAATTACTCAGGTTTCGATATGCCTTGATAAATGTGTCCTGCGCTGCGTCTTCAGCGTCATCGGCATTGCCGAGCATATGCCGGCAGAGATTGTAAAGTTTGTCCTGGTATTTAAGGACAAGTCGATCGAAAACCGATTCATCGCCTTTCTTGAATTTTTCTATCAGTAATATATCTTTCAAGATTGGCATGTGGCTTCCGTATTACACCGCCTATTGTGTCTTCGTGTCGGCTTTGCTGAAAGGACACAAAGGATACCCGCAGTTTGCTATTTGCATCCCGCCGCTCCTCAGATGTGAATGCCGAAAAATATCAGGATATACTTCAGAGACACATAGAGAAACAGTATTCCGAACAGCGCCTTTAGAACATTAGGATTGAACTTCGCTACGAGTTTCGCGCCAATTATCGCACCGACGAGCGCACCGATGCCGAGAGTGATTGCTACCGGAACATTTACTACATTCTGATAAAACTTGAACATTGCTCCTACAAGCGCCATCCAGACAAAAGCCGCCATTGAAGTGCCTATGGCAAGCTTCACAGGGGCCTTTAAAAAGTAGATGTACGAAGGGACGAGGGCATATCCGCCGCCCAGACCAATGATACCTGTTAGAAATCCTATGCATGACCCCAAGGTCATCTTGGCCCTTGCGCTCCCGGGACATAGGGCGAGGATTGGACTGCCCCTGTTTTTTTCAGAAGGCCTTCGTAAAGCATCCTGACGGATACGATAATGAAGGCGATGCCGATAATCAGATCGATGAGGTTGCCGTACTCCTTGATATAGCCGAAGACAAGAGAGCCGATGATAACCCCGAAAATTCCGCTTCCTCCGGTGACAAGGGCGGTATTTTTATCCACGTTCTTCATGCGTGCATGCTGGACAGCGCCGGAAGCCGCAGTGAAGACCACGGCGGTCAGCGTTGTGCCCACGGCAAAGGCTGGGTCGAAGTTAAAGCCGAAACGGATCACCGGCATCATGAGCGCACAGCCGCCCGTCCCCAGAAGTCCGCCGATAATGCCCGCCAGAAGCCCGGTCACCAAGTAAATAATGTAGAACATGACTATACCTCCTTTTTGATTTTAAGGGTTTTAGTTCTTACAGCCGCGCTTTCCCGTGATTTTTCTTGAATATTCGTTTCAAAATCCTCTGACCCTGATTTCTTTATAGTTGAGACTGTTTCATCTATTCGCATGTAGTGCTCATCGAGCAGGTCCCATCGTTCTTCTCTCCGGGATGTCCCTCTTTGCCTGAATAAATAAAAGACTCATAGCCTTTATGGAATATCTCCATCCCGCCGCTGCTTTGTGTTAGTTTTTTCTTCACCGTCCGCGCCGCCTTACCGGCAGGACTGGATTGCGCCGTGGTGTTCTTCCCGGAGGGCACATACCTCGCGGTAAGAACTGCTTTAATAGTGTTCTCTCCAGAGTATATCTTCTTGCCGTCGTCATCGTTGCATACCAAAACAGGAACCGCATCGATCCCCATCCATCTCAGTGCGCCTTTGACTTCGGTTGCCTCGCAGAGTGTCAAGGGGATTGCCTTTTCTTTAGAGAACCTGATGATCTCCTCGCAGTGAGGGCAGCCCTTTGAATAGATAAGCACATAGTGCCTGTCTGTCGGGAGTGGCGTTGATGCTACATTTATTGATCCTACAAGAGAGCCGGTCAGTACGAACAGGCAGAAGCCTGCCAGCATAGGCTCTGTTACTCTGCTTATGAGTTTAAGCACTGCCAGGCACGCAATAATCGCCGCCACTGCAATACAAAATGGGCAGACAGTATTGGCGATGAAAAATTGGAAACCGACCAGATACCCCTCCGCTGCAAGAGCACACATCAGCAATAGGGCGCTAAACTTTCTCAGCACTTCTTTGCGTTCTGTGACGTAAAGTCCGCAGAAGAAAAGAAAGCCGAGTACGTACATATACCGTTCATCAAACCGCAAATAGCTTGCGACGATCCGGCAGCCTGCACTGCTGCAAAGGGAGCTGTTCGACAGCGACAAAATAAGCTCGGTCGAGGTAAGAAGGCCGCCGAGTATGATCAAAAAGAAATAAACTCCAGTCAACTTTTTCATGTCAGGCTTCCCCAACATTCTTCCTCCGGGCTACCATGACGTGTAACCGATATAGATGCCGGCACACACAAGCGCCGCGCCGCTTTTATCTTCTTAGCATACAGCGCCCAATTCTTCACGCCGCGCGAGTTGATGAGGCTCTCAGCAATGCCGACTGAAAGGCCTGCGGCGAAGATCAGCGCGCAGTGGCCGATAGCATATGTAAAAAGCAGCATGCTCCCGTAAAGCACATTCCTCTCTAATGATACGTATCCGAGGATAACTGCAAGCACCGGGGTTGCGCACGGCGAAGAGACTGCTCCCGTCAACAAACCAAGCAAAAATGCCCCCATCAATCCCCGCCTGTTAACATGCACAGATCGCTGGAGAGGAAGCTGTACAGAAATGATACCCATAAGGTGTAATCCCATAAGAATGGCCAGTGCTACAAACCCGTACACCAGCCAATCACCCAGGATGTCGAGCAACTGTCCAAAATAGGATGCTGCCGCCCCGAGCAGGGTAAAGGTGGACGAAAGACCGATCACGAAGATGGCAGAAAAGAGCGCGGCACGTTTACGATTGCCTTCGGCGTATCCCCCGACGTACCCGATTATCAGAGGTATTGCCGCAAGAACGCATGGGCTTGCCGCCGAAATGAGTCCTCCGATGAAGACCGCTATAAAAGCCAATCCATGCTGATTCTGTACAATTCTCGGAATATTCTCGAGGAGTTCTTTCATGATCGCATTTAATCCTTATTATTAATAAAATGAGATCTCAACTGTTTTTTTGCTTTGTCCACGACACGGCAGACATCTCCGAGACATCACCTTCCCTCCGGATGCTTGGTCTTGCAGTTGCAAAATCCATTCTTCTTCCCGCTCAATATGCGTTCCATGATGCGGGAAGTTCCGTCATTGTCGACAACATCCTTTACGATATCTTCCTCGGTATATTCGAAACAGAAGCAAACGGGATTATTCATGATGTGTTCCTCATTTCTAAATACCTGCCTTCTTCAGGACAGGTACGATCGATTCGTACTCATAGTAACCGACATGGCGATGGAACTCTTTACCGTTTCGGTCGAGAAAGACCTGGGTGGGGATGCCGAAGACACTGAACCGCCTGGCAGCCTTGGCATCCTTCCTGACGTCGATAAAGAAAACTTCAAGTTTCCCTTTGTAAGTAGTTTTCAGCTTGTCCATTACAGGTCTCATTTGTTCGCAGGGGATGCAGCCGAATGATCCGAGTTCTAGCATGACTATCTTCTTTTCTGTTTTCGCCTTTGCGAGCATGGCATCGATATCACCGGCGAAGCCCGAACCGTATGAAACAATCAGAAGAATAGCCACTAAAAAAAAACTAATTATTTTCACCTGACTCCTCCATTTGGTATGTGTTCATAATAAAAAAAGCAATCAGGATTTTCGTTTCTCTGCAAGCTTTTTCCTGATCTCCTCCATCTTCTTTGCAAAGTCCTCCTTCTGCCTTCGCTCCTGTTCATCCTTCGGTTCAAAAACCGGATTAGTGACTCTCCAGGTGAGGGCAGCGCTTATCGGCGCTTCAGGATACGCGCCTATGTCATACAATGCCTGCCCTTCAAATTCAGCAGGTGTCTCCTGGTAGCAGGACCAGACAGCCTTTCTCACGAGATCAGGAGTACCCTTGTTAAGGAGATCAACGACCGAGACAATCTGATTTCTGAAACGTTCGATATAGTCGCCGGGAAGGTTGAAAAGGTACGGCGTAGGGGCGCTGGTATTTCTGATCCTCTTGCGCTCGTCCACTCCGTCTTTAATCAGATATATTATAGCTTCACCCGTCGAATGACCGGGCGACTCGGGGCCGGTCAATACGATGTAGCGGATATTCGGATTGCCTATGATATTGCAGACCATCTTTTCGATCCCGATATTTTCGGTCTGTATCGTCCCTGACAGCGCGGCGCCGGCTTCGACGCCGACCCGAACCAGCTGTTCGATGCCCTTTGGAATATTCTCTTGATCGTGGATCAGGACGACAGCGACCGCGACAGGGGAATAGTCGTTTCCCCTGAGGTAGCGTCCCTCTTCAGTGGGATAATCGGGTGACGGCTCTACCTTGAGCATCTGCAGCCCGCCGGAATTCTTACTTTGCCAGTTGAGGTCGCTGACAATCCGCTGCGAATAGCAGGATTTTTTTTGTTTTCCAGAAATGCCTCAAGCCGTTCCTTATCTTCTTTTACGTCATCATACGATATCTTTTCAACCGCTGACAAAATCAGGAACCTCCTGAGCAGGTCCGAATCGTCGAGGCGATAGTGGATCCATCTCCCCTCTTTTCTGTCTTTTATCAGCCCCGCCTCTTTAAGAACGGAGAGGTGAAAGGAGACCTTCGGCTGGACCATGTCGAGGGCTGAGAATATATCGCAGACGCAAAGCTCTGCATGCCTCGAGAAGTTTCAAAATCCTGAGCCTCGTCTCGTCGGAAAGAGCTTTAAAAATATTAAGTATTTCCTGCATCTGCTTATGCCTCCGATTTTATCAGCTCTTTGACCTTTTCGAGGCTTGGCAGCGGCTTTCCCGAATGCTTGAGTTTTCCGTTCACTACGAGCCCCGGCGTAGACATCGTGTATCTCATGATCTCCTGTATTTCCGTAACCTTTTCCACTTTTGCTTCAACTCCCAGTTCCTTTATAGCAGCTTTTGCCAACTCTTCCATCTTGTGGCAGTTCGCGCAACCGGGTCCTAACACTTTGATTTCCATTTGTATTACCTCCTTTTACATTCTATGCTCAAATATGAAGAACTCACGGTCCTCATAAAATAGCATTAAACAGATATCCGACTATGACGATTCCCACTGCGACGATACTGAAAAATGTGACAATAAGAGGCATCTTCAGCACATTCTTCAGAATTACCGCCTCAGGGAAAGAGATTGCCGTAACAGACATCATAAACGCCAGCACTGTCCCCATCGGCATACCTTTTCCCACAAGCGCCTGAACAACCGGAATCATGCCGGCGGCATTGCTGTAAAGCGGAATGCCGATCAAAACAGCCACCAGGACTGCTAAGGGGTTGTCTTTCCCCGCATATTTGACCACAAAATCGGTCGGGACATAGCCATGGACAAGCGCTCCCATCCCAACGCCGATAACAACATAGGGCCAAAGTTTTTTCAGGAGGTCTGTCGTATAGCCGCGGGCATAGCCTATTTTTTCACGGAAGGTCGTTTCAACGATTTCCATATCCCCCGCTCTTATTTTCCACACGTAGTCCTGGACGTATTTTTCCATACTGAGCTTACCGATTACGATGCCGGAGAGAATCGCCAGGACAACCCCGGTGCCGGTATAAATCAGCGCAATTCTCCAGCCGAATAGCCCCCACAGCATGATCAGGGCAACCTCATTGACCATGGGCGAAGAGATAAGAAAAGAAAATGTTACGCCCAACGGAACCCCTGCCTCCACGAACCCGATGAAGAGAGGGACCGCAGAGCAGGAGCAAAAAGGAGTGACGATGCCGAGCAGGGCGGCAAGAATATTTCCTATAATTTCTTTTTTATGGGTAAGTATTTTCCTGGTCTTCTCCGGCGGAAAATATGCCCTGATAACGGCCACTACAAAAACGATCGTGCTGAGCAGCAGGAATATCTTGATAGTATCGTAAATAAAGAAATTTAGAGCGTCCCCGGCATGGCTTGCCGGAGCCAGCTTCAGCAGGACATAGGTTATATAGTCAGCGAAATCCTTCAGCATGTCATCCTCCGCAGGGAATATAATATAAATATATTTTTATATATTGTCAACTTTAAAAGTGCCGTTCCCTGATGTCCCGTTCTAATCATTGGTGATGCAATAAGTGCTCTTCGAATTTGACATTGCAATAAATTTCATTATTGCAGCATCCTGCACACTCCATTTGAATCACTGCATGTTTTATCCCCCTGTCTGCAAGCAGATGTTCAATTTCCTTCCTGAGGCAATCCGCATCGCTTATCTTCTGGTCATGGATCTGAACATGCCCGGAAAAAGCAGGTATGCCATGCCCGATAGACCATAAATGGACGTCATGGACATTTCGGACTCCTGGAATATCGATGATCATGTTTGATATAGACTCCACATGAAAGCCCATAGGGCTAAGGTCGAGGAGTATCCAGAGGGCTTCTTTTATGACACGGGTCCCGCCAATAATTATCACGAGTCCGACAATGCCGCTCGCTATAGTATCGGCGAGCACCCAGCCGGTAAATTTGATGATCAGTCCGGCTATTATGACGCCCCCGGAGGATACTGTATCACCAAGAATATGCAACCAGACGCTTTTCATGTTCAGGTCATGATGCTTATGCCCTATAATCCATGCCATGACGAGATTGCCGATAAGCCCGGCAATAGCGATGATGACCATAACTGATGAGCTGATCTCAGGCGGTGTATTCATTCGTTTATAGGCTTCAATAAAGATGAAAACGGATACAATCACAAGACTTACACCATTTATTAATGCTGCAAGGAGCCCGATTCGCTGGTATCCATAAGTGGCCCTGTAGTCGGAGGGCCTGTTAGCGATAAGGACTGCTATTAAACTCAGCCCAAGGGCAAAGACATCGGTTAGGACGTGTCCCGCATCGCTCAGGAGGGCGAGGCTATTGCTTATTATGCCGCCCACGACTTCTACAACAAGTATGATCAGCGTCACGACCAGACTCCAGGCAAGACGTTTTGTTGAAGTATTCTCCATTACTATCCTTTCGTTAAGAGGCGCATTCTCATATGGAATGCGCCTCTTTTAGAATTCTTACCTCATTCATCTGACAACACCGGCGACGCCTAGGGCGGCTCCGATTGCAAGGACCCAGGCGGGATGCCACTGAAACGCCCGAGCAGCAAGAGACTGATTGCCATGAGCCCCCAGCAGGCGGGGCCGAGAAGTATCCCCGGCGCCAGGAGCACGGCCGCGCTCACCACCATGCCCACTACCGCCGGTGTGACCCCAGCCAGAAAATCCTGGAAATGCCGCCCGTCTCTGAATCGGGAATACCCATGTGAGAGAAACGTCATAAGTATCAGAGACGGGGTGAAAAGAGCGAGAGTGGACACCACAGCTCCCGCGACACTGTGGAGATGGAATCCCGCAAAAGTGGCCAGAACAGCGATAGGACCGGGCGTCAGATTGCTGATCGCAACCCCATCTATGAACTCCCTCGGCGTGAGCCATCCCAGGGTCGTCAGCTTCTGCTGAAGAATGGGCACAAGAACAAACCCGCCGCCGAAGAAAACACAGCCGACCTTGAAAAACATCAATGCAATAGACGCCAGGGATTGCCCTCCAGCCGTAATGCTCGCAACAGGAAGTATGGCGAGTCCGGCAGGCTGCGGGAGGTCCTGCGCCTGGCGTTTGCGGTTTTTCACGGACCGGTGATTTACCGAGTTGCCCCTTACCAAATATCCGCTTCCCTGCAACCAGACCTATCAGGCCGGCCACGATGAGGACGTAGACAGCATTGATCTTTAATAGAGAGGGCCCTAAAGCGAGGACCGCCATTAGCACGGATGGCCAGGAGCGCACGGCCTTTCGGCTCATGGACCATGCCGCAGCAAGTATCAGCGCGATGACAACGGGGCCCACGCCGCCGATGGCGTTCTGAAGGGCCGGAACGGAATGGAAGCTGAAGTAAAACCAGGCTAGCAGAATTACGATGAGAACAGAAGGCGCCATAAAGGCAAAAGCGCATGCAAGTCCACCTAATGGGCCATACAACCGACTGCCGACGAAAAGAGCCGTATTTACGGCAAATGGACCGAGCACCTGTCCCAGACCAACTCCGTGAAGAAACTCCTCCGCCTCCATGGCGCGCTTATTGACTACGATTTCGCGTTCCATCAAGGCGATCATTGCCATGCCGCCACCAAAACCTATGGTGCCTATTTTCAAAAAAAGAAGAAGGAGGACCGGCAGGGAAAGAACCGGTGCGCCTTCTTCAGGCATGCGCTGAATTTTTAATTCACTATCGGCATCCATTAGCTTTTTACTTTCCGGTACAGGGAATGCAGAGCATCCTCCCGTCAGGAGCAGCAGTCAATTTGTCGGTGAATACAGCCTCTCCGCATGCTGAGCAGAGCTTCACTTCGAAGTTGGCAGATCCTTTTTTCAGATCCATGGGGAAAATGCCGCCGATATCCAGGAATTCTTTTTCAGGAAGTCCCAGTATCCGTTCCACAAGAGGGTCGGTGATTGCGGCGGGAATGTTCTGAGGCGGAACGCCTTTTTTCCTCTCCTGAACAAATGGTGAGTTCAAGGCTTTTCAAAAAAGGCAGGTTTCAGAGGAACTCTGTACCGCTCGCCCTGTCTTTACTATCAATGAGCGTAAAAGCCATCTTGCTGTAATAAAGTTTCTGGATATTGGACTTTCCATAGGTGCATCCGGTAGCAGTCATGATGCCGTCCAGAAAGCACCCTGCAGCATGTCCCTTGCCTGTTTCCGCCGAACAAAAAGCTCCTTGTCTTTCGAGCGTTCGACGCCCAGAATGCGCATCGCCGCATGCCCGGCCCTCAAACCCAGCGGCATGGCAGGGCATTTATGTCCGTGAAATTTCATTGCCGTATCAAAATATTCATTGAATTCTTTCATCGCCTTATCTCCGTTTAATTGATTTTTTGCGTCGCGGCACTCCGGAGATTCCGGTTTAGCCGCATACGACTGGCAGAGATTTGCGATGTTAGCCTCCATGCCACCAGCATTTGCACACGACCGAAAATCTTTTCATATATCTATAAATAATAGTTTATGGAATAGAACCCTGACCATAGTTACCAGTTATTTAATATATAAACTAATTTAGATATTAATGTCAAGTCAAAAAAAGAGAGTCAATGAATATCTCAGTAGAAATCACTTACCACTTACACACTTTAAAGGAGAAAAATACTTCAGATTTGCCAAAATATTTTTATACACTATCGGGAGTCAGGACCTGGAGTACGATTTATCTGTCTGTTGCCTTTCAGGGCAACAGCGGGAATATTATCGCAAGCTTGTTCTGTATCTTATCGGGCTTCCCTGAGTTTGTCGGCAAAGTAAGCTGGCAATCCCCCTGACGTTATCGCCAAAGCCATCTTTTCAATATCATAGGGCGTTCTCACAAACTCACTTTGAACACCTTCATCTGTAATATCGATAATTGCCGTACAAGTTCTCGGATCTCCGTCCTTCGGCTTACCTACGCTGCCCGCATTTATAAAAACCTTGCCGCCGATGTCCTTCCTGTAAGGCTTATGCGTATGACCGTAAATCATTATATCCGCCTCTATCTTCTCAGCCATTTCCATAAAGAACTTGTCGGGCCTCTCTTCGAACCAGTAGAGATTATTCTTTTGGGGTGTGGCATGGAAAATTACCACCTTTCTGCTTCTGCACAAGAATGACAACTCGAAAGGCAGATTTTTCATGTATTCTTTGCTTCTCCCGGAAGAATGCTTTTTGGTCCAGGCGAATGAGATGTCCGCCATTTCTGCCTGGAGAGGGTTTTCATATCTACAGCCGCAGTGCTCCCGGTCGTGAGCCACCGCGTCATCGTAATTGCCCTGCACCCCTTCAATTTTATGCTCGATCAGGAAGTCAACGACCTCGTTGACAAAAGGCGCATATCCACCAAGGTCGCCGAGATGAAATATTTTGTCGGCATCAGCGGCACCAGCGCCACCACCGCCAGCGGCACGGTCGGACCAGGCCTTCAGCTACCACATCACGGCCAGCAACAGCCCCACCAGCTTCAATGCCACGCGGCCTGCCGGCCGGCCTGGCGGTCAACACCGCCACCGGCGCCATCACCGGCACGCCCACCGCCGCCGGCACCACCAGCGTCACCATCAGCGCCACCAACGCCGGCGGCACCGGCACGGCCACCCTGACCCTGACCATCAATGCCGCCGACCACGCCGGTGATCACCAGCGCGACCACCGCCAGCGGCGCCGTCAACCAGGCCTTCAGCTACCAGATCACCGCCAGCAACAGCCCCACCAGCTACAACGCCACCGGCCTGCCGGCCGGGCTGTCGGTCAACACCGGCACCGGCGCCATCACCGGCACGCCCACCGGCGCCGGCACCACCAGCGTCACGCTCAGCGCCACCAACGCCGGCGGCACCGGCACGGCCACCCTGACCGTGACCATCACCGCGCTGCCGGCCGCGCCGGTGATCACCAGCGCGACCACCGCCAGCGGCACCGTCAATCAGGCCTTCACCTACCAGATCGTCGCCACCAACAGTCCCACCAGCTACAACGCCACGCCGCTGCCGGCCGGCCTGGCGATCAACACCGGCACCGGCGCCATCACCGGCACGCCCACCGCCGCCGGCACCACCAGCGTCACGCTCAGCGCCACCAACGCCGGCGGCACCGGCACCGCCACCCTGACCCTGACCGTCAATTCCGCGGCGGCGCCCACGGTGGTGGCGCCGGCCAGCGGCCCCGCCGCGCCGGTGGCGGCGGGAATCCCGGCGCAGTTCAGCGTCCTGGGCGGACCCGCCGGGATCGAATCCGGCCTGATCTATACCTGGAGCGTGGTGTCGGGGCCGGCCGGCGGCACGGTGACGTTCAGCCCCAACGGCACCAACGCGGCGAAGAATCCCCAGGCGACGTTCTCCAGTTCGGGCACCTACCAGGTCCAGGTGGCGATCTACAATCCGGCCAACGGCACCTCGTCGGTGAGCGGCCCGATCACGGTCGCCGTGTCGGTGGCGCCGGCCACCGCTAGCGACAATGGCGGCAAGAAACATCGCTGCGGCCTGGGCAGCGGCTTTTCCATCTTCCTCCTGTTCGGCTTCGGTTTCCTCTGCCTGGTTTCCACGCCCACGGCGCTAAGAGGTGGTTTCATAACCCCTTTCTGCTGCGCCGGGCGCTCGTGGGCTGCGGCGGCGTTGGACAACCCGATTTGTGCTCACCATACCGCCAATTGGTATGGCTCCGCGCAAATCGGGCCGTCCGCCTTGCCTCGCCGCACGATCATCCCGGCTCGCGACGAAACGGGTTATGAAACCACCTCTAAGAGATCACCAAGGCGGCGACCGAAAAGGCCTCGGGCCGATGGCATTCTTCATGTGCGGTTACCGGTTCTGACCGGGCTCACCTTAATCATTGTCATTACTCGACTTCCGCCCGCAGCCACCCGTTGCCGGCCATCCCGGATTGTCGGTAAGATTCGCGCCCTCCGCCGGATAGAGGGGTGAGCCCACAGGCCCGCGAAAGGATACGCCATGCGCCTCATCACCATCCTCGCCTTGGCCCTCCTGACCACCGCCAGCGCCCACGCGGCGATTCCCGCCGGCTGGGGCGAGGTGAACATCGGTCCGGCCGATGACGGCGGCACTGCCGCTGAGTCGGGCGGGACCTGGACCATCAGCGGCGCCGGCTCCGACATCTGGACCCCGCACGACCGCTTCCATTACGTCTACTGCCAGATCAGCGGCGACGTGACGATGACGGCGCATGTCGCCAGCCAGAACGAACT